>CAZNGO010000073.1:0-33216 GCA_964572805.1 uncultured Rhizobium sp. | reverse complement strand
CGATGCCGGCCTCGGCCAGCGGCGCCAGGTCTTGGATCAGTGCGGCGGCCCTGGCCCGCGCCTTGTCCACCATGCCCGCCGCCAGGAAGGTTCGGCCGCAGCAATGGGCGCCGTCGGCCTTGCTGACCAGATATAAAGTATAGCCGGCCTTGTGCAGCAGGCGCGCCGCCGCATGAGCATTTTCCGTTTCGAAAATTCCGTTGAAGGTGTCCACGAATAGCGCCGCCACCTTGCCGCCTGCCCTGGCCGTGGCCAGCGCGGCATCGCGGCCGGCGAACAGCGACGGATCATGGGCCTGCCAGAAGGTATCGCGCCGGAAGCGCGGCAGGGAACGCCGCGCCGACAGGCCGGTGAGTTTCTCGCCCAGCCAGGCCAGGCCCGGCACGCGGTCGCGCAGGTTGGGCAGCCAGGCGTTGCGGCTGAGGGTGGCGGCGTAATCGGGCAGATGTGCCACCAGCCGGTCCCTCAGGCTGAAGCCGTGCCGCGCCTTGTAGGCAGAGAGGAACTCCACCTTCATCTTTGCCATGTCCACGCCGGTGGGACATTCGCGCCGGCAACCCTTGCAGGAGACGCACAGATCGAGTGTTTCGCGCATCGCCTCGCCGGTCAGGGCATCGGGCCCAAGCTGGCCCGACAGCGCCAGGCGCAGCGTGTTGGCGCGGCCGCGCGTGGTGTGCTGTTCGTCGCGCGTGACGCGATAGCTCGGGCACATGGTGCCGGCGTCGAATTTGCGGCAGGTGCCGTTGTTGTTGCACATCTCCGCCGCCTTGGCGAAGCCGCGTGCCGGATCGCCGCCGCTGCCGGGCGCGGAAATCGCTTCGGTAATGGGATCGTTCTGCACATCCCAGTCCGACCAGTCGAGCGCCGGCAAGTAAGGCCGCACGGCATAGGATTGCGGCGGGGTGCGGAACAGACCGGCGTCATCCATCCGCGGTGGATCGATGATGCGGCCCGGATTGAACAGGTTCAGCGGATCCATTTCCTGCTTGATGGCGCGGAAGGCCTCGTTCAGCTTCGGCCCGAACTGCCATTGCACCCATTCGCCGCGGCAGAGGCCGTCGCCATGCTCGCCGCTATAGGCGCCGCGATATTTCCGCACCAGCTCGGACGCCTCCTCGGCGATGGCGCGCATCTTCAGCGCGCCGCCGCGCCGCATGTCGAGAATGGGCCGCACATGCAACGTGCCGACGCTGGCATGGGCATACCAGGTGCCGTGGGTGCCATGGCGGGCGAAGACCTCGGTCAGCGCCGCGGTGTACTCCGCCAGATGCTCCAGCGGCACGGCGCAATCCTCGATGAAGCTGACCGGCTTGCCGTCGCCTTTCAGGCTCATCATGATGTTGAGGCCAGCCTTGCGCACCTCCCACAAATTCTTCTGCGGCGCCTCATCCACCATTTCGACCACGCTGCCGGGCTGGCTGAGATCGCCCATCAGCGCCGCCAGGTCTTTCAGCTTTCGCGTCAGCGCGGCGCGATCGTCGCCGGAGAACTCCACCAGCAGGATGGCGTCCGGCCTGCCGATCAGTGCCGTCTCGATGGTGGGACGGAAGGCGGGGTTGGTAAGGCTGAGTTCGATCATGATGCGATCGACCAACTCCACCGCGCTGGGACCGAGCCTGACGATGTGCTGGGCCGCATCCATCGCGGCATGGAAGCTGGCGAAATTGACCACGCCCAGCACCTTGGCGCGCGGCAGGTCACTGAGCTTCAGGGTCAGTTCGCGGGTGAAGGCGAGCGTACCTTCCGAGCCGACCAGCAGATGGGCCAGGTTGACGCTGCCATCGCCGGTATAGGGCCGCTCATTCTGGTTGTGGAAAATGTCGAGATTGTAGCCCGCCACGCGGCGCAGCACCTTGGGCCAGCGCGCCTCGATCTCGCCGCGATGCGCCAGCGCCAGGTTGCGCACGGAAGCGGCGATTTGCGCGGCGCGGCCGCTCAATCCCTCCACCGGCCCGAACTCCGCTTCGGTGCCGTCCGACAGCAGGACGCGCGCGCCCAGCACATTGTGCACCATGTTGCCATAGGCGATGGAGCGCGAGCCACAGCTGTTGTTGCCCGCCATGCCGCCCAGCGTCGCCTGGGCGCTGGTGGAGACATCCACCGCATACCAGAGACCGTGCGGCTTCAGCGCCGCATTGAGATGATCCAGCACCAGGCCGGGCTCGACCCGGGCGGTGCGCCCCTGGGCATCGATGTCCAGAATGCCGCGCAGGTATTTGCTGGTGTCGATCACCAGCGCCGCCCCGACCGTCTGGCCGCACTGGCTGGTGCCGGCGCCGCGCGCCAGCACCGGCACTTTCAGGTCGCGGGCGATGGCGATGGCCGTGGCAACGTCGCGCTGGTCCCGCGGCACGAACACGCCCAACGGCATGACCTGGTAGATCGAGGCGTCGGTGGCGTAGCGGCCGCGATCGCCATCGCCGAACAGCACCTCGCCGCGTGTTTCGGCGGCAAGGCGACGGGCCAGAAGGCGGCTGGTCTCGGTGGCGGTCATGGGCTTCGACCCTGCCGCAGGTGCAGCATAAATGCTATCTTGTTTGCAATCTGGCTTTATTCATAGCAATTTGACGCTCACCAAAAAAGACCCGGAAGCGCGATGCTCAATCTGGATTTCCATCCCGTCGGCCATCACTTCCTGCAGATTCCGGGCCCCAGCCCGGTGCCCGACCGCGTCCTGCGCGCCATCAGCCTGCCCACCATCGATCATCGCGGCCCGGAGTTCGGCGCGCTGGGTTTGAAGCTGCTGGCGGGGATCAAAAAGGTCTTCCGGACGCAGCATCCGGTGATGATCTACCCGTCCTCGGGCACCGGCGCCTGGGAAGCGGCACTGGTCAATCTGCTCAGTCCCGGCGACCATGTCCTGATGTACGAGACCGGCCATTTCGCCGCCTTGTGGGCGAAGCTGGCGGGCCGGCTCGGGCTCAAGCCCGAAATCCTGGAATGGCGTGGCAGTGACGCCGACCTGCCCAATGCGCCGGGCTGGCGCCATGGCGTGCAGGCGGCGCTGATCGGGGAGCGCCTGGCCGCCGACAAGGAGCACAGCATCCGGGCGGTGTGCGTGGTGCACAATGAAACCTCCACCGGCGTCACTTCCGACATTCTCGCGGTGCGGCGCGCCATCGACGCGGTGAAGCATCCGGCGCTGCTGCTGGTGGACAGCATTTCCGGCCTGGCCAGCGCCGATTACCGCCATGACGAATGGGGCGTTGACGTCACCATCAGCGGCTCGCAGAAGGGTCTGATGCTGCCGCCCGGCCTGGGCTTCAACGCGCTCAGCCCGCGCGCCCTCGAGGCGGCAAAAAGCGCCAGGCTGCCCAGATCCTTCTGGGCCTGGGACGAGATCATCGAGACCAACAAGACCGGATATTTTCCCTATACCCCCAGCACCAACCTGCTCTACGGCCTGTCGGAGGCGCTGGAGATGCTGGAAGCAGAGGGGCTGGAGAATGTCTTCGCCCGCCACCGCCGCTGGTCCGCCGGCGTGCGCGGCGCGGTCAATGCCTGGGGCCTGCCGGTGCAATGCGCCGATGCGGACCTGCATTCGCCGATCCTGACCGGCGTGATCCTGCCGGCCGGGATCGACGCGGACGCGCTGCGCAAGCTGATCCTGGAGCGCTTCGACCTTTCGCTGGGCGCGGGGCTTTCCAAGCTCAAGGGGCGCACCTACCGCATCGGCCATCTTGGCAACAGCAACGACCTCACCCTGCTGGCGACGCTGGCGGGCTGCGAAATGGGGATGAAGCTGGCCGGCGTCAATCTTGCCGGCAGCGGGGTCGAGTCCGCGATGGAATATTTCGCCACGCACGCAGCGAAGGCTGCCTAGGAAGAATGGCGCGCCGCGCCCAAGGGTGATCAGGGGGAATAATGACCAGGCTGTTTCGCCCGCCGGGCATCGTGCTGGCGCTGCTCTGCATGATGTATTTCATCAATTATCTCGACCGGGTGAACGTCTCCACCGCCGCGGCCGGTTTCGGCACCGAATTCCACCTCAACCGCACCCAGATTGGCCTGGTCTTTTCCTTCTTCGCCTATCCCTATCTGGTGTTCCAGATCATCGGTGGGCGGGTTAGCGAGCGTTTCGGCACCCGCCGCACTCTCATCGTTTGCGGCCTGATCTGGGCCGCTGCCGACATTCTGATGGGCCTGTCGGGCGGCCTGGCGTCGCTGCTGGCGGCGCGGCTGCTGCTGGGGCTGGGGGAGGGCGCCACCTTTCCCGCCGCCACCGCCGCCATGTCGCGCTGGGTGGCAAAGGCAAGGCGCGGCTTCGCCCAGGGCATCACCCATGCCTTTGCCCGCATCGCCAATGCGCTGGCTCCCGGCATCATCGTGGTGATCATGACCGCCCAGGGCTGGCGCGCTTCCTTCTTCGTCTGTGCCTGCCTGGCGCTGGTCTGGGTGGGGTTGTGGGCGCTGGTCTTCACCGAAAAGCCCGCCGACCATCCGCGCATCACGCCGGAGGAAGTGGCGGCGCTGCCGGTGGTTGCGGCGAACTCGCGCGCGGTGCCCTGGATGCGCCTGGCCAAACGCATGGCGCCGGTGACGCTGGTCTATTTCTGCTATGGCTGGAATCTCTGGCTGTTCCTCAGCTGGATTCCGCAATATTTCCTGCACAGCTACGACATGCAGCTGGGCAAGTCGGCGCTGTTCTCCTCGGGCGTGTTCTTCGCCGGCGTGGTGGGCGACACGCTGGGCGGCCTGGTCACCGACCGGCTGCTGCACAAGACCGGCAACCTGAAGCTGGCCCGCAGCGCCATGGTCGCGGTCTGCATGGTAATGACGGCGCTGTCGCTGCTGCCGCTGCTGTTCGTCCATGACCGCCATGTCTCGCTGGCCTGCCTGGCGGCGGGCTTCTTCTTCGCCGAAATGACCATTGGGCCGATGTGGGCGGTGCCGATGGACATCGCGACCGAATTCAGCGGCACCGCCAGCGGTATGATGAACAGCGGCTCTGCCCTGGCGGCGATCATCAGCCCGGTGGTGGGCGGCTTCATCATCGACCGCACCAACAACTGGGAACTGCCCTTTGCCGGCACCATGATCCTGATGCTGGTCGGGGCGTCGATGACCATTGCGATGAAGCCGCAGCGGCGGCTGGAGCCCTAGCGGCCTCAGAAGCGCATGCTGATGGTGGCGCCGCCGCCCCTTGTTTCGGTGATGGCGATGCTGCCATTGTGGACGGCGGCAATCTGGCGGACCAGGCTGAGGCCTATGCCGCTGCCCTGCCGCTTGGTGGTGAAAAAAGGCACAAACACCTTCTCCCGCATCTCCGGCGGGATGCCCGGCCCGTTGTCGCTCACCGCCAGGGCGACGCGGCCGCCCGCCTCCTGCACCGCGATCAGCCCGATTTGGCCGCAGGGCGTGTCGCGCAGCGCCTCGATGGCATTGCGCACCAGGTTGATCAGGGCCTGGTCGAGCAGATCGATATCGGCCGAGATTTCCAGCGTCTCCGGCATGATCTGGGTGGCGAGGGTGATGTCGCGGGTCTTCAGTTCGTCGGCCAGCAGGCGCTGCAGCCGCGAGAAGATGCGCCGCACCGGCACGATCTGGAGCTGCGCCACCATGCGCTTGGTGACGCGGCGATGGTTCTGCACGAATTGCAGCAGCCCGTCGCTGCGGCGGGCCAGCGTATCCAGCGCCTCGCCGGCATCGGCCAGGCCCGGACGCGCCGGATCGTCCGGCGGCAGCGCCGCCAGCGTCTCGCCGACATGGTCGCGGGCGGTGGAGGCCAGCGAGGTGATGGGAGTCAGCGAGTTCATCACTTCATGCGCCATCACCCGGATCACCGTCTGCCAGGCTGCCAGTTCCTGGGCGCTGAGCTCGCTTTCGATGTTCTGCAGCGAGACCAGCCGGCGGCGGCGGCCGCGCACCGTCACGTCGGTGGCGCCGGCCTTGAGCGGCAGCACTGCATCGCCGCGTTCCATGCGCAGGATGGCGCTTTCGCCCGGCTTGAGCGTCTCCATGCCGGCGACGAAAGCTTCGCCATAGCGGGCGAAATCGCTGCGGCTGGACGCGGCCTGGCCGAACAGGTGCCGCGCCGCCAGATTGAGCAGTTCGACACGGTCATCCTCGTCCACCGCCACCAGCGCCACCGGGATATGGGCGACCAGGCTTTGCAGATATTGCGCCTGCTCTTCCCGCTCCATCCGGCCGCGGCGCAGCTGGTCGAGCACGCGGGTCATGCTGGCGCCCAGTTCGCGAAAGCTGCGGTCGCGCATCAGGCCGGCGAAACCGGCCGAATGGTCGTCAAAGGCGATGGCGTCAAGGAAGCGCGCGACTTCATGACCGGTGCGCGAGGCATAGCGGATCAGCATCGCCACTTCCGTTGCCACGCCCGCGGTGCAGAGCAGCATGGCGACATACCAGTCGGTGTTGGCCGCCATCCAGGCCAGCGCCGTCAGGGTGGCGAGCAGCAGTCCCGCCCGCAGCAGAACGCCGAACCGGAAAGCGCTAGAGACCATATTTCTCCATCCGCCGGTAAAGCGAGGTGCGGGTCAGGCCCAGGGCGGCCGCGGCGCGGCTGACATTGCTGTTGTGCGCCTCCAGCGCCCGCACGATGGCAGCCTTCTCGATCTCTTCCAGCCGCGCGCTTTCGGCGGCCGGCGGCGGCGGCGCGGCGTCGGAAAGCGGGAAATCCGCCGGCTCGAGCAAGTCGTTTTCGCTGAGGATTACCGCGCGCTCCACCGCATGGCGCAGCGCCCGCACATTGCCGGGCCAGGACCAGTTCACCAGCCGCTCGAGCAGCGCAGCGGAGAAGCGCCGGGCCGGCAGATTGTATTTCTGGGCATAGAATCCGGCATAGTGTTCCAGCAGCAGGGGAATGTCCTCGCGGCGCTGGCGCAGCGGCGGCATGGTGATTTCCACCGTGTTGATGCGGTAGAGCAGGTCCTGGCGGAAGCGGTTTTCGTCGGCCAGCTGCGGCGGCGCAAGGTTGGTGGCGCAGATCAGCCGCACATCGATGGGTTCGGCCTTTTCCGCGCCCACCGGCACCACCTCGCGCCGTTCCAGCGCCGTCAGCAGCTTGCTTTGCAGCG
Source organism: uncultured Rhizobium sp. (assembly GCA_964572805.1). Taxonomy (GTDB): domain Bacteria; phylum Pseudomonadota; class Alphaproteobacteria; order Micropepsales; family Micropepsaceae; genus Rhizomicrobium. Next base: position 26,185 of record CAZNGO010000073.1, on the reverse strand, counting down.
ACAGCGGCACATTGCCGATTTCGTCCAGGAACAGCGTGCCGCCTGTGGCAGCGCGCAGATAGCCGGTGCGGTCGCTGCGCGCGTCGGTGAAGGCGCCGCGGCGATGGCCGAACAGTTCGCTTTCGAACAGTTGCGGCGACAGCGCCCCCAGGTCCACCCGCAGGAAGACCTCGCTGGCGCGCCCCGACAGGCGGTGCAGGGCGCGCGCCGCCAGCTCCTTGCCGGTGCCGTTCTCGCCCAGGATCAGGACATTGGCGTCGGTGGGGGCGGCGCGGCGCAGGGAGCCGAAGACCTGGAGCATGGCGGGCGCGGTGCCGATCATCTCGGTCTCGCCCAGTCCCATGTTGTGGCTGGCGGCGATCAGGCCGCGATTGCGCTGGCGCAGGTCGGCGGCTTCGCGCCGCGAACGGCGCAGGTTGAGCGCCGCCATCAGCGTTGCCACCAGCCTTTCATTCTCCCAGGGCTTGGTGACGAAATCGGCGGCGCCTCTCTTCATCGCCTCGACCGCCAGTTCGATGTCGCCATGGGCGGTGACCAGCACCACCACCGCTTCGGGGTCCAGCGCCATGACCTCGGCCAGGCGCCTGAGGCCCTCCTCGCCGTTGTCGGCGCCGGGGGCGAAGTTCATGTCCAGCAGCAGCACGTCGAAGGCGTTGCGCTTGACCAGGGCCGGCAGCTGGGACGGATCGCCCAAGGTCTGGACCGATGTGAAATGCCGTTTCAACAGCAGCCGGGCGGCCTGCAGGATGTCCTCATTGTCGTCCACGACCAGGATGCGAGCGTCGAGCGGCATGTGTCCGAAAACGTGCAGGTGTCCGCCAAACTGTACGCATGCGAACACTATCTTGTCACGCAAGATTCTTATCTATCTGAAAATAAAAGATAAAAAACTGGCACAAGAATTGATAAGAGGTAAACATGAGCATCTCGGAACGACTTCGGGGCCTCTTCGGCCGCAACACAGAGACGGTGATCATTCCCGGCAGCGACGGACAGGACCGCCGCATCGCGAGGAAGCCGCTCTGGCGGCGCTATGGCCTGGCGGTCGTCGTCGTGGTGGCGGCCGGGGCCGGCGGCGCCTGGCTGATGACGCGCGGCGGCGGCAACGTCTACCGGGCCCCGCTCAGCCAGCTCACCATCGGCACGGTGCGCCAGGGCCCCTTCGAGGACTATATCGCCGTGCGCGGCAATGTGGCGCCGCTGATCACCGCATACCTCACCACCGAGCAGGGCGGCACCGTCAAGCAGATCCTGGCCGAGGACGGCGCGGCGGTGAAGCAGGGCCAGCCGCTGATCGTGCTGTCCAATCCGGCGCTGGAACTGCAAACCGCGTCGCAGCAGCTCAGCTTCGAGCAGACCCGCTTCACCTATCAGCAGAACCTGCTCAACATCCAGCACCAGCTCGACAAGCTGAAGGCCGACCTGGAGCGCGACAAGATCCTGCTCGACGGCAACGCCATCGCGCCCAGCCAGTATCGCCAGGAGCAGCAGGAATACGAATATAACCTGCAGCTGCAGAAGGCGACCATCTCCAGCCACGAGACCGAGGAGAAGGTGCGCGCCACCCAGCTCACCGGCGCGGCCGGCGCCAAGGTCGACATTGCCCGCGCCGGGGTCGAGGCGCTGACCATCCGCGCCCCGATGGACGGTCAGCTCACCGCCCTGGATGCAGAGATCGGCCAGTCCAAGCCGGTCGGCTCGGTGCTGGGACAGGTGAACTCCGCCGACCGCTTCAAGCTCACCGCCCCGGTGGACGAATTCTATCTCGGCCAGGTGGCGGTGGGGCAGGGCGTCCGCCTCACGGTGGACGACCGCGAATACCGCGCCAAGGTGGCCAAGGTCTATCCCCAGGTCGCCAACGGGACATTCAAGGTCGATTTCTATTTTGACGGGCCGGCGCCGGCCGGAATCCATGTCGGCCAGGCGATCGACATGAAGGTCGAGCTGGGCGGCGCCAAGGAAGCGGTGATGCTGCCCAACGGTCCCTTCTACCAGGACACCGGCGGCAACTGGATCTTCGTGGTGACCCCCGATGGCAGCGCCGCCATCCGCCGCAACGTCAAGCTGGGCCGGCGCAACCCCGAATACGTCGAAGTGGTGGACGGTCTCAAGCCCGGCGAAAAGGCGATCGTCTCGGGTTACGAGGCTTTCCTGAAAATGGACCGGATCGAATTCTCGACCGGCGGCATGCAACAGCAGTGAGGAACAGATGATCTCCTTCAAGCATATGGCCAAGGTCTATCGCACGGACGAGGTGGAAACCACCGCCCTGCGGGACATCAACCTGGAGGTGGGATCAGGCGAATTTGTCGCCGTGATGGGCCCGTCGGGCTGCGGCAAGTCCACCTTCCTCAACATTGTCGGCATGCTGGACGCGCCCAGCGGCGGCGAATACTGGTTCAACGGCACCAACATCGCCGGCTATACCGAGGCCCGGCTTTCCGACCTGCGCAAGGCCTCGATCGGCTTCGTCTTCCAGAGCTTCAACCTGATCGACGAGCTGAATGTGCAGGAAAATGTCGAGCTGGCGCTGCTCTATCACAGCGACGTGCCGGCCAGCGAGCGCAAGAAGCGCGCCGCCGAGGCGCTGGAACGGGTCAAGATCGGCCACCGCGCCCGTCACATGCCGTCCCAGCTTTCCGGCGGCCAGCAGCAGCGCGTCGCCATCGCCCGCGCCGTGGTGGCGCGGCCCAAGCTGATCCTGGCCGACGAGCCAACCGGCAACCTCGACACCGCCAATGGCGAGGAGGTGATGCAGCTGCTGACCGAGCTGAACAATGAAGGCACCACCATCGTGATGGTGACGCACTCCCACAGCCACGCCGAATACGCCCATCGCATCGTCAACCTGCTCGACGGCGCCATCGTCACCGAAAGCATCAGCAAGGTTCTGTAGGTCTTGATTTGCCGCGCAGTCTGGCGCCGAACCGGTTTCGGCGGCGGGAAACTGCGCCCTGGAGGTACGCCATGTTCCGCAACTATCTCGTCACCGCCCTGCGCAATATCGCGCGGCACAAGCTGCACAGCTTCATCAACATCGCCGGCCTGGCGGTGGGGCTGACCTGCGCCATCCTGATCATCGTCTTCATCCGTGACGAGCTCTCCTACGACAGGTGGATTGCCGGCAGCGACAAGCTCTGGCGCCTCGAGATTACCTATCATGTGCCGGGCCGCTCCGCGCCCATTCCCACGGCGCAAAGCCCGATTCCCATCGTGGCGGCGGTGCGCGACCAGATTCCGGAAGTCACCAGCGGCACCCGCCTGACGCGGGAAGGCATGACCCTGACCGATCCCGAGCATCCCGACCGGCAATTCTCGCAGAATATCGGCGTCGTCGATCCCAATTTCCTGCAGGTGATCCCGCTGCCGCTGGTCAAAGGCGACCCGAAGACGGTGCTGTCGCGGCCGGAGAATCTGGTGATCTCGCAAAGCGCCGCGAAGAAATATTTTGGCGACGCCGATCCCATGGGCAAGACCCTGACCACCGGGCGTGGCGGCTGCATGAACGATGCGGCCTGTGCCAACACCACCATCAGCCTCAGAATCGTGGGCGTGATGAAGGACCTGCCTCACAACACCCAGCTCGATTTCGACTATCTGATGCCGAACAATTCGCTGGCCGACCGCATCGCCCAGGACGACAAGAAGAGCTGGGTCAGCAACAGCAACTATTTCGGCTACATCACCTTGGCGCCGGGCGCCGATCCCGCCACCGTGCTGGCCAAGCTCAAGCCGATCTTCGACAAGAATGTCGACATCTCCGCCTTCACCAATGTCAAGATTCCGGGCAGCCAGATTCTGGAGCCGAAGCTGACGCATTTCCAGGATGCGCACCTGACCACGGACCGCGATGGCGGCATGAAGCCGCCTGGCAGCATGACCACGATCTACGGCATGGCCGTCATCGGCCTGCTGATCCTGCTGGTCGCGAGCTTCAATTTCATGAATTTGGCCACGGCGCGCGCCACGATGCGGGCGCGGGAAATTAGTCTGCGCAAATGCATGGGCGCGCGGCGCGCCCAGCTGGTGGTGCAATTCCTGGGCGAGGCGGTGCTGATGGCGCTGATCGCCCTGGCCCTGGCTTTCGCCCTGGCCGAAGTGCTGCTGCCGTCCTACAGCCAGTTCATGGGCCGGCCGCTGAACTTTCATTATCTCGGCGACTGGCCGCTGACGCTCGGCATTGTCGGCGTCGGTGTCGGGGCGGGTCTGCTCAGCGGCTTCTATCCGGCGCTGGTGCTGTCGGGTTTCCGGCCCGGCGCCTCCCTGCGCACCAACCGCTCGGGACAGAGCGGCTCCGGCCGTTTGCGCGCCGCGCTGGTGGTGCTGCAATTTGCGGTTTCCATAGGCCTGGGCATCGGCGCCCTGGTGGTGTTCCAGCAGATCCAGTACGCCCGCAACATCGATCTGGGCTTCAATCGCGACAATGTCGTCATCACCGGCACGGCCGGCCGCCTGACCGAGGACGGCATAAAGAGTTTCATGGCGGCGCTGGGGCGCGGTCCCAGCATACTGCAGGTGACCCGCAGCAGCTTCATGCCGTTCAACGGCAACAACAATGTGCTGCCGGTGCAGCGGCAGGGCGATGCGTCCTTCCTTTCGCCCACGCATTACTCGGTGTCGGAGGATTATTTCCGCCTCTACAACATCAAGATCCTGGCCGGCCGCAATCTGAAGGACAATCGTGAGGAGGACAATTTCTACGATGGGCCGAATGGCGACCAGCAAGGCAAGAACGAAGGCCACAATGTCATGGTCAATGCCTCGCTGGCGCGGGCGCTGGGTTATTCGCCGGCTGACATCATCGGCAAGACCTTCATCTTCGGCAAGGCGCACTGCCGTGTGGTGGGTGTGACCGCCGACGTGTTGGCGGAAGGCATACGCGATAAGGCGCTGCCAACGGTTTATGTCCACCAACCGGAGAACATGCAGAACATCATCATTCGCATCGCGCCGGGCCACACCCAGGAAGCTATGGAATATATCGCCAAGACCCAGCGCCAATTCGTGCATGGCGTCGCGCTGGGCCGCACCCTGCTGAGCAACGCCTATGACGGACTGTATCGGGGCGAGCAGCGTCAGGGCATGATCTTCGGAATCTTCGTTTCCATCGCCATCTTCATCGCCAGTCTGGGCCTGTTCGGCCTGGCCGCCTTCACCGCCGGACGCCGTACCAAGGAGATCGGTATCCGCAAGGTCTTTGGCGCCCGCGACCGTACCATCCTGACAATGCTGCTCTGGCAGTTCTCGATCCCGGTGCTGATCGCCAACCTGATAGCCTGGCCGCTGGCCTGGTATTTCCTCAGCGACTGGCTCAAGCAATTTGCCTACCGCATCACCCTCAGCCCGCTGCCTTTCGCGGCCATCGGGCTGGCGGCGCTGCTGATCGCCTGGTTCACCATCCTCGGCCATGCCCTGCGCGTCGCCCGCGCCAACCCCGTCCACGCATTGCGCTACGAGTAGGCCGGACATGTTCCGCAACTATCTCGTCATCGCCCTGCGCAACCTGGCGCGGCACCGGCTCTCCGCCCTCATCAATATCGGCGGACTGGCGGTGGGTCTGGCCTGCGCCATCCTGATTGCGCTGTTCATCCGCGACGAACTCTCGTTCGACAAATGGGTGCCGGGCAGCGCCAATCTCTATCGGGTTGAGGAGACGTTCAACCTGCCCGGCCGCCCGCCCATCACGGCGGCAGTGTCGGACTTTCCCGTGCCGGTGATGATGAAGGACAATCTGCCCCAGGTCACCGCCGTCGCGCATTTCTGGCCTCGGCCCAGGACTATCACGGTCGCGGGCCGCAGCTTCAGCCAGGATGTCGTCGAGGTCGATCCCGATTTCTTCCAGGTGATCCGCTTCCCGCTACTGTCGGGCGATCCCGCCATCGTGCTGTCGCGCCCTGGCGCCATCGTAATTTCCCGCGCCCTGGCGTTGAAGTTGTTCGGTACCGCCAACGCGGCGGGCAGGGCGCTGACGGTCAATAAGGTCGCTTGCCCCTATGGCATGACGATCTCCTGCGACAATGGCGCGGTGACGCTGCGGGTGTCGGGCGTGATGGAGGATCTGCCGCACAACACCCAGCTCAAGGGCGAGGCGATCATTTCCCACACCTCCACCGCCGATGTCCTGGGCGACGAAGGCAAGAAGCACTTCTACGCCGTCAATGGCTGGGGCTATGTCCGTCTGGCGCCGGGCGCCGATCCTGCCGCGGTGCTGGCCCGCATGCCGCAGCTGCTCGATGCCCATGTCAATGTGCTGAACGACCTTGGCATGAAGCTGCGAGCCAGCAAGACCATAGAAGTCCGCCTCAATCCGTTCACCGCGGTGCATCTGTCGTCTGATGGCATGCTGGGCAACATGGTGCCGCCCGGCAGCCGCGCCATGCTCTACGGTCTGGGCGCGATCGGCCTGCTGATTCTGCTGGTCGCCTGTTTCAACTTCACCAATCTCGACACCGCCCGCGCCTTGTCGCGGGCACGCGAGATCGCGCTGCGCAAATGCTCGGGTGCGCGGCGTTCCCAGATCATCGTCCAGTTCCTTGGCGAATCGGTGATGACGGCGCTGATGGCGCTGGTGCTGGCGCTGGCTCTGGTGGAAATCCTTCTGCCTGCCTTCGGCCATTTCGTCGCCCGCCCCATCGCCTTTCATTATCTGGCGGACTGGCAGTTCCTGGCGCTGATCGCGGGCATCGCCGTGCTGGCGGGGTTGATCGCGGGCGCCTATCCGGCGCTGGTGCTGTCGCGCTTTCTGCCGGCGCCGGTGCTGCGCGCCAACAGCGCCGGCCATACCGGCTCGTCGCTGCTGCGTTCGACGCTGGTGGTGCTGCAATTCGCAGTCGCCATCGGGCTGGCGTTGGCCGCGCTGGTGGTGTGGTCGCAGATCGGCTTCATGCGCAACCAGGCGTTGGGATTTCGCCGCGACAATATCCTGCTGGTGGATACCAACCGCCGCATGAGCGACACCGCCCGCAAGAGCTTCGTCGAGGAAATGCGCCGCACCCCCGGCGTGCAGGATGTGGCGCTGTCCAGCGACTATCCCTTCTCCGGAAGCGTATTGGTGGCCCAGTTGAAGCTGCCCGGCCATGACGAATACATCACCCTGGACCGGCAGATGATCACGCCGGAGTTCTTTCGCCTGTACGGCGTCAGACTGCTGTCGGGGCGGATGCTGTCCCGGGCACGGAGCGAGGACCAGGCCGAGGGCTTCGGCATCGGCGGCAAAGATGGACGCAATATTCTGGTCAACCGCGCCGCGGCGGCTCGGCTGGGCTTCACCGCCGAAAGCGCCGTGGGCAAGGCCGTTCTGCTTGGTCCCAGCCATGTCACCATTGCCGGAGTGGTGGATGACATGCGGATTGATGGCGCCCGCAGCCCGGCGCGCGCTGTCATCTATCTCTTTTCCGAGGATGTGACACCTCTCGTGTCTTTGCGCTTGGCGGGTGGGGAGATTCCCCCCACCATGAATGCTGTTGACCGCACTTGGCGCCGTTTCGCTCCCAATGTCGCAATTGACCGGCATTTCCTCGACGAGGATTTCGAAAAGCTCTATGCCGACGATGCGCGGCAGGGCGAGATGTTCAGCGCCTTCGTCGCCATCGCCATCGTCATCGCCTGTCTGGGCCTGTTCGGGCTGGCCGCCTTCACTGCCGGGCGCCGCACCAGGGAAATCGGCATCCGCAAGGTCTTTGGCGCGCGTGTCCGCGACGTTATCGCGATGTTGCTCTGGCAGTTCTCCGTTCCCGTGCTGGCCGCCAACCTGATCGCCTGGCCTGTCGCCTGGTATTATCTGCATGGCTGGCTGCAGGGCTTTGCCTACCGCATCAGCCTCAGCCCGTTCTATTTCGCCGCGGTCGGCCTGGCGGCGTTGATGATCGCCTGGGCGACGATCCTGGGCCACGCCCTGCGTGTCGCCCGCGCCAATCCCATCAACGCCCTGCGCTACGAGTAGGAGGGCCCATGCTCCGCCATTATCTGACAACGGCCTGGCGCACCATTGCCCGGCACAAGCTTTACAGCTTCATAAACATCGCCGGCCTCGCTGTCGGGCTTACCTGCGCCATCTTCATCCTCCTCTTCGTGCGCGACCAGATTTCCTATGACCGCTGGATACCGGACACCGAAAATCTCTATCGCCTGGAAGTCGCGCTCAATCTCCCGGACAAGGCGCTGGCTCCCAATGCCAAGGCGCCATTCGCGGCTGCCCAGGCAATGCTGGACAATATTCCGGAAATCTCGGCCCGCACCCGGCTGTCGCGCCATTCGCTCAGCGTCTTTGTGGGGGACCGGCAGTTTGCCGAAACGGTGCAGGTCGTCGATCCGAACTTCCTGCAGGTCATTCGCCTTCCGCTGCTGGCCGGCGATCCCGCCACGGTTTTTCGCAATCCCAATTCCGTGGTCCTGTCTGAAACCGCCGCCAGGAAATATTTCGGCTCGCTATCCCCGATCGGCAGATCCGTCGTCGTCAGCAGGCAGAAATGCGATGCCAGCTACGAGAATTGCCAGGTGCAGCAACAGGCACTGGCCGTCACCGGTCTTCTGAAGGACTTGCCGCACAACACCCAACTTCGGGCGGATGTGCTCATCCCCAACACGTCCGCCGCCTCGCCGGTCAACCAGGAGATGCGGGAGAACTGGCTTTTTCTGTCCACCTTCAGCTTTGTCCGCCTGGCGCCGGGGGCCAGCCCGGTCGCAGTGCTGGAAAAATTCAAGCCCGTCATCGACCGCAATCTTGATGCACAGAAGCGCGTAAATGTCCGGGAGAGGGGGAGCGATCTGCTGGTTCCGCGCCTGACACCCTTCGCCGAAGTCCATCTTTCGACAGACCGCTATGGCGGCATGACCCCGCCCGGCAGCTGGGCCATGGTCTATGGCTTCTCGGCCATCGGCATGCTGATCCTGCTGATGGGCTCCTTCAATTTCACCAACCTGGCCACGGCCCGCGCGCTGATGCGGGCGCGCGAAATCGCGCTGCGCAAGGTGGTCGGCGCCAGGCGCACGCAACTGATCATCCAGTTTCTGGGTGAGGCGCTGCTGACCACCGGCGTGGCGCTGGTCTTCGCGCTGGGGCTGACGGAAGTCCTGATGCCGCTGTTCGGGCGGGTGCTGGGGCTGCCGATTGAATTTCACTATCTGCGGGACTGGCAGCTTCTGCTTTTCGCGCTGGCGATGGCGGCCTGCGCGGGGCTGATCGGCGGCGCCTATCCCGCCCTGGTGCTGTCATCCTTCCGTCCGGCCGGGGCGATGCGCAGCAGCACCAGGCGCGGCGCCGGGCGGATGCGCGCCGCCCTTGTGGTGCTGCAATTCGCGGCCTCCATCGGGCTCGGCATCGCGGCGGTGGTGATCTTTGCCCAGATATCCTTCACCCGGGCCATCGATCTCGGCTTTCACAAGGAGGCTGTGGTGGACGTGAATGTGGACGGCGTGCCGCCGGCCATAGTGGACCAGCTCGCCCGCGTGCTCCGCAGCGGAGCCGATATCGCCGATGTCGCCATCTCCCAGGCCGTGCCCTTCAGTGGTGATCATAACGGCATTTCCGTCCATGCGCCGGGCGCCACTGCCAGCGAGCAATTCGCCCTGCTCCCCGCCAGCCCCGATTTCATGCGCCTTTACCGCGTGCCGTTGCTGGCGGGCCGCCTTCTGTCGGAAGACCGCGGCGCCGACGCGATGCTGCCCGAGCAGCTGCAGGGCAGGAATGTCCGCCCCGTAAATGTCCTGATCAACGAGGCTGCCGCCCGCCGCCTCGGCTATGCGCCGTCGCAGGCCATCGGCAAGACCCTTGTCCTCGATCCGATGGGTGGGGCGGTGGTCACGATCGTTGGCGTCGTCGGCGACATCAGGGAGGATGGTCCAAGGAAGGCCGTTGACGAGACGATCTACATCTATTGGCGCGCCTTCCCTCTGGGGCACCTCTCTGTGCGCCTCCGGCCCGGCCATGAGCAGCAGGCGCTGTCTTTCATCGATCGCACCTGGCGCGCCCTGGAGCCCAGCGTCGCGCTGAAACGCCATTTCCTCGACGAGGACTACAACCGGCAATTCCTCTCCGACGAGCGCCAGGGCATGCTGTTCGGCCTCTTTGTGGGCATCGCCATTGTCATCGCCTGTCTGGGCCTGTTTGGCCTCGCCGCCTTCACCGTCGGCCGCCGCACCAGGGAGATCGGCGTGCGCAAGGTGTTCGGAGCGCGCATATTCCAGATCGTCTGGCTGCTGCTGACGCAGTTCTCGGCCCCGGTGCTGCTGGCCAATTTGATCGCCTGGCCGCTGGCCTGGTATTACCTGAACCACTGGCTTGAGGGTTTCGCCAATCGCATCGCCCTCAGCCCGTTCTATTTCATCGCGGTCGGGTTGGCGGCGCTGCTGATTGCCTGGGTCACCGTGCTCTCTCACGCCTTGCGCGTCGCCCGCGCCAATCCCATCCACGCCCTGCGCTACGAGTAGGAGGGCCCATGTTCCGCAACTATCTCGTCACGGCATTTCGCGACTTCTTCCGGCACAAGCTTTACAGCTTCATCAATCTTGCCGGCCTGACCGTTGGCCTGGCCTGCGTGATCTTCGTGCTGCTGTTCGTTCGGGACGAGTTGTCCTACGACAGATGGATTCCGGGCACGGAAAATCTCTACCGGGTGGAAAAGATCGCCTATCTCAAGGGGCGCGATCCGCTCAACATCGCAATTCCACCATTCGTGCTGCCCGCCGCCATGCAGAACGGCATTCCGGAAGTGACGGCGATCAGCCGGCTGTACTACACCACCATGACGATGTTCGCCGGCGACCGCCCCTTCCGGGAGCACGTCGCTTCCGTCGACCCGAATTTCTTCCGCGTGATCCGGATGAAGCTGGTTGCGGGCGATCCCGCTCTTGCCTTCAAGGATCCGGAATCGGCGGTCATTTCCGAAAGCGCGGCGCGCCGGTATTTTGGCACGGTCAATGCCATCGGCAGGATCATGCGCACCACGGCGAACTGCGACAATGCCAGCGACATGGCGGCGTGCCGCAGCCGGCTCGTCTCCCTGCGCGTGACGGGCATCCTGCGCGACATCCCCCACAATTCCCAGCTCGATGGCGACGTCTTCCTGGCGAACACCTCCGTCACCGACCGCCTGGGGCAGGCGGGCAAGCAGTCCTGGCTCGGCAATTGCTGCTATGACTATGTTGTCCTGGCGCCGGGGGCGCGGCCAGAGGCCGTTGTCGCCCAGACGGCCCTGCTGCTGGACCGGCTGGTGCCAACCTCGCCCGCCGATCCGCGCAAGGGCAGCCAGCGCTATGCCATTCACCTCACGCCCTTCGCGGATGTGCATCTGACCTCCGGCCGCTGGAGCCCCAATGAAACGCCGGCCGGCAGCATCGCCACGCTTTATGGCGTGGGCCTTGTCGGCATCCTGATCCTGTTTCTGGCCAGCTTCAATTTCACCAATCTGGCCACCGCGCGCGCCCTGCTGCGCGCGCGGGAAATCGCGCTGCGCAAGAGCCATGGCGCCCGCCGCGCCCAGCTCGTCGTCCAGTTTCTGGGCGAAGCGGTTCTGATGGCGCTGCTGGCCCTGTTTCTGGCCCTGGCGCTGGTGGAAATGCTGCAGCCGGCCTTCAGCCGCCTCATCCAGCATCCGGCGGGGCTCCATTATGCCAGCGACTGGCCGCTTGTGCTGGCCATCGTCGCCATCGCGGTCGTGGCCGGACTGATCGGCGGCGCCTATCCCGCCCTGCTGCTGTCGGGATTTCGCCCGATCCGGGCGCTGCGTGCCGACAGCGGCGGACGGGCGGGATCCGGACGCCTGCGCGCCGCGCTGGTGGTCCTGCAATTCGCCGTATCCATCGGGCTGGGGATCGCGGCCACGATCGTGTTCAGCCAGGTCAACTTTGTGCGCAATGCCGATCTGGGTTTCCGCAGGGACAATATCGTGGTCGTTGTCGGCAATGGCTCTCTGGCCATGGCGGGACAGGAGAGCTTCATCCAGAAGCTGCGCACCGATCCCGCCATCCTGGATGTGGCCATGATCGACTGGCCGCCGCTCAACGCCAGCGCCGCCCTGGGCGCGGGGCGGCTGGCCGGCCAGGCGGGAGATGTCCCTCTCTACCGGCGCGTCCTCGGCCCCAACGCGCCTTCGCTGCTGGGATTGAAGCTTCTGGCCGGACGATTGTTGTCCGACCGTCGCGCCCTTGACCAGGTCGATGTGGTGAATCGCCTGCCGGCCGGAAAGGTGAGTGGCGGGCAAAGCGTTCTGATCAATGCGGCCGCCGCGGCCAGGCTCGGCGTCACGCCGGTACAGGCCGTGGGCCAGACTCTTCTCTGGGGCGCCAACCGGCTGCAGATCGCCGGTGTGCTTTCCGACGCCAAATTCGACGGCGCGCGCGAGCAGGTGCAGGCTTCCATCTATCTTTATGACCCGATGTTCCCGGCCTATGCGCTGATCCGCATCCGCCCCGATGCGACACCGCGGACATTGGCCTTCATAGACCAGGCCTGGCACGACTTCGCGCCGACCAAGGCGGTATGGCGCTATTTCCTGGACGACAATTTCGGCCGGCTGTATCAGGCCGATGAGCGCCAGGGCGAACTGCTTGGCATCTTCGTCGCCATAGCCATTTTCATCGCCTGCCTGGGGCAGTTCGGACTGGCCGCGTTCACGGTCGGCCGCCGCACCAGGGAGATCGGGCTTCGCAAGGTGTTCGGGGCGCGTGTTTTCCAGATTGTCTGGCTGCTGCTGACGCAATTCTCGATTCCCGTACTGTTGGCCAACCTGATCGCCTGGCCGCTGGCCTGGTACTATCTCGATCACTGGCTGCAGGGCTTTGCCAGCCGCATAACCCTCAACCCGCTTTATTTTGCGGGGGTGGGGCTGGCGGCGCTGCTGGTCGCCTGGTTCACAATCCTGGGCCACGCCCTGCACGTCGCCCGCGCCAATCCCATCCACGCCCTGCGCTACGAGTAGGCTGTCATGATCAGAAACGCCGTTCTGCCCCTTTTCTGCGCCACGCTGCTGGCGGGCTGCGCCCTGACGCCGGCGCCCCATGCCATGACGCCGGAGCTGACGCCGCCAAAATTCGACGGTCCGGTGACCGAAGGCGCCACGGTCTGGCCGCAAGCCGACTGGTGGCAGAGCTTCGGCGATCCGGCGCTGACGGCGCTGATCGCCGAGGCACAAGGCAACAACCGCGATCTTGCCGCCGCCACGGCGCGGGTGCTGGAAGCCGAGGCGCGGGCCAAGGTCCAGAACGCCGCCCTGCTGCCGCAGGTCAGCGGCGGCGCCAGTGGCAGCGGCTGCACCAGAGGTGGCGGGTGCAGCAGCTTTGGCCTCAACCTCAGCGCCAGCTACGAAGTCGATTTCTGGGGTCTGGCGCGGGCCAATCTGCGCAGCGCGCAGGAACAGCTCAAATCCGCCCGCTTCGCCCGCGATGCGGCGGCGCTGAGCCTGGCCGCCAATGTCGCCCAGCGCTATTTCGAGCTGCTGGCGGTGCGCCGCCAGATCGTCATCGCCAACCAGCAGGCCGCCGCCATCAACCAGATTCTGGATGTGGTGCAGACCAAGGTGAAGGCGGGCTCGGTCTCGCGCCTCGACCTGGCACGCGAACTGGCGCAGGTGGAATCGATCCAGGCCAGCCTGCCCAACCTGCAGACCCAGGAGAAGCAGACGCTTTACGCCCTGGCGGTGCTGCTGGGCCGGGTGCCGCAGGGCTATGCCATCACCGGCGACAATCTTGACGGCATCGCCGCGCCCAGGGTCGGGCCGGGCCTGCCGGCCGATTTGCTGCTGCGCCGTCCCGATGTCGCCGGGGCCGAGGCCGACCTGGCTGCCGCCCACGCCAATGTCGATGCGGCGCGGGCCGCCTTCTTCCCCAACATCGCGTTGTCGGCCAGCGGCGGTTTCGCCAGCGCCGCCATCGGGTCCCTGCTGCAGGGCGATCATTTCGGCGTCAGCTATGGCGCCGGCCTGGTGCAGAGCATTTTCGACGGCGGCGCGCTGTCCGGGCGCAGCGACCTGGCCAAGGCGACCGAGAAGGAATATGTCGCCCGCTACCAGGGCACGGCGCTCAGCGCCTATGCCGATGTCGAGAATGCCCTGACCAGCTTCGCCAACACCGCCCAGTCCGAAACCCATCTGCGGCGCGCCATTGAATCGTCGCAGGAAGCCTTCACCATCACCCAGCTCCAGTACCAGCAGGGCGCCGCCGGGGCAGACCTGATCTATGTGATCCAGGCGCAGCAGACCCTGTTCTCGGCGCAGGGCCAGCTGGTGCAGGTGACGCTGGCCAACCGCGAGGCGGCGGTGCATTTGTTCGAAGCCCTGGGCGGCGGCTGGCAGGAAGCTCCGGAAGACCGCACGCAGACGGCGGGCAATCCGGCACCCTAGGCGACCTGCTATCTGGCAGGCAGAGGCGTCTTCGGCACGGGGGGCATGCCGGGATAGCCGCTTTTCACGTCCTGTCCGTTCATGTGAATGACGCCATTGCTCGCATCCAGGACCAGCGAGGTGCCGCTCATCCGGTTCATGCCTGCGAACAGGATCACCTTGCCGGTCAAGGTCATTTTGCGCGCTTCCACATCGAAGGTGAATGCGTCACCCGTTGCGATGCCGGCCGGCATGCTCAGCGCCACATCGCCGTCACAGTGTTCGACGTTATTCTTGATGTCTTGGCAATTGTCAGCGCGCAGCATCAAGGCGCGCGGATTGTCTCCTCTCTCACCGGAGGTGAGGGTCATGTGCACCTTGTTCGGCATCGGGCCGGCGTAAGGCTTGCCGGTGGGCTTGGCAGCTGCGGTGCAATCACCAGGTTTCTTGTTGTCGCATTCCACTTCGCGGACCGACAAGTCAACGAAGCCGGATTTTTTTCCTCCAGCCGGAGCCTGGGCTTGCGCCAGGACCGGTGCGGACTGCACCAGCCCCAGGGCAAGGGGGGCGCCGACCGCCAGCAGGGCGGCAGCGGCCAGCAGGGCTTTCCTGGTGTTCTTCAGGCCATGAATGATCTTGTTTTCCACGATTTCCTCCAGACGTTGCTTGAGATCGGCGCCCGAGACGCCGGCGGCGCAGGCGAGGGGTGAATGCAGATAGAGCTTGCAGACCTTGAGAATGCTTTCGGCATAAAGCGCCGGGGACTTGCCTGACGCCAGCACGCTTTCATCGCAGGCGCGCTCGCGTTCGGCATTAAGCCGCCTGCCGATCCACCATACCAGCGGGTGAAACCAGAACAGCGCCTCGACAGCCATGTGGATCGCGGCCAGCAGGTTGTCGCGCCGCCGCAGGTGGCAGAGTTCGTGGGCCATGATCGCATCCAGCTCCGCGGCGGAAAGGCGCTCCGTGATGCCCTGCGGCAGCAGGATGACCGGCCGCCAGATGCCCACCAGTCCGGGCTCCAGCCGCGACGGCGCAATCCTTACCGGAACCGGCGCCTGCAGTGGCAGGTCGGCGGCGTCGCGCAGCAGGCGCGTCAGTTGAAGGTGGCGCCGGGCCCAGCGCGCCGCGACCAGGCAGAAGCCCAGCACCCATAGCGCCGGCAGCAGCATGGCGATATCGATGTGCGCCGGCTGGGGCAGTTGCGCCGCCGCGAGGACGGGCAGGGACATCGGGGCCGAGAAAGGCTGCGCCGCCGGGCGCATCACCATCAGGGCCGGCGCCGAAATCACCGGCGCGACGGGGGCCAGGAAGTACCCGCCCAGCATTGTCAGCACGGAGAAGGGGACGAGGAATTTCACCGAGGCCGCGAACCAGACCCAGAAGCGGGTCTTGGCGCCATTGCCGCGCAACGTCAGGGTCAGCAGCCCGGCCGCGGCGGCGAAGAGCGTCGATTGCCAGAGATGATCAAGGAGCAGGGCGATCATGGCTGCTTTCCCTTTTTCAGCAATTCACGGACATGCTTTTCAGCTTCGTGCACATCGTCCAGGGTGAGCTTTCCCGCTTCGATCAGATGGGCCATCACCGGCTGGGATTCGCCGCCGAAAACCGCCAGGAAATCATCGATCAGGCGCCGCCGGGCGGCGTCGCGCGGAACCAGGGCCTCGAAGACATGGGCGGTGACGCCTTTCTTGGTGCGGCGCAGCGCCTTCTTGGCCTCCAGGCGATAGACCATGGTCTGCACCGTGGTGTAGGCGGGGCGCTTTTGCGCCGGGAGTTTTTCGCGGATTTCGCGGATCGAGGCGCTGCCATGTTTCCACAGCACTTCCATGATCTGCATTTCCGGATTGCTGAGCCGCGGCAGCGCCATGACACCCTCTTACTACACTGTAGTAGAGACTCCTACTACAGTGTAGGCGGCAGCGCAAGTTCCGGCTTATCCCCCGGCCGAAAATCCGCTTTCTTCTTTTGCTGCCGGGGCTTGGGCGCAAAGCGGCGCGTTGGATATCCACGTTTCGCGCCGAAGCCGGTCATCCTAGAATTCCGGCCGATGAAGCAGACGCATCCGGGGGAGGGGTGCGCAGTTTTTGCGGTTCGAATGGGTGCGAAAGTGCGGCCGGTACTGAGACTTAGGCGAAAACGGGGCGGCCAGCCCGGCAATCGCAACCGCTGGAAGCATGGCCGCTACAGCCGGCATGGTGTCTGGGCGGCGTACCGGGATCTGCTCAGCCGCTGCAAGGCGGCGGTCGCGCTGGCCGAGGCGGAAGTGGCGCTGCGCCGGGCCAAAAGCGGCGGCCCACGGCACATCGTCACCGTCACTTACAAGACTTTTGCCGCCCCCTCGGCTAGCGTTGGCCAAAACAGGGGGAAACATGATGATGCCGCGCCAATATCTTTCGCGCCGCCGGGTGATGCAGCTTGCCGGGGCGACGGCGCTGACCGGCGCTGCCGGGCCGACCTTTATGTCGCCGGCCTGGGGTCTTGGCATGCCGCAGGAAGGGCCCGACACGCCCAAGCTCACAATGTACATGGAGAATCTGCTCGATCCGGCCGAGGCGCGGCGCCTGAAGCAGATCGGCATCACCTGGATCGATACCCAGAACGTGCCGGCCCAGCCCTGGGGCATGGATTACCTGCAGCCGCGGGTCGATTTCCTCAAACAGCAGGGCATGAAGATCGGCATCATGATGGTGCGCTGGTCCTACCAGGGCGGCATGGACCCCGACATGAACCAGATCGTCCATGGCACCGCCCAGCGCGATGCCGAGATCGACAAGATCAAGCAGACCATCGTCAATTGCGGCAAGCTGGGCATTCCGGTGGTGGAATGGAATTTCTACAATCACCGCGCCACCGACGGCTATTCCAACACGCTGGGCCGCGGCGATTCCGGCATGAGCACTTTCAATTATACGAAGATGGCCGATTTGCCCCCGCTGCCGGCCGAAGGCACCCAGGATTACGACTCCACCTGGCGCAACATGGAATATTTCCTCAAGGCCGTGGTGCCGGTGGCGGAGAAGAACAATGTCGTGCTCTCGCTGCATCCCAACGATCCGCCGCCGCCCAAAAGCCGCGGCTCCGACCAGGTGATGAACAGCCTGTCGGACTGGAAGCGGCTGATCGCGACGGTGGATTCGCCGTCGAACTGCCTGACCTGGGATTGCGGCGTCACCCGCGAGATCGGCGAAGACCCGGTGGCGGTGGGCAATTATTTCGCCAGCCGCAAGCGCATCGGCCAGGTGCATTTCCGCAATGTCAACATGCGCACGCCGCGGCTGGACTATACCGAGGTCTGGCCCGACGAGGGCGACAACGACATGTATGAGGTGATGAAGCTGCTGGTGCAGAACCGCTATACCCGCATGATCATGCCCGAGCATCCGCGCGGCAACGACGCCGACCGCCAGCTGGGCAATTCCTGGGGCCAGTATGTCGGCTGGACCTATGACGTGGCTTACGCCCGCGCCATGCTGCAGATCGCGCTCCGGCAGGTGAGAGGGCTTTGATGTCCGATGTCCCGCCGGTTGGCGCCTTTGCCATCGTGCCCAGCAACAATTTGCCGGGCGCGATTCCCTTCTGGGAACGGCTGGGGTTTTCGCGCACCGGCGGCGCCGACAATTATGTCATCATGACCGGCTGGGATTGCGAAGTGCATCTCACCCAGGCGGGTGCGGGGCCATGGGCCGTGCCGGCGCAACACAATCCCTTTGGCGTCTTCATCCGCACCCCTCACGTTGCCGCCATCGCCGCAAGGGTGGATGACCTGGTCATCCGTCCCGGCGGCGTGCTGCGCCACCGCGAATGGGGACTGTATGAAGTGGGGATTGCCGGCCCGGACGGCCTCTTGGTGCGTATCAGCTGGCCGTCGCGGCTGATGAAAGAAGCGTAGCTCGATGATGCCGTTGGTCTCAAAAGTTCGCGCGCACAGTCGGTCTGGGCTGTTCTTGGACGTTTGTTTCTACCTGTTTTTTCTTCTTGGCACGTTTGTCACCTTGAAATATATCGCTCATGTAAACGAGAGAAAACTTATTGGGCCATATCTAGCTTTCGCGGCTTCCGGGGTGGGCTTTTTGCTCCTAGTTAGAAGGTTGTGGAAGTGGGAGCAGCGAGGTTTACCGCCGAAGCAGCTGGCGCTCAGATGGGGCCTGACTATGGCGCTATTTTTCTTGTCGATATGCGTGGCGCTCTTCTATTCGAATGAGGAACTTCTATTCCTCAATTCGAGTGACGCAGTTTGGATATTCGGAATGATGGGGGTGGTCGGAACCCCGATTAATTTCCTCACGGCATATAGTATGACGCTAGAGCGTGCTTCGGCTAAGGCGGCCAATAGCAAAGACAATTTTGGGAAGCAGCGCACCTAGTAGTGCTCAGGGCAACCCGAACACCACCAAACTATCCCCGCCCGCCGGATCGCGCAGGAAGCTGCCGCCGGTGGCGGTGATCGCGACATACTGTTTGCCGTCCTTGCCGCGATAGGTCATCGGCGTGGCATGGGCCGCGTAATCGAGCTTGACCGTCCAGATTTCCTTGCCGGTCGCCGCATCGAAGGCGCGGAAGCGGGCGTCATCGGTGCCGCCGATGAAGATAAGGCCGCTGGCGGTGACGATCGGCCCGCCCAGGCTGGGCCGGCCGGTGTTCTGCAATCCCGCCGGCAAGCTGTCCGTGACGCCGAGATTGACCTGCCAGGCGATCTGCCCGGTGTTAACGTTCACGGCCGAAAGCACGCCCCAGGGCGGCGTCTGGCACATCAGGTGGTTGTCCGACACCTGGAAGAAGCTGTCGGCCCCTTCGGTCGAACCCCACCAGCCGCCGGGCTTGGCTTCCAGCCCCTCGATGGTGCCCATGTTGTTGGTGTTGATAATGTAAAAGCTGTGCCTGGGATCGAAGGCGCCGCCGCCCCATTCCGGGCCGCCGCCGCTGCCGGGAAAGCGGATGATGGCTTGGCCGCTAGGGATGGTGGAGAAGGCGACGCTGCCGACCGCCTTCTTGGCGGCGGCCAGCGCCTTGCACGCCGCCGTATGTTCCGGCGTCAGCTGGGCGTAATCGGTGTCGGGTTTGAAGCTCTGGCGCGCCAGCGGCGGCGGCGTCAGCGGGATCGGCTGGGTGGGCGAGGGCGCCTCGCCCGGCACGTTGGAGCCCGGCACTTTCGTCTCCGGCGCTTCATAGATCGGCTTGCCGGTGACGCGGTCGAGAATGAAGAGATAGCCCGACTTGTTCATCGCCGCCACGGCGGGAATGGTCCTGCCGTTCTTGTGCACGTCGAACAGCAGCGGCGCGGTGTCGAGATCGAAGTCCCAGATGTCGTGATGGACAAGCTGGTAGTGCCACAGCTTTTTTCCGGTCAGCGCGTTCACCGCCACCAGCGTGTCGCTGTAGAGATTGTCGCCGGCGCGGTCCGCGCCCCAGCGGTCCACGGCGGGCGCGGCGATGGGCAGATAGGCGATGCCGCGCTTTGCATCCACCGTCGCCATGTTCCAGATATTGACGCCGGAACGCTGCGCCGTGCTGCCCGGCGCCCAGGTGTCGTAACCCGGCTCGCCGGCCTGGGGAATGGTGTGGAAGGTCCAGACCAGCCTGCCGGTCCGGATGTCCCAGCCGCGCACATCGCCGGAACTGCCCTTCACCGGCTGCTCCTGTACCTGGCCGCCGGTGATCACGATGTTCTTGTAGACGATGGGAGGCGCCGACAGCGCCAGGGCGTTGTTCAGGCCGTTCATTACCTCCGGCGTGCGCAGATTGATCGCGCCATGCTCGCCAAAGCTGTCGATTGCTGTGCCGTTTTTCGCGCTGATGGCGCGCAGCTTGCCGTCGGAGCTGCCGAAGAGGATTTCCGGCTCATGGCCCTTCTCGCCCGGCCAGTATTCCATGCCGCGGGTGGAAGGCCGCGCATTGTCGGGCAGGCGATAGCGCCACAGCACCTTGCCGCTGGCGCCGTCCAGCGCCACCACCAGCCCCATCGGCGAGTTCAGGTAAAGCACGCCATTCACCGCCAGCGGCGTCGCCTGGCTGGCGATGGCGCGCGGGCCGCGTCCGCCCGCTGCCGGTGCGGGCGCATCGGCCAGCATATGATAGGTCCAGGCGACTTTCAGGCTGGAAACATTGGCGGGCGTAATCTGCGCCAGCGGCGAATAATGCGTCGCGGCGACATCGCGGCCGTAGGAAGTCCAGTCGCCCGGCGCGGGCTGGGCCGCCAGCGGCGCGGCTGCCAGACAAAACGCGGTGGCGAATACAGGACGCATGGCGAGACCTCTATTTCCTGGCGCCCGCCGCCTTGGCATCAGGCAGGCCGAAGACATACAGCGCATAGCCGGTCGATGGCCGGTGCACTTCGGTCAGCATGGTGCCGGGCTTGAGCTCCGGACTGCCGCCGCCCAGTGCCGTGGTGACGGCGATGTACTGTTTGCCGCCGGCCGTGAAGCTGACGGGATAGCCCTGCACCGTGGTGCCAAGCCGCGTCTTCCACAGCGTCTTGCCGGTCTTCACGTCAATGGCGCGGAAGGTGCGGTCGAAATCGCCGACAAAGGCGACATTGCCCGCGGTCGAGACCACCGCCGTCAGGAACGGCGCCCGCTGCTGGAAAGACCAGAGCGGCTTCAGGTCTTTCGCCCGATAGGCCGACAGCCGGCCCAGATTGCCGTCCGAGCCCGGCATCTCGAAATAGGTCTCCGAGCCGTTGCCCAGCATGAAGACGCAGGATTGCGACAGTGGAATGATCAGCGCGTCGCTGGGCTGGTGATAGGAAGCCGACTGCCAGTTGTGGCCGCCCTCCGGGCCGGGACATGACGACAGCCACTGGTCCACCTTCTGGTCGACGATGTCGTTGCGATAGGTGGGATGGCCGGTCTTGCGATCGATGCTGGTGAAGACGTTCTGGAACACGGTTTCGGTGTGCTGCAGATACTTGCCGCTGACGCGGTCCAGCTTCCACAGGATGCCGGCCTTGCCGATGGTCAGCAGCGATTTTTCCTTGCCGTGATCCACCAGCACGCGGTCGAAGACTTCGTCCAGGTCGAAGGTCTCGCCGGGCGAATGGTTGTACCACCATTTCAGGGCGCCGGTTTCCGGATTGAGCGCCAGGGTCGAGTTGGCATAGTCGGTGGCGCCGGTCCCGGAGCCACGCAGGTCGCGCCGCCACGGCTTGGCCTGGGCGGTGCCCCAATAGGTGGTGTTGAGCTCGGGATCGTAGGTGCCGGCGATCCAGGTCTCGACGCCCTTGCGGTCATTGTCGGGCATGCCGTTCCAGGTGTCGCCGCCGGGCTGGCCGGTCAGCGCCACGGTGACGAATTTCCAGTCGCGCTTGCCGGTCCTGGCGTCATAGGCGCTGATATAGCAATGGTCGGGCGTGCCGGCGCGGCCGCAATTGGTCATGCCCACCAGGACGCGGCCCTTGATGATGATCAGCCCGCCGGTGGAACTGCCGATATTGGGACTGTCGTTGAGCTTGGTCTTCCACACTTCCTCGCCGGTGCGCGCGTCCAGCGCATAGAGCCAGCCCTGGGGCGTGTTGACGTAAAGATTGGTGCCGTAAAGCCCCATCGAACGGGTTTCTTCCGACGACGGGCCGGGGCCGGCCGCGCGCGCCGCCGGCCCGATGCGGTTCTCCCACAGCAGTTCGCCGGTCCTGGCGTTCAGCGCCTGGATGGTGTTGGCGGTGCCCCACATGTACATCAGGCCATCATGGACGATGGGGGTGTCCTCCATCGTGCCGTTCTCCGGCATCGACCACATCCATTTCAGCTGCAGCTGGTCGACATTGGCGGTGGTGATCTGTTTCAGCGGGCTATAGCTCCAGCCCTGGTAGTTGCCGCGCATCATCAGCCAGTCGCCGGGCGCCGGATGGGTCAGCATCGCCTCGGTGACGGGAACATAATTCTGGATGTCGCCCTTGAAGAGCAGGCCGAACTGGCTGGGCAGGGCGAAGCGGCCGGGATCGCCATAGCGCACTTCCTGGCCGGGCTGGGCGAAGCCCGCCGAGGTCGCGACATTGCCGCGTCCGCGCCCGGCAGCCGGCGCGGCTTGCGCCACGCGCGGCGGATTGGCGATGTCGGCCGGCATGACGCCGCTGGCGATGCCGCCGATCGGCGCCGCCGTCGCCGCGGTCAGCGGCGCATTGCCGGCTACCGCGCCATTGGCATGCAGGACATAGGACGTGATGGCGAGATAGGTGGCCTCGTCCAGGCTGCCGCCGCGCCCCGGCGGCATGGATTTGCTGATCTTGCTGAACAGCTCGGCGCTGCTGCGGGCGCGCCAGGCCCCCATGAAGGCATTGCCCGCCAGCGGCGGCGCGTCGGTGGCGCCGGAAAGATCGGCGACATGGCAGACGGCGCAATTGTCGTTATAGGCGGCGCGTCCGGCTTCGAGCTGCGCCGTGGTGAAGGGGCCGGGTGCCTGGGCGCGGGCGGTCCAGAGCGCGAAGCCGGCGGCGAGCGCGGCGGTGGTCAGAAGGGCTGTCTTGATGCGCATGGCGATGTCCCTCAGCGCGACGGTGTGTCGAGTTGCGGAATGAACCAGTGGCCGGCCTGCGGCACGTCCTGGCCCGCGGTCCTGTGCGCCGGCAGCAGCCAGCCCCACAGCGTGCCGTGTGGCCCCCAGCTATAGCCGGGCGGCGCCTTCTCGCTGTTGACCTGGATATAGAGGCGGCCGGTGCGCAGCGCATCGGACTGCGAGGCGGTGAGCACGAGACTGCCCGACACGGTGCCGCTGGTGGCTTTGGTGACGGCGAGGTCCAGCAGCTGGATGCCGGGCACGCCGATATGCTCGCTGATGAAGATGTGCGCCTCGGTGGCGCTCGACGGCAGCCCCTTGAAGCTGCCCTTCACGTTCAAGGTCCGCCCGTCCCAATGCGCGGTGACGTCGCCGCGCCCGGCGATCACCGCCTTGGTCTCGTCGTCCAGCGGCATGGGGCCGAGATTGGTCTGGTAATCGGCGGCCAGGGCCGGCGCGGCTGCACTTACTAGCAAGGCCGTGATGGCCCATCGCGCGGACATCGGCATGGCATCTTCCCCCAACTGTTCTTGTTGGGAGGAGTATGGCACGGCCAGGCAAAGCCGGGCGACGAAAATTCTGTAATTCCCACGGTTACTTGAGGCGGGGGCGGAGGCTCCCATCCAGCCGCAGCGTCCGGCCCGGCCGCAGCGCCAGCACGGCGTTTCTGGCGCCATGGCGCAGGGTCAGCCTGCGGGCGTGATCGCCGGTAAGGCCGGCCTCGGTCAGCGCGCCGCCGCGCCAGGCGATGTCCAGGGTGACGCCGCCACGGGCGCGCAGGCCCGTGACACGGCCTTCCGGCCAGGCGCGCGGCAGGGCGGGCAGCAGGGTGATGGAGTCATCATCGCTCTGCGCCAGCATCTCGGCGATGGCGGCGGCGGCGCCGAAATTGCCGTCGATCTGGAAGGGCGGATGAGTGTCGAACATGTTGGGCAGGGTGCTTTCGCCCAGAAGGCCGCGCAGCATCAGATGGGCATGATCGCCATCCTGCAGCCGCGCCCAGAATGCGATCTTCCAGGCCTTGGACCAGCCGGTGCCGCCATCGCCGCGCAGTTCCAGGCTGCGCCGCGCCGCCGCCGCCAGTTTCGGCGTGGTGCGCGGATTGATCGCCTGGCCGGGATAAAGCGCATAGAGGTGCGAAACATGCCGGTTCTCCGGCTCGGCCTCGCGATAGTCCTCGATCCATTCCTGCAATTGCCCGCGTGCCCCGGTCTGCAGCGGCGGCAGGCGCTTGCGGGCGGCGGCAGCTTCGGTGCGCAAGCCTGCGTCGCGGTTCAGCAGGCGCGAGGCCTTGTCGAAGGCGGCGAAGAGTTCGTCGATCAGCTCCAGATCCATGGTCGCGGCGTAAGTGAGCTGCGAACGGGTCTGCCCCAGGAAGTAGGAATTCTCCGGCGAGAAGGACGGGTTGGTCACCAGCTTGCCGGCGAAGCGCGTGCCGGCCGGCGCTTCCACCAGCGTGTCGAGAATAAAGCGCACCGCGCCTGTCATCGCCGGAAAGGCGCGGTTGGCCAGGAAGGTATGGTCGCCGCTGAAGCGGTAATGATCCCACATCTGGTTGGCCAGCCAGGCTTGGCCGATGGGCCAGATGCCCCAGGCGCCGTCCACCGGCGCCGTCGCCCGCCACAGATCGGTATTGTGATGCAGCACCCAGCCACGGGCATTGTAATGCGTTTTCGCGGTCTGCGCGCCTGTCACCTGCAGGTCGTCGATCAGATCCCAGAGTGGCGCCTGCGTCTCCCACAGATTGCCGGCCTCGGCCAGCCAGTAATTCATCTGCAGATTGATGTTGGTGGTCATCTTGCTGCCCCAGGGCGGCAGCAATTCCTGGTTCCACAAGCCCTGCAGGTTGGCGGGCTGGCCGCCTGGCCGCGAGGCCGAAATCAGCAGATAGCGGCCATAACTGAAATACAGCGCCGCCAGCGCCGGATCGTCCTGCGTCCTGGCGGCGGCGATGCGGGCGTCGGTGGGCAGGGCGGTGTTGGTGTCGGGGCCCAGATTCAGGCTGACACGGCGGAACAGCTTCTGGTGGTCGGCGCGATGGTCCTGGCGCAGCGCCTCCAGGGAGCCGGCGGCATCCAGGGGGCCGCGCGCGGCCGCCAGCGCGTCGCCGTCAATGTCGCGATAATTGCGGAAGCTGGTGGCGGCGCCGAGCAGGATGGTCACGGCATCGGCTCCCAGCACCCGCATCCGGCCGCCTTCCGCCGTCACCGTGCCGCCTTCGGCGCGCACCCGCGCCAGCGCCGCGAAGCGCAGGCCCGGCGCGTCCCATGAGCCGACCCAGGAGCCGCGCGGATTCTGCCGCGGCCCGATCTGTCCCGTCAGCTGCAGCCCGTCAGGGCCGGCTGCGGTGATGGCGCCGTCCTGCGGCGAATCCAGGCCGATGAACAGGGTCTGGCTGCCGGGCCGGTCGGCGGTGAGGCGCACCACCATCAACTGGGCGGGATGGGAAATGAAAATCTCGCGGCGGAAGCGGGCGCCGCCGGCGCTGTAGCTGACCGTGGCGGTGGCCTCGTCCAGCGACAATTCGCGGCGGTAGTCGCCGACCGCATCCTGGCCGTCGAAATGCAGGCGCAGATCGCAGAAAGGCTGGAAGGGCATCAGCAGGGAAGGATTGCCCATCATCCAGGCCGTCAGGCGCTCGGCCTCCTGAATCTTCCCGGCGAAAATCAGCTGGCGCAGTTCCGCCAGGTGGCTGAAGGCCTCCGGGTTGGTGTAGTCATGCGGCCCGCCGCCCCACAGCGTCGCCTCGTTGACCTGGATGCGTTCATCGCCGGCGCCCCCGAACACCATCGCGCCCAGCCGGCCATTGCCCAGCGGCAGCGCTTCGGTCCATTGCGCAGCGGGCTTGGCGTACCAGAGAGTCGGCGGCGCCTCCTGGGCTCCGGCCTTCAGCGCCGGCAGCGCCAGCGCCGCGGCGCCGCCCTGCAATACCCTGCGTCGTGTCGGTCTCATTCGGGCTCCCGGAGCAAAGATGCCGCCCTGCGCCGCCGAAAAAAAGCCCCCGTTCACACGCGGTGAACGGGGGCAGGATGGCCAGGGAGGCCCAGGGCCCGGGAAGGAAGGTTCCAGGCCCCTCTAATCAGGTGCTGGTCGCCGCGGCGGCCGGTATTTGTCTGAGTTATATGTCACGCGTCGCGCGGGCGCGCAACCCCGCGGAAGCGGGCCTTTTCCGCTCCGCGAGGTGCAACCGATTGCGACTCGCCGGTTCTACTTGGCGTTATTCCGCAGCTTCGAGGCGGTGGCGCATTCTTCCATCACGGTGAAGTATTTCTGCACGCCGTCGGCCCCGACGATGAAGGGATTTTCCTCGCCGGCCTCGCGCTTGGCCGCGACCAGCCGCGATTTGGTGTAGGCGTCGTCATATTCGCTGTGGTTGGAAA
>CAZNGO010000072.1:0-12389 GCA_964572805.1 uncultured Rhizobium sp. | reverse complement strand
GGCGGCGGCGGCGGCGGCGGGGGAGGCGGCGGCGGAGGCGGCGGCGGCGGAGGCGGCGTCATGAACCAGGTCAGGCCCAGCATGAACGCGCTTTCCGTGAAATTGCCGACATGGACCGGCGAGAGCGGGATATAGGCCGAGGCGCCATTCTGCCTGACCAGGATGGAGCGGTAGGCGTAGCGGAAGCTGAGATCCAGGTCTTCCGCCATGTGGTAGTTGATCGCCGCGATGCCGGTATAGGCGAAGTTCAGCTGCGAAGCGCGGACATAGTCATAGGTGGTGCCGCCGGTCACGGTGGTGGCGCGGATATAACCGTTGCCGACACCAAGGCCGCCGCCCAGCGAGATGCTCCACTGGTCATCGAACGGAATATCCCAGAGCAGGTTGGCGGTGGTGATGCGCAGCTGGGTGCCGGCGCCGGTGAAGGGCGCGGTCTTGCTGATGTCATGCCAGGAATAGCTGCTTTCGACTTCCAGGCGCAGGTTGTTTTCGAACTTGTAGCCGGTCTGCAGGGCGACAATGCCGCCGGAGCTGATGCCGATCTTGCCGGCGTTGGTCGGAACCGGAACAGAGTGGTAGGTCACGCCATTCTGGTCGGCGAAGCCGCCAGACAGACCCAGGTACCAGCCCTCAGCCGCCAGCGCCGGCGTGCAGAGCGCCATGGCAGCCACACCCGCCAAGGCAAGTAAACGAATTTTCATTGTCACCCTCTTTGAAAATCGACAGCAGGGGAGGTCCCCCACCGCGCCGAAACCAATCCAACGCTTATAACGGCGAACTCGCCAAAAGTCTCCATTGCTCATGTTGCTTTGCGGTAAGAACCGCCCGCGCAGCCGGACTTTTATCCCGGAGATGTGACTGGCCGGACACAAAGCCCCAAGCCCGGTCCCGCTGACCGGGCTCTTCAGGGGGTGTGTCCCCGCGCCGCAGCCGAATTCTATAAAGTCTTTTATTTTTCAGTAGCTTACGTGAAATCTCGGCAAGCCGCCCCGGCTATGCTCTAAAGGCCGCATGGCCGCCGCCGTCCAGGAATTGATTCGCCTGCTCGACCTGGAGAAGGTGGAGGAGAATATCTTCCGCGGCACCAACCCGGACGACGGCTCGACCCGTGTCTTCGGGGGCCAGGTCCTGGCCCAGGCCCTGGTGGCCGCCAGCCGCACGGCCCCGCCGGATCGGCTCTGCCATTCCCTCCATGCCTATTTCCTGCGGGCCGGCGACCCCGCCGCCCCCATTCTCTATGAAGTGGACCGCTCGCGTGACGGCGGCAGCTTTTCGGTTCGCCGGGTGGTGGCGATCCAGCATGGCGAGCAGATCTTCGTCCTGGCTTCCTCTTTCCAGAAAGAGGAAAGCGGTTTCGTGCACCAGGCGGCGATGCCCGATGTGCCGCCGCCCGAAAGCCTGTCCGATGTCTATCCCGAGGGCGACGCCAGCGTGCTCAGGGGGCTGTGGCGTTCCCGGCCGTTCGAATTCCGCCCGCTCCAGCCGCGCGAATTTGGCGACCGCCCGGCGCGCGCGCCGCTGGATCACATCTGGTTCCGGGCAAAGCAGGCGCCGGAAGGGCCGGCAACGCTGCACCAGGCCTTCCTCGCCTTTGTTTCCGACATGTCGTTGCTCGACACCGCGCTCTTGCCGCATGGCAAGGGCATCTTTTCCAGCGTGCAGGTGGCCAGCCTGGACCATGCCATGTGGTTCCACCGGCCTTTCCGGGTGGATGACTGGCTGCTCTACAGCCAGGACAGTCCGGCCGCCTATGGCGGGCGCGGTTTCTCGCGTGGCATGATCTTCACGCGCGACGGCACGCTGATTGCCTCGGTGGCGCAGGAAGGTCTTATCAGACCGCGCTGAGTCCGACCCCTTCGACGCGGAGCAAGCCCGAGCTGCCGCGGATGGGGGCTGGAAAATAAAAGCGGCGCGTTTGCGCTTACGGACAAGAACTGGGCGCCGGTATCTGACCCACACGCCGCGGCTTGGTGTAAAACTGGTTGGTCATGTTGTAGCTGCCGACCAGCACCTGTGTCGTGGGCGAAGCATAGCTGTAGGCCACTTCCACCATCAGCACGCTGCCGCCGCTGGACAGCAAGGGCTGGCTGAAGGTCACGCTGCTGTTCAGCGCGCGCGAGGCCGGCGACAGCGTGCCGGAGCCGGACTGGCTGCAGGTCCAGGCGACCTTGCCCACGGTCGTGCTGTTGGTGGCGGTGTTGTAGATCACGCTGGTGATGCGGATGGTCGGCTTGGAGGTCGAGAGATTGGGATAATAGGGATAGAGGATGGTGTTGGCGGCGTTGTAGACATTGCTGAGATCGGTGCTGGCGACCGTCTGCTCCTGCGCCACCAGGTCGGCGACGGTGCTGGCGATCTGGGTGACGTCGGTGCGGCAGAACACCGCCAGCGACAATTCCCCCATGCCGAACAGCATGGTGATCAGCACCGGCAGGATCAGGGCGAATTCCACCGCCGCCAGGCCGCTTCTTTCGCGTCCGAAGACGCCAAGCCGCTTTTTTTGATGGTCGCGCGGCCCCGGCGCGCAAGCGCGCCTGGCGCAATTGGCAGCGACAGCATGCCAACGCTTCGCACTTTTGCCGGCCGGCGCTCCCGTCAGCATCCCGACACCGCCGAGGTGTAGGGCTCGTTGCGGAAGGCCGCCGCCGCAGAGAGATAATTGAAATTGTTGCCGCTATGGCCGGCCAGGAACGGCGTCAGCACCGGCGTGACGATGATGTATTTGTAGAAGGCGCGCACCACGACCACATCGCAGGGATTGCCGGTATTGTAGTTGTTCTGGCCGGACTTGAGG
This sequence comes from uncultured Rhizobium sp., assembly GCA_964572805.1. Taxonomy (GTDB): domain Bacteria; phylum Pseudomonadota; class Alphaproteobacteria; order Micropepsales; family Micropepsaceae; genus Rhizomicrobium. Next base: position 9,595 of record CAZNGO010000072.1, on the reverse strand, counting down.
TTGCCGCTGGAATCCACCGGCGAGCCGAGGCTGGAACTGAAACCGGAAGGATAGCTCTGCACATCGACCTGCAGGTTGCCGCAGCTGAGCAGCGCCTTGATGCCGTCGCAGACTTTCTGGGTGAAGGCGCTCTGGCTGATCGTCCCCTGGGCCTGGCCGGTGCGGATCAGGCGCGCGGCATCCTGGGTGGCGTTCATCAGCGCCGCCTGGCCGAAGAACATCACGCCGCCCTCGATGATGCCGAACAGGAACATGAAGAAGACCGGCGCCACGAAGGCGAATTCCACCGCCGCCGAGCCGCTGCGGGCCCGGCGCCGCCAATTCATCGTAAAACGCTTCATGCGCTCGCGGCTCATGGCAGGGCCTCTTCCAACGCCGGATCCGGCACCGGCGCCGTCTTTGCGGGAACAAATTGCCTCCGCGATGGTCAAGGAAGGCTTAAACCGGAGGAGGGGACGGCGCGGGCTTTACGCTTTGTTTACGTTCATCCGCGCCATGCCGTTAACTCTCCGCTAACCACGCCGCCCGAAGCAACTTCATCTTCACCGGTTCCGCGCCATATTGCGGCGGCAAACCAGACATCTGATGGGCGTTCCCGTGCGTTTGGCGTTCCTCTTCGCTTCCATCACCGGCAAGGCGCGCGCCCTGCTGGGTGACCGCAAGGCCAATGTCGCGATGATGTTCGGCCTCTCCCTGGTGCCGATCCTGGTCGCCACCGGCGCCGGCGTCGACTTCGCCCGCGGCATGATGGTGCATCAGCGCATGAACGAGGCGCTGGACGCCGCCGCCCTGGCGGTGGGCAACGCTACCTCCAAGCCCAGCTCCTGCTCCTCCGGCGGCGACGCCGCCTCCAAGGCCTCCTGCGCCGCGCTGCAGACCGTGGCGCAGCAATATTTCGACCAGAATTACGACCATACCCAGGACAGCAACTACGGCACGCCCAGTTCCGTCAGCATCAATGTCGTCAACCAGTCGGTGACGCTCTCCGCCAGCCTGCCGCTCAAGCTGACGCTCCTGGGCGTCGCTCCTCTGGGCATCGGGGCGCCTACCGTCAGCGCCAGTTCGACCGTGGTCTGGGGCCAGACCAAGCTGTGGGTGGCGCTGGTGCTGGACAATTCCGGCTCGATGGCCAATGGCGATTCCGGCGGCAGCAAGATGAGCGCGCTGCAGGACGCCATCACCAACTCCAGCTATGGCCTGCTCAAGATCCTGCAGAACGCCGCCGCCAGCGCCGGCGACGTCCAGGTCGGCATCGTGCCGTTCACGCGCTCGGTGAACATGGGCCTGGCTTCCACCAGTCCCTATATCGACTGGGGCGAATGGGAAGCCCCGCCGGCAGACGAAGATTTGAGCGGCGTCACGGATTTGACCGGGCCGGGCGATGGCTGTCCCTTCAGCACCGGCAGCAACGGCTATGGCTGCGTCAAGCAGCCCGCCAGCACGTCGAGCACATCCTCGGTGCCGTCGAGCGGCACCTACAAGGGCTATATCTGCCCCGGCCTCGACAATGGCCGCACCAATTCCGATCACCGCGACCGCTATTACAATGGCTGCTTCACCAGCACCGCCACCGGCGCGACCAAGACGGTGTCGAGCTGCAACAACTACAGCAATTGCAGCTGCAGCGGTAACTGGTGGAGCCAGACCTGCACGGCCAACTACTACAAGCATGCCTGGGTGGCGAACGCCCACTCCAACTGGAGCGGCTGCGTCATGGACCGGCAGCAGAAGAACAAGAGTACATGGATCTTCAACGGCACCAAGGGCGCCAACCGCACCGCCGCCGCCTCCGACTATGACGAAAGCAAGACCCAGGCGAGCAGCAACACATCGGTGTGGGACGACACCCAGTTCCCGGCCGAGAACAACACCGCCTGCGACTCCTCACAGGCGCCGGTCACCACCCTGAACTACAACTGGACGGACCTCGCCACCAAGGTCAACGCCATGGTCGCCAGCGGCAACACCAACCAGGCGATCGGCATCGAGCATGGCTGGCAGTTGCTGACGTCCGGCGCGCCCTATGGCACCGGCACGCTGCCGTCCGGCACCACCAAGGTGATCATCCTGTTCTCCGACGGCCTCAACACCCAGGACCGCTGGTACGGCGACGGCTCGACCGAAGGCACCACCGAGGACGGCTATATCGACACCCGCGAGAATGCGGCCTGCACCAATGCCAAGGCCGACGGCGTCACCATCTATTCGATCTTCATCCATATCGGCACCAACGGCAATTCGACCGCGCTGCAGAACTGCGCCACCGATTCCAGCAAATATTACGACCTGACCGCCTCGTCGCAGATCAAGACCGCCTTCTCCGACATCGCCCAGAAGATCACCAACCTGCGCGTGAGCAAATGAACCTGGAGCTGGCCAAGGCCGTCCTCTGGCAGTTCTTCGTCACGCTGTGGCATGTCTTTCCCTGGCTGGCGGGGATGGGCCTGGTCTTTTCGGTTCTGTCATTCTTCATGCCCTGCAACCGGGGCAGGCCGTGGTGGAAGAAGGAAGGCCTGGGCACCGATCTCGCCTACTGGATCTTCGTGCCGGTCTTCACCCGCTATCTGCGCATCGCGCTGACCGCCATCGCCACCGCGGCGCTCTTCAACATCCACGACGCCCAGGCGATCGCCGATTTCTACCAGACCGGCCATGGCTGGATCGGCAGGCTGCCGCTCTGGCTGCAGGGCGTTCTGTTCCTGGTGGTGACGGATTTTGTCCTCTACTGGAGCCACCGCTTTTTCCACCAGGGCGGCCCCTGGCGGTATCATGCGGTGCATCACGCGCCGCATCAGGTGGAATGGCTGTCGGCGGCGCGCTTCCATCCGGTGAATCTGCTGTTCGGCACCGTCGCCTGCGACATCGCGATGCTGCTGGCCGGCGTCTCGCCGGAAGTCTTCATCGTGCTGGGACCCTTCAACACCATCGTCTCGACCTATGTGCACGCCAACCTGAACTGGACGGGCGGGCCGCTGCGCCATCTCTTCGTCAGCCCGGTATTCCATCGCTGGCATCATGCGGTGGAGCCGCGCGACAAGAACTTCGCCAGCACCTTTCCGGTCTGGGACCTGATGTTCGGCACCTTCCACATGCCCAAGGGCGAAGTGCCGAAGGAATACGGCATCGGCGAGGACATGCCCGAAGGCCTGGTCTCGCAGCTGGTCTATCCGCTGAAGGCTTAGCTACTGCGCCGCTTGCGGAACGGCGGCTTTCTTGGCCGCGTCCTGGTGCGAGGAGATCTGGCTGCTGGCGGCGTCGAAGGAATCCTTGCCGTCGCCGGGCTGCGGCGCCGCCTCGCAGCGGCCGGCGGCGCAGGTATAGGTGGTGCGCTGGGTGCCGCGCTGCAGGGTGACGGTGGCCTGCTGGCCGTTCAGCACGCTGACATGGGTATTGGAAATCATGTCGCCGCCCTTGCCGAGGGCGATGATGTTGGTGGCGCCATAGGCCTTGCCCAGGATGAAGGCATGGCGGTCGTCGATCATGGTGATGTCCGCGATGGCGGGATTGCCGACATTGACGGTCGCCACCTGGCTGGGAAAGGTCACGGTCTGGACTTCGTCCAGCGCCACGCTGATGGTATCGGCGCAGGCGGGCAGGGCGAAGCCGGCCAGCAGCAGGGCGCCAACAACGGTCGAACAGGTGACGCGACGCATGGTTTGTCCGCGGAAATATTGCGCTTCCAGCCTAGAGCGCGCGCCGTAAAGGAAGGCTTAAGCAGCGGCCGGCCGATCTTTGCCGTGCGCCCGGCGCGACGGGCGCTTCGACAGGTGCCCGTCGATGTGAATTTTGCCGACTTTCCCGGCTTTGGTTAACCGGCGGCGAATTTTATTGTTCCAAACACACGTAAACACCCGATTCCGTGCCGTCGCGAGACAAAAGCGAAAATGCGCCGCTGCCGCGATTAGGCGGATGTTAAGTCCGCCTGCCTTAAGTTCCGCGTGTCATTCGGTCGTCGCGTATTCGCGGCCGGGGGACATCCTAGGGTGTCAATAAAGTGGAGACTTCAATGAACAATCTTTTCTCGCGCTTCGTCCGCGACGAGTCCGGCGCCACCGCCATCGAGTATGGCCTGATCGCCGCCCTCATCGCCGTCGTCGTGATCACCGCGCTGACCAGCATCGGCACGAACCTGAAGGCCGATTTCACCTCGGTCGCCACCGCTCTGCGCTAAGCGGATCGTGGTTCGCAAACGGACGGCCGCCTTTTCGCGAAGGCGGCCGTTCGCATATCCGGGTCTGTCATGATTGCCGAGCTGCTTGTGCTGGTCGCCTTGCCCGCGCTGCTTCTGGTGGCGGGGCTTTGCGATCTTGTCAGCTACACCATTCCCAACCGGCTTTCCGCCGCGCTGGTGCTGCTGTTCCTCGGCTTTGCCGCTGTCGCGCCCATCGGGCTCGGCGCGCTGGGCTGGCACCTGGCGGCGGGCGCGGCCGGGCTGACGCTGGGCTTCTGCCTTTTCGCCCTGGGCTGGATCGGCGGCGGCGATGCCAAGCTCTTTGCCGCGGTGGCGCTGTGGCTGGGTTTCGCCGATCTGGCGGCCTATGCCGCGACCGCCTCGCTGTTCGGCGGCCTGCTGACCATCTCGCTGCTCATGCTGCGCAAGGTGCCGCTGCCGGCGATGCTGACGGGGCAGGGCTGGCTGCTGCGCCTGCATGACGAGCGTTCCGGCATTCCCTATGGCGTCGCGCTGGCAGCGGGAGCTTTCGCGCTCCTGCCCTACAGCCAGATCTTCCGCCTGGCGTCGCATTCCTGAATGCGGCGTTAACGCCGCCCCTCGGGAAATCGGACAATTGGGAAGCGTCTGATTAAGCAAATTTTGAAGGGTTACGTGGTGCATTAGCACCAAAGGAGCCGCTTTCCATGAACACGCAACGCATTGTCGTGCTTGGCCTTGCCCTGGTCGCGGCCGTCGGTGCGGCGCTGGTGGTCCGCGGCATGATGGGCGGCGGCACGCCCAAGGTGGTGGCCGCGGTGCCACCGCAGGTGAAAATGAGCGAAGTGCTGGTCGCTTCGGAGAATCTCATTCCCGGCCAGAAGCTCGACGCCTCCAAGCTGCGCTGGCAGCAATGGCCTTCCAAGGCGGTGGACGCCAGCTTCATCACCCACGACGCCGTCGTCAGCATCGACGAGGCGGTGAAGAACGTCGTGGTGCGCGCGCCCATCCTCTCCGGCCAGCCGGTCGCCTCCACCGCCATCGTCCATGGCGACGCCGCCGGTTTCATGGCGGCGCAGTTGCTGCCGGGCATGCGTGCGCTTTCGATTTCCGTCAGCACCGAATCCACCGCCGGCGGCTTCATCCTGCCCAATGACCGCGTCGATCTGATGATGACGCAGAAATCCACCGAGAATCCGCCGCGCATCCGCACCCTCACCATCCTCAAGGCGGTGCGGGTGCTGGCGGTGGAACAGGTCTCCAAGGCGGAAAAGGACCAGAAGACGGTGCTGGCCAAGACCGCGACCCTGGAGCTGACGCCCGACGAGGCCGAGCTGGTGACCAAGGCCGCCTCCCTCGGCCAGCTTTCGCTGGCGCTGCGTCCGCTCGACGCCCTGGATGATGTCGCCCTGGCGCCGGAAGGGCATGGCGCAGCGACCAGGCCGGAGCGCGAAGTCACCCTTTCCGACAGTTTCGGCGAGAGCGGCACCAACGGCAAGGCCAACGGCCCGGTCATCATCCGCTATGGCGTTGCCGCCCGCGGCGCCGTGGATGGCAACAGCAGCGACGTGCAGCAGAACATGCGGAAATACGCCCAATGATGCGCAAAGCCCTCGCCCTCGCCTCCGCCGCGATCCTCCTGACGCCCAGCCTGGCCGCCGTGGCGCAGCCGGTGGCGGTCTCCGCCAGCGCGCAGGACGCTCCGGTGATGCGCATCAATACCGCCGCCGGCCGCAACCAGCGCGTCGTCCTGCCGCTGAGCAAGGCGGAAGTGATCGAGCTGGACGCCGACGCCAAGGATGTCGATGTCGCCGATCCGACCATCGCCGACGCCGTGGTCAAGAGCCAGCGCCGCATCCTGCTGATCGCCCTCAAGGCCGGCCAGACCAATGTGATTATCAGCGACGCCAATGGCCGGCGCCTGCTCAGCCTGGATGTGCGGGTCGAGAAGGACACCGCAGACCTCGCCACCCTGATGAAGGCGATGATGCCGAACGCCGACATCAAGGTGACGGCGATCGCCGACAATGTCGTGCTGGCGGGCAATGTCGCCTCCAACCTGGACGCCCGCAAAGCCTCCGACCTGGCGGCGGGCTGGACCGGCGACCCCAAGAAGGTGATCAACATGATGTCGGTGGCCGGCGTCCAGCAGGTGGTGCTGAAGGTCCGCGTCGCCGAAATGAGCCGCTCCATCGCCAAGCAGTTCAGCGTGAACGCGTCCGCCGCCGTCAACGTCGCCGGCGTGCCGATCCTGCAGACCACCAACAATCCCTATGGCCTGCTCGGCCATGCGCTGTCCGACGCCTCCGGCGGGCAGATCGGTTCGGTCTGCCAGCAGGCCTTCACGCCGCATACATCCGGCAGCGTCACCACCAGCAGCACCACCGGCAATGCGACCGTCAACACCATCACCAGCGGCACCAACAACAGCGCCACCACCTACAACACCGCCATCAACAGCTCGAACCCCAACCTGCAGCAGCCCGGCACCATCACCGGCTTCGCCAACACCGACGTCACCACCGCGGTGGGCAGCGCGGTGCAGACCATCACTTCGGCCCTGGCTCCCACCATCGCCAGCACCCTGACCAACTCCATTCCCTGCACCAGCGCCAACAACGCCCAGGGCGTCCTCAACGGCCTGGAGCAGGTCGGCCTGGTGCATATCCTGGCCGAACCGGACCTGGTTTCGGTCAATGGCGAGGCCGCGAAATTCCTCGCCGGCGGCTCCTTCCCGGTGCCGACCGCCAAGGACCAGCAGGGCAACGTCACGGTCGAGTTCAAGGATTACGGCGTCGGCCTTTCCTTCACCCCGGTGGTGCTGTCGCCGGACCACATCTCGATCCAGCTTTCCACCGAGGTGAGCGAGCCCACCGCCACCGGCGCCTTCCAGCTCCAGGGCGGCACTATCAGCGTCAATGGCGTCACCACCACTTCGCCGGGCCTGACCATTCCCGGCCTGCTCAGCCGCCGCGCCTCGACCACCATCGAGATGCCGTCGGGCGGCAGCTTCGCCATTGCCGGGCTGATGCAGCACGTCAACAAGCAGGTGATCGACGGCTTTCCCGGCCTCAAGGACATGCCGGTGCTGGGCGGGCTGTTCCGCTCGCGCGACTACCAGAATGACGAGACCGAACTGGTGATCCTGGCCAGCGTCTATCTGGTGCAGCCCAACGCCGCCAGCGCCTTTGCCGCGCCCACCGACGGCTTCGTGCCGCCTTCCGATCCCGAGACGCTGCTGCTGGGCCGTCTCAACGCGGTCTACAAGGACAAGGACAAGCCGCCGTCGGAGCATCAGGCTTCCGCGCCTGTCGGCTTCATCGTGCAGTAGGAGGAGAAGATGAGCCCCACATTCCGCTTCCTCGCCGCCGCCGCCCTGATCGCCCTGGGCAGTTGCGCCAGCACCCCCGACCGTTCGCCGGGCATGGTGATGGCCGATGGCGCCGCCAACCACCAGATCACGGTGGAGCCGTCCTACCGCTCCCTCAAGCTCAACTGGTCGCCGCAGGCCGGCGGCCTCTCCCCGGCGGAGCAGGTTCAGTTCGATGCGTTCGTCGGCGACTATATCGGGCATGGCAACGGCTCGATCGCCATCAGCGCTCCCGATGTCGTCGGCGGGCAGGAAGCCTCCGGCTGGTTCGCCGCCCGCATCAATGGCATGGGCGTGTCCCGCAACAAGATCCTGATCGCCAGCCATGATGCCGCCGGCGGCGGCATGCAGGTGGAAGTGAACTACGTCGCCTACCAGGCCCATACCGACAAGTGCGGCGACTGGTCGGACGACCTCGCCTTCACCCTCGACAATTCCACGCCGAAGAATTTCGGCTGCGCCGTGCAGCAGAACATCGCCGCCATGGTGGCCGATCCGCGCGACCTGCTGGGCCCGCGCGGCATGGGCCCCGACGACGCGGCCCGCCGCACCGCCATCATCGGCAATTACGAGCAGGGCAAGATCACCTCGGCCGAGAAGCGCATGAGCGACCTGGGCAACGAACAGTCCGCCAACTCGTCCAAGACGAATTAACGGGAAGACGCATGAACGCGCAAGACACGGATCAGGACAATTTCGGGGCGGCGCCGCATGAGCGGCCGGTGCCGCGCATCTCGATCCACGCCTTCTGTGAGTTTCCCGACACCGGCGCCTCGCTGCAGCGCGCCGGCGCCGACCGCCGCCTGTCCAAGGCGCATCTCCAGGTCCAGCTGGGCGGCATCGCCGCCGCCGTCGAGCATTATGCCGGCCAGGTGACGCCCAACCTGCTGATCGTGGAAACCCGCCTCACCGGCGAGGAAGCGCTGGGCGAGCTGGATTCCCTGGCCGAGGTCTGCGATCCCGCCACCAAGGTGATCGTGGTCGGCCGGGTCAACGATGTCGGCCTCTATCGCGAATTGATGCGCCGCGGCGCCTCGGAATATCTGGTGGCGCCGGTGGCGCCGCTGCAGCTGATCGAAGTCATTGCCGGCCTCTACAGCGACCGCGACTCCGCGCCCATCGGCAAGGTGGTGGCGTTCATGTCGGCGCGCGGCGGCGCCGGCTCCTCGACCCTGTCGCACAACGTCGCCTGGTGCATCGCCGAGGAAATGGGGATCGAGACCACCATCATCGATTTCGACCTCGCCTTCGGCACCTGCGGCCTGGACTTCAACGATGAATCCAGCCAGGGCGTCGCCGACGCGCTGAGCGCCCCCGAGCGGCTGGACGATGTGCTGCTCGACCGCCTGCTGCTCAAGCGCGGCGACCATCTTTCGCTCTTCACCGCGCCGGCGGCGCTGGAACGCGACTATGACGCCATGCCGGAAGCCTATGAGGCGGTGATCGACGCGGTGCGCCAGTCCTGCCCCTGCGTCATCCTCGACCTGCCGCATGGCTGGTCGGCCTGGATCCGCAACTGCCTGATCGGCGCCGACGAGATCGTGGTGGTGGCGACGCCCGACCTCACCTCGCTGCGCAACGCCAAGAACCTGATCGAGATCGTCAAGAATGCCCGCCCCAACGACCAGGCCCCGCGCCTGATCCTCAACCAGGTCGGCCAGCCCCGGCGTCCCGAAATCCCACCCAAGGATTTCGCCGAGACCATGGGGCTGGACCCCGCCGCGGTGCTGCCTTTCGATCCCGGCCTGTTCGGCACCGCTGCCAACAACGGCCAGATGCTGCTGGAGCTGCAGCCCAAGGCCGGCATCAGCGAAAGCCTGCGCCGTCTGTCGCGCACCGTGACGGGCCGTGCCGGCGAGGGCAGGGCCAGGAACACCTCTTCCATCTTCTCCTTCCTCGCCAGGGGCAAAAAGAAGTCGGCCTGATGAGAACGTCTTTTCACCCTGAGCCGCGCCGCGAGGAAAAATGACCGGCTTCGGCAAGCGCACCGTTTCCGAGCCTGTCTTCGGCAAGCCCGCCCGCGCCGCCGGCCCCGAAGCGCCGCCGCGCGTCGCGCCGGAAGCGGCCGCGGCGCC
>CAZNGO010000071.1:0-137187 GCA_964572805.1 uncultured Rhizobium sp. | reverse complement strand
CCGCCGCCGCCGGGCGCGCCCGCGCCGCCCCGGCCGCCGGCCGGGGGTGCCGCCTGCTGGGCAACGGCGATGGAAGCGGCGGCCGTCAAAGCTGCGGCGATCAGGATGGTCTTGCGCATGGTCCCCCCGGACATTGTTTTGCGGGAACGATACGGATTTTCGGGGGGCGCGGGTAGGGGTAGAGTGACGCTCCCGCCTTGGAGACGCCCATGCGCCGCGCCCTGATTCTGGTCGTTCTGCCCCTGTTTCTGGCCGCCGCGCCCTCCTTGATGGCGGCTTCGCCGCTGCCGCCCGAAGCGCAATGGAAGAAGGACATAGATGGCCAGAACGAGGCCTATTCGAAGCGCCCGCACGCCATGCTGAAGATCCAGGATTCGATCTATCTGGGCGAGGGCGATCATGCGGTGCTGGCCGGGGTGAAGGGCAGGCCGGGCAGCTGGAAATGGAGCCAGAAGCCCGGCGTCAGGGGCGTGCTGGCCCTGTCGGTGAAAGCCGGCAAGCTGACGGTGCTGAAGGACGGCAGGCCGGTCGATCCGAAACTGGTCGGCGTCAGCGTGCCGGTGGACACCGATGTCGATATCGCCGGCTTTTCCACCCAGGTCGGTGCGGGCGTGCCGGGCTACCGGATTTTCGTCTACAATCAGAAAAATCCCGAAGCGCTGAATTTCAAGGGCGTTTCCTATTTCCCCTACGATCCAGCCTTCCGCTTCCGCGCCCGCTTCCAGCCCGACATGAAGCTGCCGCCGCGCGTCTTCAGGACCTCGCGCGGCACCGACAAGCAGTTCTTCCATGCCGGCGACGCGGTCTTCCGCCTGAAGGGGAAAGACGTGCGGCTGCCTTTCTACACCGACAGCCATGATCCGAAGCAGGTGAAGGACATGTCGGCCTTCTTCCATGACGGCCTGACCGGCAACGGCGCCTATGGCGCCGGCCGCTATGTCGATGTTGATGGCTTCGGCGCCTTCCCGCCGGCGGCCATCACCCTGGATCTCAATGAGGCCTACAATCCAAACTGCGCCCGCTCAGCGCATTTCACCTGCCCGCTGGCGGTGGATGAAATCCCGCTGGATGTGAAGGCGGGCGAGAAAGACCCGCACATCAGGCATTGATCAGAGCGCGACGCCCTGCACCCGCAGGCGGTCGGCCACCTCCGTCACGCTTTCCTTCACCGCCTGGCGCTTCTTGCCCATGAACACCACGGCCTGCGAACCGGGCGCATACTGGCCGGCGGGCGCGGCGACGATGGCGCTGATGCGGGTGGCGTCGACCGCGACGCTGCGCCCGTCCGGGCCCGTCAGGTGCACGGCATTGACGATGCCAGCATCCAGGCCTTTCAGATAGGCGGTGATCTGCTTCACATAGTTGCGGGTCTCGGCCGGCAGGGCGCGCTTCCTGTGCAGGTGATCCTCCCAGTTGCCGGGGCCGAAATTGTAGGCCCCGAACATGCCGGGAAAGCCGTAGCGCTGCTTCAGCCAGGAGAGATAGGCGGCGGCGGCGAAGACATTGTCGCGCGGATTGGCGGGATCGGCCCCCAGATCGTGGCGGTCGGCCATCTGGCTGTAGGTCGCCGGCATCAGCTGCATGACGCCCAGCGCCCCGGCGCGGGAGGTGATCGGCTTGTCGCCCGGCTGCACGGTGCGGCCGCCGGTCTCGTTGCGCATCACCGCCCTGAGCCAGAGGGCGGGAACATGGAAGCGCTCCGCCGCCTCGCGGATCACCGGATTCCAGCGGTCGAGCAGGGTGCGCGGGCCCATCGCGTCTTCGGTTTCATAGACCCGAACAGGGCGCCGCTGCGCGGCCGCCTGGGCGAGATAATTCGACAGACGCAGGGAAACCGACGGCTCATGCAGGCGTTGCTGCTGTGTCGCCGTCATGGCGAGCATACCCATGCAGGCGGCGGCAAACAGCAGGCCGGTGCGTCCCAGGCGGGGCGCGGTCGCGATCTTGACAGACACTCTACATTCTCCAGCGCAAACAGGTTCAGCCCCTTCGCCTGCGCGAAGAGATTTCGGCACTTACATTCCCCTGCGGCACATCGGGACTGTTCGCGCGCAATGGCGTGGCGTCTTCTGGTCCCAAAGGCGATTGCTCGCCCCTTCATGCGGCCTCGCGGCCGACGTTTTTCCAGTTACGAAATCGATCCGGTTCCGTCAAACAAAAATGCGCCGGAACCGCATGGAACCTGCATCTTCCGGGCGCTAGAAGGTTCCGCACCCCGAAATAGTCAGCAGTCCCACGGATTGCTGGTGGAACCGCGCGACATAGCTTGTGCGGATTTCCTCGACGCGGGCGCGGAATTCGCGGCTGTCGGGCGCGATGATCTCGACAACCTTGCTGGCTTCGCGCGTCACCCTGCCTGTTTGCGTCTCGCGCCACTGGCCCTGGGCATCGAAGACGGTGAAGCCGGACGCAAAGCGCGGCGTCACGGTGCGGGAAAGAAAATCGCGCCAGGCGGCGGGCGCTATGGCCCGGCCGTTCATCTCCTGGCCGAAATAGAGCCGCACCGTCAGCATCTCGCTCTGGCCCGCCGGGCAGGCAGCGAAGGCGGGTGCGGGCGCCAGCAGCGCCAGCAATGCCAGGTGCGCGACTTTCATGTCTTCATCCCCTTGCCGCTGAGCGCGGCCCCCCAAGTGAGCAATGACGGCACGGCTTTGACAAGCGCCGTCGCGGGGCCGCGCGCCGCCATCGCGGCATGGGCGAAGGCGGCAGCCGCCCATAGCCGCGGCCCGAAGGCCCGCAGCCAGCCCGCTTCATAGGCGGGGCCCGCCGCGGCGCCCTGCTGCAGCAACAGGCGGGCCAGCAGATGCGAGGCCTGGATCGCCATGCTGATTCCTTCGGCGATCACCGGGTGGGCCTCGCCCGCCAGGTTGCCGGTGAAAAAAATGTTGCCATCGAAACGGCGGCGGATGCCGGGCCGGATCGGCCCGGCCGCCAGCACGCTCTCCTGCAGCGCCGCCCCTTCCAGCGCCGCCGCGATGCCGCGCGTGCTCTCTTTCAGGTGCCGCAGCACCGCTTCGCCCGCCGCTTCGCCCGGCCGGCGGATCGCCGCCAGCCTGTCGCGCCGGATGCAGCAGGACAGCGAAAGCCGGCCGCTGTCGCTTGCCACCATGCCGCCATAGCCGCCGGGGAAGGCCAGCAGCGGCATCAGCCCCGGCGCCAGCGCGCCGCCCGTGAAATGCGCCTTGAAGGCGAACAGGTCGCTGCCGCGTTCCGGCGCCGTCACCGCCAGCGGCGGCTTGGTGCGCCACGACCCCGTGGCGGCAATAAGGAAGGGGGCGGCGATCTCGTCGCCGGTCTTCAGGCGGCAAAGCCAGTCAGGGCCGTCGCGGCGCAATCCAATGACTTCCGCGGGCTGGAACGGGATCGCGCCCGCCGCCACCGCCGCGTCGCGCAGAGCCAGGTCGAGATGCTCGCGCCCGAGCGCCCGGCCCCAATCCTTTTCCTGCGGCGCCGTCACGACAGTATTGCCGCTGAACAGGCCGATGCGCGTGACCATCGGTCCGGCCTGCTGGCGAAAAGCCTCGCCGATGCCGCAGGCATCCAGCACCGCATGGCTGGGCGTGGAAAGGAATTCACCGCAGACCTTGCGGCGGGGAAATGCCTCCTTCTCCACCAGCGCCACCTGCCAGCCGCGCGCTGCCAGCAGTCGCGCTGCGGTGGCGCCGCCGGGACCGGCGCCGATCACGAGGAGGTCAAGGCGCATGGGTCACGAACAGATGGCTGAAGGGCAGGGCGCGGCGCTCCGTCACTTGCCAGCCTTGCGGCCAGAGTCCGGACAATTCGCGGCCGGCAAAGCCGGCGCGCACGCTGGCCACCGCGTCATGCCGTGTCACTTCATTGGCGCCCAGCGCGAAAACCAGATGCGATGCCAGCAGCGCAAAAGGTCCGCGCCGCGGTTCGCAGGCCACAAGACCCATGGCGCGCGCCGCCAGCAACGCGAACAGCCGCCGCAGCGCGGCCTCGTCAAGATGGTGCAGGAAGAGATTTGCCGTCGCCAGCGTGCCGGCTTCCATCTCCGCCACCGTGTCGAAAATGTCTCCCCGGCGCACCGTGCAGTCCCAGCCCAACGCGGCAAAACCGGCGCGGGTCTTTTCGCTCACAATATCCTGGCGGTCGGCGATCACCGCGGTGACACCGCGCCAGGAGAGGCGCCGCGCCGCCGCCAGCAGGCAGCGCCCGTCGCCGCCGCCCAGATCGAGCAGCACGCGCGGCTGCGCAAAAGCCGAAAGCGCCCGCGCCAGCAAGACAGGCTGGCGCATGATGGCGTTGATCAGGGCGAGGTCGCGGCGCGAGGCGATGGCGGCGGGATCATCCGCCGGCAGTTCGTCCAGCCGTTCCGGCTCCAGCCGCCGCTTCATGCCGCCATGCGGAACTGCATGGTTTCCGCCACCAGGCCGGGGCCGAAGGCCATGGCGCAGCCCGGCGCGCCGGCGCCGGCTTCCCGCATCAGCCGCTCCAGCACGAACATCACCGTGCCGGAGGACATGTTGCCGTAATCGCGCAGCACCCCGCGCGCCGCGTCAAGATCGCCGGAGGAAAGCGCGAAGGCCTCTTCCACCGCGTCCAGCACCGTGCGCCCGCCCGGATGCACCGCCCAGAGCGCGATGTCGCGCGGCTCGCGTCCGCCCAGTATGTCGCCGCGCGCCTGCGCCAGGCCGCCGCGAATGGCGGCCGGCACGGCTCCCGAGAGCAGCATGTCGAAACCCTGTTCGCGGATATGCCAGCGGATCAAGTCGGAGGTCTGCGGCACCAGCGCGGCATGGAAACTGTCCAGCGCCAGGCCATGCTTCTCGGCGCTGACCAGGGCGGCGGCGCAGCCATCACCGAACAGCAGGAAGGAAAGCATTTCTTCCAGGCGGTCGGTCTGCTGCAGATGCAGGCTGCAAAGCTCGAGATTGACGGTCAGCACCCGCGCCGAAGGCTCGGAGCGCACGATGTGGCGCGCCAGCTTGAGGGCGTTGATGGCGGCATAGCAGCCCATGAAGCCGACAAAAGTCCGCTCGATGTCGGGGCGAAGACCGCAGCGGGCGATCAGTTCCAGATCCAGCCCCGGCGCCGAGAGGCCGGTGCAGCTGGTGACGATCAGATGGCTGACGTTCCGGTTGTCTTCCTGCGCCAGCAGGCGCGTCACCGCCTGCGCCGCCAGGCCGGGCGCCAGTTCCTCGAACAGGCGCATGCGCGCGGCGGTATCGGGAAAATGCGCGAAGCGGTAGAAGCCCTGCGCGTCCACCGCTTCGCCGCTTTCGCCCGCCGGGGAGAGAAAGGAATAGCGGTGCGCGATTTCGGCGCGCTGAACCAGCCGGTCGAACAGCACCAGGCGCCGGTTGTCGCCAGCCAGCATCCTGCGCCCGAAGCCGAGAAAGGCGTCATGCACGTCATGCGGCGGCACGGCGGTGGCGATGCGGTTGAGAAAGGCCTCGGTCATGGCGCTGGGTTCCTGGACTGGAACCCGACACTAGCGCCGCGCCGTCAGGGGCGATAGGGCGAGAGTCAACTATTTCGGGAGGCCATGAAAAGCCCTTCAAATGGGGATTTTCCGGTCATCCGGTTCCGTGGCGGGAACGCATTCATCTAGATGAATGTCAGATGAATGGACAAACGCACAACTTCGGAAAGGAGTCGTTTGCTCTTTCGCATTTTCACGCTGGCGTCCGCCAACCGGAAGCGCATTGTTGGAGTGCGCGGCGCGGCATTGGGGCTGGGCCGTTTCGATCAACGAGATGGACGATGCGGGGATCTCTGCGGGCCGGCCTGGCCGCGTGCACGCTGACATGCGCCTTTTTTTCTTCTGCTCAGGCCGCGAGCGGCTGGCTCACCGATCCGGACAGCGCCTGCGCCGTCTTCGGCAGCGGTGAACGCGTCGCCTGGACCGGCGCCTGCGAGGACGGGCTGGCCACCGGGCTGGGCACCGCCACCTTCTTCCAGGAGGGCAAGCCGGCGGAAAGCTTCACCGCCGATTTCAGCCGCGGCATGGTCGTGGACGGCCATCTCATCACCCGCTGGGGCGCTGGCTGGAGCTATGACGGCGAGGCCGTGCATGGCCGCTTCGAAGGCGGCGGCGTGCTGATCAATGACCGGCAGGACCGCTATCTCGGCCTGTGGAGCGACGGAAAAATGAGCGGCTTCGGGCTGCTCGATCGCGCCGACGGCAGCCGCTATGCCGGGGAATGGAAGAACGATCTGCCCAATGGTGAAGGCGAGTTGCGCCGCGCCGATGGCAGCATCGTCAGCGGCATTTTCGCCGATGGCAGGCTGGTGAGCGCGCGCGCAGCCCAGAACATTCCCCGCAACGCACCGAAGAGCGACCCAGCCCTGACGGCGGTGGCGCTGGCCGATGAGAAGAGCGCGGACGCCGCGCGCCCCTTCGCCGCCCTGGCGGGCGCGATACTCAAAGGCGTTGACGGCTCCGCCGTCGCGCTCAATCCTATCGAGGGCGGCATCGAGATGGCGCTGACCGCCCCGGGCGGGGTGCCGCAAAAGACCACCTTCACCTTCATGACCGACCGGCTCGGCACCGTGGTCGAGGATGGCGGCCATGGCGCCAATGTCACCGGCTTCTTCCGTCTCACGCAGACGGGCGTGGAACTGCATTACGCCGATGGCAGGGCGGAGACGCTTTCGGCCACGCCCGAAGGCGGCGTCGCCATGGTGCTGACCGCCGCGTCCGGGGGCGGCGCCAGCTGCCGCAACTGGTATCCCGACGGCCATGTCTTCAGCGACAGCGAGAAAAAGGCGGCGCTGGCTGACTATGCGGCGCGCCTCGGCCTGGCGCAGCCGGCCGCCGACGGCTGCGGTGTGCTCGCCCCGGCCGCGCTCATGGCCGCGCCGGAAACCGTAACATTGTCGCCGCACATCGCCGACAAGCGCCCACAGCCCAAGCCGCGCGCCGTCAAGACCGCTTTCGCGCCGCCAAAGCCCGGCGCGCCGGCGAAGGCGGCGGCGCTGACGCCGGTGACGGTGAAGGACAGCCAGGTTCACACCATTGACGACATGGTGCCGGCGCCGGCGGCGAACGCCGTGCTGGCGGGCATGCAGCAGGAGGCGAAGGCGCCCGATCCGTCGCGCTGCCTGAAGGTGGACAGCGACGGCCTGAACTGGGGTTTCCGCAATGCCTGCGATTTCGCGGTGCAGTTCGCCTATTGCGTCCCGGGGGGCAGCAGCCTGGCAGCCTGCGACAAGGGTGGAGCGCCTGGCAGCGTGGCGGCAAAAGGCTTTGGCGCCCTGATGGCCGACAGGAGCCTGTCGGAGAGCGGCGTCGATCACAGCTTTCGCTGGATCGCCTGCGCCGGCGGCGCCGGCGAAGTCGTCGCCCATCTGGAAAAGGCCGATCCGCCCAGCGGCCGCTGTGATCGCGCCGAAATCGCCGCCGCGCACTAACGTCGAGGAGACCGCCATGATACGGAAAGCCTTGCTCACCACGCTCTGTCTCGTAGTCTCCGCCAATGCCGCCTTCGCCGCCTGTGCCGGCCCGCGCCAGGTGGCGGCGCTGAAGATCGCGGTCCTGCAGCAGCGCCTGATGGTGGCGGGCCTGGCTTGTGGCGCAGGCGATTCCTACAATCGCTTCGTGCTGGCGCACCGCGCCGAGCTGCAGCGTTCCGACGACGATCTCAAGGCCTATTTCATCGCCAATGGCGGCGAGGCAGGTTATGACGCCTACAAGACCAAACTCGCCAATCTGGCGGCACATGGCCCCGCCACCGACCAGACCGCCTTCTGCGCCACCGCCAGACAGGATTTCCGCAACCTGGCGGACAGCGGCGACCTTTCGCAGACCGCCGGCTATGAAGCGCTGCTCACCGGTCAGGCCTGCGAGACCCCGATGATTGCCGAAGCCAAGCCTGCCGCGCCGATGCGCGTCGCCCGCAATGACGCCAAAATCAATGAAGACGTGGTGGCGCCCGGTCCGCGCGAAGTCCCGGCCATCCCCTACGCCGAGGCGCCGCCGCCCCGGCCCCGGCTTGCCGCCGCCACGCCTGCCGACATGCAGGCGCCGTTGCAGCCGGTGGCCGCCAGGGATGACGAACTTGCCGCGCCGCCGCGCCCGGCTTCCCGCAGCGAGCGTTACTGGTATTACCGCCGCCTCTATCACAGCGGCGAGTAGCGTCAGGGAACGGCGAAGGCTTCCGGCGCAAGGCCGGCGCGGCTGCGCGCAATCATGGTGCGATAGGCCGCTTCCAGCCCCAGGGTGAAGCCTGCCGTGTCGAACAGGGCGCAGCTCTCGCGGTTCTGCGCCAGCCGGGCGCGCAGGGCCGCCAGCCGCTCGCGGTCCGCCGCCAGCGCCAGGGCCAGGGCTTCATACGCCTCCGGCGATTCCGTGATCAGTTCGGGAAGCCCGGCGGCGGCAAGCAGGCTGGCCGCCACCCGGCCGGGAAAGGCGGTGCCGCGGCAGGTGATCAGCGGCACGCCGGCCCAGAGCGCGTCGCTGCCGGTGGTGTGGGCATTGTAGGGCAGGCTGTCGAGAAAAAGATCGGCCAGCGCCAGGCGCGACAGATGCGGCTGAAGCGGCGTCAGCGGGGCGAAGACCAGCCGCTCCGCCGCCACGCCGGCGCGCTCGGCCTCGCGGCGCAGATTGGCGACGGCGACATCGCGGTCATGCAGCAGCCACAGCACGCTGTCGGGCGCGGCGCGCAGCAGCCGCATCCACAGCGCGAAGGTCTCGGGCGCCAGCTTGTAGCCCTGGTTGAAATTGCAGAAGACGAACTTGTCCTCCGGCAGGCCGTGCTGGGGCCTTGAGGAAGGCGCCGGCCGCGGCCGCTGCCGGTCGTTGGCCTGGTAGCTGCCGGGAAGCCAGACCACCGCCTCGTCATAGAAGCGCCGTTCCTCCTGCGGGATCACGACGCGGTCGGCGATGATGTAGTCGATATAAGGCGCGCCCAGGGTGGCGGGGAAGCCGAGATAGTTGACCTGCACCGGGGCGGGCCGCCGCGCGAACACGGCCAGGCGCGGCTTGCCGAAATAGCCGTTGAGGCTGACCAGGATGTCGATATCGGCCGCACGCACCGCCGCCGCCGCCTCGGCGTCGGAAAGATCGGCGATGGAAACGAAGCGGTCGAAGCTGCGCAGCAGCCGCGCCCGCATCGGGCTGGCATCGTCATGGCCGTTGTCGAAGGCGGTGATCTCGAATTGCGTCCGGTCGTGTGCCTCATAGACGCCCGCCATCAGATAGGCGGTGGCCTGCTCGCGAAAATCGGCCGAGAGATAGCCGACGCGGATGCGGCCCTGGTCGCGGGCGGGCGGCGGCGCCGGCCGCGGCGGAACGGAAAGCTCGTTTGCCGCGAAGATGCGCGAGCATTGCTGCAGCAGGGCGGGCTCGGCGTTGACCGCCTGGAAAATGAAGGGCTGCACCACCTTCCGGCCCGCCGCCACCTTCGCCGCCAGGGCGGCGCGGCCTTCGGCGAAGCCATTCCAGTCGGCGCCCTGCATTTTCAGATAGAACAGCTCGCCTTCCAGCCAGGCCTGCTCCGGCGCCAGCGCCAGCGCCCGCGTCAGGTCGGCCATGGCATCGGCATGGCGCTCCTCCACCAGCCAGCGCAGATAGCCGCGATTGAGCAGCGCCGGGCCGAAATCCGGGTCCAGCCCGACGGCATGGTCGAAGCTGTCCAGCGCCTCGGCGTCGCGCCCCAGGGCCCGCAGCATGACGCCACGCTGGTTCCAGGTATCGGCATTGCCGGGGTTCAGCGTCAGCAGCTTTTCATAATCGGCCAGCGCCGCGGCGGGCTTGCCGGTATTGCCCAGCACCAGTGCGCGGTTGGTGAGAGCAGGGGCATGGTCCGGCTTGAGCGCCAGGGCGCGGTTGAGGAACGCCAGGGCGCCGTCGGGGTCGCGCGCGCTCCAGGCCAACAGGCCGCGATTGCTCAGGGCCTCGACATGGCCGGGGTGGCGCGCCAGCAGGCGGTCATAGCTGGCTGCGGCTTCCTCGGGCCTGCCGAGGTCGGTGAGGACAACACCCTGCAGAAATCCGCCCCTGGCATGATCGGGTTGCAGCGCCAGCGCCCGCGCCACCATGGGCTCGGCCGCGGCGGCGCGTCCCAGTTCGTGCAGGGCGGCGGCCTGCTGGTATTGCACTTCCGCTTGGTCGGGCATGGCGGCGGCGGCGCGCTCCAGCGGCGCCAGCGCCTCGGACGGGCGGCCGAGATGGCGCAATGCCATGCCGAGATTGATCAGGGCGGAAGGCTCGTCCTGCCGCAGGCGCAGGACATCCTCCAGGAAGGTGACCGCCTCGGCAAAGCGGCCCTGCTGCATGCAGAGGACGCCAAGCTGGTAATGCACCGCGGCCTGGCGGGGGCGCTGCGTCAGTTCCTGGCGGTAAAGGATTTCGGCTTCCGCCAGGCGGCCCTGCTGGTGCAGGGCGATGGCCTGCTCCAGGCTCAAGCTAGTGACCCGTTTGCGGAATTCGCATGATCTTCATATCGCGCTCCTGGCGAATTCCGGAAACGAAGGGCACTGGCCATTATTTTATTCTAGTGTCGCATTGGTTTCGAAATTCGCTTCCCTAATGATATCCAGCGTAGGCGAATTTCGAAACCGTGACACTAGATGCCGCGATTGAGATCGGCCTGCGCCACCGCCAGTGCCGTCATGTTGACGATGCCGCGCGCCGTCACCGACGGCACCAGCACATGCAGCGGCCGCGCCGCGCCCAGCAGCAGCGGTCCCACCAGCAGCGCCTCGGTCGCCGCCGACAGCAGCGTCAGGGCGATGTTGGCGGCATCGAGCGACGGCATCACCAGCAGATTGGCCGAACCGGTCAGGCGGCTGTCGCTGACCAGCCGGGCGCGCAGCGCCTCGCTCAGCGCCGCGTCGGCATGCATTTCGCCGTCCACCTCGAGGTCCGGTGCCGTCCGGCGCAGGATGGTCAGGGCATCGCGCATCTTGTGGGCGCAAGGCGTGCCAGAGGTGCCGAAGCTGGAATGCGACAGCAGCGCCGCTTTGGGCGTAAGCCCGAAACGGGCGACTTCCTTGGCGGCCAGCACCGTCATCTCGGCGATCTGCTCGGCCGTGGGATCGATGTTGACATGGGTGTCGCAGAAAAACAGTGCGCCCTTGGGCAGGATCAGCGCCGCCAGGGAATAGACCCGGTTGACGCCGGGCTGCAGCGGCAGGACGGGCAGCACATTGGTCAGCTGGCGGCTCCAGTCGCCCAGGCCGCCGCACAGCGCCGCGTCCACCCGTCCGCTTTCCAGCAGCATGGCGGCGGCGATGCCGCGCCGCGTTTCCAGCCAGCGCTTGGCCGCCTCGGGCGTGACACCGCGGCGCTGCACCAGGCTCTGGTAGCGTGTCAGCAGCGGGCCAAAGGTCTCGGCATCGGCTTCCGGGTCCATGATCTGGACGTCCTTGTGGAAATCCAGGCGCAGGCCCAGCTTCCTGAGCGTCTCCAGAATGACCTCGCGGCGGCCAATCAGAACAGGATGGGCAAGCTTCTCGTCCACCACCGTCTGAACGGCGCGCAGCACACGCGGGTCCTCGCCCTCGGCATAGGCGACCTTGCGCGGATTGCGCCGCGCCACCTCGAACACCGGCCGCATCAGCTGGCCCGAGCGGTAGACGAATTTCTCCAACTCGCGCTGATAGGCGCCGAAATCGGCGATCGGCCGCCGCGCCACGCCGGTGTCCATCGCCGCCTTGGCCACCGCCGGTGCAATGGACAGGATCAGGCGCGGATCGAAGGGCTTGGGAATGATGTAGTCGGGGCCGAAGCCGCTCATGGCGCCGCCATAGGCCTGGGCCACCACATCGGAAGCCTCGGCGCGGGCCAGCGCGGCGATGGCCTCCACCGCCGCCACCTTCATCGCCTCATTGATGGTGGTGGCGTCCACGTCCAGGGCGCCGCGGAAGACGAAGGGAAAGCAGAGGACGTTGTTGACCTGGTTGGCATAGTCGCTGCGGCCGGTGGCGATCACCGCGTCGGGCCGGGCCTTGCGTGCGGCATCGGGGAGGATTTCGGGATCGGGATTGGCCAAGGCCATGATGATCGGCTTGTCCGCCATCTGCGGCAGCCATTCGGCTTTCAGCACATTGGGAGCCGAAAGGCCGAGAAAGACATCGGCGCCGGCCAGCACTTCGCTGAGCTTGCGCGCATCGGTCTGCCTGGCATAACGCGCCATGTTGGGCGCCATCTCATCGCCGCGTCCCTGGTAGACCACGCCCTTGATGTCGGTGAGGGTGACGTTGGCCACCGGCAGGCCCATCTCGACCAGCAGGTCGACACAGGCCAGCGCCGCCGCGCCGGCGCCGGAGGTGACCAGCTTGATGTCCTTCAGTTCCTTGCCCTGCAGCACCAGCCCGTTGCGGATGGCGGCGGCGCAGACAATGGCGGTGCCGTGCTGGTCGTCATGGAAGACCGGAATCTTCATCCGCTGGCGCAGCTTCTGCTCGATGATGAAGCATTCCGGGGCCTTGATGTCTTCCAGGTTGATGCCGCCGAAGGTCGGCTCCAGCGCCGCCACCACCTCGACGAAGCGGTCCACTTCCGCCGCATCGACTTCCAGGTCGAAAACATCGATGCCGGCGAATTTCTTGAACAGCACCGCCTTGCCTTCCATCACCGGCTTGGAGGCCAGCGGGCCGATATTGCCCAGCCCCAGCACGGCGGTGCCGTTGGAGATCACCGCCACAAGGTTGGAGCGGGCGGTATAATCGCGGGCGGTGGCGGGGTTGGCGGCGATTTCCAGGCAGGGCGCCGCGACGCCGGGGGAATAGGCCAGCGCCAGGTCGCGCTGGTTGGCCATGCGCTTGGTCGCCTCGACCGACAATTTTCCCGGCCGGGGGCTCTTGTGATAGTCCAGCGCGGCTTTGCGGAAATCCTCATCCATGCCGAAAAACGGTCCCCTTGGCCTGTGGGGGGAAACTGGCCGCGCGGGGGTCTAAAAGCAACTGTTTTTGCCCGCTTTTCCCGCCCGGAACGGCCTTGCCGCCGTCACGTTTCCGGGAAAGGCCCGGCGGGGCATACTCCCTCGCGGATTCGCCCGCTTTGGGCCTGCAACGAAGCCACGGAGAGGGACATGCAGCTTGGCATTGTCGGCCTGGGACGGATGGGGGCCAATATCGGCCGCCGCCTGATGAAGGCGGGGCATCAGATTGTCGGCTTCGACGCCTCGCCCGAGGCGGTCAAGGCGCTGGAAGGCGCGGCGCCGGCGGCGGACCTGGCTGCGCTGGTGGCGGCGCTGGCCCCGCCCCGCGCCGTCTGGGTGATGCTGCCGGCGGGCCGCATCACCGAAGAGACCATCGGCCATCTGGCGCAACTGCTGAAACCCGGCGACACCATCATCGACGGCGGCAACACCTTCTACAAGGACGATATCCGCCGTGCCAAAGCGCTGGCCTCGCGCGGCATCACTTACATCGATTGCGGCACCTCCGGCGGCGTCTGGGGGCTGGAGCGCGGCTATTGCATGATGATCGGCGGCGACAGGGCGGCGGTGCAGCGGCTCGATCCCATCTTCGCCGCCCTGGCACCGGGCGTCGGCACCGTGGAAAAGACGGCGGGCCGCGAAGGCCGCGATCCGCGCGTCGAGCAGGGCTACATGCATTGCGGACCCGCCGGCAGCGGCCATTTCGTCAAGATGGTGCATAACGGCATCGAGTATGGGTTGATGCAGGCCTATGCCGAAGGCTTCGATGTGCTGCGCGGCAAGAACTCGCCCGAACTGCCGGAGGAGCATCGCTTCAATCTCGATCTGCCCGACATCGCCGAAGTCTGGCGGCGCGGCAGCGTGATTTCCTCCTGGCTGCTCGATCTCACGGCCGGGGCGCTGGCGCGGTCGCCTTCGTTGGAAGGCTTTGGCGGCAAGGTGGCCGACAGCGGCGAGGGCCGCTGGACCATCGACGCGGCAGTCGAGGAGGCGGTGGCGGTGCCGGTGCTGGCGGCGTCGCTCTTCGCCCGTTTCTCGTCGCGGGCGGAGCAGAATTTCGGCAACCAGCTGCTCTCGGCCATGCGGCATGCCTTTGGCGGCCACAAGGAAGGTGAAGTCAAACCCCTCAGCAAAGAATCCAATCCGTGAGCGGCATTGCGGGCAGGCTGGAAGTGGTGAAGGACGCAGGCGCGCTTGCCGCGCGGGCGGCGGAGATTGTCGCGCAAGAGGCCCGGGGCTGCGCCGCCCCGTTCCGCCTGGCCCTGCCGGGCGGGGCGACGCCGGTTTCCACCTATTGCGCCCTGGCGCGGCGCAATGACATCGACTGGCCCTGCATCGAGATTTTCCTGGGCGACGAGCGCTTCGTGCCGCCCGATCACCAGGACAGCAATTACCGCATGATCCGCGAGACCCTGCTGGCCGGCGGCAAGGTGCAGCCGCGCAAGCTTTTCGCCATTCCCACCGACGACACGCCGGAAAGCTGTGCCGCCCGCTACGACGAAATGCTGCGCCAGCAATATGGCGCCGGCGAGCTGGAGCCGGGCGTGCCGCTGTTCCACCTGACGCTGCTGGGCCTGGGCGAGGACGGCCACACCGCTTCGCTGCTGCCCGGCCAGCCGGTGCTGCAGGAGCGGAAGAAATGGGCAGCGGCGGTGCCGCAGGGCCGCGGCGAGCCGCGCATCACCCTGACCTATCCGGCGCTGGACGCCAGCCGGACCATCCTCTTCCTGGTTTCCGGCGCCGCCAAGCGCGATGCCCTGGCGCAGGCGCGCGCCGGCGCCCTGCCTGCGGGCGGCCTCAGGCCGCAGGGCGAGGTGATCTGGTTGGCCGATGCGGCGGCAGCCGATGTCGATGATCCGGGTTACGGCTTCTGATGGCGCGCTACCGCCGCATCCTGGCATTCGACATTGGCGGCACCGGCCTGAAGGCCGCGCTGGTGGACGCACAAGGCCGTTTTCTCAGCGAGCGGCTGCGGGTGCCGACACCGCATCACTGTCCGCCGAAGAAAATGGTGAAGCTTCTGGTCAGGATGGTGAAGCCGTTGGGTGCGTTCGACGCCATCACCATAGGCTTTCCCGGCTATGTCAAACGCGGCGTGGTGCATACCGCGCCCAATCTTGGCACCGAAGCCTGGGCCGGCTTCCCGCTGGAGAAGACCCTGTCAAGGGCTTTGGGCAAACCGGCGCGGCTGCTCAACGATGCCGACGTCCAGGGCCTGGCGGCGATCAGGGGCAAGGGGCTGGAACTGGTGGTGACGCTCGGCACCGGTTTGGGTACTGCCTGGTTCCATGACGGCGAATTGTTGCCGCATCTGGAATTCGCCCATGTCCCGGTGCACCACAAACATGATTTTGACGCCTGGATCGGCGAACTCCGGCGCCGCCGAATCGGCCACCACAAATGGATCAAGCGGGTAAAGAAGAGTTTCGAGATCCTGCAGACGGTCTTCAACTATGACCATCTCTATATTGGCGGCGGCAACGCCAACCGCATCGATTTCAAGCTGCCGGACCATGCCAGCCTGATCCCCAATGACGACGGCATGGCGGGAGCAGCTTTTGCATGGAACCCTAAGAAGCCTTCCGGAAGGAAGAAATCGCCAGGCAAACGAAGCCGGCGATAAGGAAACAGCCGCCCAGAGGCGTCACCGGACCCAGCCACCAGGGCGCGCCCAGCGCCAGGGCGTAGAGCGAACCCGAAAACAGCACGATTCCGGTGAGGAACAGCGCGGGTGACCAGCGCGAACCGGCCAGTGCGGCGAGACCCATCGCCAGGGCGCCATACATATGATAGCGCGCGCCGGTATCCCAGGCCGACAGCATGTCGGGCGCCAGATGGGCGCGCAGGGCATGGGCGGCGGAGGCCCCCGCCGCGACAGCGAGCGCCCCATTGACCGCGGCGATGCCAAGCCATAATCGCATGGGTTCGAGCATAGAGTGCAATCCGATAGGTGTGGAGCGGTATTCGGGTAAATTGCACGACAATCAATGGAGGCCGCCGTCGCCATGACAACCGAATTCGTCACCGCATCCGATGGCGTCAGGATCGCCTTCGAGCGCGTTGGCGCGGGCCCGCCGGTGATGCTGGTGCATGGTTTCGGCTCCAGCCGCGGCCAGAACTGGAAGTCCACCGGCTGGTATTCCACCTTGACCGAAGCGGGGTTTTCCCTGCTGGCGATGGATTGCCGCGGTCATGGCGACAGCGGCAAGCCGCACGAGCCGGAATCCTACGGCCATGACCGCATGGCCGAGGACGTGGCGGCGGTGATGGACGCGGCCGGCGTCGCCGCCGCGCATTATTGCGGCTATTCGATGGGCGGCTTCATCGGTTTGCGCTTCACCGCCGCCTGTCCGCAGCGCGTGACGAAACTGGCGCTGGGCGGGGTCGGCGAATATTACCTGCGCGGGCCGCGCATCAGCGATCCGGGCGCGCGCGATACCCTGGCCGAGGCGCTGGAAATGGACGATGCTTCCGGCCTTACCGACAGGCGCGCCATCATGTTCCGCAAATTCGCCGAGCAGCCGGGCAAGGATCGGCTGGCGCTGGCCGCCTGCATGCGGGCGATGTCGCCGCGCCTGCCATCCGATGCGTTGGCGCAGATCGCGCAGCCGGTGCTGGTGGTGGATGGCGAAAACGACGACATTGCCGGGCCGCCCGGCGCGCTGGCGGCGCATTTCACCCATGGCCGCGCCGTCACGGTTCCGGCGCGCGATCACAATTCGGCGGTGGGCGACCAGAAAACCCGCAACGCCGTGGCGGATTTCTTCCGGGCCTGATCATGCTTCCGGCGCTGTTCCAGGACTGGTTTGCCGCCCGGGGTTGGCAGCCACGGCCGCACCAGCTGGCGCTGGTGGAACATGCCCAGCGCGGCGAAAGCGTGCTGCTGGTGGCGCCGACCGGCGGCGGCAAGACCCTGGCGGGCTTCCTGCCGTCGCTGATCGATCTCGCCTCCAAACCAGGGCGGGCGCGCAAGGCCGGTTTGCATACGCTCTATATCTCCCCGCTCAAGGCCCTGGCGGTGGACGTTGCCCGCAACCTGGAAACCCCGGCAGCGGAGATGGGGCTTGATATCCGCATCGAGACCCGCACCGGCGACACGCCGCTGTCGCGCCGGGCGCGCCAGCGCCACAGCCCGCCCGACATATTGCTGACCACGCCGGAGCAGCTGGCGCTGCTGCTGGCGCACCCGCGCAGCCCCCAGCTGTTCGAGAACCTCAAGACCGTGGTGCTGGACGAACTTCATGCCCTGCAGAACTCCAAGCGCGGCGACCTGCTGGCGCTGGGGCTGGCGCGGCTCTCCACCCTGGCGGCGGGTCATCGCCGCGTCGGGCTGTCGGCGACGGTGAAGGACGCAGGCCCGCTGCAACGATTCCTGGTGCCGCAGGCTGGCGGCGAACGACTGTCGGAACTGGTACTGGCGGCGGGCGGGGCAAGACCGGAAATCGCCATCTCGGCTTCGGAGGAATATGTCCCCTGGGCCGGGCATCTGGCGCGTCACGCCATGGGCGATGTGATGGCGGCGATCCGCAGCGCCACCACGGCCCTGATCTTCGTCAACACCCGCAGCCAGGCCGAGCGCACTTTCCAGGAGCTTTGGCGCATCAATGACGACAATCTGCCCATTGCCCTGCACCACGGCTCGCTGGCGCCGGAACAGCGCCGCAAGGTCGAGGCGGCGATGAGCGCGGGGACGCTGAGGGCGGTGGTGGCGACCTCGACCCTTGATCTCGGCATCGACTGGGGCGCGGTGGACAAGGTGATCTGCATCGGCGCGCCCAAGGGCGCCGCCCGGCTGGTGCAGCGCATCGGCCGCGCCAATCACCGGCTGGACGAGGCTTCGCAGGCGCTGCTGGTGCCCGCCAACCGCTTCGAGGTGCTGGAATGCCACGCGGCGAAAGCGGCGGTGCTGGCGGGAGAACTGGATGGCGAGCGCCCGCGCCCCGGCGGATTGGACGTTCTGGCGCAGCACATATTGGGCACGGCCTGCGCCGCGCCGTTCGATCCGGCGGCGCTTTTCGAGGAAGTGCGCTCCGCCGCGCCCTATGCCGCGCTGACGCGTGCCGATTTCGACGCGGTGGTGGATTTCGTCGCCACCGGCGGCTATGCCCTGCGCGCCTATGACCGCTATGCCCGGCTGCGCGCGGCGCCCGAAGGCAGGTTGCGTCTCGCCCATCCGCGCCTGGCGCAGCAATATCGCCTGAATGTCGGGGTCATCGTCGAAGACCCGATGGTGGCGATCAAGCTGCAGGGCAAGGGCAGGCCGGCAGGCGCTGGCGGGCGCAGGCTGGGCGAGCTGGAGGAATATTTCATCGAGCAGCTTTCTCCCGGTGACACCTTCGTCTTCGCCGGCGATGTGCTGCGCTTCGAGGGCCTGCGCGAGGACGCCGCCTATGTCACCCGCACCAACGATCCCGAAGCGCAGATCCCCAGCTACAATGGCGGCAAGTTCCCGCTTTCGACCTTCCTGGCGCAGCGGGTACGCGAGATGGTTTCCAATCCGCGCGACTGGCGGGAGCTGCCCGGCCCGGTGCAGGAATGGCTGGCGATCCAAGAAGCCCGCAGCGTCCTTCCGCTGCCGGGGCAGTTGCTGGTCGAGACCTTTCCCCGCGACAAGAGACATTATCTTTGCTGCTATCCCTTCGAGGGGCGGCTGGCGCACCAGACCCTGGGCATGCTGATGACCCGGCGGCTGGAGCGGGGCAATTTCCGTCCGCTGGGCTTTGTCGCCAACGAATATGCCCTTTGCATCTGGGCGGCGCGGGACATGAGCGGTGTGAAGATGGACGCGCTGTTCGGCCAGGACGTGCTGGGTGACGATCTCGACGCCTGGCTGGCGGAATCCAGCCTCTACAAGCGCACCTTCCGCAACTGCGCCATCATCGCGGGGCTGATCCAGCGCCGGTTTCCGGGCCAGGAAAAATCGGGCCGCCAGGTGACATTTTCCACCGACCTGATCTACGACGTGCTCCGGGCGCATGAGCCGGACCATGTGCTGCTGCGCGCCACCTACGCCGATGCCGGCACCGGCCTGCTCGACATCGCGCGGCTCTCCGATATGCTGGCCCGCATCAGGGGCCGGATCGTCACGCGAAAGCTGGAGCGGGTTTCGCCCCTGGCGGTTCCGGCCCTGCTGGAAATCGACAAGCAGATGGTGGCGGGCGCGGTGGACGAGGATATTTTGCACGAGAATGAAGACGCGCTGATTCGGGATGCGATGCGTGTGGAGTGACGTGGTCATAGAGGTGAATGGCGAGCGTGTGCTGCTGGACGCCGGCGGTGCCGCCTTCCTGCCCGCCCATCGGGTGCTGGTGGTGGCCGACATGCATCTGGAGAAGGGTTCGTCCTATGCCCGCTCCGGCCAGTTGCTGCCGCCCTATGACAGCCGCGCCACCCTGCTGAAGCTGGCCGAGGCGGCGGGGCGGCACCGGCCCGCCACCATCATCGCCCTGGGCGATTCCTTTCATGATCGGCAAGCCGACGCGCGTATCGGCGCGGACGAGCGCGCCCTGCTGGCGGCGCTGTCGCGTGCGACGGAATTTGTCTGGATCGCAGGCAATCACGACCCTGAGCCGCCAGCCTGGGCCGGCGGCAGGATCGCGCCGGAATTCGTGCTGGGGGCGCTGACGCTGCGGCATGAACCGCATCCGATGCTGTATCCCGGCGAAATGGCGGGGCACCTGCATCCTTGTGCTACGGCATCGAAATGGGGCCGCAGCGTGCGCCGCCGCTGCTTTGTCTCTGACGGGTTGCGCCTGCTGCTGCCGGCCTTCGGCGCCTATGCCGGGGGGTTAGATGTGGGCGAAGACGCCATTGCCGGTCTTTTCGCCGGGCCCCATCACGCCTACATGCTTGGCAGCCGCCGCGTTTATGCCGTGGCGCAGCGGCGCCGGGCCTGAGGCTCAGATGCGCGCCGGACTTTCATAGGCGCGAAGCACTTTACGTGCGCAGGGATCAACTTCCACAATGAAGACGGGTGTATCCAATACATCTTTATCCGACTGCACAAAAACCAGTTTTACAATTTCCCTGCTTGAAACGATTCCCGGCTTTGCCAAATCATATAATTTGTAGAGGTTGCCCACTTTTTCTTTCATGGCTGGCAGGATCAGCCTATCAGCAGTCTCCTGATTGTAGCTGAAGGCACATTTGGGCGGCATTTGGCAGCCGGCCAGAGCGATCGCGGCAAACATCGAAGCCAAGGATCGTTTCAATCTCCCGGTCTCCTCATCAGCACACTGGTCGCCCAGCCGAACAGCAGCGACATGAACACCGCCAGCAGGCCGTAACCCAGCGACTGGTTATGGGCGAAATTGTACAGCCGCCGCTCCAGACCGGTCTGGTCGATGAAGAATGGCGTCGACTGCACGCTTTCGACCTCGCCGCCGCGGAACAGATAGACCTCGACCGTGTATTGCCCGCGCGCCACCGAAGCGGGAATCGGCACCACGGTCTTGAACAGATTCTCGCTGTGGAAGTCGATGGCGCCCGGCGCTTCGGTATAAAGGTGTCGCGCCGCCAGCTGCCGCACCGCCGCCTGGCGGAACGGCAGCGGATCGTGATGGCTGACGGTGGCGGCGGGCTTCAGGTGCATCGCGCCCAGCCCGTACTGGTCCAGGGTTGCGTCGCCGGCGATGGCGGCAAGCGGACGCGTGCTGGCGAGGAAATAATAGGCCGGCATCTCGGTGAAGGTGGCGGCGTCGCGGTTGATCCAGACCCCGGCGACGCGGTCGCGCCGCCGCACCGTCATGGTCGTGTCCGGTCCGCGCACCACCACCACGATGTCGCGGCCGGAAGGCGACGCCGCCCGCTCGATGGTGCCGAAGACCACGATATTGCCGCCGGCATAGCTGGAATTGATCTCGATCTGGTCCTGGCTGAGGCCGGAGACGACATCCTCGGCGGCGGCCGCGGGCATGCCGATCACCAGGGGACAAGCCAGCAGCAGGACGGGAAGAATGCGCCGCATCAGCTGCCCAGCACCGTCGAGTAAACATCCTTGGGATGCGCCACCAGGCCCCAGGCCAGGCGCAAACAGACCGCCAGCACCAGCACCGCCAGCAGGAAGCGCAATTGCTCGCCGCGCAGCCGGGCGCCGGCGCGCACGCCCAGCTGTGCGCCCACCACGCCGCCGCTTACCAGGAAAAAGGCCAGCACGATGTCGACCGTGTAATTGCTGCTGGCCTGCAGGATGGTGGTGATGGCGGTGATGCCGACGATCTGGGTCAGCGAGGTTCCCAGCACCACATTGGTCGGCATCCGGAGAATGTAGATCATCGCCGGGACCAGCACGAAGCCGCCGCCCACGCCCATGATCGCCGACAGCACACCCACGGCGAAGCCGATCACCAGCGGCGGCAGCACGCTGAGATAGAGGCGCGACTGGCGAAAACGCATCTTGAAAGGCAGGGCGGCGATCCAGGGCCGGTTGACCGTCCTGACCGGCGCCACCGCCCCGCCCCGCGCCGCCTTCAGGGTGGCGAGGCTTTCCTTCAGCATCAGCGTGCCGACGCTGCCGAGCAGCAGGACATAGGAGAGCGAGACGATCAGGTCCATCTGGCCCTGGCGCCGCATCAGCGCGAACAGCCAGACACCGGCAATGGTGCCGGCAAGGCCGCCTGCCATCAGCACGCCGGCCATGCGGAAATCGATCGCGCGCTTGCGCCACTGCGCCAGCGCTCCCGATACCGAGGAGGCGCTGACATGGCTGAGGGTGGTGCCGACCGCGACGGTGGAAGGAATGCCGTAGAACACCAGAAGCGGCGTCAGCAGAAAGCCGCCGCCGACGCCGAACAGGCCGGACAGGAATCCCACGCCCGCCCCCAGGCCCACGATATAAATCCAGTGGACCGACATCTCTGCGATGGGAAGATAGATTTCCATCCCGCTTGCCAAGATGCGCGTGCCTTATCAACGGGTCAACCCGCGATGCGTCACGTTTTATCGGGATTTACTGGCCCGCCAGATCGGCAGGCTCAGGCGGCACGTTGGTGGCGCGGTTCAGCGGCTCCGGCTTGAAGGCCTGCGCCGATTTCTGCGCCGCGGTGCGGTCGGCCTCGGTCAGGTGCGTCGCCAGTTCCGTCGCGCGCTGCTGGGATTCCTTGTCGCCCGCTGCCGCCGCGATCAGGTACCATTTGTAGGCGTCGATCAGGCTTTGCGGCACGCCCTCGCCGCGCTGATACAGCACCGCGAGGTTGTACTCGGCATCGAGCAGTCCCAGCGCCGCCGCCTTGGAGAACCAGCGCGCCGCTTCCGGGCTGTCCTGGCGGCCCAGCGACTTGTTGGCCAGCGCCACGGCGAGATTGTACATCGCCAGGCGATTGCCCTGGTTGGCGGCCTTCACGTACCAGCTGGCGGCCGTCGCGGCATTGGCGGCGACGCCCTGGCCGCGCTCATAAAGCGTGCCGAGACGGTATTGCGCCACGGCCTGGTTCTGCGCCGCCGCCGCGCTCAGCCACTTGAAGGCTTCGGCGGGATTGGCGGCGCTGCCATTGGCGCCGCCCTGGGCGCGGATGCCGATGATGGTCTGGGCGGTGGCGTTGCCCTGGGTGGCGAGCTGGGCGATGCGCTCCAGGGTCGGCGGTGCGCCCGCGGCGGGAGCCGGCGGCTGGGCGGTGGCGACTTGTGCCGGTGCGGCCTGGCCGCGGGCAGCCTGCGGCCGCGCGGGCTGGGGCGCATTGGAAGGCGGCGGGCCATTTTCGGTGCTGGTGTCGGCCTGCTGCCCCGACGCGTCCTCGGGAACGCCGACC
Source organism: uncultured Rhizobium sp. (assembly GCA_964572805.1). Taxonomy (GTDB): domain Bacteria; phylum Pseudomonadota; class Alphaproteobacteria; order Micropepsales; family Micropepsaceae; genus Rhizomicrobium. The sequence continues at coordinate 114,590 of CAZNGO010000071.1, read as the reverse complement.
TGGGGCGCCGGCGCGAAAGGCTGACCGCCTTCGCCGGAAGACGGCTGCACGGCGGCGGTCTTGGCCGGGGCATGCTGCAGGCGATTGCTGACCATCGCGGCGGCGACCGCCAGGGCGGCGACGCCGGCCATCACCATCAGGGTGGGCATCAGCCTGGACTTCTTGCCCTCTTCGGCGCTGGCGCGGCGCTTCCAGGAGAAGCGGCTGGTCTTTTCCACCGCGCTCTTCTCGGCGGCTTCGCGGGCGGAGCGGCGCGCGGCGGCGAGGAAATTCTCCTCGGCGACGGGCTCTTCCACCATGCCGCTCAGCGGCGCGAAAGGATCCTCGGTTTCGGCATCGGGGGTCTCGGTGAACTCGCCGGCGGCGAACGCTTCCGGCGCGAAGGTGTCGGTGCCATAGGGCGGCAGGAAGGCGTTGGCGTCCATTTCCGGCGCGGGCGGCGGCTCGGCCAGCGGCGGTGCCTCGAAGGCCGCTGTCTTGCCGAAAGCGGGCGGGCTTTCCGCCGGCGCGGCCATGATGTTGGCCCGCATCTCGTTCAACAGCTCGGCGTGCCGCTGCTCCGTCGTCTCCAGGCGGCGGGTCAGCGTCCGCATGGTTTCCTGCAGCGGGGCTGCGGGATCGTAGCTTTCCAGCCGCGCCATCAGGCCATGCAGGCTGTCCTCGATGCCGTCCAGGCGGCGCTCCAGCCCGCTGCTGTCGCTGTCGCGCTCCAGCCGCAGGACCGAATCCTCCACCCGCTGCAGCGCTTCCTCGGTCTGGCCGGCGCGGCGCTGCCATTCCACCTGGTCGTTGGCGCGCTGCTGGGCCTGGGCTTCCAGCTTCTCCAGCGCATGGTCGATGGCGTTGGTGGCGAACTGGACGGTTTTTTCCGCCCCGGCGACGCGGTTGTCGACCTGCGCGATCTTGTCGGAAAGCTGGCGGTCGCCATGCTCGGCATCGTCACGGGCCTGGCCCAGCTTGTAGGCAAGCTGGTCGATGGTCTGGGTGACGGCGGTGACCTGGGCGGCGGACTGGTTGGCGGTCTGGCCGATCTGGTCTGCCAGGCGCGACAGGCCCTGGTGCAGCGCCTTGACCGCGTCCTTGGTGCCGTCGGCGGCGCGCTCGCGTTCCAGCCGCTCCAGCCGCTCGTTGATCACCACAATGGTCTGGCTGATCTGGTCGAAGGCCTGGGACTGTTCGCGGGCGGCGACGTTCATTTCCGCTGCGGTGCGGGAAAGGACGCGGTTGTTCTCGGACTGGCTGCGCTCGGAAGAATCCAGCCGCCGGCCTACGCCCCGAAGCTGTTCCTCGATCCGGCGCCAGGACTCGGTTGATTCGCTTTCGCTGCGGCTGACCCGGGCCAGCATTTCCTCGGAGTCGCGGCGGGCGGCGGCGGACTGGGGCAGACCCCAGCTGTCCAGCGGGGCACTGCCGTAGCCGGGGGACGGGGCGCTGAAGGGGGCCGGTTCATCGCCAAAGTCGGAAAAACTGCGCAAAATCCGGCGCGTAAGCCATTCCCCGACCGAGAGCCCTTCGCGGCGGGCAGCGGCCCGGGCAGCTTCCCGCGCTTCAGGCGGGATGCCTGCCACATTCCAGGGAAGCTCTGCGCGCATTTCGACTCACCGGCACCATACGCCCACCAAACAAAGTACCGGGCCCCACATATAGTGTAAAGGAATTGTCGTTTCCCAAGCCACGGTTAGGGCGCATCAAGGCTCAACCATGCACAGATTGTTCGCCGGACAGTCTTAATCAGAAGTTACCGCGCGCGGCAGGCCAGCGATCAGTGTGCGGCCCCGCGCAAAGGGGCCGGCGCCGATGCCGGCGGGGCATCCTTCGCCTTGCCGGGACTGTCGAAGGTGGCCACCTGGCCGGAACCGTTGGCGCGCGTGGTGGTGGAGAACAGCAGCGCGACATAGACGGTATCGCCATTCACCGCCGCGCCGACGCCGGTGCGGTCATAGTCCGCGAAGGTGAGATTTTCGCGATGGGCCGGACTGTCCATCCAGGTGGCGAGGAAGCGTTCGGCGAAGGTGGCGGGATCGACGCCGCTTTCCGGCCGGTAGTGCTGCGCCGCCAGGTTTTCGCCCAGCAGGCCCTGATATTGCGCGTCCTCCGCCATCAGCAGGCTGGCCGAGGTGTCGCCATTGGGCGCGGCATGGGCGAGATAATTCTTCTCCGCCATGTCGCTGGCGCGGGCGCGGGCGATCTTCACCAGCTCCGGGTCCAGTTGCAGCGGCTTGGCCCTGGTATCGAGCCGGCGCCGCGTTTCATCCACCAGCACCGACAGCCGCGTTTCCAGCTCGGCCATCTGGGTTTTGGGATCGGGCGGCGGCGCAACAGCGGCGGCAGGCGCCGCCGCCGGCGCGGGCGGCGGCTGGACGAGGCCGACCGACTGCTGCACCTGCTGCATGGTGGCGCAGCCGGCGAGCAGCAGGGCGGCAAGGGCGGGAGCGAATAGCCGCTTCATGCGTCAGGACAGGATCTCGAACAGCCCCGCCGCGCCCATGCCGCCGCCGATGCACATGGTGACGACGCCCAGCTTCGCCCCGCGCCGTCTGCCCTCGATCAGGATGTGGCCGGTACAGCGGGCCCCGGTCATGCCATAGGGATGGCCGATGGAAATGGCGCCGCCATTGACGTTGGTCCTGGCCGGATCGAGGCCGAGCTGGTCCATGCAATAGACCGTCTGGCTGGCGAAGGCCTCGTTGAGTTCCCACAGGTCGATGTCGGCCACCTTCAGGCCATGGCGCGCCAGGAGTTTCGGCACCGCCTTGACCGGGCCGATGCCCATCTCGTCCGGCTCGACGCCAACCACGGCGAAGCCGCGGAACAGGCCCAGGGGCGGCAGGTTCCTCTTCGCCGCCAACTCGCCGCTCATCAGCAGGCAGGCGGAGCCGCCGTCGGCGAATTGCGAGGAGTTGCCGGCGGTGACGTATTTGCCCTGCGCAATCTGCTGCCCCCCGGCATGCACCGGCTTCAGCGCCGCCAGCCCTTCCAGGGTGGTGTCGGGCCGGTTGCACTCGTCATGATCGACCGTGACCTCGACAGCGCTTTCGGCGCCGCTCGCCTTGTCGATCTTCTTCATCTTCGTGGTCAACGGGACGATCTCGTCCTTGTACTTGCCGGCTGCCTGCGCCGCGGCGGTGCGCTGCTGGCTCTGCAGCGCATACTGGTCCTGGCGCTCGCGGGAAATGCCATAGCGTTCCGCCACCACCTCGGCGGTCTCGATCATGGTCATCCACAGCGCCGGCTTCACGGCCAGCAGATGCTCCTCGGTGAAGTGCCGCAGGTTGATGCCGCCCATCTGCACCAGCGAAATGGATTCCACGCCCGCGCCCACCAGGATGTCGGCCTGGCCGGTGATGATCTGGTTCGCCGCATGGGCGATGGCGTTGAGGCCCGAGGAACAATAGCGGTTGAGGGTGACGCCGGCGGTGGAGACCGGGCAGCCGGCCCAGATGGCGCTTTCGCGGGCGATGTTGTTTCCGGTGGCGCCTTCGGGAAAGCCGCAGCCCATTGCCACGTCTTCCACTTCGGCGGGATCGATCCCGGCGCGGGCGATGGCGTGTTTCACCGCATGGCCGCCCAGGACCGCGCCATGGGTGTCGTTGAAGCCGCCGCGCACCGACTTGGCGAGGCCGGTCCGGGCCGTCGAGACAATGACTGCGTCCTTCATGGAACATCTCCGCGCAAGCGGCGGCGAGACTAGAGCAAAAGCCGCGCCCCTGTCAGCGCCCCGGGCTCGGCCCTCATGGTCAGCGTTTGGCGGCGTAGGCCGGATAGCGCAGCGTGAAGGTGATGGCGGTGGCGAACGTGGCCACGGTCACGGCGATCGCCGGCCACAAAGGCAGCCTGGCCAGCAGCACCAGCAGGTCCATCGCCGCCATGGCGGCGAAAGAGGCGGCCCAGACGCCGGAGATCACGATGTTGACGCGCATGAACAGCGGCTGGGCCCGCTCCTGCGGTGTGACATGGGCATATTGCAGCGAAAAGGGCCGCCCCCGCACCAGCGAGGAGGCCAGAAGCAGGAAAAGAAAAAGTTCCGCCACTGCCCGAACGATCACTTCCGACGACAGCAGGCCGGGCGCCAGGAAGCCCCGGATCAGGGCCAGCAGGCCGAACAGCGCCAGGTTGCCGACATCCAGCAGGCGCAGGGTCGGGCTTTCGACGAAATCGCGGATGGTGACGACAAAGGCGGCGGCGAAAGCCGTCCACAGCGCGAGGTCAACCGACAATCGCGACAGCACGGCGAACAGGATGAAGGGCGCAAAGCCCAGGACCAGTGTCATGCCGCCCGCTCAAAGCAATGAGGCGCGCCGCCGTTACGGTCGCGCCCCGGGAGAAGTCCGCTTAACGCGCCGCGGCCTGGGCGCCGGGCACCATGCCGCCCTTGATCTTGGCGTAGGTGATCCACAGTTGGGCGACCTGCGGCGTCACCGGGCTGCCGCCCTTGACCTGTTCCAGGCTCGCGATGGCGTCGGCATATTTGCCTTCCATCACCTGCGACATGCCGATCAGCATTTGCGCTTCGGCGGCATCGGCGCCGCCCTTGGTCAGGGCGAGACGGGCCGAGGCTTCGGCCTCGGGATACATGCCATAGCCATACTGGGCCTCGGCCAGCTTGACGCTGAACAGGCCATTCTGGCCGGCAGCCATCTGGACCTGCTGCGGCAGCGAGGCCTTGTCGGCGGCGACGCGGGCGGCATCGAGCTGCAGCGTCGCGCCATGCGCCTGGGCGGCCTGGGCGTCGCCATAAAGCGCCAGCTTCTGGGTGGTCTCGCCGATCAGCTGGGCGTTCGGCTTGCTGACATCGGCGCCGGTGACGAAGAGCAGCCGGCCCAGCAGCACCGCATCGGTGTCGCGCACGCCGTTGGTGGACATGGTGACGTCGATGATCTGCTCCCAGTCCTTCTTGTCGTTGAAATAGAGAATCTGCTGGGTCATGGTCTTGGCGGCGCCCGCCTGGTCATTGGCCTTGACCTGGGCGGCCATCAGCATCTGCAGGGCATTGCGGTCGGGCGCCTTGCCGCTGGCGGCGGCGGAGTCGATCTGCTTCTGGAAGTAGGCGACGGCGCCGGGATCGCCGCTGGCATAATAGGCGCGGCCGATCACATCCTGGCTGCGCGCGTCGGCGGGATTGAGGGCCTGCAGCTTCTTGGCATAAATAATCGCCTTGTCGTTCTGCTTGGCGTTCAGCGCCAGGCCGGCGGCGGCGAAATAGACGTTCTGCTTGTACTCCGCCGGAATGGCGGCGTCCGGGGTGTCGGCGGCGGCCATGGCGGCGGCCGTGGCGCCGGCCTCGTCGCCCGCACCGAGGCTGACGCCGGTCAGGATCTGGTTGGACATCAGCTTTTCATAGTCGGTCTTGGAAGCGGCCAGACCTTCCTTGGCGGAGGCAACCGCCTCAGGATATTTCTTCGCGGTTTGGGCTGCCTGGGCGGCGGCCAGCGCCTTCTGGACCGGCGCGCTCAGGGTATTGGCGGCCTGGGCCTTGGCCTGGGAGGGGCGCTGGAAGCGGCTGCCGTCGCCGCTCTGGTCGACTTCGCGCCCGTCCTGGGCGTGGGCGGCGGTCATCGCCAGGGGAGCGGCGGCCAGCAGCAGGGCGGCCAGCAGGGCGCGGGATTTCGTGGCGGTCATGGAATTACGTCCTTCAGGGGTGGCAGGCGGCGAAGCAATTCGCCTAATTTAGCGTGGTTTGCAACTTTAGTGTGGCGGGCGGGTGTTTCCAACAAGGCCCGGCGCTCTCATTCCGGCCATTGTGCAGTGCAGCAAAGACCGCCTTCGATATCGTAAATACTTGTTTACCCTGCGGTGCCAGCTTGCCGGGCAGGAGTTCCCGCCTTGTTTCGACTGGACGGCAAGACCGCCTTTGTTTCCGCCGCACGCGGCCATCTCGGCCAGGCGATGTGCCGCGCCCTGGGTGCGGCCGGCGCGCGGCTGATCGTCAATGGCCGCGATGAGGCGGCGCTGGCGGGCTTTGCAGCGCAGCTTGGTGCCGAGGGCATCGCCGCCGAGCCTGCCGCCTTCGATGTGCTGGACGTTGCGGCGCTGCGCGCCTTCTTCGCCGCGCAAAGCCGTCTCGACATCCTGGTCAACAATGCCGTCGCCATGGAGATGAAAAGTTTCGCCGCGCTGGCGCCGGAGGATTTTGCCCGCACCTATGCCAGCGCCGTCACCGCCGCTTTCGAAGCCAGCCGCGCCGCGCTGCCGGCGCTGAAGCAGGCGGCGGCCGGCGGCGATGCCAGCGTCATCAACATTGCTTCCATGTATGCCTCGGTCGCGCCCAATGCCCGCATTTATGATGAGCGCGCCGGCCAAAGCCCTTTCCATTACGGACCGGCCAAGGCCGGGCTGCTGCAGCTCACCCGCCATCTCGCCGCCGAGTTCGGGCCGCATGGCATTCGCGTCAATGCGCTGACTCCGGGGCCCTTCCCCGCCGCCGCCGAACCGGGCTTTGCCGGGCGGCTGGCGGGGCGGACCATGCTGGGCCGGCTGGGACGGAAGGAGGAAATCGGCGGCCCGCTGCTGTTCCTGGCCTCGCCTGCTTCAAGTTATGTGACAGGCGCCGTCCTTGCCGTGGATGGTGGCTGGACCGCGTGGTGATGAGATAAAACAATGGCCATGGCGTTTCTCTCTTCCTTCCGCGCCGGGGCCGAAACCGTCTATCCCGAGGCGCTGCGGACACGGCTGCGCGCCTTTCCGCTGCTGGAGAATGTCGGCGAGGGCGCCTTCCGCGCCCTGATGGCGGAAGCCAACTGGTTCGCGCTGCCGGGCGGCACGCTGCTCGACCGCGACGGCGAAAATGACGCCGCCCTGTTCCTGGTCGTCACCGGCAGTCTGGGCGTCTTCGTCCAGGATGCGCAGGGCCAGCGCCGCCTGATCAACCATGTTCCGGCCGGCGAGACGGTGGGCGAGATGAGCCTGATCGCCGGATCGGCCGGCCATTCCGCCCAGATCGTGGCGCTGCGCGACACCGAATTGCTGCGCATCAGTCCGGCCGGCTTCGAGGCCCTGATCGCCCGCCATCCCCGGGTGATGATGAACATCACCCGCTTTCTGGTGCGGCGGCTGCAGAACGCCACGCGCCAGGGCGATGGCTCCCGGCCGCGCACCTTCGCCATCGTGCCGCTTCAGGATGGGCTGTCCGGCGAGCCCATTGCCTTCCGCCTCGCCACCGTCCTGAACGACATGGGCTGCCGCGCCGCCGTGCTGGACAGCGCCGCCGCCGAACAGGACGCCGAATGGTTCAACAGTTTCGAGCAGGCGCATGACGTCGTCTTCTATCGCGGCGACGCGCCCGACAGCGCCTGGACGCATCTGTGCCTGCGCCAGGCCGACCGCATCTTCCTGCTGGCCGGCGCCGGGCGGCCGCTGCCGCCGCGCCCGCTTGATCTGCCGGCCTTCAAGGAACGCGCCTCGGGCCTGCCGGACCTGATGCTGCTGCAGCCGCAGGACGGACCCCTGAAGCTGCCGGAGCATTTCTCCAGCCGCGCCGGCCTGTTCCAGAACCATCATCATGTCCGCGCCGGCCATGCCAAGGATATTGTCCGCGTCGCCCGCTTCATCGCCGGCCGCGCCACCGGCCTGGTGCTGGCGGGCGGCGGGGCGCGCGGCTTCGCCCATATCGGCATCATCCGGGCGCTGACCGAGGCGGGCGTGCCCTTCGACCGGCTGGGCGGCACTTCGATGGGCGCGATCATCGCCGCCGGCCTGGCGCAGGAATGGGACGTGCAGGAACTGACCGAGCGCATGCGCGCCGTCTTCGTCACCGACAATCCGCTTTCCTTCTCGGAGTTCCAGCTGCCGCTGGTGTCGCTGATGCGCGGCAAGAAGGTCAGCGTCAAGCTGCGGGAGCATTTCGGCGACATCTGCATCGAGGAGCTGCCGCGATCCTTCTTCGCCGTCTCCTCCGACCTCACCAGCGGACGCATCCATGTCCACCGCGAGGGGTTGCTGTGGCGGGCGCTGCGCGCTTCGGTGGCGCTGCCCGGCATCCTGCCGCCGGTCACTCATCACGGCCACCTGCTGGTGGATGGCGGGGTGATGAACAACCTGCCGGTGGATGTCATGCGCGAGCAGGCGCCCGGCGCCGGGCCGGTGCTGGCCTGCGACGTCACCGGCGAACTCGACATGAAGGCGCGCGACGACCGCTATGGCGAGCGGCCCTGGTATCGCCTGATCTGGCAGGGCCTGAAGGGCAATCCGGGCATTCTTTCGATCCTGATGCGCTCGGGCACGGTGGGTTCGGAGGCGCAGCGCCGCATCGTGCGCGAACAGTGCGATTACCTGATCGAACCGCCGCTGCCCGATATCGGCATGCGCGACTGGAAGAAGTTCGACCAGATCATCCAGGAAGGCTATGACGCCGCCCGCGCCTGCATCGAGAAGAACCCGGTTCCGCTCGAGCAGGCCCTGGCGCGGCCGCGGCCCGACTGAACCTATTGCGCGCTGTTGGCCGCCGCCACCGCGGCATTGACCGCCGACTGGATGCGGTCGAGATCGGCTTTTGCCGCCGTGACATAATCCTGGACGCAGGCGGAATAGGCTTTCATGGCGCCATTGCGGGCAACCATGGCGGCGTTGTAGGCGCGCACCTGCCGGTTGTAGAGCTCGGCCTGGCCCTCGCTGGGATTTTGCGTCGCCGGCGGCTTCGGCTCCTCGGCGCCGGCCGGCGGCGGCACCGCGCATTTCGGCGCCGGATATTGCGCCAGCCCGATATTGGACTGGATGGCGGGTTGGGCCAGCGCCGGCGCGGCGGCGAGCAGGAAAATGGCAAGGGGGATGCGCATGGTGCTTTTCCTCAGATCGGCGTGGCGTCATTGCCGCCGGACGGCAGCGGGGCGTGATGCAGCAAATCGTATTCCTGGCCGTCAGGACCGGTCAGTTTCAGGGCGTCGATCCGGGGCTGCCGCCGCTCGGTGTGGGCGGTAACGGCAAGGCGGCCTTCGCCGCGCGGGCCTTCCACCTTGAGGACGAATTCATTGCGGGCGCCGACCCCGGTGGCGAAGCTGAAAAAACTGCCCTCCATGCCGGTGACGATGACCGGCCGTCCCAGCACGCGGCGCGCCAGGGCGTCGCGCTCGGTCATGGAGATGGCGGCGCGCATCACCGCGTTGTCGCGAAAGCCGCGCCAGAGGAACCAGTTGCCATAGCTCCAGGCGAAAATGAAGGGCAGCGAAACCAGCAGAGCCACGGCCAGGCAGCCCCAGAGGCAGCCATGGCCGCGCGGGCGTTCAACATAGACGATGCGCTGGTTCTCGGTCATGGCGCATCAGAGCATGGCGCGGGCCGTAACGCCAAGCTAGGATCGCCGCATGGCCATAGACTATGACGACATGATGCAGTCCGGGGCGACGGGGCTGGCGGCGTCCTATGATGAAAAGGATGTGATGCTGTATGCCCTGGGGGTGGGCTTCGGCCGCGATCCCCTGGACGAAAAGGAACTCCCCTTTGTCTATGAGAATGTGCCGGGCGGCCTGAAGGTGCCGCCCACTTTCGCCTCGGTGATTTGCCGCGGCGAGGCGCCGCCCGAACGCCAGCGCATGCCGCGGAAATCCGAAATCAATTTCCTGATGGTGGTGGATGGCGAGCGCCGCATCACCATGCACAAGCCCCTGCCGCCGCGCTGCGAGGTGCTGGCCGACGAACGCTATATCGACATCCTCGACAAGGGCGAGGGCAAGGGTGCGGTGCTGATCCAGGAACGGGTGGTACGCGAGAAGGCATCGGGCGAAAAGCTTTTCACCATCGTCTCCTCGATCTTCGCCCGCGGCGATGGCGGCTTTGGCGGCAAGCCGCAGGGCGGACCGGCGCTGCATGAAATTCCCGAACGCGCGCCTGACCTGGTGAAGGAAGGCGACACCCGCCCCGACCAGGCGCTGCTCTATGCCCTTTCGGGCGACCGCAACCCGCTGCACCGCGATCCCAAGGTGGCGCAGATGGTCGGCTTCCCCCGTCCCATCCTGCACGGCCTCTGCTCCTACGGCACCGCCTGCCGCGCCATTCTCTCCACCGTGGCGCAGTATGCGCCGGAGAAGATCAGGCAGTTCGACGTCCGCTTTTCCAAGCCGGTCTTTCCGGGCGAAACCCTGGTGGTGGAAATCTGGGCCGATGGTTCGACGATTTCCTTCCGCGCCAGTGTGAAGGAACGGCCCGGCACCGTCGTTCTCAACAATGGCCTCTGCCTGCTGGCCTAGGATATCTTTCATTCCTCATACTGAGCCATGAGGGCATGCTGAAGTTCCCGCCTATCCGACATTGTCGCATGGTAGAATGCCGCCATAATGATGGAGCGATGCTGGCGGATAGGGGGGAGGGGGTGCGAAATCCGGTACAAAAACACCCGCGGAAATCCTCGAAATCACCTCATCGGAATGTGGGATAAGTGATTCTGCTGGACGGCGACCCCATCGCAGCCGCCGAAGCGCTGATCGGCTCGGGCCGGGCTGCCGAAGCTGCCGCCGCCTTGCGGCTGCGGCTGGCCGCCGGGCGCGGCGGGGCACTGGCGCAGATCACGCTGGTGAAGGCATTGCTGGCGCTGGGCGATGTGCCGGGCGCACTGGCCGAAGCGCGCGAAGCCGCCGGATTGCATGCCGGCATCGCCCCGGTATTGACGGTGCTGGGCGAGGCCCTGCTGGCTGCGGAACAGCTTCCCACCGCCATCGCCGAACTGCAGCGGGCGCTGCGGCTTGACCCCGAAAATTCGCAGGCGCGCAAACTGCTGGCCGAAGCCTGGTTGGCGGCGGGTGAGGCGGAGAAGGCGCTGGAGAGCGCCGGCGATGATGCGGGCCTGATCGCACGCGCCGAGACAATTCTGGCGGCGCCCCGTTCCGATCCCGGCTATGTCCGCCATCTTTTCGACCAGTTCGCCGGAGATTACGACCTGCGGATGCGCGCGCATCTGCATTATGCGGCGCCGGAAATTCTGCTGAACCTCGCCGCGATGGTGATGCCGGGGCATGGAGCGTCGGCGCTAGCCGGAGCGACCAATAAAAAAAGTCAGCTTTCCATCCTCGACCTGGGCTGCGGCACCGGTCTGGCCGGCGAGGTGTTCAGGCCGCTGGCATCGCGGCTGGACGGCATCGACCTGTCGCCCGCCATGATTGAAAAGGCGCGCGCGCGCGGCATCTACGATCATCTCGCCATCGCCGATATCGAATCCGCCCTGGCTGTTCCGGGCCCCGCCTATGACCTGATCCTCGCCGCCGACACCCTGGTCTATCTGGGCGATCTGGCGCCGGTGTTCCGCGCCGTTGCCGCCCGCCTGGCGCCGGAAGGCTTTTTCCTTTTCACCGTCGAGCAGGCACAGGACGGTTTCGAGCTTGGTCCCAAGCGGCGCTGGCGCCACGGCGAAGCCTGGTTGCGCCAGGCCGCCGAGGCTGCCCGGCTGTCGGTCGCCGGGCTGCTGGAAGCTTCGCCCCGCCGCGAATCCGGCCAGGCGGTGGCGGGCTATGCCGTGGCGCTGACCCGGGCTTCGTGAACTTTGTGTAATCTTGACGCTGGCGCACCCGCCGCGTGTTCCCGTGCCCCGGACTGGCATTTCCCCCGGCCCGTATGGTTCACTCCGCCAGATTTTTCTGAAGGGATTCTCTCATGTTGAAGACTCTCGCGATTCTCGCCGCCGCCGCGCTGATGGGCGCGACGCCCGCCCTGGCCCAGACCGTTTGCGTCGAGCCGACGCCGCCTGCGATGGTGGACGGCAAGACCGCCAGTCACGACCAGGTGGCGGCCCTCAGCAAGCAGACCAACGATTTTGTCGCCAAGTCCGACATCTATCAGTCCTGCATCGCCGACGATCTCGAGGCCAAGAAGGCCGCCGCCGCCAAGGCCGGAACGCCCTTTGACGAGCAGGTGCATCAGGTGGCGATGGCAAAGGTCGCCGCCAACCAGCAGCTCAAGGACAAGCTGGTGAACGACACCAACGCGCAGATCAACCTCTACAGGCAGAAGACCGCCGCCAAGTAGGGCAGCGGCCGGCTTTTCGTTTCGCGCCTCGAATCACCTATGATTCCGCCATGGCGGAAGCGGCGATTCGCAAAGGGCAGGAAGGACGGGCGGCGGCCAAGGCGGCCTCGCGCCATGCCATCCTGGAAGCGGCCCGCCGCGTGGCCGAACGCGAAGGCGCCCGCGACCTTTCTCTGCGCGGCGTCGCCGCCGAGGCCGGCTTCGCCCCGGCTGCGCTTTACGGTTATTTCCGCTCCAAGGACGAATTGCTGCTGGCCCTGGCCGCCGAGGATCTGGGCCGTCTCGCCCGCGCCATGAAGGAAGCGGGGGGGCTCTCCGCCGCCAGCGCCGCCGCTCTGGCCCTGCTCAAGGGCACCGAGACCATCGCCGCGGCTTCCGGCGCGCTCACCCAAGGCGGCAACAGCGAAGCCGAACGGCTGTTCAACGGCCGGCTGATCGCCGCCCTCAAGGCGTTGTCCGACGCCAGCGGGCTTCCCGCCGACAGCCGCCAGAGCCAGTGCGATGTCGTGCTGGTGGCCGCCGCGCTTTCGGGCCTGGCATTGTTCTCGCGCTCCGGCCGGCTTGGCGCCCTGGGCTTCAGGCCGGAAGAGATTCTCGCCCGGCTGGATGCGCGTTTCGCGTCCTGAAAGTCATTTTCCCGCCGCGTTGCGCACGGCGAAAGTCGCCGCCAGCCTGCCGCCGCCCTGGAAGGTCAGCGTCACCGGCACGGTTGTGCCGGGCTTGAGCGCGGGCTTGGCGTCCATGCACATCAGGTGGTAGCCGCCGGGCGAGAAGCTGACGCTGCCGCCGGCCGGGACATCGAGCGAGGCCACCATGTCCATGGCGGCCATGCCACCCTTGTCCTCCGACTTGTGCAGCATCAGCATGCCGCAAGCCGGGCTTTCGGCGCCGGTCAGCACGGCTTTGGCCGCGCCGCTGTTGCGCAGGATGAAATAGCCGCCGGCCGGCAGCGTCCCGGGCAGGGCGCGGAACCAGCCATCGCTGACCGCCACACCGGCGGGCGCGGCGGGGGCCGCCGCCAGCGTCAGCACCGGGGCGGGATGTTTCATCGTCATCCCGGCCATCGGCGTTTCGTTCCAGTTTTCCTCCGTTGCGCCGCACATCTGCATGGCGGGGAAGACCAGTTGCGAGCCGCCTGCCGGCAGGGTCATGGTCACGGTGAAGATGCCGGCCTTGTCGGCGGCCAGCGAGCCGCCTTTCCAGGTGACGGCGCTCGTGCGCGTTCCTTCGCGCACGGTGGCGATGGACCAGCCGGCCGGCGCTTCGGGCACGACCTGGCCGACGCCTGCCGGCAGCGCCACCGTCAGCGCCGTGGTCGGCTTGCCGTCGCAGCCATGGCCGACGCGGAAATGCGCGGTGTAGCGGGCGCCCGGCGCGGCGTTGGGTTCGGCCAGGGTGACATGCGCCCATGCGGAGATGGCCATTGCGGGGATGAACAGCGCACAGGACAGAAACATAAAGATGGATCGCACCGAGCTTCCACGCATGGTCAATCTCCTTTGGCCGGCAAGGCCCGGTTGGAAGGGGCGGTCAGGCCCGGAGGAAAAAATACGAGAATAACGCGACAAGGACCAGCGCCCCGATCCCAACCGCATGGATGAAATTGCTGGAATTGATGCGCATCATCATAGCCTCTTGCGGCGCAGTGAAGGCTGAAGCTCCAAACCCCTGGCCCGCAGGGCCTCCCGCAGCACCGAAAGCGCCGCCGGACCGACCTGCGGCAGGGATTGAAGATCGCGCAGCCACCAGTCGGCGACCTCGTCCAGGCTACCCACCCCCGCGAAGCGCAGGGCGTTGCTGGCCCGTTGCGGCAGGCCGAGTTCGTCCAGGGCGGTCCGGACGACGCAGGGAGGAAAGCCTCCCGGCGCCTGGACTTCGATCCTACTGCGCATAGTGAAGCTCCAGCACAAAGGTGCGCTGCGGGAACGGGTGGAAGAGGAAGTAATTGTTGCTGTTGATGTTATCCACGCCGGCGGAGACGATCCAGTTCCGGTTCAGGCGGTACTGGGCGCGGGTATCGACAACGAAATAGCCGTCAAAGCCCTGATAGGTGTGCGAAATGGGGTCGGAATTGTCGATGGTGCCGAAGCTGCGGTCGCTGTAGCGCGCGCCCAGAGTGAAGGACCAATCTTCATTCGGACGGTATGTCGCCACCGCATTGGCCCGCAGTTTCGGCAGCTGCGGAATGAATTTGCCCACCGCCGCGGCGAAGGCGGTGTCCTTGGTGGTGCGGCCGTTGCTGTAGGTAAGGCTGCCCGACAGTTCCAGGCCTGGAACGATGACATCATACTGGTCGGCCACCAGTTCGATGCCCTGCACCCGCACCTGGTCCACATTCTGGACATAGGAGTACAGCGTACTGGAACCGGCCACCAGCGGCGCCGACTGCGAGACCAGCGCGTTGGCGATGTTCTGCTGGAACAGGGACAGCCGTACCAGCCCGTCTCCAGTCCTGTATTCCGCTGCCAGTTCATAGTCCTTGGAATGTTCCGGCCTGAGATTGGGATTGGGCACGCTCAGCGTCGCCCCCGTGGTGATGGACTGGTACAGCTCCGTCACGGTCGGCATGCGATACGCTTGGCCATAGGACAAGGTCAGCCGCCAGGGTTCGCTCACCTGCCAGGACAGCGTCGCCTTGGGCGAGAAGGCGCCGGTGCTGATTTTGGGCTGGCTGACATTCAGCGCCGGCGAGGCGGAGTAGTTGGTGCCGGCATAGGCGCGCCAGTCCTCGAAACGCCCGCCCAGTGCCGCCTTGAACTGCGGCGTGATGGTCCAGATGTCCTGGACCCACACCGCATTGGTAGCAGTGCGGCCGCTGGCGGAGCCGGTTTTGCTGCCAAGGCCGCCGGCGATCCAGTCGGTGAGGTTGTTCTTGACCTGGTTGTAGGTCTCGGCGTCGCGATGGGCGCCGAAGGAGATTTCGTGGCCTTCCCAGCCGCGCCATACCGCGTCGGCATCGAAGGTCATCCAGCCGGTGCCGGTGAGCCGGTTCACCGTGCCCGCGCCGGAGACGAAGGCGCCCGGCAAGGCGGCGCTCGGTGTGCGCTGCTTGTCGGTGAGATAGTCATAGCGGGTGACAATCGCTTCCCAGGCGAAGTCGCCGGCCGGGTCCGAGGCCAGCTTGAGCCCCTGCGCCAGCTGGGTCTGCTGCCAGTCGTAGACGCCGGTGTCGAAGGTGCTGGCGGCGATGTTGTAATTGTAGCCGTTGATATTGCTGTTGCCAGTGTAGGCGGTGTTGCCGGAGATGTCGTGCAGATAGCTCTGGACGCCGGCATCGTTCTGCTGGTGGAAGACACTGGCGGTATAGGACAGTTTGGCGCCGCCGAAATCATATTGCAGCTTCAGCGTGTCGGTGTCCTGAACCTGATGCTCGATGCTGGTGGCACCGACCACCGCGATGGCTGCGCCGGTGCGGTTGAAGTCGTCGAAGGCGCCATACAGCACCGTGCCGGCGCCGCTGGTGGCGGACGGCCGCGTCAGCGTGGCGAAGCCCAGCGGCTGGGCCTGGGCGTTGAGATGGTTGGCCGAGAGCCGCCAGGAGAAATTGCCATAGCGGTCGCCGATTCCGGCCGCCAGCTGATAGGTCCCCACCGTCGTGTTGGTGGCGTACTGGCTGAAGCTTTCGACCGCGCCGGTGGCATCGGCGTAAAGCTCTAAATGATCGGGCATGCGGGTGACGATGTTCAGCGTCACGCCGATCGAATTGCCGGCATAGCGGGCCGCGAAGGGGCCGTAGAGCACGTCGATGCGGCTGACATCCTGCGGCGCGGCGACGCCGAAATGCGGGCTGGCGCTGGTGTTGTTGTTGCCGATGGGCGAGGAGACCAGGATGCCATCGACGAAGATCAGGTTTCGGGCCGAAGCGCCGACGCCGGAGGTGCGGGTGGCGATGGGATCCTGGTTGTCGCCGTAATGGCGTTTGCGCACCACCAGCGAGGGCGCGTATTTCAGCATGTCCTCGGTATTGACGGTGTTGACCTGTTCCTGCGCCTTGGTCGCGGTCACCGTCGTGTCGGGGGTGTCTGGATTGGCGGGATCGGCCTCGCGCACGCCGTTGACGATGATGTATTCGGGCGCCAGCGTGCCGCCCAGATCCTGCGCGGTGGCCGGCAGGGCGGAAAGAAGAACAAGCGAAGCGCCCGCGAACAGGCGCGCATGAAGCGATGACATGGAGATTTCCCCTGAAAGACGATGACCGGACGCGCGCGGTGAACCGCGCACGCTCTCAAATCGAACTCAGAGGAAAAGGGGTGGAGCGCGCGGCGCCTGCGGCGTGAAAGCCGCCGCGACAAAGGCAGGCACGAGCGCCGTCTGCGGTTCGATGGCGGTCGTCCGCAGCAGCGGCGGTGTCAGGCCTTCGCCCTGGGGCGAAGCCATGACATGGGCGGCGGCAAAGGCGCAGGGCTGGTGCTGCTGCGCCGCCTCGTCCTTGCCGGGGATGCCATGCTGGATCTGCCCGTCGGCGGTGCAGATGATCCAGGCGGCCTGGCCCAGCTGGGGCGATCCCGGCATCCAGCCAAGCGGCACCAGCGCGCGCAGCAGCAGCGCGGCCAGCAGCAAATGGCGGGCGAGGCGGGTCATGCCCGTTTTGTCCCCCCGCATCCCCGCCCGGCGCAAGTGCGGCATTGTCGCATCAGTAGCGGTAGCTGGCCTGCCACTGCTCCAGCGCCGGCCAGGACACCGCGAAATTGAGGAGGTTGAGGATCAGGCCGTCGCGGATCACTGCGATGGTCAGCGCCTCCATGGCCACGGCCAGCAGGAGCACCAGCCACCAGGGCAGGCGTGACGCCAGGAAGAATCCCAGGACCATCATCGCCGTGTCGGACAGCGAGTTGACGATGCTGTCGCCACGATAGCCGGCCGCCAGCGCCTGCCTGCGATAGGCCTCGATCACAAAGGGCGAATTCTCGGCGAACTCCCAGCCGATCTCCACACCCATGGCCAGCAGCAGCCTTGCAGCGAAAGGCAGGCGTGGCGCCAGCAGCTTGAGGGCGCCGTAAAAAAGAAAACCATGGATGATGTGGGAGAAGCTGTACCAGTCGGTCAGCTGCTGGGAATTGTCCGGCCCCAGCGGATTGCCCGCCCATAGCCGCAAGCCGATGGCGGCGATGGCGGGCTGGCCCATCAGGTGCAGCACCAGCGCCTGGCAGGCAAGCAGCGCCAGCGCGATGCCAAGGAAGGCGCGGGTGGAGAGCCTGAAAACCGTCATCACCTCTCGCCCAGTCATCTGAGCCCCCGCCTTCGCGGGGGCAGCTGCTGCGTCACGCGCGCCGCGGGCGCGCATGACGCCAGCGGCTGGCTGGGGCGGGAGGGATCGAACCTCCGCATGCCGGAATCAAAATCCGGTGCCTTACCGCTTGGCGACGCCCCAATCCCGGCTGGTCATACCGGCATCGGCACCGGGATTCAACGCACGGCCCGGCCCGGATCGGGGGTAAAAAGGCGCGGAAATCGGGGAAATCCGGCTCGGTTGCGGGCCGGGGGAGGCATCGCTATAAGGGCCGCCCGCGCGGGGGACACCTGCCCGCGACATCGGCATCGGAGAGTAGCTCAGCCTGGTAGAGCACTACGTTCGGGACGTAGGGGCCGGAGGTTCGAATCCTCTCTCTCCGACCATGGCCATCCACGGGAATACGTACCGATATCAACGTGTTCAGCGGTATCCATTGGCGTCCGCGGAAAGCTGGCCGCCGCAGAAAAGCCCTGGGTGGGGCAGGACCGCAGACAATTATCGACCTCTCGCCGAGTTTGCCGAATCGGGAGTTGAAATCAGCCGATGACGGTTTTGGAGCAGAAACACACATCGCCGGAACGGACATGGCTATCAGAGGATTCCAGCTTGCACGCGAATATCGTTCACCGCTTCACGGGCGTTGAAGACGCTGTTGACCGTGGTCAGCAGGCTGCGGCAAAGGCCATGCGTTTCGGCCCGCTCCTGCACCGAGATCAGATGATCGCAGTTGAGGAGGATCTTCCCGCCGGATTCCAATGTCAGTGTGATCCATTTTCCCATGTAAAATCTCCCTAGCGAATGCGGTTATTGTCGATGGCAGTCTTCGCGACCTGGACGGCGCGTTCCGGGCTGCCGCTGCTAGGCGCCCACCAGATTTCCGAAACGCGGCCGTCATGTTCAATCAAGCCGCCGGGCCGAGTGACCCGCGGAGTAAAACGGCCATTGTCTTCAGTGACCGTGATCACATATTTCAGATAAGTTGTTTGCGTCTCCGCGCCCATGAAAGCTCCATTGTCGCGGAAATCGCCCATTCCTGCCGCGCCACGCCGCGCCGGGAATTGTGCTGCGCATAGCAGCTTGAGGCTTCGTTGGCGAATGATCAAATACCGTATCATCAATGATGCGGCTTGACCTCATCGGTGATGACTTCGAAATGCACGAGCCGGGCAACGCCGAAAGCGGTGGAGATTGCCGCGTCGGTAGCGTCGCGTCCGCGCGCCATGACAATGCGGCCGATCCGCGGACGGTTGTGACGGGCGTCCACAGTGTGCCATCGCCCGCCCAGGAAAACGTCAAGCCAGGCGCTGAAATCCATCGGCGACGGATCGGCCGGCACGCCGATATCAACCAGATAGCCGGTGCAGTAACGCGCCGGGATGTTCAGGCACCGGCACAGCGTGATGGCCAGATGCGCGAAATCGCGGCAGACGCCCTTGCGTTCCCGGTGGCCTTCTGAAGCCGTGCGGTCGGCGCGGGCAAACTGATAACCGAACTCCAGGCGCTCATGGGTATAGGCCAGAATGGCATGCACCCGCGCCCATCCTGGTTCGATCTTGCCGAACAAGGCCCAAGCCTCCGTCGCCAGACGGTCAGTGTCGCAATAGCGGCTGCCGAGCAGGTAGATCAGGGTGGCGTCGGGCAGCTCATTCACCAGCGTCTGCCCGGCACCCCAAGGCAGGCTTTCCTGCACGCCACTGTCACGGATGCGCAATCGGCTGGAGAGCCGCATCACGCCCGCGGGCGCCACCAGCCTCGTGCAGCGATTGCCGAAATCGTCAATATAGGTGGTATGGGGCGTGGCGGGATGGATCCGCAGCAGCGCAGGGTGCTCCAGATCGCCTTCCCGCTCGGGATGAACATGCACCTGCAGAAGCATGGGCGTCGGCGCCGGACATTCGAAGGCGATATCGAAGCCGGCACGAATCAGCACCTGGGTTACCGAGCCGCGGCGCCGCCACCGCTATTGCCGTAGTCATGCGGTGTGATGGGACTGAGAGGATCATAGGTGGCGACGCCGCGCGCCTGGGGCGGATTGAGCGTCGCGTCATAGGTGCTGCCCGGACTGCCGGCATAATTGCGCTCGCCGGGAGCGCAGCCGCCCAAGGCGGCAAGGGTTAATACGGCCAGGATTGTATGGATTCTCATGGAGATAACTTTCTGACATCGTTCTGCGCGTTAAAGAACCCAGTTTGCCAGCGGCTTCGCTGTGGCTCTGTGGCGTAGGGATTGGCGGGCGCGTCGGCCGTCCACGCATGCCGCCCGGCGTTCCAGCCCTGGGCATAAATGCGGCTGAGGCGGAAAGAGGTGGGTTTCCTCGCTGGAGGTGTCATTGGCGGCCGCTCCTCAGCGTCTGATCCGGGAAATCTTGGTGCCTTCCAGGCTGACGCCGCCCATCAGGCCCTGCTGATCGAAGATGAAGGCATAGGCGTCATCCTTCAGCGTCGAGGTGGACAGATTCCTGGCCACGCCCTGGTCCACGACGACAATCGTGGGGCCGACGCCGACTTCCCATCCTTGGCTGTTGTGGACGTATTTTACCGCCTTGGGCGTCATCAGGAACACGACATAGCCGTAAGACTGGGCGCCGGCCTGGAATCCCCAGGATGCGGTGACGGAATTGTAATAGCCGTCGACCTTCGAGCCTGACCGCAGTTCGCCTTCGCCATAGGCGCCGCCGAACACCAGCCCGGCTTTGACGATATTGGGAAAGACCAGGATGGCCCCGGCCTTCTGTCCGATCGCCTGCGCGGCGGGATTGGAGCGATAGAGCTTGTCCAGCGCCCGGGCGGCATCGCGGTCGAGATCGTTTGCCGAGGATGTCTGCGCCTGGGCGGCCGGCGCGGTTGCCGCTGCGAGCGGAAGCGCGGCGGCGAGGCCGAGCGCAAGGGCGATGTGGCGTACATTGGTCATGGGTGGGTCTTCTTTCATTTGGGGAGAGCGGATCCCGGCCGATGCCGGGATCACGCCAGGAAGATGCGAAAGCGTTCGAAGATCCGGAAGGATCAGTCGAAGCGCCAATTGCCGTCCTGGGCCCGGCAGGAAGTGCCGGTGCGCGTCGTTGCGCGGCCATTGCGGTAGGTGGTCTCCGTGAAGTCGCGGCACACCGAACCGTTGCGGCGGAATTCCCGCGTCGGCGTGAAATAGCCCCGCGCCTGTCCATGGTTCCATTTAGAGCGGCGGCCGATGGGGCCGTTCAGGCCGGTGGAATAGGTCTGGAAGGCATAAGGCTGGTCGTCGCAGTCGATATCGCGGGAGATGGTGTTGCCGAGCACCCCGCCCAGCACCGCGCCGCCCACGACAGCGCCGCCATTGCCATGGCTGACCGCCGAGCCCAGAAGCCCGCCGGCGATGGCGCCGAAGATGGTTCCGGCCGCCGCATTGCCGCGATGGCAATCCTGTTCATAGGCGCCCTGGCGATAATAGCTGCCGTTCGCAGCATCATTGCGCCCGTTGGTGCCGCCATTGCGGCGATAGACGCCGCCGCGGTCGTAATAGCCGTCACGGTCCGTCTGGCTGTAGTAACCGTCTTGCGCGCGGCCGGGATTGCCGCCCTGATTCCGATTGCCCTGGGCCAGCGCCCCGGTGGCGATGCCGGCGACCGCGGTGGCCAGCAGCAATGTTGCGATTTTCATATGTGAATTCTCCAAGTGGAAGGGTAGCGCCTGCCGGATGGCCAAGGCGCAAGCGAGGCGGAAATCTGTGTGATTGATTGTGGAAGAACCAAGTTGCCGCTGTTTGGGCTCGTCAGGTGTCTGCCGTGGCTTGGCGGCGGCCCCCGGCCTGCGGTCGCCTGACGGCAGGGGCCAAATCGGCCGCCGGCATCGCCGGAGCGCTGGTCTTTTCAATCATGTGGTGGGGCTTTCCGTGAGGGCGGAAATCCGCCCTCGTTACAGAGAGATGGTGCCCCCGGGATCCGAATACAAGCCCTTGGGCGTGCAGCGGACGCTCATTTTGGCAGAGATCGGGCAAGGGAATGTCCGCTTTGGGTCAAAAGCGGTCATTCATAGGGAAGGTGGAATTGGCGGAGATAAGGCGGCAGGCGGCTATGGCCTACCCCCATTTCTACCCCTATTTGCTCTCTGGATCGCAGCGCACGTCCCTGGACGGCCCAGCATCCGCTTGGACAAGTCTACTGCTATGGACGAGGGTGGACCCAGAGAAACAAGATTCAGGCGGCCTCTCTCTCCGACCATTTGTTCGGGGCCTTCGTCCGCGAACGAATGCCAGACGGCCCAGTGCGTCAGCGTCTTCTAGGCCGCGCGGCTGGGTTCCAGGACCGATCACATCAGTGTGTGCCGCCAAGCCACAAAGAGGTTCAGTCCGCCCTAATGCACGGCCTTGGTCAGGCGGCGCAGCCTGATCTCGTTCAGGGCGCCGGCGACGCGCTGCCAGGTTTCCTCGCCGCGCGGACTGCCCTGCACCAGGCGGGCATGATTGACGGCGGCGCGATGCGCCGCGGCAGCCCCGCCGAAGAAAGTCGTCATCAGCCAGGCAGTGTGCCAGACATCGGCTTCGCTCATCGCCGCTTGCGGCATGGATGGCAGGGCTTCCATGTCAGATCGCGGCCTGAGCCGGCCGCCGCAACAGCGCAAAGGCGCGGCGGTGCCGCTCCCGGATCAGCAGGGCTTTGACGGTGGCGCGCTGCAGTCCGTATTTGTGGGCAAGATCCTCAAGGCTGCTGCCGCTTTCGCGCTCGCGCAGAATTTCGCGATTGCGCTGGGCATGCTGGCCCTGGCTTTTGCGGCTTTCGCGCGCGGGCGGTTGACACGCGTCTTCCTGGTCGGAACGGAAAATGCTCATCCGCATGATGCAGTCGTCCTGATCGCTCCATGGCGCATCGTCGTGCGCTCTCCCCCGGCAGCAGAGTCGGGGAGCGGGCGGTATCGGGCAATCGCGGGCGGTCTAATTCTGATGTAGGACAACGCCCTACAGTTTCAGACAGACCATCAATGTTGACGCTGATGTTTACGCCACTAGCTGGCGTTTTGCTGGTCGTGCCAACGCACGGCCTCGCGCAGCAATTCGGTGGCGCTGGCGATCTGCAGCTTCTGCTTGATGCGGGCGCAATAGGCCTGCACCGTCTTGACGCTGACATTCATCGCGCCGGCAATTTCGCGGGTCGGCATGCCGCGCCCGATCAGCCCGAAGACCTGCAATTCGCGATCGCTGAGATTTTCCAGCGGCGTTTCGGTCAGCCTGGCGCCGACGAAGCGCTCGGCGAAATGGCTGGCGGCCTGCTCGCTGAGGAACAGCCGGCCGGCGCGCACCTCGCGAATGGCGGCGACGATGCGCTTGCTGGACTCCCGCTTCATGACATAGCCGCGGGCGCCGGCGCGGATGCAGCGCTCGGCATAGAGCTTCTCGTCATGCATCGACAGCACCACCACCGGCAGGGCGGGCAGCTTGGCCTTGAGCTGCTTGATGAGGTCGAGGCCCGAGCCTTCCTTGAGCGACAGATCGACAATGGCGAGGTCGGGCGCGGCCTGGGAAAGTCCGCGCAGGGCGGCGGCGCTGTCCTCGGCCTCGCCGCAGACCCGCATGTCCTCCTGCTGGTTGATCAGCATGGCCAGGGAATCGCGTACCAGGGGATGGTCGTCGATGACGAAAACGCCGGTTTTGCGTGCCTCAGCCATGCGCCGCCGCTTGCGGTACCAGGCAGACCAGTTCCGTGCCGCACGGCCGGGCCGGTCCCACCCTGAAGCTGCCGCCCACCATCTTGGCGCGGTCGGCCATGATGCGCAGGCCCAGGCCGTCGTTTCTGGCGGCCGGCGCGATGCCGCCGCCATTGTCTGAAATCGCCAGCCGCAATTCGTTCTCCGCTTCTTCCAGCAGGATGGTCACTTCCGTCGCCTTGCCGTGCTTGATGGCGTTGTTCACCCCTTCCTGGGCGATGCGGTAGAGGTGGATCGCGGTGGGTGAATCCGGCATCAGCACCGGCGAATGGCAAACGAAACGGCAGTCGATGCCGAAGATTTCGGACGTGGTGACGGCAAACTCCTCCAGCGCCTGCATCAGGCCGTCGGCCCGCAACTCCAGCGGATAAAGGCCCTTGGCCATGCCGCGGGCCAGAACGATCGCTTCTTCCACCAGATCCACCAGCCGCTGCGCCCGATCCGCCTCGCCATGGCCTTCCCGGCGCAGCCGCTCGGTTATCACCTGGCTGACCAGCGCAGTGCCCGTCAGGTGCTGGCACAGCCCGTCATGCAGGTCCTGGCCGATGCGGCGCTGCTCCCGTTCGGTCACGCCCAGCATTTCGCGCTCCAGCCGCTCGCGCTCGGCAGTCTCGCGCGACAGCAGCAGCGCCCGCTTGCTCGCCACCGCCTCCAGCGAAATCTGCAGCCGCGAAAGGCGCGAGAGCACGACGACATAAAAGCCGTAGAAGATGGCGCGCATCGCGCAGTTGATCAGCGGTACATACCAGCTCCAAAAGACCGCGCCGGCGAGAGATTCGCCCAGCACCCAGTAGACGATGCTGAACAGCGCCAGGGCGAAGGCGCTTTCCGGCCCCACGAACCATGCCGCCAGCGAGATCGGCGCGGCATAAAGCGGTGAAAGCGATATCGACAGGCCGGCCTCGTAGTCCAGCGCACCAATCAGCAGGATAAAGGCCAGGCAGAACAGCTCGATCTGCACCCGCGGCCGGCCGCGCAGCCAAGGGCCCAGCGGTTCCATCCAGCGGTTCCAGGACTGTGACAGCGGGTTGGCCAGCATGGCCCTACGATTGCGGAACCCTGTTGCCAAGGCAAGGCCGGGAACACCGCCTTGCCGTCTCAATCAGGGCGGGCTGTGCTTTTCCGGGATGTCAGAGGGGTATAGTATGACGGGCGTGCCAAACGGAGATCGTTCATGCGCAAGCTCTTGCTCGTTGCCGCTGCTCTTGCCGGCCTTTGCGTCCCCGCTCTGGCCCGGCGCGTCGCCATCGTGGATGCCAGCCGGGCCGGTCAGTCCCAGGGCAATCTGGTGGCGGTGCGCGGTCGCGCCGATATCCGCGATGACAATGTGCATCTGGGCACCGACATCAATCTGCTCAACGCCAGGGGTCAGGTGATCTTCACCGGCTTCATTCCCAGGTTGAACGAATATGCCTTTCCACAGCTCGCCGGCCTCAATGGCCGCGAGGTGGTGATGTACGGCATCATCGAACTCTATCGTGGCCGCCCGGCGACGCAGCTGATTTATACCGATCAGTTGCGGGCCTCTTGACGGGCTTGTCTACCGGTTCCGCGCTCCTTCCGGGGAACCCTGCAACAAAAGCCGGCGCCTGCCGTTGACTCCCCGTACATCAGGAGTCAACGACATGGATATCCGAACGATCGGCCTTGCCGCGGTGGTGGCGCTGGTTCCCGCCGCCGCCCAGGCGCAGGGCAGCAGCCTTGCCTCCCGCAACAATAGCAATATGCGATATGGTGTGCCTTGGAACACCCAGGCGCCGGCATATGGCAACAGTCACTACGCTGCCGGCACGGCCTCGCGCGACGGCTGCGAGAACATTCCGGGCGAAGCGCACAACTCCTCGGATTGCAGCAAGATCAACTTCCAGGACCTGGCTGCCATCCAGAACCGCCCCACGACGGACGCTTCGGGCCGTCCTACAGGCGCCACTGAAAATGCCGAGCGCAACGCCCGCATCCTGAACGGCCAGGCTGTGGACTAGGCAAGCGGCGCCCAAAAAGCAGAAAGCCCGCGGATATTCCCGCGGGCTTTCCGGTTTCTGAATCGTTCGACCTTACTTGAGCAGGTCGGCGATGTTGTAGTTCAACGTCGCGACAAAGCCGCCGGAGCAGGCATTGGGCGTGGCCATCCAGAAGGCGGTGCAGGCCGCGTTGCCGATGTCCGTGCTGACATAGCGGGCATCCAGGCTCCAGGAATGCCAGGTGGCGGTGCCGCCGAAATCGAAATGGGTGTAGTCGGACGGCGCGGTGGCGACCCATTGGTGGCCCACTGTGCCGCTGAGGCTCAGCCAGTCCGTCACGGCATAGGTGGCGGTGCCCGAAGCATACCAGCCGGTGCCGGTGCCGAGAGTGAACTGGGGCGAGTTGACGCCCTGGATCATGACGGTGAGCGGACCGAAAGCGTGGGTCAGCTGGACCTGGGTCTCATAATAGCTGGCGGCCGAGCCGAGCGTCTTGAAGTCCGGATAGGAATAGTAATAGGCGACGACGTTGAGATCGGTGCCGCCAAGGTCGAAATGCTTGCCGCCATAAAGGTCGAGCTCGTAGGAGGGGTTGTTGCCGCCCCAGTTGGTCTTGGCCGACCAGGCGCTGACATAGAAGCCGTCGGGACCGGTCAGGGTCAGCGAGGCTTCCGGGGTGAACTGCTTGGAATTCTGGCTGATGCCGCGGAAGCGGTAGTCGCTCTGCATGGTGGCGACGCCAGACAGGGTAAAGGTCGGGGCGGCGGCCGCATCCTGGGCGCAGGCGTTCCCGGCGAAGCCGCCGGCAATGGCCAGCGCACCCAGCAGCGTCTTGGTCAGGTTCTTCATCTCATATTCCTCTCTTTGGGCCCGCGGTTTCCGGGCGGGGCCGGCGGGGGGCCGGTTGGGTGGAAACTCCGGTTTGCCGCTTCTCCGTTCAATATGACAAACGCGCTTTTCGGCAGCATTTCCACCGCATTTGGCGGGATTTGGGCTACCGTTGTTGCGATGCAACACGTCATTGCCTAATCGCTGGGCAATGCGCTGAACGCCTGAGCAGCCCGCCACAATCCCTTCTGCCGCGTTAACGTGTCGGCTGGCGGAGCGATTTCGATTCCGCATCCTTGGGCTCAGCGGCAGACATCATGCGCATCATCCTCGTCCGGCATGGCCGGCCCCATATCGCGCTTTCGCCGCGTACCGACCGGCGCGGCTTTGGCGATTACATCGGCGCCTATGATGCGTCGCCGCTCGATCCCGCCAGCCTGCCGCCGCCGGAACTTGCAGAACTGGGCCGTGAACTCGCCACCATCTTCGCCAGCGACCGTCCCCGCAGCCACCAAAGCGCGACGGCGCTGGCACCGCATGTGACGCCGATCCGCGATCCGCTTTTCGCCGAGGCGCCGCTGGCCAGCCCGCCTATCCCCTTTGTCAGAATGCTTGTGCCGGGCTGGGCGGTGCTTTCGCGCCTGCTCTGGCATCTGGGCTTCTCGCCCCGCATCGAGGGCTGGTTCGCCGCCAGCCGCCGCGCCGAACGCGCCGCCGACATCCTGGTCGCCCGCGCGCGGGTAGACGGAACGGCGGTGCTGGTGGCACATGGCTATTTCAACTGGATGATCGGGCGGGTGCTGAAACGGCGCGGCTTCCTGCGCCGTGGCAGCCATCGCGCGCGTTACTGGAACACGGTGATCTACGAAAAGGATTGACCATGCCGGAACGCAAGCTGGAGATTGCGGGCGCCGACGGAACCGCCGAAGGCTTTCTGTACTCGGACGGCGCCGGGCCGGGGGTGCTCTATCTCACCGATATCTGGGGCATCCGGCCCGCCAACCAGGCGATGGCGCAGCGTGTGGCGGCCCAGGGCTATGCCGTGCTGATGCCCAATATCTTTTACCGCAGCGACGCATTGCCGATCATGCCGCCGGGCGAGCCCGACACCGGCGACCCCGCCACCCTGCGTCGGCTTTCGCATCTGCTGGCGGCGGTGAACGCCGGCCAGATGCGCCGCGATGCCAGGAGCTATGCCGAATTTCTGCTGGCGCTGCCGCAGGTGCTGGGACCGAAGATCGCGGTGGTGGGCTATTGCTTCACCGGCCAGTTCGCCTTGCGCGCCGCCGCAGCCGCGCCGGAGCTGGTGGCCGCCGCCGCATCTTTCCATGGCGGCCATCTGGTGACCGAAGCGCCCGACAGTCCGCATACCGAGATTCCCGGGGTCGCGGCCGAGCTCTATTTCGGCCACGCGGTGGAGGATCAGTCCATGCCGCCCGCCGCCATAGAAAAGCTGGACGACGCCCTGAAAGGCTAGGGCGGGGTTTATCAGAGCGAGCTTTATGAAGGCGCCCGACATGGCTGGAGCGTGCCGGGACGCCCGGTTTACAACCCGGCCCAGTCCGAGCGCCACTTCGCCAGGCTGTTCGATCTGTTGAAGCGCACTTTGGGTTGAGGGAAGTGGGGGGCTGAGTTACCCCTGTGATGGGGAGTGATTCGATGAAACGCCTGTTGTTTCTCTGCGCCCTTGTCGGCATTGCCGGGAGCGCCATCGCCGCGCCGGTGCGTTATGTCAGCACGCGCAGCGACAAGGCCTATTTGCGCGAGGGGCCGTCTTTCAACCACCGCATCCTCTGGGTCTACAAGCACAAGGGCTATCCCTTCGAAGTGATTGCCGCCTATGACGTGTGGCGGCGGGTCAAGGGCGCCGACGGCACCGTCGGCTGGATGAGCGCCAACATGCTCAGCGAGCAGCGCACCGTGCTGGTGACGGGCAAGGACCGCGCCGGACTGTGGTCCGATCCCGAGCCGCGGGCGAAGATCGTCGCCTATGCCATGCCCGGCGCCACGGCGAAGCTGGAAGCCTGCGCCATCCGTTCCTGCCGCATCTCGGCGCCCGGCCTGAAAGGCTGGATCGACAAGGAGCGCATCTGGGGTGTCGGGAAAGACGAAGTCTTCAGATAAGTCTCAGTGACGGAAGTGCCGCATCCCGGTGAACACCATCGTCAGGCCCGCCTTATCGGCAGCGTCGATGACTTCCTGATCCCGCATCGAGCCCCCGGGCTGGATCACCGCCGTGGCGCCCGCTTCCGCCACCACCAGGAGACCGTCGGCGAAGGGGAAATAGGCTTCCGAGGCCGCGGCCGAGCCGAAGGTGCGGGGCTGATCCCAGCCCGCCAGCTTCGCCGCTTCCTTGGCTTTCGCCGCGGCGATGCGCGCCGAATCCACGCGGGACATCTGGCCGGCGCCGATGCCGGCGGTCGAGCCGTCCTTGACATAGACGATGGCGTTGGACTTGACGTGCTTGCCGATGGTGAAGGCCAGCAGCATGTCCCTGATTTCCTGCTCACTGGGCAGGCGCTTTGTCACCACCTTCAGCATCTCGCGCGTCACCCGGCCATTGTCGCGAGTCTGCACCAGCATGCCGCCCGCTACGTTGCGATAGGTCAAGCTTGCTTTCAGGGGGTCGGGCAGGCCGCCCGCCGTCAGCAGGCGAAGGTTTCTCCGCGCCGCCAGGATGCGCCTGGCGTCTTCATCGGCCTCAGGCGCGATAATCACTTCGGTGAAAATCTTGCTGATCTCTTCCGCCGTCTCTCCGTCCAGGATTGTGTTGAAGGCGATCACGCCGCCAAATGCCGAAACGCTGTCGCAGGCCAGCGCCTTGAGATAGGCATCCTTCAGGCTGCTTCCCAGCGCCACACCGCAGGGATTGGCGTGCTTGATGATGGCGCAGGCGGGGCCATCCTTCGGATCGAACTCCGCCACCAGCTCATAGGCGGCGTCTGTATCGTTGATATTGTTGTAGCTGAGTTCCTTGCCCTGCAGCTGCCTGGCCGTCGCCACGCCGGGGCGTCCCCAGCCATCTTCATAGAAGACAGCATACTGGTGCGGGTTCTCGCCATAGCGCAGCGGCTGCCGGATCTTGCCGGCAAAGGTGATGCGGCGGGGGAAGCCGGCGCCATCATGCTCCACAAGTTCATGTGCGAACCAGCCCGATACCGCCGCGTCATAGGCGGCGGTGCGGGCAAAGGCGATCTGCGCCAGTTGCCGCCGCAGCTTTTGGGTGGTGGCGCCTCCATTGGCCGTCATCTCGTCCAGCACCGTCTTGTAGTCCTCGACATCCACCACCACCGTCACCCAGTCATGGTTCTTGGCGGCGCTGCGGGTCATGGCCGGGCCGCCGATGTCGATGTTCTCGATGGTGGTCTCGAAATCGGCGCCGCGTGCCACCGTCGCCTCGAAGGGATAGAGATTGCAGACCAGGAGGTCGATGCCTTCGATGCCATGGGTGCGCATCGCCCCGGCATGGTCGGATTTGTCGCGCAGCGCCAGGAGGCCGCCATGGACATTGGGGTGCAGGGTCTTGACCCGGCCATCCATCATTTCGGGGAAATTGGTGATCTCCGAAACGTCCAGCACTTCGAGGCCGGCGTCGCGCAGTGCCTTCGCCGTGCCGCCGGTGGAGATCAGGGTGACGCCATGGCCGGCCAGGCCACGTGCGAATTCGATCAGCCCGGTCTTGTCGGAAACCGAGAGCAGGGCGCGGGAAATCTTGCGAAGCATGGCGACTCGCGGGGGCTGGGGCGGTTGCGCGCCGCTCTTAGCGTTTCACGATGGAATAGAGAAGGGCCAGCGCCACACTTGCGCACAGCGAATAGGTCACGGGAATCAGGTAATGTCGCCCCTCCCAGATAAGGTCATAATCGCCTGGCATCCGGTCCAGACCCATCATCATGATGACTGGCGCCAAAAAAGCTGCGCCGACGATTATGATGACCAGCAGCGGGATCAGGGCGCGCATCAGGCGGTTCCCATGGCCTTGAGGCCCAGCCGGGCGAACAGGGCCTGGTCTTCCGCCGCCACCGGGTTGGGCGTGGTCAAGAGCTTCTCGCCATAGAAGATGGAGTTGGCTCCGGCCAGGAAGCAGAGCGCCTGGGTTTCTTCGCCCATCGCCTCGCGCCCGGCCGAGAGCCGCACCATGGCGCGCGGCATGGTGATGCGGGCCACCGCGATCATGCGGACGAAATCCAGCGGATGGAGCGGTTCGGCCAAGCCCTGCGGCGTGCCCTCGATCCGCACCAGGGCGTTGATCGGTACGCTTTCGGGATGGCAGGGCAGGGTGGCCAGGGCATGGATCAGGCCGACGCGGTCATCGGCGCTCTCGCCCATGCCGACAATGCCGCCGCAGCAGACATTGATCCCCGCCGAACGCACATGGTCCAGGGTGTCGAGACGCTCCTGATAGGTGCGGGTGCTGATGACCTGCGGATAATATTCCGGCGAGGTGTCGAGATTGTGGTTGTAATAGTCCAGCCCCGCCTGCTTCAGCCGCCCCGCCTGCGCCCCCGTCAGCATCCCCAGCGTGACGCAGGTTTCCATGCCCAGCGCCTTGACCCCGGCCACCATCTCGCAGACCGCGTCGAGGTCGCGGTCTTTCGGTTCGCGCCAGGCCGCGCCCATGCAGAAGCGGTCGGCGCCCGCCGCCTTGGCCTTGGCGGCGTCGGCCAGCACCTGCTCGACCGCCATCAGCTTGCCGGCCTTGAGGCCGGTCTCGTGTTTCGACGACTGGCTGCAATAGCCGCAATCCTCCGGGCAGCCGCCGGTCTTGATCGAGAGCAGGGTCGAGATCTGCACTTCGGTGGGATCGAAATGGGCCCGGTGCACCGTCATGGCGCGGAACATCAGTTCCGGAAAGGGCAGGGCGAAAAGGGCGGCGATCTGCTGCCGCGTCCAGTCATTACGAATGGAAGCGGGGCGTGGCGCGGCATTGAGGTCGGGCGCGGGCGCGTTCATGCGAGTCCATCATATGGTGCCCCAGGCCGGACTTGAACCAGCACGCCCGTGAAGGCGACAGATTTTGAGTCTGCTGCGTCTACCGTTCCGCCACTGGGGCAGCGATTTCCTGAACGGAGGCGCGAATATAGCCATGGGGCGGGGCCGGTCAAAGGAAAAGGCCCGGGAAATTGGCACGGAAAATATCAGCGCGCCGAACGCGGAAATGCTAGCCTTTCCGGCAAGGATATATTGGGGAAAACGCCATGCGCCTTGCCGTTGTCATCGCCGCCCTTTGCCTCGCCGTGCCTGCCTTCGCCCAGCCTTTGCCGGCGCCGGCCTCCTATCCGCCGGTGACCGGCGCCAAGGGCGTCATCGCCACCCATGAAATGTCGCTGGACATGGCGGAGAAGATCGCCCGCGCCGGCATCGAGGCCTGCCGCAAGCTGGGTTTCCACACCACCATGGTGGTGGTGGATTCCGGCGGCACGATGAAGGCCTTCCTGCGCGACGACCAGACCGGGCCGCACACCAGCGCCTTGGCGCAGGACAAGGCCTATACCGCGCTGACTCTGTCCAACCGGTTCGCTTCCTCGCTGGCATTCGCCAACGCGCGCGGCGGCACGCTGGGCACGCCCATGCCCAACATCCGCGGCGTCACCACCGTGGGCGGCGGCGTGCCGATCAAGTACCGCAACGAGGTGATAGGCGCGGTGGCCTCGTCGGGCGCGGTCGGCGCCGACAATGACGAGAAATGCTCCAACGCCGGCATCGCGGCGGTGGCCGACGAGCTGAAATAGCCGCGCGTCTAGGCGGCGGTCCAACCGCCATCAATCGAGATGATCGCGCCGGTGATCGAGCGCGCCATGTCGCCCGCGAGATAGAGCGCCAGCGCCGCAACTTCCTCCACCGTGATGAATTCCTTGGTCGGCTGCGCCGCCAGAAGCACGTCCTTGATCACCTGCTCGCGGGTGAGGCCGCGCGCCGCCATGGTATCGGGAATCTGCTTCTCAACCAGCGGCGTCCAGACATAACCTGGGCAGATGGCGTTGGCGGTTATGCCGAAGGCGGCGGTCTCCAGCGCCACCGCCTTTGTCAGGCCGGCGATACCGTGCTTGGCCGAGACATAGGCCGACTTGAAGGGCGAGGCGACCAGGGCATGCGCCGAGGCGGTATTGATGATGCGGCCCCAGCGCCGCGTCTTCATGCCCGGCACGGCGGCGCGGATGGCATGGAAGGCCGAGGAGAGGTTGATGGCGATGATCTGGTTCCATTTCTCAATGGGGAAACCCTCGATCGGCGAGACGAACTGGATGCCGGCATTGTTCACCAGCACATCGACCGAACCCAGCTGCTTCTCCGCCATGGCGATCATGGCGGCGATCTCTTCCGGCCTGCTCATGTCGGCGGGGGAATAGAGTGCATGCACGCCGAATTCCTTCGCGATGCTCGCGCGCTCGGCCTCGATGGCAGCGGCGTCGCCAAAGCCGTTGATGACGACAGAACAGCCATGCCCGGCAAAACCTCGGGCAACGGCCAGGCCGATGCCCGAGGTGGAACCAGTGACCAGCGCTACCTTGCCCTTGAGCATATCCGCCTCCGCAAAAATCCAGGTCATGATGACAGGCGGGGGCGATTGGCCAAGACGGCGAAACATCGCGGTCAAGGCGCGAATCCGCTAGGCTGCAAGGGTGAACTCCGCAATTTCCGCCCGCCTGGAAGCCCTGCCGCCCACGCGCGGCTTCTGGCGGCGCGTGGCGCTGATCGCCCTGGGCGGCTTCTTCGAGTTCTACGACCTTTTCCTCGCCGCCTATGTCGTGCCCGGACTCAATGCCGAACACATATTGGTGAAGGAGAGCTATTTCGGCGGCCCTGCCGGATTTGTCGCCGCCTTCTTTGCCGGGCTGTGGCTGGGCACCGCCCTGTTCGGCTTTGTCGCCGACCGGCTGGGGCGGCGGGCCATCTTCACCTTCTCGCTGGTCTGGTATGCCGCCGCCGCCATCGGCATGGCGCTGCAGCACGATGCGACGGGCCTGGCGCTGTTCCGCTTCCTGGGCGGCATCGGCATCGGCGTCGAGCTGGTCACCATTGACACATATCTCGCCGAACTGGCGCCGCGTGGCGTTCGCGGCCGCGTTTTCGCCTTCGCCAATGTCATCCAGTTCTGCGCCATCCCGCTGGTGGCGTTCCTGGCCTGGCTGCTGGTGCCGCTGGCGCCGCTGGGCCTTTCCGGCTGGCGTTGGGTGATCCTGATTGGGGCGCTGGGCGCGGGTGTGGTGTGGATCGCCCGCCGAGGCGTGCCGGAAAGCCCGCGCTGGCTGCTCGCCCATGGCCGCGCCGCCGAGGCGCAGGCCATTGTCGTTGGCTGGGAAGCAGAAGCGCGGGCTGAGGGCCGCGCTTTCCATGATGGTACCGCACCGCCGCAAGCGGAAAAATGCGGCTCGCTACGGGAGTTGCTGCGCCCGCCTTATCGCGCCCGCGCGATCATGCTGGTCGTCTTCAATCTGTTCCAGGCCTGCGGCTATTATGGGTTTGCCAGCTGGGTGCCGACGCTGCTGATCGCGCAGGGCATCGCCGTCACCACCAGCCTGGGCTACACCTTCCTGATCGCCATCGCCGCGCCGTTCGGGCCGCTGGCGGGGCTTTTCTTCACCGAGCATGTCGAGCGCAAATGGATCATCGTCGCCGCCAGCCTCGGCATCGCTGTGACGGGCCTTTGCTTTGCCGTCCAGCGCAGCATGGCGGGGATATTAGGTTGCGGCGTGGCGCTGACCCTGGCCAACAACATTCTCTCCTTCGCCTATCATGGCTATCAGCCCGAATTGTTCCCCACCCGCATCCGCGCCGCCGCGGTTGGCCTGGTCTATTCCTTTTCGCGCCTGGCCACGGTGGGAAGTTCCTTCATCATTGCTGCGCTTCTGGCCCGTTTTGGCGCGCCCGGCGTCTTTGTCTTCATCGCCGGCTGCATGGGGATGGTGGCGCTGGTCGTCGGCGTCTTCGGTCCGGCGACGCGAGGGCGAGCGCTGGAAGAGATTTCGCGCTAGACTGCCGTGATGCGCCGCTTCGCCTTTTCCGCCATCCTGTTTCTCGCCGCACCGGCCGCCGCCGCCGAGGCGCCGGTGGTGCTGGTGACGGTGGATTGCCATGACTATTTCGTGGTCGATCTGGGCAGCAAGCGATACGCCCTGCTGCAATGGTTTGGCGGCTACCGGCCGGAAAAGGGCGATATCGTCGTTGGTGATTTCAGCCAGTTCGGCGGCCGCGACATGACGGTGAAGAAAATGCGCCTGCGCGTCTATGTCGATGACTACGACATCGACCAGGGCACGGTGAACGACAAGCTGGCCGGCAAATGCAACTAGCATGAACTATCGCCACGGTTATCACGCGGGGAACTTCGCCGATGTGGTCAAGCACATCGCGCTGGTCGCCATTCTGCTGCATCTGAAGAAGAAGGACACGCCTTTCGCCGTTATCGACAGCCATGCCGGGCGTGGCTCCTACGATCTTTCCGGGGAGCAGGCGAAGAAGACCGGCGAAGCCGAAGCTGGCATCGGCCGGCTGCGCGGCCTTTCCGGGCCGGCGGCGCTGGCGGCATATCTTGAGATCGCCGGGCAGGGGACGAACTATCCTGGTTCGCCCCTGATCGCCGCAAAGTTGCTGCGGCCTTCCGACCGGCTGGTCGCCATCGAGAAGCATCCGGAGGAAGCGGCGCTGTTGCGGACGGTGCTGGCGCCTTGGCGAAAGGCCAGCGTCGAAAACGCCGATGGCTACGCCCGCCTGCCGAAGCTGCTGCCGCCGCCGGAGCGGCGCGGATTGATCCTGGTGGACCCGCCTTTCGAGGCGGTGGATGAGTTCGCGCTTCTGGCTAGCGCCGTGCGCGCCGCGCACCGCCGTTTCTCCACCGGCATTTATCTTGTCTGGTACCCGATCAAGGCTCCGGGCGAAGCCGAAGCTTTTGTCGGCGAGGTACTGGCCCGCGGCGCGGCTTCGGCTTTGACCATTGAAATCGCGATGGGCGCGCCGGCTGATTCCCACGGCAAGGACAGGCTGACGCGCGCAGGCCTGCTGGTGCTGAACCCGCCCTTTGGCTTTTCCGAGGAAATGGCCGCCGTCCTGGCCCACCTGGAACCGGCGCTGGCGGCGCGGACCAGGCTGGAAATCCGGGCCCGATAGGATGCGGCTTGCCAGCCGCTTCGCTGTCCCTTATCACCCGCTGCCACGGACAGGTGGTCGAGTGGTTGAAGGCACCGCACTCGAAATGCGGCGTAGGTGCAAGCCTACCGTGAGTTCGAATCTCACCCTGTCCGCCATGCAGGCAGACCTTCGCTGCCGTCGTGGTGCCGAGGTCGCGGCATTCCACGCTACACGAAATGGGCTTTGACCCCCATTTTGTTGATGTCTGAAAGCTTGGCGCATCCGCCCGCGGCGGAAACCTGGACGAGCTCCTCTTGAAGAATTTCGAATACGCGCTGGGCGCCAGCGGCGCCGAATGCCCCAAGGCCCCACCGTGCTGTCCGCCCCAGACAGACGGCGTTTGCTCCCAGCGCGAGCGCCTTGAAAATGTCGGCGCCACGCCGGATGCCGCTGTCGAACAGGATGGGAATGCGACCGTTCACGGCGGCCACGATCTCCGGCAACACCTCCAGTGATGACGGGCCATAGTCCATGGAACGCCCGCCATGATTCGACACAATAATTCCGTCCGCGCCGTGTTCGATCGCGAGTCTGGCATCTTCCGGGTCCAGAATTCCCTTGAGCAGCATCTTGCCTTTGATGATTTTCCGCATGGCGTCGATATATTGCCACGAGTACCAAAGACGCCGGTCGCTGACCCGGTAGCGCACTGAGCCGGAGACCGGCGGGCCTCCGGCAGAGGCCCGCGCAGCTGCCGCGGCAGCAGTGGCGGCGGCGGCGTTGCCGCCTCCCGCACCGGGCGCGCTGCCCGCGCGACCACCAAGATTGCGGATGAGCAGGTCCCGTTCATAGAACGACGCAGTCTGATCGCAGGTGATTACAATACAATTGCTGCCGGCGGCCTGGACGCCGTCCAGCGTCCGTTGCTCATTGGCCAAATTCTCGTCCGGGTAATGCTGCGACCACAAGGTACCACTGGGTGCGGCTTTCAGGGCCGCCTGCACCGATGCGCTACTGGCGCTGCTCAGGATATCCACCATGTTCGAGGCTGCGACCGCGCCCCTGAACATCCCGGCCTCACCCTCCGGGTGCAGTCCGTTCTGGCCGGATGACGGCGCGACCAAAATCGGAAACTTCATTTTTACGCCGAGCAATTCTGACGACAAGTCAACCTGCGATATCGGGACGGCGGGACGTCGCGCCAGGATATCGACCCAGTCAAAGGCCTGCCGGTTGCGCCGGAGGTTGAACTCCGAGCCGTCGCCATGCGCCGTATACTCGTAAGTTGACGGGAGCAAATTGCCGACAAAGAGGGGTTCGAAATCGAACGCGGTCCGCATCTCGGCCAGACCCTTGATGCGGCGAAGCTCGCCGAGTGGCGTTCCCGGGTCGGGTTGCGCGATGGCCGCACCGAGCGGCGAGGCCGCCATGAACCCCGCCATGCGGACCAGCGCCTTGCGCCGGGAGGGGCTCGTCAGCCAGACCTTCTCCATGTCGCTCATGGTGCCTTTCCCGATCCCGGGCGCGGGGATCCGGGGAGCGGCAGCCATGCGACACGGTCCATCTGGTTCGAACTCAGCCAGAGCGTGTCGCCGATCACCTGGGCAGTAGAGACGCCGCCGAAATCGGCGATCGCCTGGCCATAAGCCATGACGGTCCATTGCAGGCTGGCGGGATCGAGCTGGGCCACGACCCATCCGCGATGGCAGTTGAGATCACCCTTGCGTTCGACAATCTGCTTGCGCGTGCCGCCGCAGGCCGGTTCGTCCTGCATCACGCCCGCGGTGACCAGCCGATCGCCGCTCCAGTGGATGTTGTCGATATTGAACCAGCCGGCATGCGCTTCGGCGCGCGGCCTGGTGGTGTCGGACAGGGAATAGATCACGACCGACTGGGTACCCGATACCGCGACATAGATTTCCTTCTCATCGCGGGATATCTCGATGCCATTGTTGCCGGCCAGCTCGGTGCCAGGCAGCAGGCGCCAGGTCTTGCCCGCCGGTGTCCATTCATAGACACCGCCCGTAATTTTGCCCAGGAAGTAATCTGCCTGGGTGGCGCCGTTCTTCATCTGCACATTGGCCAGGATAACGCCGTCGCTGGTGGCGGTGACACCATTGGTCCGGAAATCGGCCGGCAGCCTGACGCATCCTGTCCAGGTCAGCGATGGCGCTCCGTTTCGTGCGTCCAGGGCGAAAATCTGAATACTCTCGAATGGCGCATGGGTGACGGTATAGAGCGTATAGAGCCCAGCCGTGCGCGTTGGCCGCAGCGCGATGCCATGCGCATTCAACTGTCCGGGATCGGGCACGGCAGGGCAGTCGGGATAAAGCGCCCGCTCCGGCCGCGCCCGGTTGAGGTCGAATTGGCGGAAGGTCCTGGCCTCGCTGTCGATAACCCCGATGCCGCCGCCGGCAGCCGAGCCGCCAAAGACCAGATATTTGCTGGCGCCGATTTGGAGCAGATCTTCCGGCCGCTTCATGCCGCAGAGATAATTCAGTCCCATGGAGGGCGCGCAGGATGCGGAAGCCGGTGCCTGAGTCTGCGCCGTCGCGGAAGCGTCGAGGAAAGCCAGAGCCAGACAGGTGCAGACGGACAATCGCATTTCACGTCCCTAGAACAGGTTGAGGCCCTTGGCCTTCCACACCGGCGCGGTTTCCGGCCTGGTGATGAAGGCGACAAAAGCGCGGGCGTTCTTTTCGTCCGCCGTGCGGGCGGAAACGGCGGCGGCGCCGTCCATATGGGCATTCAATTCCGGCGGCAGGACGCCGGCCAGCGAAATCTCTGGATGGTTGTAGACTTCGCAGATCAGCTGCAGCGCCATCTCGCCTTCACCGCGCGCCAGCGCCTGGCCGCCTTCGCCATTGGTGCTGATGCGGCTGCGCACGCCGGCGAATTCCGGCCGCTTGAGCAGCCGGTCGATGATGCCGGCCTCCATGCTGCCGCCGGCGGGGTTGGAATACATCACCGTGCCGCCATTCTTCAGCACGGCGGTCAGTTTCTCCACCGTCGAGATGTCGGGATGCGGCGCACCGGCTTTCACCGCCAGTCCGATCTCGACCCTGCCAATGGGAGTGAAGCTGCCGGGCTTGATCGCCTTGTCCAGCGCCAGATTGCCCATCAGGTCGAAGGGCTCCATCGGCACGATCACGACATCGGCGGGCGGCGTGGCGGTCTTGACCTGGTTGATGATGGCGGCCATGCCGGTCGAACGCACCGTCACCTTGACGCCGGTCTGTTTGGTGAACTGATCCGCCAGGTCCAGCAGCCCGGCGTTGTAGACGAAGCCGGGCGTGAGCACGAGCAGGTCGGCGCGCGCCGGCGTGGCGAAGGCCATCAGGGCCGCCATGGCGGCAAAGGCGGCGCTTATTTTCATGTCAGGCTCCCGTCAATTGTGCACCAGCTTCAGGACATGGGCGAGCACGGTGTCGGCGACATAGATGGTCTTGAGATCCTTCGAGACGGTGAGGTAGTGCGCTTCGCCGATATCGTTGGAGTCGGGATTGTCACCATGCTTGCCGATCCAGCCCAGGATTTTTCCGTTCCAGTCCAGCTTCAGCACCATGCCGTCGCGGCCGGTGACCGCCCACAATCCGCCCCTGCTGTCCACGAAGAAGCCGCAAACGAGATAATTTTCCTGAATCTCGCGCTGCTTCTTCAGGTTGGCGTCGAAGACAATGATCTTCTTCACCTGGCGGTCGGCCACCCAGACCTCGCCGGTCGGTGAAACCGCCACCGAATGGGTGGTGGGATAGGGGCCGCTGTCATGCGCCAGGCTGGCGCTGGCCAGCAAATTGCCCTTGCTGTCGAACTTCATCACCCGCGCATCCGATCCAGGCGGCACAGCGGGCTTCGCCGCCACACCGTGGCTGCGGGCATTGAGCGAATTGGCGTAGTTGGCGCAGAAGGTGCAGTCGGCCGGGGCGGAGGTGCCGCCATGCGCCTGCACGACATAGAAATTGTCCTGCGCGTCGAAGGCGATGTCCAGCGGCTGGTTGAACATGCCGTTCCATCTGGTGTCGTCCCAGGCGGCGTTCTCGCCGCGCGTGCCCAGCATCATCAACACTTCGCCGCGCGGATTGAGCTTCCACACCACGTTGAGGAAGGAATCGATCACCCAGATATTGCCGTGGCGGTCCACCCGCATGCCGTGCGGGTTCTGCGCAATGTTGGGATTGAAGACGCGCAGCGGCCTGGTGCCCGTGGCGTCATATTCCACCATCATGATCGCCGGGTTGCGGTTGAAGACCAGCAGATGGCCCTCCCGGCTCAGCGCCACCGCCGCGACATTGCCGAACTTCTCGCCATTGGGCGGGATGGGCCGTGCGGCGAAATGATAGGGCAGCGCCGGCGCGTCGGGAGTGGGCACGGGAGCATCGGCGTTTTGCGCCAGGGCCGCCGTCGAAAGCAGCGCCAGCCCAAGGCAAAGCGTGCGATGAAGCCTGGCCATCCGGATCTCCCCACCCAGTCCGGTCGCCGCCGGAGCGATATTGATGCTAGCATAGCATGATGAGGCGGGCCGAAACAGGACGGCCCGGAACGGGGGATGCGCCATGCGCCGGATTTTCTCGCGAACGCTGCTTGGCGGACTTGTCCTGATGGCGGTCCTTCCACTGGCGGCGCAACCGCAGCCATCGGTGGTCTGGCGCTTCGACAACCTGGCGCAGGTCGGCGGCCATCCCTTGCAGGTCGAGGGGCATCCGCGCCTGATCGACACCGGCGCCGGGCGGGCGGTGGAATTCGATGGCGTGGGCGACGCCCTCTTTGTCGACAACCACCCGATGGCCGGCTTCACCAGGTTTACGTTCGAGGCAATTTTTCGGCCCGATGGTGGCGCCGAGGCGCAGCGCTGGTTCCATATCGCCACCGCCGATCCCAAGACCGGGGCGGTATCGCTGCCCGGCGGCACCAACGATCCCAACCCGCGCTTCCTCTTTGAACTGCGCGTGGTGGACGCAAACAAATGGTATCTCGATGCCTTCACCCATGGCGAGGGCTACAACCAGGCGCTGATGTTTCCGGCCAAGACCCATGCGGTCGGGGTTTGGCACGCGGTCGCCCAGACCTATGACGGCAAGACGTTCCGCAGCTATGTGGATGGCGTGCTGCAAGGCGAGGCGGCGCTCGACTTCAAGCCCCAGGGACCAGGCAGGACCTCGGTCGGGGCGCGCATCAACCGGGTGAACTACTTCAAGGGCGCGGTGCTGGAAGCGCGCTTCACGCCGCGCGCCCTGCCGCCCGAAGCGCTGCTCAAGGTGCCGGATTCGCTTCACTGACCTGTTGCGGCGCACAACGCGCGCAGGACGCTTTCGCCCTTCCGGCGCCGCTGTTAGGCTCCGGCGGCAAGAGCCGCGACAGCGGCCGAAGGGGCAAGGGCGATGCGACGGCGCGTTCTCTGGATTCTGCTCGGCGCCCTGCTTTTTAGCGGCGTGACCGCCGCCGCCGACATCAACGAGCCCGGACCTTCCGCGCCCGGCGACTGGGTCACCTATGGCGGCAGCTACAATTCCCAACGCTATTCGACGCTGAAGCAGGTCACCACCGCCAACGCCGCCAAGCTTGAGGTCAAGTGGGTCCACCATCTGGCCAATTCGCACGAACTGGAAGTCACGCCGGTGGTGCAGAACGGGGTGATGTATGTCCCCCAGTTCAACCGCATGGATGCGATCGACGCGCGCAGCGGAAACATCATCTGGCGCTATGTGCGCCCGCCCGCCAGCACGTCTGCCTATCGCGGCACCTCGGTCTACAACGGCAAGGTGTTTCTTGCCACCACCGACGCCCATCTGGTGGCGCTGGATGCGCGCAATGGCGCGGTGGTGTGGGATGTGCCGGTGGAAGGCGGCCGCGCCCTGGCGGGCGGAGCGCCCTTTGTCGCCCATGGCAAGGTGATTGTCGGGGTGATCGACCGGCCGGACGGCTATATCCAGGCCTATGACGCCGACACCGGCAGGTATGCCTGGACCTGGCATGCCATTCCCAGGATCGGCGAACCGGAATCCAAGACATGGGGCGACGGCCAGCGCGAGGGCGGCGCCGCCATCTGGATGAGCGGCTCCTACGATCCCGACCAGAACCTGGTGATCTACGGCACCGGCCAGCCCAACCCGCCCTATGCGGCGGAGAACCGCCCGGGCGACAATCTCTATACCGACTGCATCGTCGCGCTCGATGCCGATACCGGAAAGCTGAAATGGTATTTCCAGACCATGCCGCATGACGAGCATGACTGGGACGCCACCAGCGGCAGCCTGGTGCTTTTCGACGCGGTCTGGCAGGGCAAGAAGCGCAAGCTGCTGATGCAGGCCAACCGCAACGGCTTTTTCTTCGTCATCGACCGCACCGACGGCAGCTTCGTGCGCGGCAACAGCTTCATTGACGACATGAACTGGGCTTCGGGACTGGACGCCCACGGCCACCCCATCGTGATCCCCGGCCACGCCCCCAGCGTGCAAGGCACGCTCACCTGTCCCACCACGGCGGGCGCGACCAACTGGCCTTCGGCGACCTATAGCCGCGTGACCGGGCTCTTCTATGTGCATGCGGTGGAAGGCTGCGGGCTCAACTACCGTTCCAGCACGGTTCCGGGCGCGGGCACCTCCTACATTGAAAGCCCGGACGAACGTTATCGCTGGGTCAGCCATATCCGCGCCATCCAGCCGCTGACCGGCAAGCGGGTCTGGGATGCGGAAGAAGTGCGCTCCAACCATTACGGGCCGGGCCTGCTCAGCACCGCCGGAGGCATTCTCTTCGCGCCGGAGCAATATGGCCAGGTCAGCGTGCTGGACGTCAGAAACGGCAAGCGGCTCTGGCATCGCAACACCGGCGATTTCATCACCGCCAGTCCGATCACCTATATGGTGGACGGCAAGCAGTATTTCGCCATCGCCTCCGGCACCAACATCTTCGCCTTCGGGCTGAGCGGCCAATGAAGCGCATGGCGGCCCTCCTGCTTCTGGCGCTCGCGGTTCCGGCCGCGGCGCAGCAGCGCGCTGCCGCGCCCGCCAATCCCTTCCAGGGCAACCCCCAGGCGGCGGCGCAGGGCAAGGCGATCTATGATCGCAGTTGCACCGCCTGCCATGGCATCAGCGGGGGCGCGGGCGAGCGGGCGCCGGCCATCGTGCTTTCCGGCGCCACCTCCCTGCGCGGCGAGCGCAGCGATGCGCAGATTCTGGCCATCATTCGCACCGGCGTTGCCGGCACCACCATGCCGGGCTGGAGCGGGCGGCTGGCCGATGACGACATTCTCAGGCTCGGCGCCTATATCCATTCCCTGCGCGGCACGGCGATCGACAATCCGCTGCCCGGCGATGCGGCGCATGGCGAACAGGTCTTCTGGGGCAAGGGCCAGTGCGGCAAGTGCCACATGATCAGGGGGCGGGGCGGGGTCATCGGCCCCGATCTCACCAATCTCGCTTCCATCCGCAAATCGGTGGCGATCAACGATGCCCTCACCAGGGCGCAGCACCGCGTCTATGGCGATGGCGGGGTGCACCTGCCCATGCTGCCGGCGATGGATTATGAACCGGCGCAGGTGGTGACGCTGAAAGGCGAGACGGTGGACGGCGTGCTCTTGAACCGCGACGCCTATTCGGTGCAGCTGATGGGCCTGGACGGAAAGCTGCGCCTCTTCGACCGCGTCCAGCTTCGCAGCCTGACCATCAGGCCGGGCAGTATCATGCCAACCGATTACGACAAGCGGCTGGCGGCCGATGAATTCCGCGATTTGATGGCCTTTTTGACCCGCCAGTCGCTGATGCCGTCCGCTTCAGCGCCGCCGCCGCGGGGAGACGGGCAATGAGCCGTGCCGCAGGGCCGGGGTAACACCGAAACTGGGGGGATCATGAAACGCATTTTTCCAGCTCTTGCATCGGCAATCCTGCTGCTGGCCGTTGCCGGTGCCTCCGCCCAGAACGAGCATGACACCGCGCCGATGTTTCCGGCCGGCACCGCGCCCGCCTATACCCCGCCCGCCAGCTTCACCGCGCCGGCGCAGGCGCCGCTCTCCGGGCAGGAAACCGGCGGCGCCACCACCACCAGCCGCGCCGTGGATGGGTTCGCGCCAGTGACCGATGCGATGCTGCGCGCGCCCGACCCGTCGGACTGGCTGATGCTGCGCGGCAATTACCAGGGCTATGGTTTCAGCAAGCTGAACCAGATCAACAAGACCAATGTGATGAAACTGCAGCTGGTCTGGGCGCGAATGATGGAGCCCGGCATCAATGAATCGGCGCCACTGATCTACAAGGGCGTGATGTATCTGCCCAATCCCAATGACGTGATCCAGGCGATCGACGCGGTCAGCGGCGAAATGCTCTGGCAGTATCGCCGCCGCATCCCCGCGCTGGAGGACATGCACAACAACCCCTGGGGCCAGCGCAAGCGCAGCATCTTCCTCTGGCACGATAAAATTTATACCACCACGCGTGACAATTACCTGGTTGCATTGGACGCCCGGACCGGCAAGGAAGTCTGGCAGGTCAACCGTGGCGGTGATCTTTTCGCCACCAACACCTCCGGACCCATCGTGGTGGACGGCGTGGTGCTGGCGGGATCGAGCTGCCAGGAGGCGCCCTTCACCTGTTATGTCGATGCCCACGACGCCGAAAGCGGGAAACTGCTCTGGCGTAATGAGTTGATTCCGCGGCCCGGCCAGCCGGGCGACGAAACCTGGGCGGGCAAGCCTTACGCCGAACGCTGGATCACCGGCGTCTGGGGGCCGATGGTCTACGATCCCGCCGCCAACACGCTCTATTACGGTTCCACCGGCATCGGTCCCGCGTCCGAAACCCAACGCAACATGGTTGGCGCCAGCATGGCGGGCACCAACACCCGCTGGGCGGTCGAACCCCGCACCGGCCGCATTCTGTGGCGGCGCCAGGTGCTGCCGCAGGACAATTGGGACCAGGAATGCACCTTCGAGATGATGCCCATCACCACGCCGGTGCATCCCGACGCAAAAGCCGCCGGCATGATGGCGATGGGAAGCGGCGCCACGGCCGCCCGCCGCAAGACCCTGACCGGCGTGCCCTGCAAGACCTCGATCATGTGGAGCCTGGACGCCGCCAATGGCGATTTTCTCTGGGCCAAGTCCACCGTGCCGCAGAATCTGGTGGACCGTATCGACAATCGCGGCCAGGTCTTCGTCAACCAGTCGCTGCTGATGCGCGACATGAACGCGACCTATCACATCTGCCCGACCTATGCCGGCGGGCGCAACTGGCCCTTCTCGGCCTACAATCCGGGAAGCAACGTGATGTTCATCCAGCTCCAGAATCTCTGCGCCGACATGAAGGTGCGGACCGACAACATTCCCAGCCGGCCGAACAACCAGTACAACACCACGGCGAAAATGCTGGTCGCGGACGGTAAGAAGAACATTGGCCGCATCGATGCCATCTCGGTGGAAACCGGCAGGACGCTGTGGAGCTGGGAAACCCCGGCCTCGAACTATTCACCGATCCTGGCGACGGCGGGCGGCATTCTCTTCAATGGCGGCATGGACCGTTATTTCCGGGCCCTGGACCAGGCAAGCGGCAAGGTGCTGTGGCAGACGCGCCTGGGCTCTCAGGTGTTCGGTACGCCCGTCACCTTCCGCGTGAAGGGCCGGCAATATGTCGCCGTAGCGGCGGGGGGAGGCTTCAACAGCGGCGCGGTATCGGCGATGCCCGGCATTGACCAGCCGCCGGGCGGCAACA
Source organism: uncultured Rhizobium sp. (assembly GCA_964572805.1). Taxonomy (GTDB): domain Bacteria; phylum Pseudomonadota; class Alphaproteobacteria; order Micropepsales; family Micropepsaceae; genus Rhizomicrobium. The sequence continues at coordinate 70,183 of CAZNGO010000071.1, read as the reverse complement.
TGGTCTATGTCTTCGCCCTTCCAGATTAATTTAAAGCTGGTGGGAGCGACGATGTCTGCTTTGCGCCAATAGCGGACATTCGCTTAGCCAATAGGTATCGGCAGCCCCGCACTACTTTGCCGGCAGCGCATAAGCGATGACTTGGTCGGTTACCAGAGGGGCACCGGGATTGTCACCGCCAGTAGCGACCACCGCCACATACTGACGACCATCCTTGCCCCGATAGCTTACCGGACCGGTGAAGGCGGAGCCCGGTAACTTTACGGTCCACACTTCCTTGCCCGTCTTGGTATCGAAGGCCCGGAAACGGAGATCATCGGTGGCGCCGATGAAGGTCAGCCCACTTGCGGTCGTCATTGGATTGCCCAGACCGGTACGGCCGGTGTTCTGTTGCCCGGCTGGCAAATTCTCGCTTATGCCAATCGGTACCTGCCATTTGATTTGGCCCGTGTTGACGTCAACACCGGTGAGCTGGCCCCAGGGCGGATTCTGGCAGGGCATGCGGGAAACCGGATCCCAGAAAAACTGGTAGCTGTGCAGCATGCCGTAACTGCCGTCGGGCTGCTTCACCTGCTGACTGAAGTGCGCCAGATTGTTGGTCTTGAGGACGAGGATGCCCGCCTTCGGATCGAAGGCAGCGCCACCCCAGTCGGCGCCACCCAAGCTACCCGGAAAGCTGACTGGCGCGGAATCCACACGCAGCGGCTGGAACGGCTTGGCCGCAACGCCCTTGTTGTCGGAAATGAACTTTTCACAATAGGCACGGTGCGCCGCCGTCACGGAAGCGATGTCAGTGGCGTCCCAGTTCAGCTTGGCGATGGGCGGGGTTACCGACATGGGCTGTGTCGGCGATGGTTTCTCGTCGGGAATGTCGGTGGCGGTCGGCACCGGCACTTCGCGCACGTCATAGATTGGCTTGCCGGTGACGCGGTCCAGAATGAACAGGATGGTCATCTTGGTCATCACGGCGATAGCCGGAATGGTCTTGCCGCCTTTCTTCACCTCAACCAGGTTGGCGACGGGCATATCCACGTCCCATATGTCGTGATGTACGGCCTGAAAATGCCACAGATACTTGCCGGTGCTGGCCTGGATGGCGACGATGGAGTCGCTGAACAGGTTGTTGCCCGGACGGTCGCCGCCCCAGCGATCGAAAGTTGGCGCGCCCAGTGGCGCATAGACAATATTGCGCGCGGGATCGGCCACCAGATTGGTCCAGGTATTGACGCCAGAACGCTGCTTCCAGCTATCGCCACCCCAGGTGTCATTACCCTTTTCCCCGGGGCGTGGCACCGAATGGAAGGTCCAGAGCAGTTTGCCGGTACGCGCATCCCAGCCACGAATATCGCCTGCTGCGCCGAGGGTTGGCAGTTCCTGCACGCGACTACCGGTGACAATGACGTTGTTCACCACGATGGGAGGGGTCGAATAGCCATAAGCGGCATTGGCCAGACCGTTCATGACGTCCGGTGTTTTGGTTTCAAGTACGCCATTGCTGCCGAATCCTTTTATCGGCTCGCCGGTTTTGGCATCCAGTTCAATCAGCTTGCCGCTGGTGGTGGCGACGATGACTCGGTTGCCGCCAGCCCAATATTCGACGCCACGGGTGGCAACACCGTCGCCATTCGGCGTGTCATAGGCCCAGACCTGGGTACCCTTGGTGGCGTCGATGGCGGTGACGCGGCGATAGGGCGTAGCCAAAATCATCAGCCCGTTCGCGACCAGCGGTGTCATCTCCGACGCCAAATAGTAACCGCGCCCGCCCGGTTGCGGCGGAGCGGCGGGGGAAGCGCGCCCGCCCCGCGCGGCGCCGGCGCGCCCGCCACGTCCCGGGCCTTGCGCCTGGGCATAGGCGGTAGGGTTGTCAAGATAAGCCGGGCGCATATGGAACACCCAGGCCTGTTGTAATTGTCCGACATTGGCCGGGGTCACCTGGGCCAGAGGCGAGAAGCGCATGTTGCCTTTGTCGTGGCCGTAGGTTGGCCACTCCTGGGACAAGTCTGCCGCCAACAACGACTCGGTGAATGCTGCCGATACGATAATTGTCACAAGAAGAGCAGCGATTTTTTTCATCATTTTTCCCTGTGGCATTTGAGAATAGTGAGAATTTCGGGAGCAATCTCTCTCGATTTAGCCGCCGGCCAGTTTCCCCCACCACTCAGCCCAGCGTCGCCCTAGCTTAACTCAGACAATTGGTGAGACCGGCGCCAAAGGCAAGCGCCCGAGCTTGTTTGTGCGTCGCAGCAATGTCGTCCCAATGCACGTTCAATTTTGTCCGCTCTGCGCCAAAAGTTGTCATTGGCACTCCCATTCGGCCCGTTACGACCACTGTCACAAAGCAGGACAAAGTCGCCCAGGAGAATCAGCGTCCGCGCGGTGAGACGCTCCCATTATGGCTGCTCTATGTGGAAAATGCCGTGGCCCCGACCCAACGCTTGCGTCAGTCCAACTGCTCCCGCACCGCGACGTTGCGCACCGCTGCCTCGCCGAGCCGCTCGCGCAGCTGCGTGAGGTACAGGCTTCGCGGCGTCACATGGCGGTCCAGCGACTCGATCAGGCCGTTCTCCTTCGTCGGGTCCTGCAGCGGAATGTTGAACACCACCGCGTCCACGCCAATGTGGCCGAAGGAGTAGTTCTGTGCGGTCGGCGGCTTCTGCACCAGGAAGTCGCCCGTGCAGTTCCAGAACACGGTATTGGCGCCGGCCCAGCCGATATTGATATCCTTCCAGAACCGGGCGGTCAGCGGCGCCTCGACATTGTCGTACAGCGCGCCGGTCGCCCACTGCTCGTGCGGCTCGCTCGATGAATAGGGGTGGGTCGCCTTGCAATCGAGGAAGACATTGCCGCTCGCGGTTGGCTGCCCGGTCATGAAGGAGTGGCGGCCCTTGTCGGACTGGCAGCGCTGCACCAGCGCCAGCTGCCCGCGCAGGGCGTAGACGAACCGGCGCGCGCCGACCCGCTGCGAGACCGGCTCCTTCGACACGCAGTCCTGAATGGTGATCCATTTGGACCCGCGCGAAGCCCCCACCATGCTGTAGAGGAAGTGCAGCGCCGTGACGTTGCGCACCCAGCCATTCTTGATGTTGTCGAAGGTGATGAAGTTCGCGTAGTGATTTTCGTCGGAATAGTATTCTTCCGCGACATAGTTCGGACGGTCCATATTGCCGTAGTTTCGCGTCCGGACCGTCGGATCGAACTCGGACATCCCGCGCAGGTTCTCGACGCCGACATTGGCGATGCGTCCGCCCTCTTCGTATTTCAGCACCTCGCCGCCGCCCCAGCGCCGATCGATGGCGCAGGTGATGGGCGCGTCGATGGTGATCGCGTCGCCCTGAACCTCGGTAATGACCCGGTCCCACTCAACGTTGAAGGGCTGCCAGCGGCTGTTGGGCGTGGCGCCGTTCATGCCCATTTCCTCTATCCAGGCCTGGTTGCCGATGCGCCGCACCACGACCGTGTCGCCCGCCTTGAAGCCGCGCGCCGAGGCGAGGCGAAGCCGCCGCGCGCCGACAGGCACATACTCGTCGGCGACCGCCCGCTTGCCTGCCTCATTCACGGTCACTGCCGAAGCGCCCGCGATCTGGACGAGCGTCGGCCGCATCCCGCCGCCGGGCGGCCGGGCGCCCGCGGCCGGTGGATTTGCGGGCGGGGGCGGGCGTCCCGTGCCTGTCCCGATCAGGATCGTGCCCGTGTCGCCCATGCCTTCGCCGCGCAGGACGACGCCGCTGGCCCGGATGTATATCGGCATGGCCATCCTGTAATAGCCCGCCCGCAGCAACAGGGCGCCGCGAAAGCCGTTGGCATCGAGCGGCAGCGCCGAGATCTTGTCGATCGCCGCCTGCAGGTGTGCGGTGTTGTCCCCGGCGACCGGCCAGAGCGTCTCTTTCACCGCCACAGTGGGGATCGCGATGCCGCCGCCGCCATATCCTGCGTGCGACGTGTCGTGGATCGTATTGCCCTGTTCGTCGGGTATGTAGACCAGCTTGCCGTCGGCGCCTGGATAGACGCGCGATGTGGTCGGGGCCAAGTCTTGGGCGCGCGCGGCCGAAAGCAGTGTCGGTGCCGCGGCGAGTGCCAGAATGCCTCGTCTCGAAAGTTTCATGCCCGCAGCTCCCCGCTTTGCTTGTTGTTCATCGCGCCGGTAGGGCCCCGCGCGACGGCCGGGCTTTGCTGCCCGCGACGCCTAGCTAAACACGAAGAGCGCTGGCAAGCCACGGCCTCACCGTGCGAGATTCGCTCAGATTACAAGGTCTCCATGACGGCGAAATCTGACTCAACAATCCGGTCGGGGCCGAAAGCGGACCTGGTGATCCCGCAGGTTGCTGGACCCTGCCGATTGCTCCAATTTGTCGGGCAAGAATTGTGTGCCGGAAACGACGCGTTTTCCCCAGGGGGATATCCAGTGAAGAAAACCACCGCCATCCTGTTTGCCGCCGCCGCACTCACGCTTTCCGCCGCCGGGGCGGTGCTGGCCCAGTCTTTGCCCAATCCGGCGAAAATGAGCCGTTGGGAAAACCCAGGAATGAATGGAGCTCCGTCGGCTGGATCTGTTCACCGATCGATGCAGTCCCTGCTGATTATGGACAAGCGATGTGGAAATTCATTCCCTACACCGAAGACGAAAGTTTGAAGCGATATCCGAAGTTCCCAGCTCCGCCGCCCAAAAGCACATAGGCGGATGCCAGCAAATCCCGATAATCCTAATGGACCTGACGAATGACCGCTTTTGGCGCAATGCGGACATTGAAAATTGAAACCTAAATTACGGGTCTTCGGGTGCAGTTTGGCGGACAAAATCCGGTGGGGAATAGGGTGGTAGGCAGCTGTATTTCTGAAAAAAATCAATGAAAAACAAAGGCATAGCAGCTTATCGGAAGGACGCCCTGTCCGCCAGCTAGCGTTTAGCGCCACCCCATGGCGTCCTGTACATGGCAAAAATAGTCCAACTGCACCAGCACTTAAGAAGCCAACGGTCTCTAAGTCGGAAAATTTGAGCGAATTAGAGCGTTGCGATTCAGGCAAGCGCCATTAATCGATTCACAATCAAGCGTTCTGCCCTCCGTGCATCATCGATTATGCCACCCAGCGTGAAAAAAGGGTGGAGCATGCCGGGGAAGAAAACATATTGCGTCGCTACCCCCGCAGCCGCGAGCCTTTCGGCATAAGCTTCATTCTCGTCCACCAGCGGATCGAATTCGGCGCCGATGATCAGCGCCGGCGGCAGGCCTGCAAGGCTAGGGCGCAGCATGGGCGAAGCGCGCGGGTCCAGCCGGTCAGCATGATTGGGCAGGTAATTGTCCATGAACCAGTGCAGCGCCCTGCGGGTCAGCATGAAGCCACTTTCGTTACGGGCATAGGACGGATATTCGCGGCTCTGGTCGGTCATGGGGTAGATCAGCACCTGCAGCGCCACCGAGAATTCGCTGCTGTCCTGCGCCATCTGCGCGACCACTGCCGCCAGATTGCCGCCGGCGCTGTCGCCGCCCACCGCGATGCGCGCCGGATCGATCTTCAGCTGACCAGCATTGGCGGCGGCCCATTTCGTGGCGGCATAGGCATCCAGCACCGCGGCGGGAAAGACATGCTCCGGCGCCAGGCGGTAATCCACCGACAGCACCGCGCAGTCGCCGCCCAGCGCCAGGCGGCGGCAAGTGGTGTCGTACAGGTCAAGCGAACCCAGCATGAAGCCGCCACCGTGGAAATAGACCAGCAGCGGGCAGGGCGCGCCATCCTGCCGGGCGCGATAGAAGCGCGCCGGGATTGGGCCGCCGTCGCCGGGTATGAAGAGATCGGTGGCCGCTGCGACCTCGGGCTTTGGCGGTAGAAAGCCCAGGCGCTGCTTTTCATAGACGATGCGCAGCTCGGCAGGTGTCAGGCCGGACGGCAGGTCGCCGGCGCGCCGTATGGCTTCTGCGGCCTGGGGATGGAGCGGCATGGAGGCGATGGTCCAGCGCCGCGGCACGCTTGTCAAATCGCCGCCGCGCGGCCCTAATGCATGCAAACGGAGGTAGCAGGGATGGAATTCGGCAAATCCGCCGCACTGATTGCCGAAAATGCGCGCTTCGCTGCCGGCGGGGTCAACAGCAATTTCCGCCTCGGCATGAAGGGCGGGCCGCTGGTCTTCCAGCGCGGCGAGGGGCCATACCTGATCGATGCCGACGGCAACCGGCTGATCGACTATTACTGCGGCATGGGGGCAATGGTGCTGGGCCACACGCCGGCAACCGTACAGCAGGCAGTGAAGGACCAGGTCGAAAAGGGCATTCTCTATGCCGGCCAGTCGGAGATCGAATTCGAGGCCGCGCGCATTCTTTGCGAGCGCATTCCTTCCGCGCAGCGAATCCGCTTCGGCTCCTCCGGCTCCGAAGTGGCGCAAGCTGCCATGCGCCTGGCGCGCGCCGCCACCGGCAAGCACGTCATCCTGAAGTTCGAAGGTCACTATCATGGCTGGTTCGACAATATCCTCTGGTCCACCGCGCCGGGCGCCAATGAGGCGGGTCCGGCGGAAGCACCGGTCAAGGTTGCGGGCAGCAGGGGGCAGGAACCAGCAGCCGATCTGGATGTGCTGGGCTGGAACGATCTGGCTGCGCTGGAAGCGCGGCTGGCGCGCGGCGATATCGCAGGTGTGATCATGGAGCCGGCGATGTGCAACCAAGGCGCCATCGCGCCCGTGCCAGGCTATCTGGAAGGCGCGTTGGCGGCCTGCCGCAAACATGGGGCGCTGCTGATCTTTGACGAGGTGATCACCGGCTTCCGCCTGCATCGCGAGGGCGCGCAGAAGAGGTTCGGCGTTGTGCCCGACCTGTCCATTTTCGCCAAGGCCATTGCCAACGGCTTTCCGGTGGCGGCGCTGGTTGGCCGCGCCGACCTGCTGGACATGTTTGCCGGCGGCGGAGTGCTGCATGGCGGCACCTTCAATTCCCAGCCGGTGACGATGGCGGCGATGGTGGCGACGCAGAAGGCACTGACCCCGGAGCTATATAAGGAATGGTCGCGGCGCGGTTTGCGCCTGCGCGAGGGTCTGCGCGGCATACTTCACGACGCCGGCATCAAGGCGCAGGTGAGCGGCTTCGAACTAATGTTCCATGTTGGCTTTGGCCTGGAAGCCCCGGCGCGCAGCTACCGTGATCTGCTCGCGGCCGACAAGCCGCGTTACACTGCCTTTGCCCATGTGCTGCTGAAGCGCGGCGTGCGGGTGCTTGAGCGCGGCGCCTGGTTCGTCTCCGCCGTGCATGATGATGCGGTGATCGATGCCACCCTGGATGCGGCGCGCGAGGCAGCAAAAGACGTCGCCTAGCGCCGCTTGAACAGCAGGAAGGTGAAGGCATGGGTGGCGCAGGAGGCCGCCAGCGCCACACCGAAAGCGGGCCACACGTCCAGCCGCCCCAGCAACGTGTAGATGGCGAAGCAGAAGACGGCGATCGAGATCAGGCCGGTGGTCATGCCCGCCACCGCCTCCTGCACGGCATGGCGGCCATGCTCGATGTGGATGGAGATGGCGACTATCGAGCCCATCACCGGAAAGGTGGTGAAGATGCCGGCCCAGCGCGTTCCCATCCGTTCGGCGAAATGGGTGATCAGCAGGGTCAGCGCGGCGCCTGCCAGCATCCGCGCCGGCAGGCCCCACCAGATATGTTCGCGCTCTTCGTTCGACGGTTCGCCGCGCGGGTAGAACAGGATCGCTGCCGCCAGCACCAGACCCGGCAGCGCCTCCAGCCAGCGCGGCCCGCCTTCCAGCCAGATCATCGCCAGCGCCGCCATCGCCCAGAGCGCAAAACCGGCCAGCGACGCCAGGGGCCAGGTCCAGCGCCTGCTGCCCCGGGCGTAGCTGGCGGTGAATGCCAGCCAGGGCACCAGTCCGAAATAGCCGCCCAGCGCAGCGGCGGCAGTGAAAGCCTCGCCGCGGTCCAGGGCCAGCAGCAGCAGGATCGGCCCCGCCACGATGGGAAAACCCGCCAGCCAGCCCGCCACGCGGGCGCCGTGCAGGCGCTCGACAATGCCGAACACCAGCAGGGCCAAAGGCACCAGGGTCAGTTTCAGGATCAGCACGCTTGTCCCCCAACCCCGGTTTAGGCGCAAATTCCCGCGCTTGCCAGCCCCGGCAAAAGCACGGAAAGTTCGGCCGGGGAGAGCGCATGACCAGAGTCTTCATCGCGGGCATTTTTCACGAGACCCATTCCTTTTCCGGCGACCGCACCGGCCTGGAAGGGTTCACCATCCATCGCGGACGGCAGGTCACCGATCGTCGCGGCGACGCCTCGCAGGTGGACGGCTTTCTCAGCGTTGCCGAGCGCGAAGGCTGGGAGGTGGTGCCTGGTTCCGTCTATACCGGTGGAGCTTCCGGCACCGTCGATCATGCGGTGTTCGAGCAGTTCTGGAACGAAGTGAAGACGGCGCTGGCGGCGGCGCTGGCGCGGGGCCTGGACGGAATCCATCTTTCGCTGCATGGCGCCATGGTGACCGATGGCTGCGACGATCCTGAAGGCGAATTGATGGCGCGCATCCGGGCCCTGCCTGGGGCGGAAAGCATCCCAATCTATGCCGTGGGGGATCTCCATGCGACCCTGACGCCGCGCATGGGTGCGCTCAGCGACGCCATGATCTTCTATCAGGAATGCCCCCACACCGACCAGTTCGCCAGCGCCGTGCGGTCGGCCGAACTGTTGGCGCGCCGGTTGAAGACCGGCATCAAGCCGAAGCATCTGGTGCTGGTGACGCCCATCGTCTGGCCGCCCACCGGCACCGGCACCCGTGACGGGCCGATGCGGGCGCTGGAGGATGCGGCGCGGCGGATGGAGAACGACATGCCGGATGCGCTGGCGATCAACATTGTCGGCGGCTATGCCTTTTCCGACGTGCCGAATGCGGGCCTGGCCTTCAGCATCATCACCGAAGGCGATGAGGGTGCAGCGCATGAGGCGTTACGCGAACTGGCGCAGATCGCCTGGGACATGCGCCATGACGGCGCGCCGCCGGAAGAAGACCTGGACGCGGTGGTGCGCGGCTTCAGGCCGGGTGGCAAGGGACCGGTGCTGCTGGTCGAGCCGGCCGACAATATCGGTGGTGGCGCGCCGGGCGACGGCACCGAAGTGATGCGCACACTTTTGAAATACGACATTGCGGGCGCCGGTGTCGCCATCGCTGATCCCGAGGCGGTGGCGGCGCTGCAGCGCATCACTATCGGCCAGAAGCTGACCCTGCCCATCGGCGGCAAGGGCAGCCCGCTCGATCCCGGCCCGGTGACGCTGGAAGTGGAACTGGTCTCGCGCAGCGACGGCGTCTTCGAACTCGAGGATCACAACTCCCACCTGGTGGGGTCGCTGGGCAAGATCATCAATATGGGCCCGACGGCGGTGGTGAAACATCGCGGCCTCACCATCCTGCTCACCAGCAAGAAGCTGCCGCCCTTCGACCTGGGCCAATGGCGCAGCCAGGGTGTCAACCCCGAAGAGCTTTCCATGGTCGGGATCAAGGCGGCGGTGGGCCACCGTGCCGCCTGGGATCCCATCGCCTCCGCCAGCCATACCGTCTCCACGGCGGGGCCCTGCATGTCCGACGTGACCCGGCTGCCCTATACGAAGCTGCGCCGCCCCGTCTTTCCGCTGGATCGCCTGAGCGAAAGTGCGCCTGCGTGACGCTTCACCGCCGCGGTGTGCTGGGGGGATTGGCGGGCGTGCCGTTCCTGGCGATGCGTGCCGAGGCGCGCGGCAACATCCTGAATGCGATGATGCCGGCCGAACCTGGGACGTTATGCTATCCGCTGCTGAACACCCGCTTGGTGCAGCAGATTTGCGGCAACATTCAGGAATCGCTGCTGCTGCTGGACTGGAATTTCAAGCCGCAGCCCAACCTGGCGCGCAGCTTCACCGTCACGCCGGACGGCCTGGTCTATACCTTCCATCTCGAGCCGGAGGTGCGCTGGCATGATGGCAATCCCTTCACCGCCCGGGACGTGGTGTTCAGTTGCGACAAGATGCTGCGCCAGCTCAATCCGCGCAGCCGCAACGCCTTCGGCAATTGCCAGAGCATCCGCGCGCTCGACCCGCTGACGGTCGAATTCCAGCTGAAGCAGCCCTTCAACGCCTTCCTGCTGTCGCTGATGGCGTCGAACGCCCCGATCATGCCGGCGCATCTCTATGAAGGCACCGACTACCGGAACAATCCGCACAATTTCCGCCCTATCGGCACCGGGCCTTTCCGCTTCGCGCGCTGGGAGCGAGGTCAGTATATCCGGCTCACCCGCAATCCCGATTACTGGCGGAAGGGCTTTCCCAAGATCGACGACATCTTCTTCCGCGTCTGCCCCACGGCGGAGCAGCGCATGGTGGCGCTGGAGTCCGGCGCCGTTGATATCGCCCTGGCCGACGACATCGACACGGTGGTGAGCAGCCGCCTGCGCGCCAACCCGAACATCGTCGCCAGCACCCATGGCTATGAAGGCGTGGGTGAAATCGCGGTGATGGAAATGAACCACCGCCGCTGGCCCTTCAGCGACCGGCGTTTCCGCCAGGCCTTCATGCATGCGCTGGACCGCGACTTCATTGTCAAGGCGATCAATTTCGGCCAGGGCAAGGTGGCCAGCGGCCCGATCCCCTCCAGCGCGCCCTATTATGACGGCAAGGTGGTCACCCGCTATCCCCACGATCCGGCGCGCGCGCGGGCGCTGTTGGACGAGATGGGCCTGAAGCCGGGTGCGGGCGGGATGCGCCACCGCTTCGGCTTTTTGATGCTCCCCGACGGCGGCGGGGTGCAGACCCGCGCCGCGCAATATGTCCGCCAGGCGGCTTCGGAAGTGGGGCTGGACATCGAGCTGCAGTCCTCGGACTGGGCCAGCTATGCCCATCGCACCGGCAACTGGGATTTCGACATGGACAACAATTCCTATGGCGAATATGGCGATCCGGCCATCGGCACCTCGCGCTTTTTCGTCTCGTCCAACATCCGCAAGGGCGTGCCCCAGTCCAACATCCAGGGCTACAGCAATCCGGAGGTGGACGCGCTGTTCGCCCAGGCCTGCACCGCCATCGACCCGAAGCAGGCGCAAAGCAGCTACAGCCGGCTGCAGCAGATCCTGACGCGCGACGTGGCCATGCTGTGGGTCTTCGAGCGCGATCCCATGCTTTACTACAACAGGCGGGTGCAAAACCTGGTCACCGGCCCCAACGGCCCCAGCGACGGATTTGGCCGCACCTGGCTGGGCGGTCCGGTATGAGCGCGCCACAGTGAACAGATTCGCTTACATCGCCCGGCGTCTGCTCCGGACCGTGCTGCTCACCGTCGCGGTGGTACTGCTGAGCTTCTTCCTGATCCGCCTAGCGCCAGGCGATGCCGCCACGGTGATGGCGGGTCAGGCCGGTTATGCCGACGAGGCCTATATAAAGACCTTGCGCGCTGAATATGGTCTGGACCGGCCGCTGCCGGTGCAGCTCTGGAAATATGCCTCAGCGGCGGCGCATGGCGATTTGGGTATGTCCTATGAGCGGCGCCAGCCGGTGATGGAGGTCATCCTGGAACGGCTGCCCAACACGCTGCTGCTGGATGCCTTCGCGCTTGTCGTGGCCATGGCGGGTGGTGTGTCGCTGGGAGCGCTGGCGGCGCGGCGTCCCGGCTCGGCGCAGGATGGCAGCATCATGTTCGCTGCCATGCTGTTCTATGCCGTGCCGCAATTCTGGCTGGGCATGATGGCGGTGCTGGTCTTCTCCATCTGGCTGCAATGGCTGCCGCCATTCGGCATCGAGACCATGGGCGCCGACTTTACCGGCCTGATGCGCGTCGCCGACACGGTGCGTCACCTGATCCTGCCCGGCATGACGCTGGCGCTATATTACCTGGCGAGCTATGCGCGTCTCACCCGCGCCCAGATGATCGAGGTCGCTGACCTGGATTTCGTCAAGACGGCGCGGGCCAAGGGTATTCCCGAGCGCCAGGTGCTGCGCCGCCACATCTTGCGCAATGCTCTGATCCCGGTCATCACCTATGCGGGCCTGCAAGCCTCGATGCTGGTTGGCGGTACGGTGCTGGTGGAGAATGTCTTCTCCTGGCCCGGCGTGGGTACACTGGCCTATGAAGCGGTGACCGCGCGCGACAACAATCTGCTGCTGGGCATCCTTATCGTCACCTCCGTCCTGGTCAGCCTGTTCAATTTGCTCACCGACATCGCCTATTCCATCGCCGATCCCAGGGTGGAGCTGGGCGGATGAAGCAGCTCCTTGCCCGTTTCCTGTCGCGGCCCCAGACCCTGGTCGGGCTCTGCATCTTTGCCGCCATCGCGATGGTGGCACTGTGTGCGCCGCTGTTGTTCCCTCGCGGGCCGTTCGTCATTGTCGGCATGCCGTTGCTGCCCCCGGGCAGCGCCGCTCTTTTGGCGGGCAGCGATGTCCTGGGACGCAACATGCTGGTGGGCCTGGCCTATGGTGCGCGGGTGTCGCTGCTGGTTGGCGTCTCCTCCACCTGCTGCGCCCTAGGCATCGGCGTACTGCTCGGCGCGCTGGCCGGCTATCATGGCGGCTGGGTGGATGACCTGTTGATGCGTTTCACCGAATTCTTCCAGATCGTACCGGCGTTCGTGCTGCTGATGGTGCTGGTGGCGTTTTTGCAGCCCAGCGTCTTTTCCGCGGTGATCGGCATCGCCCTGATCACCTGGCCGCAGGTGGCGCGGGTGGTGCGCGGCGAATTCCTGGCGCTGCGAAGCCGCGAGTTTGTGGCGGCGGCGCGGATGCAGGGTCTTGGCGATCTGCGGATCATTTTCGGCGAGATCCTGCCCAATGCCCTGCCGCCGCTCATCGTCGTCGCCACGATGATGGTGGGCAACGCCATCCTGACGGAATCTGCGCTGAGTTTCCTGGGCCTGGGCGATCCCAACCTGACCAGCTGGGGCAGCATGATCGGCGGCTCGCGCTCGGCCATGTGGGTGGCGTGGTGGACCATGGTGCTGCCCGGCCTCTGCATCCTCGTCACCGTGTTGGCGTTGAACTTCATCGGCGACGGGCTGAACGACGCACTCAGCCCGCGGCGAGGGCGCTGATGCTGGCAATCAGCGGCCTTACCCTGACCCTGCCGCCGGGCGCGGATCGCGCGATGGCGGTCGAGGGCGTGGACCTGGAAGTGGGCGCCAACGAGATTGTCTGCATTGTCGGCGAATCCGGTTCCGGCAAGTCGCTGATCGCCCATGCGATCATGGGCCTGCTGCCGCGCGGCATCGCGGCCGCAGGGGGAAAAATCCTTTTCGAGAGCGAGGACCTGCTGAAACTGCCGGCGGCACAGATGCGGCGGCGGCGCGGCCGCGACATCGCCATGATCTTCCAGGACCCGATGGCGGCACTCAACCCGGTGATGCCGGTGGGGCGGCAAATTGTCGAGCAGATTCTGACGCATGATGCGGTGTCGGCGCAGCAGGCGCGCGGGCGGGCGGTGGAATTGCTGCAGCAGATGGGCCTGCCGGATGCCGCGAACCTGTCGCGTTCCTTTCCGCACCAGCTCTCCGGCGGCCAGCGCCAGCGGGTGATGATCGCCATGGCGCTGTCGCTGGGCCCGAAACTGCTGATCGCGGACGAGCCCACCACCGCGCTGGACGTTACAACCCAGGCGCAGATTCTGCGCCTGATCCGCCGCCTGCAGGCCGAGCGGCACATGAGCGTGCTGTTCATCACTCATGACATTGGCCTGGTTGCAGGCCTGGCGGATCGCGCCTTGGTGATGCGACAGGGCCTTGTGGTGGAGCAGGGGCCGGCGCGCGCCCTGCTGGAGGCGCCGTCGCATCCCTATACGCGCGAGTTGATCGCCGCGGTTCCCGGTGGCGAGGCGTCGCCGCCCCCGCCCGAGCTCACCCCGCTTCTGAAGGTGCGTGGGCTTTCCAAGCGCTATCGCCGGGCGGGCTTCTTCTCCCGGCGCGGCGAGATCGCGCTGGAGAATGTCGAACTGGTGCTGAAGCGGGGCGAGACTCTGGGCATTGTCGGCGAATCCGGCTCCGGAAAATCCACTATGGCGCGCTGCGTCGTGCGGTTACTGGACCCCGACGAGGGCGAGATCGTGTTTGACGGCCAGGACCTGCGTTGCATGAAAGGCTTGCCCCTGCGCGCCGCGCGTCGCCGCATACAGATGGTGTTCCAGGATCCCTATTCCTCGCTCAATCCACGTCACCAAATAGGCCATATTCTGACGGCGGGCCCACGCGCCTATGGCGAAACGGAAGAGGCGGCGCGCCAGCAGGCCGCGGAAATGATCCAGCTGGTCGGTCTGCCGCCGGAAGCCCTGCTGCGCTTTCCGCATGAATTCTCCGGCGGCCAGCGCCAGCGCATCGCCCTGGCCCGCGCCCTGATGCTGAAGCCCGACCTGCTGATCGCCGACGAACCGCTTTCGGCGCTGGACATGACTGTGCAGGCGCAGATGCTGAAGCTGCTGGACGAGGTGCGCCGGCGCATGAACCTCGCCATGCTGTTCATCACCCATGACATGCGGGTGGCGTCTGCGATTTCACATCGGGTGGCGGTAATGCGGCAGGGCAGAATCGTGGAGATCGGTGCCACACGGAAAATATTTGAGGCACCCGAAGAGGAATACACAAAAGCTCTTCTGGCAGCCATTCCGGGTCGCAGTGGGATGCTTCCGGGTTCAAACCAACGATTGCGCTGAGAGGCGGCAAAAAGGCAAATATTCCTTGCTGCAGGAGACCAGGGGGCAACTAAGCCAAGAGGCTCAGGCTCTTAAATCATTGGCTCTCCTGATGCCTGGGCGGGCTGTCTCCGTCGAGTGGGTGGTTTCTGTGGACGCAAGCCTCGGAGCGGAAATCCGCTTGGAAAGTGGCGTCTCCAGATATTAGCGGTGCGTAGGCAGCCATGTTCTTTGAGGGCGTTGAGCAGCGATCCCCGCTACGCCGCATGTTTGGCGAATTCGCCTCGAGTCTGAAGCAACGCTTCTACCAAGGCCCGCATTTTCGCTTCGTCATGGGCGGGGCTGGGTGTCAGCCGCAGCCGTTCGGTGCCGCGCGGCACTGTGGGATAATTGATGGGCTGCGCATAGATGCCGTGATCCACCAGCAGCCGATCCGAGATCGCCTTGCAGCGTGCCGCGTCGCCCACCAGCAAGGGGACTATGTGGCTTGGGCTATCCATGACGGGTAGGCTTGCGGCTCTCAGCATCGCTTTCAGCCTCGCCGCCGCTTGCCACAGCGCTTTGCGCTCGCAGTCGCTTTGCCGCAAATGCCGCACCGAGGCCTAGGCGCCAGCCACCAGCACAGGTGCCGGGGCGGTGCTGAAGATAAAGCCCGGCGCATAGGACCGAATGCAGTCCACAATTTCGGCGGACGCCGCAATGTATCCGCCCATGACGCCATAGGCCTTGGCGAGCGTGCCTTCCACGATGTCAATACGGTGCATGACTCCGTCGCGAGCGGCAACACCGGCGCCTTCCGGGCCATAGAGCCCAACGGCATGAACTTCATCGATGTAAGTCAGTGCGCCATATTTCTCGGCCAGGTCGCAGATTTCCCGCACCTTGCCGAAGTCTCCATCCATGGAATAGATGCCTTCAAAGGCGATCAGCTTCGGGGTTGCTGGATCTTCGGCGAGCAGCAATTCCTCCAGGTGAGCCATGTCGTTGTGCCGGAAGACATGCTTTCGGCCGCCGCCATGACGGATGCCTTCGATCATCGAGGCGTGGTTGCAGGCGTCTGAAAAGATCGCCAGCCCGGGCAGCAGCTTCGCCAGAGTCGCCAGCGTGGCGTCGTTGGACACATAGCCGGAGGTAAAAAGCAGGGCGGCATCCTTGCCGTGGAGGGCGGCCAGCTCGCGCTCCAGTTCCACATGGTAGTGCGTTGTACCAGAAATGTTGCGGGTGCCGCCGGCGCCCGCGCCAACCTTGTTGAGGGCGTCGTGCATGGCTGCCAGCACCTTGGGATGCTGGCCCATGTTCAGATAGTCGTTGGAGCACCAGACGGTGATGTCCCGGGCTTGCTTCTGCCTCAGGACCGCCTTGGGGTAGGCACCCCGTTCGCGCAGAATGTCGGCGAAGACGCGGTATCGTCCCTCAGCCTTCAACGTCGCGAGGGCATTTTGCAGGGTAAGGCGGAGGGCGGGTCTCATGGCAGGCAAAACTGCCAGAGCTGCGGGCGCATGCATTGAGCGGAATCAAACCGCGCCGGTCAGCCAGGCCGCCGCGCCCGGAGGGCGGCCAGAGCGCCCGAGATCCAGGATAGTGACCAGCCCGCCACGATCCCGGTTGTGAGATCAAACAGCAGCGTGCCAAGGAACGTGGCAAGCAGGATCGCAGCGCTGCGTCGATGGCGCAGCAGGCGCAAGAATTCTGCTTTTTCCGCCATGTTCCAGCACACGACCAGCAGCACCCCCGCCAAGGCAGCCAGCGGAATGAAGGCAATGAGCGGAGCCGCGGCGAAAAGGAAAACGAGCAGCAATAGCGCATGCGACAGTCCCGCGATGGGGGAGCGGGCGCCGGCTCGAACATTGGTCGCGGTGCGGGCTATGGTGCCGGTCACGGCGATGCCGCCAAAGACAGCGGAAATGATGTTGGCGATGCCTTGTGCAACCAGTTCCATGTTGGAGCGGTGCACCCGCCCGGTCATGCCGTCGGCGATCTTGGCAGAAAGCAGGCTTTCGACGCCGCCAAGCAGAGTGAAGGACAGAACCGAAGGCAAAAGAGGCCAGAACTGAATGAGCCTTAAGTCCGGAAGGCCAGGCGGGGGCAGGCCGGCTCTGAGGGCACCGAAACGGTCACCAATGGTTTCCACCGGCAGGTGCAACAGCCGGGCTGCCGCGGACGCCAGAATGACTGCTGCCAGCATGCCAGGCCAGGAGGGCCACAACCGGCGCTGCACCAGGATCAACGCGGCGCAGGAAGTACCCGTCAGGAGAGCCGAAGGACTGAAGGTGGCAAGAGCGGCGGCCAGCACGTGAAGCTTGGGTAGCAGTGCGCCAGGCTCGGCTCCGGCCAACCTGAGGCCCCCCAGGTCGCGGAGCTGGCTCGCCAGGATAACAATGGCGATTGCTGCCGTGAAGCCGACTGCGACCGCATGGGGCACATGGCGGACAACGCTCCCCACGCGCAGGAATCCGGCCAGCATCAACAGACCTCCCGAAGCCATCACCGTCACAAGGAGGCCTTGAACGCCGAAACGGGCTACGGTGGCGGCCACAAGCACAATGAAGGCCCCGGCGGGGCCACCAATCTGGAAGCGGCTGCCGCCCAGCAGCGAGACTGCAAAGCCGCCGAAAATGGAAGCGTATAGGCCCCGCTCGGGACCGACTCCGGAGGCAACTGCGATTGCCATGGAAAGCGGGAGCGCCACAACGGCGACCGTCAGCCCTGCCATTGCGTCGCGGCGCAGATCGTTCGCGCCATAACCTTCCTGCAAAATGGTGACCAGCTTTGGCCGAAGGAGGTTGGCGGTGGCGGTGCCGTCAGGCATCCCTCAAACGGCCACGGAATGGCGCGCGGTCCCATGCGCGAGATGCTGGTCGAAGCAGGACGCCACCAGACGGGCCGCTGCCGGCCATTGCGGCGACACCGTGACGTGCTGCCCTTCCAGTATTGCCATGCCCTGCGCCGCCATCCGGTTGAGGCCCGGCATGGCGTCTGCGAGGCTGGAGATTTCAGTACCGGACTCCTTTGCAATCTGGCCCAAATCCACTGTCAGATCGCACATCAAGCGCTCGATAACGGCGCGGCGCAGACGATCCTGAACTGTCAGGACGACTCCACGCACCGCCGGCAGATCACCCCTGTCGAGCAGGCGGCGATAGTCGGGAACGGAGGCGGCGTTCTGTACATAGCCTTGGGGAAGTGCGGAAATTGCGGATGCACCAAAGCCGATCAGGGTTGCGGCGTCGTCGGTCGTGTAACCCTGGAAATTGCGGTACAGGCGACCCTGCACTGTCGCCTGCGCCAGGGCATCGTGCGGCAACGCATAATGATCGATGCCTATAGCGACATAGCCATGCTCGCACAAAACCTGCCGCGCCAACTCCGCCATGCGGAACCGGGTCTCGACATCGGGCAGCAGGGATTGGGGAATCAGCGCCTGATGCTTCTTGAAAGCAGGAACATGAGCATAGCCAAAAACGGCGATGCGGTCAGGTTTGAGCCAGAGGATGAAGTCCAGAGTCTGCGACCAGCTTTCCAGTGTCTGGCGCGGCAGGCCATAAACCATGTCAATGTTAATGCTGCTGATGCCCTCCGAACGCAACAGTGCTATGGCGTCGAAGGTTTCGTCGTCGCTCTGCAGGCGGTTGATGGCCCGTTGCACCGCCGGATTGCAGTCCTGCACCCCCAGGCTGGCGCGGGTGACGCCCGCGCCCGCCAGAATGGCCGCCATGGATGGCGTGAAGCCGCGAGGGTCGATCTCAATCGCGAATTCTGCATCGGCCCTGACGTCGAAGCGGCAATGCAAGGCATCGTTGAGACGGCTGATATCGTTGGCGGTGAGAATGGTTGGCGAGCCGCCGCCCCAATGAATGTGCTTGACAGGCATGCGGCCGGGCAGGGCGTCAGCAACGCGATCGATCTCCCGCAGCATCAGGTCGCAATAAGCCGCGACTGGCGCATAGCTGTTCACTGCTGTGGTGTGGCAAGCGCAGAACCAGCACAAGCTGTCGCAGAAGGGAATGTGTGCATAAAGCGACAGCTCTTCGTCGCGCGGCAGTCGCGCCAGCCAGTCGCGATAGATGCGTCCATCAACGCCATCATGGAAATGCGGAGCGGTAGGATAGCTGGTATAGCGCGGCACGCTGGCTGCAAACATATCTTGGATGGCGGGCATCGCTGACCTCTTGGCCGCGCCAGAATGGCCCACTGGGGGCGGGCGCGAATTGATGTGCCGCAACTGCGTCCTCCTGCCGCTGCGACACCGGGTGCATACACCGCTTGATCCCGATCAAGCCGTTAACGAATCCCGTCGCTTAGACAGACTCCGCACCAAGAGGGAAAGCGAATGCGTAAGCAGATTTTGAGTATTGTCATGTCGGTGATGGCGGCAGGAGCTGTGCCGGCGGTTGCACAGGAAGCTGCAATGACGGGCACGTTGGAAGCTCGGCTACGCGCCGTCACGGTGGTGCCCGATCCTTCCGCTGCCATCACCATCGGCAGTGGGGCTCCGATTGGCGGCAAGACCAGCATTTCCGACTCGGTCGTGCCGGAAGCCGACGTCACATATTTTTTTACGGATAATCTCTCGGTGAACCTGATTGCGGCTGTGACGCGTCACACGGTCAGCAACAGCATTACCGGCCGTATCTCCAGCATCAGCTTGCTGCCGCCAACAGTTACCGTGCTCTATCATTTCGACCCCAACGGTCCGATCCGGCCTTATCTAGGCGCAGGATTGAACTACACCTTTTTCTATAGTCCGACGCCGGTCGCCGCCCTAAAGCCAATCTCGTTTACCGACAATGTTGGTTATGCCATTCAGGCGGGCGCCGATGTTCCTGTGGGCGGGTCCTATTTTCTCAATATCGACGTGAAAAAGCTCTTCCTTCACACTGGCATCTCTGCGGCGGGCGGGGTTCATGCCAATGCCAGCATCGACCCTTGGTTGATTGGCTTCGGCGTCGGTGTCCGTTTCTGAGCTGGTATGCTGTGCTGTCTGATCGCGGCGTTGCTGGCTTCGCCGGCCTTGCTTTGGCCGGCGTTGCGCCGGCCGGCCTGCTGCGCGCTCGGCGTCAGGGCACTGCCACTGGCTCTAGTCGGCGTCGCGTTTCTGGTTGGCATGACGCTGCTGTGCCTGGTCGTGTTCACCTCCTCCGGCGCTGCCACGTTCCGCCACATCTGCAGCATCGCCGCCTGGCGCGCACGCGATTGAGCCGCCTCAATGCGGCCCGTGGCGATGCATGCGACTTTTGAACCACTCTCGAGGGGATCCCATGTCCGAATCACCAAAATCGCCGCCAGCCGCGCCGGGTGGATGGATCGGCTTTTGCCGGGAAGCTTCGGCGTCCTGGTCACGTCAGGAAAACCAGCCCGTGAAGGATGGCAATGACCACGCAAGATAACGCCGCTTCCTGGCGGGCCGATCTCTGGCTGATTCCGATCACTCTGGTTCTGGGCTTTTTCATTGGCCTGATCGAGGCCGGAAAGTCGCCTGATCCACGGATGGCAGTCCAGGGCGCCACCTTCGCCGCTTGCATGGCCGTGATCAGCATCTGGTACCTCTGGACCTATGCCGGCCGTACGCCGCAGGATGAGCGCGAGCCCTACAACAATGCCGTGGTGCGAGCCGGCGTGATCGCTTCCATGTTCTGGGGCATCGCCGGCATGCTGGTGGGCGTCATCGTTGCGCTGCAGCTGTCCTTCCCCGGCCTGTTCTATTTTCCCAGCTTGGACTGGACCAATTTCGGCCGGTTGAGGCCGCTCCACACATCTGCAGTGATCTTCGCCTTTGGCGGCAACGTCCTGATCGCCACTTCTTTCTATGTTGTGCAGCGCACCTGCCGCGCGCGCCTGTTTGGCGATTCGCTCCCCTGGTTCGTCTTCTGGGGCTACAATACCTTCATCGTGCTGGCTGGCACCGGCTATCTGCTGGGTATCACCCAGGGCCGAGAATATGCCGAACCGGAATGGTATGCCGACATCTGGCTGACGCTGGTCTGGGTCTGCTACCTGCTGGTCTTTCTTGGCACGCTTTGGAAGCGCCGCGAGCCGCACATCTATGTCGCGAATTGGTTCTATCTCGCCTTCATCGTCACCATCGCTCTGCTGCACCTGGTCAACAATGCCGCGGTGCCCGTGTCACTGCTGGAGAGCAAGAGCTATTCGGCCTTCTCCGGGGTTCAGGATGCGTTGACGCAATGGTGGTACGGCCATAACGCGGTCGGCTTCTTCCTCACCGCCGGCTTCCTCGGCATCATGTATTATTTCATTCCCAAGCGCGCGGAGCGTCCGGTCTATTCCTACCGGCTATCCATCATCCATTTCTGGAGCCTGATCTTCATCTACATCTGGGCGGGACCTCATCACCTGCTCTTCACCGCCCTGCCGGAATGGGCGCAGACCTTGGGCATGACCTTTTCGATCATCCTCTGGATGCCGAGCTGGGGCGGCATGATCAACGGCCTGATGACGCTTTCGGGCGCATGGGACAAGTTACGCACCGATCCGGTGCTGCGCATGTTGGTGGTCTCGGTCGCCTTCTACGGCATGAGCACATTCGAAGGCCCGGTGATGAGCGTGAAGACCGTCAACGCCCTTTCTCACTACACCAACTGGACCATAGGTCACGTTCATTCCGGAGCGCTTGGCTGGGTCGGCTATGTCAGCTTCGGTGCGCTTTACTGCCTGGCGCCGTGGCTTTGGGGCAAGAAGAAGCTCTATTCCAATTCCCTTGTGGAATGGCACTTCTGGATCTCGACACTGGGCATCGTGCTTTACATCACCTCGATGTGGGTGGCGGGCATCATGCAGGGCCTGATGTGGCGCGCCTATAACGATTATGGCTTCCTCGAATATTCCTTCGTCGAAACCGTGCAGGCGATGCATCCCTATTACATCATCCGCGCGCTGGGCGGCATGCTCTATCTCGGCGGCGCGCTGATCATGGCCTTCAATCTCTGGAAAACAGCGACCGCCGGCGAGCCCAAATCCGCCGCCGCGCCGCTCCTGGCCGCGGAGGCCGTGTGATGAAGCACGACAAGCTGGAACGCAATTCCATCCTGCTGCTGGTCGGCATTCTGCTGGTGGTCGCTGTCGGCGGACTGGTCGAGATCGCACCGCTTTTCTGGGTCAATGGCACGGTCGAAAAGGTCTCCGGCATGCGGCCCTATACGCCGCTGGAGCTGGAAGGCCGCAACATCTATATCCGCGAGGGCTGCTATCTCTGTCACAGCCAGATGATCCGCTCGCTGCGCGACGAGGTCGAGCGCTATGGCCATTACAGCCTGGCCTCGGAAAGCATGTACGACCATCCCTTCCAATGGGGTTCGGAGCGCACCGGCCCGGACCTGGCGCGAGTCGGCGGCAAGTATTCCGACGAATGGCAGCGTCAGCACCTGAACGATCCCCGTTCGGTGGTACCGGAATCGGTGATGCCGCCCTATTCCTTCCTGGAAAAGACGCCGCTGGATTACCGAGACATTGAGAAGATACTGAAGGCAAACCGCGCGGTCGGTGTGCCTTATAGCGACGATCAAATCGCCAATGCCAAACAGGATCTGGAGGCACAAGCCGATCCCGACAATGAAGGCGTCGAGGCGATGCAGAAGCGCTACCCCAAGGCATTCGCGCGCGATTTCGACGGCAACAAGAATCAGGTCAGCGAAGCCGACGCCCTGATCGCCTATCTGCAGATGCTGGGCACGTTGGTGGATTTCCGCACCTACCACGCCGATGCGCCCGAGAATCGGAGATAGATATGGAACGCTGGGCCTATGAAGATGTGCTCGCCTTCACCCGCAGCTGGGACGCGGTGTATTTCACCGCTATGTTTCTGGTCGCGCTGGTTTACGCGCTGTGGCCGCGCAACAAGGCGCGCTTTGAAGCCGCCGCCCAACTGCCGCTCAAGGACGATGACGTCTGATGTCTGACAAGGAAATTGACAAGGTCTCGGGCACTGAAACCACGGGCCATGAATGGGACGGTATCAAGGAACTGAACACCCCGTTGCCGCGCTGGTGGATCGGCATCTTCTACGCCACCATCGTCTGGGCGATCGGCTACTGGATCGTGATGCCGGCCTGGCCAACGCTCGGCAGCTACACCCATGGCCTGCTCAATCATTCCCAGCGCGACAGCGTTACCGTGGCGGTGGATAAGCTCAAGGCTGCTCGCGCCGCCCGCGAGAAGGTGCTGGGCCCCGCCAGCCTGGAGCAGATCCAGGCCGACCCCAACCTGCTGCAGTTCGCCATGGCGGAAGGCAAGGCCACCTTTGGCGACAATTGCGCCGGCTGCCACGGCGCGGGTGGGCAGGGCGCCAAGGGCTATCCCAACCTCAATGACGATGTCTGGCTCTGGGGGGGCAAGCTTGAGGATATCCAGCATACCATCTCCGTGGGCGTGCGTTCGACTCACCCGCAAACCCGCCAGTCCCAGATGCCTGCTTGGGGCCGCAGCAATATCCTGACGCCGCGGCAGATCCTGGATTTGACAGAATACGTCATGAACCTCTCGCATCGGCCGGCCGATCAGAAGGCTGTTTTCCGAGCGGTCAAGCTGTTCAAGGACAATTGCGCCGCCTGTCACGGCCCGGAAGGCAAGGGTCAGCGCAAGGATGGCGCCCCCAACCTCACCGACAATGAATGGCTCTATGGCGGCAGCCGGGATGCCATCTACGACCAGATCTGGAACGCTCATGGCGGCGTCATGCCGACCTGGGACGGACGGCTGACGCCCGCCACCATAAAGGCGCTGGCTGTCTACGTGCATAGCCTCGGCGGCGGAGAATGACGGCGCCGTATCGCGTCGAAACGGAAACAGCCCAGCCCCTTGCGGCCCAGGCTGCGGACGGCGTCTCTCGCTCCGACGCCGAGGCTAGCAACAGCGCCGCGATCCGCAAGCTCTACAAATCTCGGGTGCCAATCTACCCGAAAGAAATGGATGGCCTTTACCGCCAGATCAAATGGGGGATGATGGCCGTCACCCTCAGCATTTATTATCTGGTGCCGTGGGTTCGCTGGAACCGCGGCCCAAATGCGCCCGGTCAGGCTGTGCTCGTGGACATGGCGCATGAGCGGCTTTATTTCTTCTTCGTCGAGATATGGCCCCAGGAAGTCTATTACCTCACCGGCCTGCTGATCCTGGCGGCGGTTTCGCTTTTCCTCATCAATGCGCTGTTCGGCCGGCTGTGGTGCGGCTATTCCTGTCCGCAGACGGTGTGGACCGACCTGTTCATCTGGGTGGAAACCAAGATCGAGGGCGATCGCGCCGCCCGCATCCGCTTGTCCGCGGCGCCCTGGAGCGCCTCCAAGATCGCCAAGCGCGTCTCCAAGCACGCCATCTGGCTGCTCTTCGCCGTCGCTACCGGCGGCGCCTGGGTCTTTTATTTCACCGATGCGCCAACGCTTCTGCACCAGCTGCTCACTGGAACCGCCAGCTTGGGCAATTACGCCTTCATCGCGCTGCTGACCTTCACCACCTACACGCTTGGCGGACTGATGCGCGAGCAGGTCTGCACCTATATGTGTCCCTGGCCGCGCATCCAGGCGGCAATGACCGATCGCGAGGCGCTCTCCGTCACCTATCGCCGCGACCGCGGCGAAAAGCGCGGGTCGCACCGCAAAGGCGAGCCCTGGGACGGTCGTGGCGACTGCATTGACTGCAAGCAGTGTGTTGCGGCTTGTCCCATGGGCATAGACATTCGCGACGGCGCGCAGCTGGAATGCATCAACTGCGCCCTCTGCATAGATGCCTGCGACGATGTCATGGCCAAGATTGGCCGTCCGTTGGGCCTTATCGCGTTCGACACCGAGGCCAATGTCGAACGCCGGATGAAGGGCGAGCGGCAGCGATTTCGTTTTGTCCGGCCGCGTACGGTCCTTTATGGCGTGGTGATCGCGCTGGTGGGTGGGGTCATGCTCTTCACCTTCGCCTCGCGCCACACGCTGGAGCTCGACGTCATCCGCGACCGCAATCCGGACTTCGTCACCCTCGCCGACGGCGCGGTGCGCAATGGCTACACCCTGAAACTGATGAACCGCGATAGCGCGTCCCGCACACTGGTACTGGGCATGAGCGGCATCCGCGCCCGCAAGATCGTTCTGATTGGCCTGCCCGATACGCGACTGCCTGCCGGCATTGAGGTGGAAGCCGACAAGGTGCGGACTCTGCGCCTGCTGGTGACAGTTGATCGGGCGCAAGTGAAGCCTGGCCCGCAGCCTGTAGTCTTCACACTTGGCGATCCGGCACGGGGCGAAACCCGCAGCGCCAACGCCATCTTCGTAGGGAGCGCGCAATGACAGGGACTTTGACCGGCCGCGGGGTCCTGATCTGGCTGTTGGGCTTTTTCGGCGTCATCATGGCGATGAACGCCTGGTACATCACCCTGTCGGTCAAGACGTTCCGCGGCGAGGACGAGCAACTGCCCTACCTACAGGGCATCACCTACAACCAGACGCTCGCCCACCGGGCCGAGCAGCGTGCGATGGACTGGCGCGCGGAAGTGAGTCTGGCGCGGGTTGAAACGGGCAGGGTGGTGCTGCGCGTGGTGCTGCACGATGCCGTCGGCCATCCCTTGGACGGTCTATTGCTAAAGGGTGAGTTGCGTCACCCAGCCGACGAGAATCGCGACCATCCGCTGGCCATGAAGCAGATCGCTCCCGGCATCTATGAAACCGAGATCGCACAGGTGACGCCGGGCGCCTGGGATGCCGTCTTGCGCACCCAGGCGGGCGTCCCGTTCGAGGTGGTGAAGCGGGTATGGCTGCAGTGAGCTTGGCGCCTGCCGGCATCGCGGACGATCTATCCCGCTACATTCATCCGAACGCGAGCGGCGAACAATGCTTTGAAGTCGCGGTCAGGGGCGCGCGCTGCGCCGGCTGCATCGCCAAGATCGAAGGGGGGGTCAAGGGAATTGCCGGCGTGGCCGACGCCCGGCTTAACCTCTCCACCGGTAAATTGACCGTGGCCTGGCAAAACGGCGCGGTGTGGCCCCAGGCAGTGCTGCAGCGCGTGCGGGACATCGGCTATGAGGCACAGCCTTTCGAGGCGCCGGCGCAGCTGGACGCCGTGACGCGTGAAGGCCGTCTTCTGCTACGTTGCCTGGCGGTTTCAGGTTTCGCCACCGTCTTCATCATGGGCCTGACGGATGCGGTCTGGTACGGGGCCGATCTTTCGCCCGCCTTGCGCCAGAGTTTCTTCTGGCTGGCCGCCGCCGTTTCTGTGCCGGTGACTCTCTATGCCGGCCAGCCCTTCTTCCGCTCCGCCTGGTCGGTGCTGTGCCATTGGCGCACCAACATGGATGTACCGATCAGCCTGGCGCTGGTGCTGGCGCTGGGCCTGAGCCTCTATCAGACGGCGCACCAGGCCCCCGATACCTATTTCGATGCGGCGGTGATGCTCACCTTTCTGTTGCTGGTGGGCCGCTATCTCGATTTTCGCCTGCGCGACCGCGCCCGCGGTGCCGCGCAGCACCTGCTGGCCATGCAGTCGCTGCTGGCGCGGCGTTTGAAGGAAGATGGCAGCCTGGAGACGGTGGCCGCGCGTGAACTTGTCCCCGGCGACCGCATCTTCCTGGCGGCGGGGGACCGCCTGCCGGTAAACGGCACGCTGCTTGATCATGGCTCGGAAGCCGATCTTTCGCTGGTGACCGGCGAAACCCTGCCGGTGCCGCTGGCGGCAGGGGCGGCGTTGCAGGCCGGCAGCGTCATTACTGGTGCGCCGGCGACGCTTTTGGTCACAGCCCGGGTGGAAGACTCCCTGGTCGCCGATCTGGCGCGGCTACTGGAGGCGGGTCAGCAGACTCGCAACCGCTATGTCAACCTCGCGGAGAAGGCGGCGCGCGCCTATGTGCCGCTGGTCACGGGGCTGGCAGCGCTGGTGCTTGCTGGCTGGCTATGGGCTGGCGCGGGTCTGGAGCCTGCCGTCACATATGCCATCACTGTGCTGATCATCACCTGCCCCTGCGCCCTCGGCCTTGCCGTGCCGGCGGTGCAGGTCGCCGCCACCAGCCGCCTGTTCCGCAAGGGCGTTTTCATCAAGTCCGGCAATGCATTGGAGCGCCTGGCCGGGATTGAAATGGCCATTTTCGACAAGACCGGAACGCTGACGCTGGGCAAGCCAGTGCTGGAAAATGGCGCGAAGATCGCGCCGGACGTGTTGCACAGGGCAGCGCTGCTGGCACGCGGGAGCAATCATCCGCTGGCACGGGCATTGGCGGAGGCCGCAGGTGATGGGCCGGTCGCAGCCGAGTTACACGAAACGGCAGGGGCGGGAATGCAATCCGGCAGGATGCGTCTGGGCAGCGCTGCCTGGTGCGGCGTAGCCGCGGGACTGGGAAGTGAGCTCTGGTTTCGCGATGGCGCGTTGCCGCCCGTCCGGTTCGCCTTTCACGACAGCATGCGCCCGGAAAGCCGGTTGGTGGTGGATGGGCTCAAGGAACGCAATATCCTGGTGGCAGTGCTGAGCGGTGACCGCAGCCCAGTCGCCGCGGAAGCGGCGCATGATCTGGGCATCGCCCTGTGGCGCGGCGAAGTGACGCCGCAGGCAAAGGCCGAGTATGTCGGCAAATGGCAGGAGGCTGGCGTGCGAACCCTGATGGTCGGGGACGGCCTGAATGACGCCGGGGCGCTGGCCCAAGCCGATGTTTCGGCCGCCCCTGGCACGGCGACTGAGGCCAGCCAGCTGGCTGCCGACCTGGTGCTGCGGGGCGACAGCCTGACGCCGCTGATGGAAGCCATAGATGTCGCGCGCAAGGCCAAGCGGCTGGTGTTGCAGAATTTCGCGCTTGCCGCGCTCTACAATCTCACGGCCATTCCTCTGGCGGCGCTGGGGTTGGTCTCGCCACTGGTGGCAGCCGCTACCATGGCCGGGTCGTCGCTGCTGGTGACGCTCAATGCGCTGCGCCTGGTGCAGCCATGAACGGCATGGCGCTCATCATTGCGGCGGCGCTGCTGCTGGGGCTGGGAGGGCTTGGCGTCCTGCTCTGGGCACTTTCCAACGGCCAGTATGAGGATCTGGAAGGCGATGCCCTGCGCATCCTCAACGACGATCCGCCGCAATCGCCCTAGTCGTTGCCCAGATAGGCGGCCAGATCGCGAGCGTTGTCCGGCATCAGCCGCCAGACATGCTTGTTCATCCCGTCCTGCACCCGCGCCGCGAGCATCATCGCGTTTATCTGGTCCTGCAAATAGGTAATGTGCTGCCCGGCAAGGCGCGCCGCTTCCCCCACGCCTTGGCCCTTGTCGCCATGGCAGCTGGCGCAGGCAGGAACATCGGCGCCCATGCCCTGGGCATAGAGGCGTGCGCCCCTATCATGGGCGGCGCCTTTCTGATTTGGCTCGGTGGGGGCCTGCACCGCGAAATGGGCGGCAAGGGCCTGCAATTGCGCCTGAGGAATGCCGCGAGCGGGATCGAGCATGTTGTGGATGGCGCTGATGGTCTGGTTGGCCGGGCGGTTGCGCAGGTCGTTCAGCCTCGCCAGAAGATATTCGCGGGTCTGCCCGTTCAGGCGCGGTGCATGGGACGCGGCCTGGGCGGCAGGGCCATGGCAGCTTTCGCAAGAGGCGGTGAGGTCCGCCAGCGACGGGCCCGGGCGCAGATTGGTCTGCGCCGAGGCCCCCAACGGATGGGAGCCCAGCAGGATGACGAGTGGTAGCAGCTGTGGGCGAATGCGCATGGAATCCCTCCCAAATCCTCGGGCCTGATCCTAGAGTTCGACAGAGAAAGGGAATTGATCCGGCTCAATTGCTTGGTCGAAAGCCCCGGCGACGCCTATTTGGCGAGTTGTTGGGCCCTGCTTGCCGTGGGGTCGAAGGGGAACACAATTTCCCTGTCAGGTGCTGCCAGCCGCCGGTCCTTGTCGGCGTAATTCAACCGGCTGAGAAAATCCCTGATGATGTTAAGCCTTGCCACCCGTTTGTGGTCGGCCCGCACCAGCGTCCAGGGCGCTTCAAGTGTGTGCGTTCGCGCCAGCATCTCGTTGCGGGCCGCGCTATAGGCTTTCCAGTTCGCCAAGGCCACGCTGTCAACCGGACTGATCTTCCATTGCGTCAACGGGTCGGCTTTTCGGTCTTCAAGCCGCCGTTTCTGCTCGGTCTTGCTGATGTCGAGATAGTATTTGAAAAGCTTGATTCCGGAACGCACCAGCATGGCCTCGAATTCCGGAGCGGAGTGCATGAATTCGGCGTGTTCGGCTTGGGTGCAGAAGCCCATGACATGCTCGACCCCACCGCGATTATACCAACTGCGATTGAACAGCACCATTTCTCGGGCGGCGGGCAGATAGCGGGCATAGCGCTGGAAATACCAGGAGGTTCGGTCGCGGTCCGAGGGCGGGCCCAGCGCCACAACCCGCGTTTCGCGCGGGCTGAGATGCTCGACGATGCGCTTGATGACACCATCCTTGCCGGCGGCATCGCGACCTTCGAACAAGACCAGGATCCTGTCGTTCTGCCTGATGAAATGGCGCTGAAGCTTTACCAGCTCGACCTGCAGGGCATGGAGCTGCTTTCTGTATGCGGCCTTTCCGATCGATTTCCGTTCCCCGTGCTTTTCGCGGCCGGCTTCATTCCTTGGGCTGGGCATGGAAAGGCGGCGCTCAGGCACCAACCACCTGGCCGATTATCATGCCGGGTTCGATCACGCTGTCGGCTTTGCAACCGGTTTTCAGCCGACCAGCGCCAGGCGCCATCAACTCATGCAACGTGTCTTCTATGCGCACGCTTGCAACCGCCTCGCCGGCTTTCACCGTCGCGCCGTCAGGCCGCAGCCAGGCATGCAGGATGCCTTCCGGCAGGAGACTGGTCGCCCACAATTCGGGCGCGACGCGGATATCGGACATGCAAGCCTCCTCTCAGATCAGCATGCCCTCTTGAAAGTCGCGCGCCTTGCGCCGGATCAATCAGAAATGATCTCCGGCCCGAAAAGGGCCGTGGCGGGTGGCGGCTCCGACCAGGTAGGCGGTAGACCAGCCAATCAGGATGAAGCCGTTGATTCCCTCCAGCGCACTCAGCAGGCGCCAGCTCGGAGCGACGGTGATCCCGCCTCCGTAGCCAAGGGTCGAAAACATGGCGGTGGAAAGATCCAGCGCATCAGCAAAGCGGGTGACGGCGGCGAGCTGCTGATAACCCAACGCCCAGAGCCAGATTTCGAAAGCGTGCAGCAGAAAGATACCCAGCACAGTACCTGTCATGACCAGGGTTCGACCGGGGTCATGGCTGTGAAAGCCAAGATGGCGCGCCAATTTTGGCGTCAGGCGCCCCAGCAGCAAAAGTCCTCCAGTATGGATCAGGACCGTCAAGGTGACCAGAATGGTTCCAAAGAACAGATTGGGCAGCATGGCCGGCTAGACAGCGATTTTCGCGTTCTGAGCCTGAAACTGTTCATAGGCTGCCAGGGCGTCAGCCGCATACATCAGTGACGGTCCGCCACCCATGTAAACAGCCATACCCAGCGTTTCCTCCAACTCCTGGCGGCTGGCGCCCAGTTTTACCAGAGCCTCGCAATGGAAGCCGATGCAGCCGTCACAGCGGGCCGCGATCCCCAGCGCCAACGCAATGAGCTCCTTGGTCTTGCTATCCAGGGCCTGGGATTTTGTTGCTGCCTGCGCCAATGAGGAGAAGGCCTGCATCGTTTCGGGAATGCCGCGGCGCAGGGATTTCAGGCTGGTGGAAATGTCGCTGGTAATTTCGGGGTAGTTTTTCATCTTGCCCGCTTTCTGGTCGCAATGGGAAGGGAACGCGATCCGTTGGCCAGCACCATGATCCGGATCAAGTCGGTGGCCATTTGACATCGCGCAATTACCGCCGGTCCGCGTTCTGCCAGAATTGGGATGGAGGAAAATGTGAAGCACGTCGTTATATTGGCGCATCCCAATCGTCATAGCTTCAACGGCGCACTTGCTGCCGCTTATTGCACGGCCGCTAAGCTACAGGGCGACCAGGTACTTTTGCGTGACCTTTATGGGCTAGAGTTCCAACCGGCCCTTCAGGCTGACGAACTCCCCTTTGGACCGGGGTTCGGCCCAGAGGAGGATGTCGCGCGCGAGCGCGCCCTGATTGCGGACGCCGACGTCTATGCCCTTATTTATCCCCTTTGGCTCAATTCGCCGCCAGCGATGATGAAGGGCTATCTGGAGCGCGTATTCGGCTATGGCTTCGCCTATGGCAAAGGCGGCCATGGCTCGGAACCGCTGCTTGCAGGCCGAAACCTGATCAGCGTGACCACTTCTGGTGCGCCGGCACAGTGGGTGCGGCAAAGCGGCGCCTTCGATGCCATCCGTGCCCTGTTCGACCGGCATTTTGCCGCGGTCTGCGGTCTAACCGTGGTCGATCATCTGCATTTCGGCAGCATCGTTCCGGGTATTCGCGATGACGCCATTGAGCGCATGGCCGGCGAGGTCGCCGGCGCCGTGCGAGAGCATTTTGGGAGGAAGAAATGACGCTGATGAAAATTCGCCTGGAACTGGGCCGGACGGAAGGATATCCCGACGGCGATCCGGGCCAGGGCTATGAGTTCATCGCTCCGTTGACCGAGAAGGGCCAGATTGATGCGCACGCCTGGCGCAAGGCGAGAGCCGATTGCATTGTCCAGCAATTCGAAGGCGGTTATCCGTTGCGCAAAGGCCTGCTGCGTCACGTCGGGCATGGCTGGCGCTTCGATTATGATCATCTTTCGAACCATGATGACGAAGTCTTTTTCAAGCTGGACCGACATCCGTTGGCGCCGGGACGCTATGTTTCCATCAGGGAAGCGGATGGCCTCTTCCGACCGTTCAGGGTGGTCTCGGTCATACCGGCGGCAGCAACGGCCGAGATATTGCCGTGACCTTCCGGCACGCAGTCCTCTGGATGGATTATCAAGCCGCGATCATCCTGGCGCTGACGCCTGACGAAACGCACCGCGAGACCGTTCGCTGTCCGCAGCGGCGCCATAATCGTGACCGCGACTCCCTGGATTTTCATGCTGAACGGGACCGGCTGTATTTCAACGCCGTTGCGGATGCCATTGCCGGCACGCCCGAAGTCCTTCTTCTTGGGCCAGCGGAGGCGCACGTCCATTTTCTGAGCTGGCTGAAAGCCAACCGGTCCGGGCAGGCGCATCAGATTCTCAAGAGTGCGGCCTGGGACCATTCGACAGATGAGGAACTCGCCGCAGAGGGAAGGCGCTTCTTTCACGCCGCTGACCGGATGTTGCCGCGGAAGTCCCGGGACCACCGCTAATTCAGTGGGAAACCAGCGTGCAGAAGGTCGGCGAAAGCAGCAGATCGTTGGTCACCCCGCCGAACAGCCATTCCCCCATCCGATTGCGGCCGTAGGCGCCGGCCACCAGGAAATCGCAATTCTGTTCCTCCAGAAGGCGCTGCAGGCTTTCCGCATCGGAACCGTCTGAAACGCGGACCAGGGACTGGGCCGGGATGCCATGTCCCAGCAGCCAGGTCGCAACATCATGGGTCCGGCAGGTGGCGTTATCCGCATCGGTTTCGCGTGTGACTTCGGCCACGGTGACCCTGACGGCCCGTTTTAGGATCGGAAGCGCGTCCATCACAGCCCGGCGTGCTTCGCGACTGTCCTTCCAGGCGACCACGGCGTGTCCCAGAAGGCATTCGGCGGTGTCTGAAGGGACCAATATCACGGGCCTGCCGGCATGCATAACCAGATCGCCAATGTTGGTTCGCCGCGTTTCGCCGAGCAGGGCGCCCCCAATATCGGGTGCGGTGATGATGAAATCCGCCGCGCGGCACTGCCCCGCGATATAGTCCGCCAGTTCCTGGTAGGTCGCGGCAGAACGAAAGGATGTGCGGCTGACCTTGGTGGAAAAATAGGTTCGGAACTTGTCTTCAGCCACTTTGGTCTCCCGGCGAATCTCCGCGATGTCGGCTTGCACAAGATCTCCCGCATAGGGCGCTTCGCCGAAGGGCTGGATCGGCTGGCAGGCGGCGATCCCGATCACCGAGGCATTGAGCGTCGGAGCGAGGTCGGCCGTTACGGCCAGAACTGCATTGTTATTGCGGCTGGTTTCCATGTGGCAAAGCAGAGTGGGGTGTTCCAAGGCTATCTCCGGCGTCAGGCGTGAAAGGGGATGACGATGCGGCCGTCAATTTGGCCGTGCTTCAGATCGGCAAATACCTCGTTGATGCTTTCCAGAGGCCGCTTGTGGATATGGGTCTTGACCTTGCCTTCAGGGGCGAAGGCGAGTGGCTCCGACAGCACCTCGCCTGGTCCGGGGCAGGGAATGGGCACCTGTTCGATGATAGGCGCCTTTCCCAGCTGCCGCACCATGGCGGCCTTCATTGTTTTTGACATGACGTCTTCTCCGCTGCGCGAAGAGTTTGGCTGAGCCGCGTGCGCAGGGCGTTGAGCGGGATCAACCGGGGTGGCGATTTCCGCCGGGAAGGCGCCCTAGCCAGCTGCGCCAGCCGCCGGTCACCGGTGCTGCCCGCTCCGCCAACTGATACTCCTCGACGAAACGTGGCCGGTAGTAGCTGCTGAAACGCAACCAGCAGGGGTGAACAACAAAGTAACTGTTTCCCGGCCACTGCTCGTCTGACGTTTTGAAAGGAAAGGTCGTTACAAAGGTCTGCTTGGCCAGGTCGAGAAGGCGGCCGCTGGGCCTTTCCACCAATCCTTCGTATTGAAGCGTTTCCTGGCCATCCCAGCCGATCACGAGCGCGACGCGCGAATCGCGCTCGATATTCCCGGACTTGCGCGTACTGGAGGTTGTTTCAAACACCAGCGAAAGGTCGGGCAGGATCGCCAGGTTCATCAGGGCCGCCTGCGGCTGGCCGGCGGGCCCAACGGTGCACAGCACCCCCAGGCGCCGTTTCCTTATGAAGTCAACGAGTTGATCTCTCTTGGTTTGGGAAAGTTCGGCCATAAACGCCTCCTTTTCCATGTTGGAGCATCAAAAGCCCGCGGCGTTTGATACGGCGCAATCCCACTCTCTCTTTCGGGATCTATCTGGTATGTGAGAAAAGGGGCCATGATTGATCTGGAAACATTGCAGCGGCTGGCGCTTGCCGTCGCAATCGGCCTGCTGATCGGCATCGAGCGCGGCTGGCAGTTGCGCACGGAAAAGGCCGGCCGCCGCGTCGCGGGCATCCGAACCTATACCCTGATAGGCTTGTGCGGCGGGGTTTGTGGTCTGCTTTCGGGCGGCAATCTGGTGTTTCTCGCCATCGCGTTTACCGGCTTTGGCGCCAGTTTTGCGTTGTTCGAGGTCCAGCGCATGCGATCGATGCGGCGCTATTCGGCTACCGATCTGGTGGTGGCATTGCTCACTTTTGCGCTCGGCGCCTATGCAGTGCGCGGCAGCATGACGGCAGCGGGCGCCGGCGCGGTGGTGGCGGCTGTGGTGCTGGCGGAACGCCGCATATTGCATGGCTTTGTCCGCAGACTAACCTGGCCGGAATTGCGCGCGGCACTGCTGCTGCTGGTGATGACGGTAGTATTGCTGCCGGTCTTGCCCGACCGCCCGGTCGATCCTTGGAACGCCCTCAACCCGCACCAGATTTGGCTGATGACGGTGCTGATCGCGGCGGTCAGCTTCAGCGGCTATGTCGCGATGCGGCTGGTCGGTGAGCGCCGTGGGCTGCTTTTCGCCGGCCTGATGGGTGGACTTGTGACGTCGACCACTGTCACCTGGACCTTTGCCCGACTGGCTCATCGCCAGACTGACATGCTTGCGGAGGTTTCCGCCGCGATCCTGGCGGCCTGGATGGTTTCGCTGCTGCGCATGGCTGCCATCGCGCTGCTAATTGCGCCGCAGATGGCGTCCGCACTCGGACGGCCTGTCGCCGCCGCTGCGCTGACGCTGTTGCTTCCAGCCGCGATTTTCTATGTCCGGGCCGGGCGCTCACCCAACCACGATCTTCCCCTGACCAACCCTTTCGATCCAGTCGCGGTCCTGAAGTTCGGGGCGCTGCTTGCGGCCATCATGCTTTGCGCCAGGCTGGCGGGCACGTGGTTCGGAGATGCAGGCCTCTCCGGCCTTGGCGCAGTGTCGGGCATTCTGGATGTAGATCCGATCACTCTATCCATGGCCGGCCGCGTTCAGACCGGCGCCGCCACCTCGGCGTTTGGAGTTTCCGTGATCTTGCTGGCGGCATTCACCAACGCCGTGGCCAAGTCGACGCTGGGCCTCATCTTCGGCGGCTGGCGGCTTGGAGCTGTGTTGACGGCGGCCATGGTTGCGGCCAGCGCCGTCGGCCTGGCAATGATCGCGCGCTAGATCACTCGATCTCGCAGGGATCGACGAGCTCATGGCTGGCCAGGCACACCGCCTGCCAGAAGGGTTGAATCAGATCGGTGGTGCGGTCTATCTCTCGCCGAAGCGTGGCGGAATCCTCTATAAGCGAGAGTGTGTTGCCGTAGCGCGGCGTTTGGCACAGGCTGCCGCCGATCAGTTTGCGGTTGCAGGCGATGCGCTGCTGGCGCCGATATTCCAGCCGGATGTCCTCGAGATGCTGCTGAGCGTGCTCAAATTCGCCGTCCTGTGAACCCATCGCGAAGCCGGGAGAAAAGCTGACGCCGAGACGTGCGGCAGTGTGTTCCAGCATCGCGTCCAGCCGGCCCAGTTCGATTGCCCGCAAAGTCTCGTCCAGTTCCTCGAAGCCTGACGGGTGGCCATAGGGCCCGGACTGGAAACTCACCGTCAACAGGGGCGCCTGACGGGGCAAGATCTGGCGCAGATCGTCTGGGAGCGGACAGGGACCGCGTGCTTCACGACAAGTGGCGGGCAACACCTTCTGCAGAATGTAAAGATCGTCGATACCCGACGCGATGCGGCGTGCGGCACGAATGTCATCCCTCGCGTCATCCAGCTTGCCGATCTGCAGACTGGCGAAGCCGCGGCCGAACAGGGCCGTAGGCCTGTCACCGTCGTTAACCAGCGCTCGCGAATAATCCTGGATCGCGGTGCGCCAATTCTTCTGCTTCAGGCGAACCAGTCCACGGTTCTGCAGGGCGGTGGCGAATTGGGGAGAAATGAGCAATGCCTTGTTGCAGTCGCTCAGTGCCAGATCCAACCGGCTGCCCTCGCCAGCGCGGGCCCAGCAACTGGCGGCGAGGTAGCGAATGTCGCGCGGCGCCAGCTTGAGCGCGCTTTCGAAGCCGGGAATGGCTTCGGCAAAGCGTCCTTGGCCCGCCAGCGCCTGGGCATAGCCCGCCTGGTTTTCGGCATCGCGCGGGTCGATTCGGACCGCGGTGTGGAAGTCCTCTTCTGCCTTTTCGAAGCGCTGTTCCAGAAGATAGGCCAAACCGCGGAATTTGTAGCCCAGCGCTTCCTCGGGCGCCGCCAGGATCAGGCTGCCACAAAGGGGCTCGGCTTCGGCGGGGCGATAGGACAACACGGCGGCGACGCAGCCAAAGGCGTTTTGCATCGCGTCATTGAGGGCTTTCTCGTCCATTGCGGTCCCCTGTTTGCCGGGTGCCACCGAGATGGGAATTCCGGACAAGGTGGGCAGCGTGGTCAGGCTCAACAGGCCCACGCCAAGCAACATGCGGCGCACAAAAAGGTTCATGGCAACATCT
The DNA here is from genome assembly GCA_964572805.1 of uncultured Rhizobium sp. Lineage (GTDB taxonomy): Bacteria > Pseudomonadota > Alphaproteobacteria > Micropepsales > Micropepsaceae > Rhizomicrobium. The sequence continues at coordinate 34,064 of CAZNGO010000071.1, read as the reverse complement.
CCTTTTCAGGCAGATTGATGCCCTAGCTGTCTGTGCGCCTTGATCGGGCGCAAAATGAAATCAGGAATAACCGGCAAGAAGCGCCATGCGCACCAGTTCGGAAAGGCTGCCTGCTGCCATCTTGGTCATCACGTTGGCCCGGTGAACCTCAACCGTGCGTGGGCTGATGCCCAGGTCGTAGGCGATGGTCTTGTTGGGATGGCCCGCCAGAAGCCCGGAGAGTACCTGCCGTTCCCGTTCGGAAAGCGCATCCAGCCGGGTCCTGATAACCGCCAATTCGCCTCTGCCATCGGTCGGTGGCGCGGCGGCGAGCGCCCGGTCTATGGCTTCCAACATCACATTATCGGCAAAGGGCTTCTCTATAAAATCGACCGCGCCCAGCTTCATAGCCTGCACCGCTAGCGGCACATCGGCGTGTCCCGTCATGACGACGATTGGGAGGCCGATACCCTTTTCCTTGAGCCGACGCTGCATTTCCAGTCCGTCCACCCCCGGCATCCGAACATCACTGACGATGCAGCCCGGTTGCAGCCCGTCCAGCTTGTCCAGAAAGGCCGTGGCGGACTCATAAACCCTGACGGCATGCCCCGCCGTTCCCAGCAGGAAGGCCAGCGCCTTGCGAACGTCTTCATCGTCGTCGATGAGGTGGATGGTATGGCTAGCGCTCATCGGTAAAATCTCCCTCGGCGAGGCGCAGGGTCAGGCGGAAAATGGTGCCTCCGCCGGGTCGAGCTTCTGCCCACAGGCGCCCACCATGGCTTTCGACAATTGTCCGCGAGATCGACAGACCCACCCCCATGCCAGTCTTCTTGGTAGTGACGAAAGACTGAAATAGCTGGTCAGCTATCTCCGGTGCGATGCCGGTGCCGGTATCTGTGACCGTGATCTCCGCCATGCCGTCTCGCAATCTGACTGAATTAATGGAAAGTTCGCGCAAGGGGGTGTCTTGCATCGCTTCGATGCCATTACGGATCAGATTTAGCAGGACCTGCTGTATCTGGACCTTGTCCGCCAGCACCTGCGCGGCGTTGGGGTCAAAAGCGAAGGAGATGCGGACGCCGGTTTCCCGCGCCCCCACCATGGCGAGGGCTGCGGCCTCCTCGATCAGCTTGGCCAGGTCCTCGATCTGGCGCTCGCTCTCGCCCCGGGCAACGAATTCCCGCAATCGCTTGATGATTTGACCGGCTCGCAAAGTCTGGGCTGCGGCGTTCTCGACGGCTTCTCTTATCATTGCCTGGTTGGGCGCGCCGCCATCAATCAGCCGGCGCGCGCCGTTGAGATAGCTGGTCGCCGCCGTCAACGGCTGGTTGAGTTCATGCGCCAAGGTCGAGGCCATCTCGCCAAGCGCCGTAAACCGCCCCATAAAGATCAGCTCGGACTGAAGATCCTGAAGCCTTTTCTGCGTTTCCTGCCGCTCGGTGAGGTCGCGGACGAAGCCAGTGAAAAAGCGTCTGTTGCCCGAGCGCATCTCGCCGACCGCCAGTTCCATGGGAAAAGTCGTTCCATTCTTGCGTTGGCCAACCACCAGCCGGCCGGTGCCGATAATGCGCCGCTCACCGGTGGCCAGATAGCGGGCCAGATAGGAATCGTGCTGTTCCCGATAGGGCGATGGCATCAGCATGGCGATGTTGCGTCCTGTGACTTCGCCCGGATCGTATCCGAAAAGACGCACTGCGGTGGCACTGAAGGACTGGATAAGCCCCTGCGGATCAATAATGATCATCGCGTCGGGCACTGTATCGAGAACCGATTGCAGGTGTGCTTCGCGTTCGCGCAGTTCTTCCTGGGCGCGGCGCGCGGCAGTGATGTCGCGCGCCATCTTGGAAGCCCCAATCAGCCTGCCGGCTTCATCATGCAAGGGTGAAATCGTCACCGAGACATCGATAATTGCGCCGTCCTTGCGCTGGCGCCTTGTCTCGAAATGCTCGATGCGCTGGCCCAGCCGCAACCGGGCCAGGATTTCGTCTTCCTCGGTTTCCTTTCCAGGTGGCAGGAGCCTCGTGATCGGCTGCCCGATCATCTCGGCGGCGCGATAGCCGAAAATTTCCTCCGCGCCGCGATTCCAGTCGGTGACGATGCCATCAAGGGTCTTGGCGATGATCGCGTCATCCGAGGAGGCCACGATCGCCGCCAGGCGGGCAAGGTCGGTCTGCTGGTTCATGGGGCGCAAATCCATTGATATTCCCGAAGCTTAGCATAGTTCCCGGGCCGGGCGCGCCTCCGGCCCTACGTATTATCCCTTAGGAGCAAACCGAATTTCCCGGCCGGGCCCCCTTTTCTAAACAGGGGTATCGCTTGAGGGAGACCGACATGCCGCACGCCGCAACTTCTCGCACAACGAGCCTATCCTCAGCCACCACCCTGGTCGCCCGCACGGGTGCCATTGCCGCCCTGGACGAGGGGCGTGAGACACTTCGGGTGGGCGCGGTCAGTTATGCCCCGGCGGAGCGCGAGATTTTCGCGGAGGGCGATAGCGCCGATGTCTTTTTCAGGATTGTGTCGGGCACGGTTCGCACTTGCAAGTTTCTGAGCGACGGTCGCCGCCAGATAGAAGCCTTTTACACAGCCGGCGACGTCTTCGGCTTCGAGTTGGAAGATGCACGCATGCTCAGCGCCGAAGCTGTGACGGATTGCAACCTGATCGCCTATCGCCGCAAGGGCGTCGAGGCGGCGGCACTTCATGACGAAACCCTGGCGCGGCAGCTCTTGACCTACGCCATGCGGAGCGTCAGCCACGCCCAGAAGCACGCGTTTCTCCTTGGTCGCCGCGCCGCGACCGAGAAAGTGGCTTCGTTCCTGCTCACCTGGGCGGTTCGTCATGGCCGGCAGGGGCATATCGAACTGCCGATGAGCCGGCAGGACATGGCCGATTACATGGGCCTCACCATTGAGACCGTATCGCGCACGCTTTCGCAAATGGAACGAGACGGTCTCATCGCCATCCCCAATGCCCGCCAGATCCAATTTCAGGACCGGCAGGCACTGGAAGACTTAACCATTTGATATTTCGGGGAAGGAAATTCGATGACCGGCGGTGATTTCTTCTTGCTTGTCGTGATCGGTGCACTGTCGCTGTTCGCTGGCGTTCTTGGCTATGCCAGCTGGGAAGAGGGGCGCGACCGGCGCGCTCGCGGCGGCTGAACCTAGAGGAACCAAGATGGAATTCCTGGATGTGGTACGGAGCCGCCGGGCGGTCCGGGATTTCAAGACCGACCCAATAGCGCCGCAAATTCTGCGACGGCTGGTCGAAGCCGCAATCCAGGCGCCGAGCGCCATGAATGATCAGCCTTGGCGCTTCAACGTGGTGACCGACCCTGCGTTTCTGGAGCGGATGTCAACGGCGGCCAAGCGTCATCTGCTTGGCTGTCTGCACGTGCTGCCGAAGCCGGACCATTTCCGCGACTTGTTCTCCGATCCGCAATTGCATCTATTTCATCGTGCGCCCGCGCTGATCGTTATTTCCGCGGACTCAGACAATCCGTGGGTTTCCGAGGATTGCGCGCTCGCCGCCGAGAATTTGATGCTGGCGGCGGCCGAGATGCGGCTGGGTTCCTGCTGGGTGGGTTTTGCCCAGGCCTGGTTGAATGCGCTGGAGGGGCGGGAAATGCTCGGTATTCCTCTCAGTCATCGCGTAGTGGCGCCCATTGTGGTCGGGACCCCCAAAGCCACGCCCCCCGCAGTTCCCCGGCGTCCGCCCAACATCGTATGGGTGAATTCCAGAGACGTGGCGCGGAGTCAAAAAGATGCTTAGCGCAGCCATGGTTGAGCAGAGTCCAGCGGCAATCCCGGGAGCAGCAATTGCACGAGGAGCTGATCTTCTCATTTCCATTTTTGGAAAGAAGCTCGCCCGCGAGGAAGCAGCACTGCGCGCAGAAGCCGCACGCAGCTATTCAGGTAATTTGAGTGCCGATTATTGGCTGGAAGTCGCCTCGGAAATTTCCTCGAGAAAATAGAGGTTCTAAGGTCCGATGCCGCAAATCACGCGCTACTCCCCTGCGAGAATAGGGTCCGATCACTTTGAACCATGCGAAATCAACGATCCGAAATCGCAACGTCAGATGCACGCCAAGCTGGAGCTGATCGACTATACGGCGTACATGGCCAATCGGAAGGAAGTCGCCAAAATAATTGGAGAGGTCGACGCCGGCATATTTGAAAAGCTCGCGGCGGTTACGGCCAGGGCGAGGTGCCATTGGCTCAAGGAGGCACTTCTTGTCTCTCTGGACGGGAAGCAGCCCGCCGACGAACAAATAAAAATCTTGTCAGAATTGCGGGTCACGTACGATGAAATGACTGCAGCCTATGATGGCCTCAGGCGCCTGGTCGAACGTGGCTACATCGCGCCATAGTCAGATTAACCGGCACAGACGGCAGTCACATTGGTTCGGGTCGCGACAAAGCCAGGAGAATGAAAAAAGCAGGTGAGCGATGTCTAAAATGAATCTCAGCAAATTGAATGTTCTGGTGGTTGACCGCAATCACTATTTTCGCTCGCTGATTTCTCAGGCTCTGCGCGGGTTCGAGGTCAAGCACATAACTGCTTGCGATACGGGCGCCGCCGCCCAGAAGTGTCTCAACAATTCTGAATTCGACTTGTGCCTAATCGAGGAGGAGCTCCCTGATATGAGCGGGGCGGATCTGGTGCGCTTCGTGCGCCATCTGAGGAAGGAGCCACTCCGCTTTGTGCCGATCATCATCTTTTCAAGTTACGCGCAATTCAGCACGGTGAGCGCGGCACGAGACGCAGGTGCGAACCTGGTTCTGAAGAAGCCCACCTCCCCGCAAGCGCTGTTCGATCACATTGCATGGTTGGCGCGCACGAAGCGGCCTTACATCGAGTTGGAAAGCTATATCGGGCCCGAGCGAAAATTCCACGATGTCGATCCTCCGGATGGCCGCTATAAGCGTGCCTCGGATTCATCTGAAGCCAAAGACGCGAAAGTGCGCGCGGGCGCACCTATAAAGAGCGCGCTTCCATGAGTGTCTGAACTGAGTTTCCCGTCTAGCGGCAGGAAGCCCCTGCTTCCAATAGTAGCAGTGGATTTTCCCATCACTGAAGGCGCGCTAACGCCCGCCGGCAAGTTGCCACGGTGTATTTCTAGCTTCCCGTTTCAAGCAGCGAAGTCTGGCGGATGGCAAGGCGGTACGCGTAAAGAAGCTCTGAAAGTTTCCTCATAGGACTCAGGAGCTTAATCGAGCTTAAGAAGGACACCCAATCCGCCACCATCCGACCGGCGCCATCCAGTCCGCTCGGCGCAACGGGCCTTCCAGCGGCAAGTGAAGTGCTGCCCGTCAGCCGCTGTACGGCAGATAGATCTCCACCACCGTGCCATAGCCGGCGGCGCTGGAGAGCAGGATTTCGCCGCCACACTGGCGGATGAAGCCGGCGCATTTCGCCAGGCCCCAGCCGGCGCGTCCGGAATGGGTCGAGAAAACCGGGTCCAGGGCGCGCTTCATTACGTCCGGCAGCATGCCGCAGCCCGAATCGCGCAGTGCCAGCCTGACATAGTCGCCCTCCGGAAGTCGCGGCACCTGCTGCGGCATCAGCCGAATCTGAGCGGTGGCGATGGTGAGCAGACCGCGGAATTCCATGGCGGTGGCGGCATTCTTCGCCAGTTCCTCCAGCACCAGCATCATCTTGTCCTGGTCGGAGGCCACAAAGCAGTCGGCGCCGAGCTCCAGCCTGACATCGACGCTGCGCAGGACCGAGCGCTTCATCTCCGTCACCACCATGGTGACGGCACGGTTGAGATCCATGCACGTCATCCGCAGTCTCTGGCGGCCGGCAAAGGCCTGCAGCTTCTCTGACAGCTCGATGCCGCGATGGGCCGTGCGGATGACATCACTGACAACGCGCGCATGATCGCTCTCTCCCGGCAGACTGCCTTCCAGCAACGAGAGGTTCCCGGTCACGGCCGTGAAGATGTTGTTGAGTTCATGCGCCACCGTGCCGGCAAGCTGCACAAGCGCCTCAACCTTCTCCGTATCCGACATGAATGCCCCTCAAACCTCAGGCGCATACACCCGGGCCGGGTGAAAGGCTCGCGGGCATCGGAATAGAAGACCTATACGAAAGTATGTTTTTCAGCCTAGGCCCGATTTCACGGCCCGGATGGCGGCTTCAGCGCGATTTTTCACGCGGAGTTTACGGAAGATGTTGCGCAGATGAAGCTTGATCGTGACTTCCGCCAATCCCAGCTCGCGGCCGATTTCCTTGTTGGACTGCCCCCGGGCCAGGCCTTTCAGCACCTCGCGTTCGCGCGCGCTGAGTCCGGCCAGGCCATTGTCTTCACCGGCCGCCTTGTCTGACAGAAGTTCCGCGGGAATGCTGGTGCCGCCGGCGAGCACGATCTGCAGCGTGTGGGCGAAAAGTTCTGGGTTGGCCGTCTTGGGAATGTAGGCGCGGGCGCCCGCCTGTATTGCGGTGCGGACATCGGTCCTGCTCGCCGAACCAGACATCACCACGATGGGGACGGTAGGAAAATCGCCGATCAGGCGCACCAAGTCCTCCGCCGACATGCCCGGCATGTAGTAGTCCATCAGGACAAGGTCTGGGGGCCCGGCGGCGCAAGCCATTTCCCGAAGCGACGCCATCGAGGCGGCCTCATCCACCCGCGCCGCGCCATACAGGCGCCGCACCTGTGTCGCGACCGCTTCCCGGTACAGCGGATGATCGTCCGCTATCAGAACCCGCATGATTGCCTGCCCCAGCCCAGGCAAGACTAGCAGATATCCGGGGGCGTCAGGCCGTCTTTGTTCGCAAGGGGCCCACCGCCATGGCAATGGCCTGGATTTCCGCCGGTTTGTAGAGGACGGCGTCCGCCAGTCCCGCCTTGCCGTCATCCAGCTTGTCCGGATTACCGGTGCAAAGCACCGTCCGCAGGTCCGGCGCCACACGCCTGGCCTCGCGGATCAGTTCGGTGCCCAGCATGCCGGGCATGCTCTGGTCGGTGAGCAGCGCATCGAAAGCTTCCGGATCCTCTTCCAGCGCGGCCAGCGCCGTGAGCGGATTCTGTGTCGCCACGGTCTGAAAACCCAGCCGTTCCAGCCCGATCGCAAGCATGTCGGCCATGTCGGCTTCGTCGTCCACAATCAGCACCCGGCAGGGGCTGAAACTGCCTACAGGCGCTTGCGCCTCGAGGGCATCCTCGACCAGCGGCAGGTAAATGGAGAAGCTCGTGCCCTGGCCGGCCTCGGAGATGAGGTGGCAAAGCCCGTCATGGGCGCGCACCACGCCATGCACCACGGCGAGCCCCAGCCCGGTGCCGCGCTGCCGCCCCTTGGTGCTGAAGAACGGCTCGAAGACACGGTCCATGATCTGGGGGGCGATGCCGCCGCCGCTGTCGCGCACCGTCAGGCGGGCATAGCGGGCTTTCTCCCGCACTTGGCCCAGCAGCCGCTCTGACGGCCGGCCGCTGAAGGCCACGAGCCGCGCCAGCTCCTCCTCCGACGCTAGCGCTGCCTCGACTTCCACCAGGCCCGGCCGGCCGTCCAGGGCATCGCGGCCATTGGTGGCAAGATTGACGATCAGCTGCCCAATCTGGACTTCGTTGCCGCGCACCAGCAGCGGTGCTGGCGGCACCTCGGTCTCCAGCAGGGCGCCGGGATACATGCCTGACGCGAGCAGTTCCTGGCTGGTCTTCACCACGCGGCCGAGATTGACGACACCATGGCTTACGCTGCGGGTCTCGGCGAATGCCATGATCTGCTCCACCATCTCCTTGCCGCGGCGGCTGGCGCTGAGAATGCGCTGGGCGAAGTCCCGGTTCTCGGAGTCCGCCTGGGAATCCTGGGCGATGAAGCCCGCGAAACCGGCGATGGCGCCCAGGATGTTGTTGAAGTCATGGGCGACGCCGCTGGCCAGCTGACCGACCGCTTCCATCTTTGCCGCCTGCTGCAGCCGCGCCTGCAACTCGGCGCTTTCCCGCACCGCGGCATTGCTTTCGGTGATGTCATTGATGCGGGTGATGACGCCGCCATTGGGCAGTCGCGCGCGCTGGATTTCAAGTTCCCGGCCGCCGAAGGCGATCTCATGCCGGTCCTCCTCGCCTTCCAGCGGCGCTTCCGGCTGGGGATAGGCATTGGCCGGAGGGTTCATTTCGGTGATGCCGGCTTTCGCCAGGGCCATGCGCCGGGCGGCGCGATTGGCATAGAGCACCTCGCCGGCATGGTTGGTGACGCAGATGCCTTCCCGGACCATGTTGAGCGCCGCCAGGGATTCATTATTGCGCTCGGCGGCGAACAGCATGGCGGCCAGGTTGGCTAGGGCTCGCGCATAGATGATTTCCTGAGTCGTCCAGTTCCGCGGTTCGTGGACATTGCAGAATGTGATCTGTCCGATCACGACGCCGTTCAGCACGATGCCGGCGCCGATCGCCGCCCGGACATCGTTTTTGGCGAAGACATCAATTCGACCCGTGAGGAATTCGGCCTTTTGGACGTCATTCGCAACCACGACATAATCACGGTGCATGGCGCGCTGGAATTCCGGGTGCATGTTCTCCGGCAGGTCGGGGACCGTGCCATGGCGGTTTTCCGGATGACGGTACATGTTGAGGCAGACCATGGTCCGGTCAAGGCCCTGCCAGCGAAAGACCCCGACGCGGCCGCATTGCAGCGAAAAGGCAGAGATTTCGCATAGCCGCTGGATGCGCTCCGCAAAGGATTTTTCGGCGAGCAGGACCTCGCGCACCGCCTGAAGCATGCCCAGCTGGTGGCGGGCAAGTCCGGTTTCATGGGCGGAGATATAACCCTCCAGGCCCAGCCGCTGACGCAGCACCAGCGCAACGATCCACACCGCAAGCAGGCCGAAAAAGCGGTTGGCGAATTCTCCCGCGACGCTGATGCCGGCATCGGGAACCAGCGGCGCCGCCAGGACAATCAGGATCGTGACCAGACAGGCGCAGGCCAGCACGATGCGGCGGCCGAAACGCGCCGCCAGCGCGACGATGGCGGGATAACCCAACCCGTCCAGGATGCCGCGCGGCATGGAGACATCAACAAGGAAGAGGCCGATCATGCCGGCTGCGATGATGCCGGCGAACAGGCCGTCCAGCAGCCGCGGCGAAAGCAGCGCTTGGCGGCAGGCCCGCATTCCGTCAGACAGGCGCAATCCCCGAACCCTCCTGGTTCGTCCGACGCTATCACAGCCCCGGCATGGCGCTAGTCATTCAATGCGGCCAGCATGGGCGCATCGTCCTGGCCGGTTTCGAGCTGGCAAAGGCCCTGGCGCATGTCCGACATGATGAACGCGACCCTGCGGCCGACGCCGCCGGACGAGGTCGGGAACTGGTTGGCCCAGGCGGTCATCTTCACGCTCATGGCGCAAAGTGCGGCGCCGATGGACGTGTGATAGCGCGAGATCAGTCCTTCGATGCGCTGGAAACGCTCGGCGGTGAGGTCGCGCCACATGTCGTTGGTGCTGCGCTCAAAACTCTCGAGCTTGCCGGTGACGCTGGAAAGGCTGGAGTTCACGGCCGCTTCGATCTCGTCCATCGCCTTCATCAGGGAGCGGTCCTGTGCCAGCTGATGGCTGTCGCGGATCATGACCAGGCTGTCCATGAAGCCCTGAACCAGCGGCAGCAGCGTGTCCAGGCAGTCGCGATAATAGGAGAGTGACATGAAGATGTCGCCGTAGTCCTCGAGAAATTTGGGTATGGCGTCCACCGAGATGCCGAGGCGGCCGGCCATCTGCCCCAGGCGGTTGCGCACTTCTTCCGGGTTGCGGGCGCGGAACAGGCCGACAATGTCGGTGAAGCGCGCGCCCGCGGTGTCATGACCGAAAATCTCCTCCACCAGCGGCCGGGTGAAGCGGGCCATGTAGACGCTGAGCGACTCGATCTTTCCGGGCGAGAGCATCAGGGCGGAGTTGTCGGGCAGGGCGATGCCGTTCGCCCGCAGCAGGATTCGCAGGCTATAGACGTCGAAGCTGGGAAGATCTCCGACCGTCCGCAGTAGGGAGACATCGGGATGGACGGGATGGTCCGGCAGGCCGAGATACTTGTTGACGTTGCGGACATCGAGATGGCCGCGGCCCGTGCCGGCGCCGCTGAAGAACTCGACCACGGTTTCGAGCCGGGCGTTCTTCACCAGCCGCGCGCGGCGGAAGACCGGCGTCTGCACCGGCAGGATCGCGACCGGCAGCGTGTGCAGCGAGTCGCGATCCTCGTCGGAGATCGTCTCATTCTCCGGGGCGGGCTTCGGCTTGAGGACGGCGGCGGTCACGGTTCACTCCAGTGACGCGAACAATGCGTCTATGTCGGTCTGGCTGTTGGCGTTCGGCGCCAGTTGGGGGCCGTTCAGCAGCGCGGCGTCGCCCTGCTTCTCCTGCGGCGCGCTGTCCGCCGGCGGCGGGGCGAAGGCCTCGACCAGCGACGCCAGCTTGCTTTCCAGGGACTGCAGGGCCCGCACCACCTTGGTGATGCGCTGTCCGGTGATGTCCTGGAAGGAACTGGCCTCGTAGATGCTGGTGACCGCGTCGGTCAGCGCCGCAGCCATGGCTGGCTCCGCGCCGGCCGCAACGGTCTCAATAGTCTCGGCGGCGTCCATGATGCGGTTTGCTGCGCGGGCGGTTTCGCCCACGATTTCCTCGAGCTCGTCGGTGGTGCTGGAGAAAAGCTGCGCGTCGCACCCGGGGCGCAGGGCGCCGATTTCGTCCCGCGTCATCCGGATGTGGTCGGAAAGATATTCCAACACGCCGACCAGCGTGTCCTTCTGCGGCGATTGCAGCACGCGCAGTTCGCGGATCACGCGATCGAGATAGCCATGTGCGTCGTTCAGGCTGGATGCAGTCTGGGCCATGATTGCCTCACGCCGCCGGAAAGACGCTAGCGATCTTGCCGCGCAGCGTCTCGGCATTGAATGGCTTGACGATATAGTTGGAGACGCCTGCTTGCTTGGCAGCGACGACATTCTCGGTCTTGCTCTCCGCCGTCACCATGATGAAGGGGATATGCCGCAATTTGGCGTCGGCGCGGACCTTGCGCAGCAGCTCGAGGCCGGTGACTGGGGCCATGTTCCAGTCCGAGATGATCAGGTCTGGCGGCGCCTTCTGCATCATGTGATAGGCGCTGTCGCCGTCATTGGCTTCCTGGACGTTGACGATCTCCAGCTGGCGCAACAGGTTGCGCAGGATGCGCAGCATGGTGGTGTAGTCGTCCACGATGAAGACGCGCATGTTCTTGTTCAGGGTCATGTCTTTCTCCTAGGAAGCAGCCGGCAGCCGCACCGGCGGCGCCTGGGTTGTGGGGGATTTGCCGGCGCGGGCATGGCCGTAAACGCCCTTGAGGCCGGGCAGGCCGGTAAGCTGGTCGCAGATGCCGAACATGGACTCTGCCCCGCCCAGCAGCAGCGCGCCATCGGCGGCAAGCCGGCGGGTCATCGCCTGCAGGATGCGGCTCTTGGTCGGCTGGTCGAAATAGATCAGCACATTGCGGCAGAGCACGAGGTCGAACTGGCCCAGGTTGGAAAAGTCTTCCAGCAAATTGGCGGGTCGAAATGTCACTGCCTCGCGCAGGACCGGTTTGATCCGCCAGCCGCCTTCCATCTGGTCGAAATGGCGGATCAGACTGTGGATCGGCATGCCTCGCTGGACCTCAAAGGTCGAATAGAAGCCCTCGCGGGCGCGGGCGAGCACGCTAGGGGAAAGATCGGTGGCGATGATCTCGAGCTTCCAGTGTCCCAGCACCGGGAAATGGTCCTTTAGCATCATCGCCAGGGAATAGGGCTCCTGGCCTGTGGAGCAGGCGGCGCTCCAGATGCGCAAGGCGCGGCTGGCGCTGCGGCGCGCGATCAGGTCGGGAAAGACCGAACGGCGCAGCGTCTCGAAGGGGTGGGTATCGCGGAAGAACGAAGTCTCGTTGGTGGTCATGGCGTCGACCACGCGGTCGCGCACGCCCTGGCTGGCTGGCTGGCGCAGCAGCTCGATCAGGGCGGCGAGGCCGTCCAGCCCGAGTTCGCGCACGATCGGCGTCAACCGCGTCTCCAGCAGGTACTGTTTGTCAGGCGTGATGATCAGGCCCGAGCGGTCCTTCAGCATGGCCGCGATGAAGGTGAAATCGTTGCCGGTCATGCCGCCGCCCTTTCGAACAGCGACGCCAGATGGCCGGCGATCTGCGGCAGCGGCAGGATGGCTGAACAGATTCCGGCCTGCGCCACGGCGCCCGGCATGCCCCAGACCACGCTGGTGGCCTCGTCCTGGGCGATCACCGGCGCGCCTTGGCCTGCGATCAGGCGCGCGGCGGCGGAACCGTCGCTGCCCATTCCGGTCAGGACCACGGCGCAGCTTTCGCCGCGATAGTGTTCGGCGACGCTGCGAAACAGCGGCTCGACCGAGGGACGGCAGAAATTTTCCGGCGGTGTCCGCGACAGCCGCGCGAAGCAGCGCTCGCCCTCGCGCGCGACGGCGAGGTGCCAGTCGCCGGGTGCCAGGCAGATGCTGCCGCGCGCGATCTCCGTGCCATTTTCGGCCTCGCGGGCGGGCCTTCCGCTGGCGCGGGCGATATGCTGCGCCAGCACTGTGGTGAAGGTCGCCGGCATGTGCTGCGCGATGACGATGGGACAATCCACCGTGGCAGGAAGCGCTGCCAGCATTGTCAGCAGCGCCTGTGGCCCGCCGGTGGAGCTGCCGATGGCAATGATTTTCGGGCGGCGCAGCCCCGCCCCGCCCCGCAGCGTGGGCAGGGAAACCGCGGGACGGGACGGCCCGGCCAGGGCCGGGGCGGGACGTCGTATCCTCGCCAGCGTCACGACTTTTTCGATCAGCTCGCGTTGGAACGTCTCGCTGGCGCCCAGCCGGTCGCTGGTGGGCTTGGCGATATAGTCGGCGGCGCCCAGCGCCAGCGCCTTGAGGCTGATTGCGGCGTTGCGCTGGGTCAGGGTGGAAGCCATGATCACCCGCACGCCGGGCGCGGCCTCCAGCAATTGCGGCAGGGCGCTGAGACCGTCCAGCACCGGCATCTCGACATCCAGGATGATGACGTCCGGCGTCTTGCGCGCGGCCTGCACCACCGCCATGCGGCCGTCGCTGCAGGAGGCCAGCAATTCGATGCGCGGATCGGCCTTGAGCATGCGCGCGATCAGGCCGCGCACGACGGAAGAATCGTCCACTACCATGACGCGGATCGGCGGCGGCCCGTTAGGCAGACTGGGGGGCGGGTTCATGCCGCCTCCACCAGGCCGAGCTGTTCCAGCTTGGCGAGCAGCACGCCGCGGTCATAGGGCTTCATGATGTATTCATCGGCGCCGGCTTCCAGTGCCTCGCGGATCTTGGGCATGCCGCTTTCGGTGGTGCACATCACCACGATCGGGCGCGGCGACAGCGCCATGGCGCGCAGCGCGCGCAGGCAGGAGATGCCGTCCATCTCCGGCATGTTCCAGTCCAGCAGCACGAAATCGGGCACCGTGTGGTTGCAGAATTCGATCGCAGCGCGGCCATGCTCGGCTTCGCCGACGCTGAAGCCGAAGCCGAGCAGGATCTCGGCGGCGATACGGCGGATGGCGCGGGAATCATCCACTACAAGGGCGACGGGGCGCACGCTCATGATGCCCTCCGCAGGCCGTCATTGGCTTGGTGGCCGGCGAGGCGGCGCAGGGCGCGCGCCAAGTTTTCAGACAGCCCGGCCTGGTCGGACTTTGCCAGATAGTCGTCGAAACCGGCTTCGCGTCCCGCACAGATGTCGCTTTCCCCGGCATGGGAGGACAGCGCGATCAGCGGCACGCCGCTCCAGCGATTGTCGCCGCGGATGGCGCCGGCCAAGGCCAGACCGTCCAGGTTGGGCATCTCGATGTCGCTGATGATGACGTCGAAGCGCCTTCCATCCTCGCGCAGGCGCAGGGCCTCGGCGCCATCGGCGGCGCAGGTGACCTGCCAGCCAGAGGCGGCCAGCAGCGGCGTCACCAGGCTGCGGAAGAAGGCGCTATCGTCCACCACCAAGGCATGGCGCGCGCCATCGCTGCCTTCTGGCGGCTCGAACCAGTTGCGGAAGGCCAGGCTGAGGAAATGGCCGACATCGACAATGTCCACCGCCTTACCGGCAATCACCGCGCTCCCCAGCAGGCCTGGCCGCTCGGACGAGAGTTCCACCGCCATGCGGTCGCGCACGATGTCGACGACCTCATCCACGGCCAGGCCCATGCGGCGCTGCTTGTCGCTGAACACCAGCACTTCCTGCTGGCCTTCGCTTTTCCAGGCATGGCCGGCGTCGAACGGCACCAGCGGCATCAGGTGCTTCCGGTACTGCACGACATGGCGGCCGCCGACATGCTCGATGGTACCGGCTTCGAAGCCCTCGATGCGGGAGACCAGCTCCAGCGGGATTGCTTTCATCTCATCGCCGCCGGCGCGGAAAAGCAGGAAGCTGGCCATGTCGCTGGCGCGCTGCTGCGCCGCGGCATCCCCGCCCGCCTGTTCCGGAGCGTCGATTTGGCCGGCGACGCCGGACAGGTCGTTGGGGTCCAGGATCATGATGACGCTGCCATCGCCCAGGATGGTGTTGCCGGCATAGAAGCGGGTGCCGCGCAGCAGCGGGGCCACCGGCTTGACGACGATTTCCTCGGCGTCGAAGACGCGGTCGACAATGACGCCGAAGCGGCTGGCGCCGACCTGGGCGACGACGACGAAGCGGTCCTGGTTGGGCGCGGGCGGCAGGCCGAGCAGGCCGCGCAGCGACACCAGCGGCAGCAGGCGGTCGCGCAGCCGCAGCACCGGCGAGGTGTTGATGGTCTCGATGCGGGCTTCCGAATGATCGGAGACGCCGACCAGCTCGATGACGTTGAGCTGGGGAATGGCGAAGCGCTGGCCCGCCGTCTCCACGATCAGCGCCGAGACGATGGCCAGGGTCAGGGGAATCTTGATCTGGAAGGTGGTGCCCTGTCCGGCCACGGAGGTCAGCTCGATGGTGCCGCCGATGCGCTCGATGTTGGTGCGCACCACGTCCATGCCGACGCCGCGGCCGGAAACGCTGGTGACTTTCTCAGCGGTCGAGAAGCCGGGGCGGAAGATGAATTGCAGGATCTGCTGCTCGCCCATGCCGGCGATGGCGGCCTCGGTGGCGAGACCATTGGCGACGGCCTTGTGGCGGATGCGCTCGACATTGAGGCCGCGGCCGTCATCGGCGATGCGGATGAAGATGTGGCCGCTCTCGTGATAGGCGTCGAGCGCGATGGTGCCGCATTCCGGCTTGCCGGCGGCGAGCCGCTGTCCCGTATCCTCGATGCCGTGATCGGCCGAGTTGCGCACCATGTGAGTGAGGGGATCCTTGATCATCTCCAGCACCTGGCGGTCGAGCTCGGTCTCGGCGCCCTGCATCACCAGTTCGATCTTCTTGCCGGTTTCCACCGCCAGGTCGCGGACGATGCGGGGTAGCTTGTTCCAGGCATTGCCGATCGGCTGCATGCGCAGGCGGGTGACGCCGTCCTGCAGGTCGGAGGTGATATGGCTGAGGCGCTGCAGCGGCACCTTGAACTCATTGTCCTTCTGTACGCGCTGCATCTGCAGCAGCTGGTTGCGGGTCAGCACCAGCTCGCTGATCAGGGTCATCAAATTTTCGATGACGTCGACATTGACGCGGATCGAAGAGACCGCGGTTTCCCTGGCCTCGGCCGGTTTGGCGGGCACCGTGGCGGGCGCGGCGGATTGCAGGGGCGCCATCTCGGCCGCCGCTTCAGGCTCCAGCGCCTGCGCCACTTCGGCTAGCAGTTCGGCGGCCACCGGAAAGGCATCTTCGGCGGGAGTGGTATCGCCGGCAGAGGCCAGGTTGCGGATTTCCGCGATTAGCGCCTCGTCATTGCCGGCCGGTTCGCAGCCATTCGCCGCCAGTTCGGCCAGCAGCACGCGGATCTGGTCGATCGCCTTGAGGATCAGGCTGACGGCCTGGGGCGTGACGGCCAGCTCGCCGTCGCGGAACTTGCCGAGAATATCCTCGCCGGCATGGGCCACCGAGCCCAGCCGCGGCAGGCCGAGAAAGCCGCAGGTGCCCTTAATGGTGTGCATCAGGCGGAAAATGTTGCTCAGGATGGTGGCGTCGGAAGGCTCGCGCTCGAAGCGCACCAGTTCGAGGTCCAGCACCGAGAGGCTTTCGGCGGTCTCGGCGAGAAATTCCTGCAGCAAATCGTCCATGGTCGGGTCCTCGAAATCTGTCTTGATCTTCAGGCGGCTGCGATGGTCAGCAGCCGGTCGACATGCAGCGAGACCAGAAGGCCCTGGCCGGTGCGGTAGACGGCTTCGGCGACGTCGCGCCAGACGGCGTCCAGGGTGGCGGGATTGCCTTCACGCTGGTTGCGGCCCAGCTGGATCACATCGCCGACCGAATCCACGAACAGGGTGTAGGACTCGGCGCCGCTCTCCACCGTGACGCACATCCCGGCGGTCTCGTCGCCCCGGCGCGGCAGCGACAGGCGGGTGCGCAGATCGATGACGGTGACGATGCGGCCGCGCAGATTGATCAGGCCCCGCACTTCCGACGGCCCGCCGGGCACCGGGGCGATGGCGTCGGGCGTCAGTATGTCCTGGACCCGCACCACCGGCACCCCGAAAAGCTGGTCGGCGACGGTGAAGGTGACGAAGGATTCGGTGTCCTTGTCGTGCGGCATGGTTTCGGCGGTGGTCATGTCTGTCTGCCTTGCTGGTTGGAGGAGGAACAAACCGGGAGCTGCTTCCTGCGGTTTGGGGGAGCGGGGGGAGCGCTCAGCCGGTTTGTTCCTGCCTCTCTTGCCTCATCTGATGAAGTCGCCGTCAGGCGGCCTTCACCTCGTTGAGGAAATTCTGCACCAGGGCGCGCAGCTCGCCGGACTGCTGCGACAGCGCGCGGGCCGAAGACAGAACCTGGTTGGCGACGGCGCCGGTGGAGTTGGCTGCCTCGGTGACGCCGCCGATGTTGGACGACACTTCCTGCGTCCCCTTGGCCGCTTCCTCGACATTGCGGGCGATTTCCTGGGTGGCGGCGCCCTGCTGCTCGACGGCGGCAGCGATGGCGGTCGAGATCTGATCGATCTCGCCGATGGTCTTGCCGATCGAGCCGATGGCGCCGACCGCGTTCTCGGTCGCGCCCTGCACGCCGGTGATCTGGGCGCGGATCTCGTCCGTAGCCTTGGCGGTCTGAGTGGCAAGGTTCTTGACCTCGGCCGCGACCACGGCAAAGCCCTTGCCCGCCTCGCCGGCACGCGCCGCCTCGATGGTGGCGTTGAGCGCCAAGAGGTTGGTCTGGTCGGCGATGTCATTGATCAGGGCAACGATCTCGCCGATCTTCTGCGACGCGCCCAGCAGGCCATTGACCATTTCGTTGGCCCGGGCTGCCTCGGTGACGGCATTGGCGGCAATCTGGCTGGAATGGCTGACCTGGCGGCCGATCTCGGCGATGGAGGAGGACAGTTCCTCGGTGGCCGAGGCCACGGTCTGCACATTGGCGGCGCCTTCCTCGGAGGCGGCGGCGACGGCGCCGGCCTGCTTGGTGGTTTCCTCGGCGGTGGCGCTCATCGACTGGGCCGATGACTCCATCTGGGAGGCCTGGCTGGCGACAGTCTGGACCACGCCCTGGACGCGGACATCGAAGTCGCGGGTCAGCTGATCCACCAGGGCGCTGCGCGCCGCGGCCTTGCGCTGGGCTTCTTCCTGCTCGGCCTTGAGGCGGTCGGCCTCGATCATGCTGGTCTTGAACACCAGCACGGCGCCGGCCATTTGGCCGACTTCGTCCTTGCGCTCGGCGCCGGCGATCTGGGTGGTGAGGTCGTGGCCGGCCAAGCGCTTCATCGCCTCGGTCATGGCGCGGATCGGAGTCGAAACTCCGGTGACGATCAGCCAGCCGGCGAGCAGGCAGAGCAGCGAGGCCAGCACCAGCGCGCCGATGATCAGGTTGCGCGACAGGGTATAGGCCGCGGCGCTGGAGGCCGATTCCTTGTGGCCGGCGTCGATCTGGTAGTCCAGGTCCGCCTGCAGCGCATCCTCGAAAGCGCGGTAGGAGGAGTTCATCTCGCCGGTAAAGAAGGCGCTGGCCGCAGCGGTCTGGTTGGCCTCGGACATCGCAATGAACTTGTCATTTTTCGCCAGATAGGCGTTCCAGGCGGGCATGACCTTGTCGGCCAGGCCGCGCTCGGTGCCCGCATCGACGGTTGGGACATAGATGCCCCATGCCTTGGCGACCGCATCGGCCATCTCCTTCATGGCTTTGGCTTCCTCCGCCTTGGCGTCATGCCCGATGGCCAGCAGGTGAGTCGCCTGCAGCTGGCGATAGCGCATGGCGTCGGCGTTGACGTCGCCCAGGGAATCCGCCGCCACCAGATAATTGTCGGCAAGAGCCACCGTGGCGTCGTTGACCAGCGCCAGCCGGTTGATGGCAAAGAGGCCGAGCACGGCCGTAATCGCCAGGATGACCGCAAAGGCCAGCATCACCTTGCTGCGGATAGTCAGATTCTGAAACCAGGCCAATGTCGTCTCCCGTTGTTGGCTTTCATGGGAGAGCAATAGGCCCCGCCGGTAGCGGCGGTTTTTCCGGCTCGCGTCGGATTGTTTCAGTCTATGTCGAGGTAGCGATGCCCCGCCGTTTTTAGGCCTTTTGTAACAAATTGGGACTAATCCAGCCTGGAACCGGGCCGGGAAGCCATTTCATGACCAAACATGTCGCCATTGTTGAAGACGATCCCGATGTTCGCGCCCTGCTGGCGCGCAGCCTGGGCGCGGACGGCTATCAGGTGACGACGCTGGAAAGCGGCGCCGGCATCGAGGAGGCGATGTCCGCCAACCCGGTGGATCTGATCATTCTGGATATCGGCCTGCCGGATATGGATGGCCTGACCATCACCCAGAAGATTCGCCGTTATTCCGATGTTGCCATCATAATCGTCAGCGGCCGCGGCGATCTCGCCGATCGCGTGGTCGGCCTGGAAATCGGCGCCGACGATTACGTCACCAAGCCTTTCGAGCCCCGTGAAATTCTGGCCCGTGTCCGCAGCGTGCTGCGCCGTGGCCGCCACCAAGATCGCGCCGAAGCGTTGTCGCCGGCCGACCAGCATGTTTGCTACGGCTTCGGTGACTGGGTGCTGGATACCACCGCGCAGACGCTACAGGATGGAGCCGGTCAGCCCGCCCCGCTGACCAGCGGCGAATTCAAGCTGCTGGAGACGCTGGTGACGCGCGCCAACCGTGTGCTCAGCCGCGACCAGCTGATGGACGCCTGCTATGGCGGCAATTCGCCGGCCTTCGACCGCAGCGTTGACGTCTGCATCGGGCGGCTGCGCCGCAAGCTGGGGGACGATCCGCGCAATCCGGCCTTCATCCGCACCGTGCGCAACGGCGGCTACATCTTCGCCGCCCGGGCCGTTCGCCGCCACACCCATTAACCATGCCGGGCGGATTTTCCGCCGGGCCGTTTTCCGCACCGTGGCTTCATGGCAGGATCGGGCCATGAAGACCTTATATATGGCCACCCTGCTGGCCCTTTGCGCCGCTCCGGCCCTGGCCTCCACCAGCGACATTCTCTCCAGCCGCCGGGCAGATTATTTCGCCCCCGGTCGTCACCAATTCTACGCCTGGTGCGCGGATGGCCAGGACCGCATCCTGCGTGAGCGGGCGACTTCGGCCACGCAGGCGCGTGATCTCCTCGCCGTGCCGGGCTGCATCCTGCGCTGGCAGGGCCGCGCGCCCTGACCGGGCCGTCACCTTCCGACACATTCCGAAATTGCCGCGCAATCGCACCGTGACCGCGCGCGTGCAGCTTCGGTCCCCGTGCACGGCCTCCTTGCCGTCACAGGGAGACCGATTTGCTTCGCCGCCTTGCGTTGGCATTCTCGCTGTTGTGGACGTCGCCGGCCGCCGCCGCTGACGAGGCGCCGCTACATCTTGGCGCGACCGGCATCGCCGATATCCTGGCCAACACCACGGGCGGGTTGCATTCCGGCATGCGTCCGCTCGCCAAGACCGATGTCATGGCATCCTTCGCGGGCGAGGCCGCCGGCCTTCCCGGCCTGACTCTGTTTCTGGACGTGCAGGGCGGCAGCGCCGCCGGCTTCAGCGGCAGGCTGGTCGGCGACGCGCAGACCGTCTCCAACATTGACGGGCCGGCGGGATTGCGGCTGGCCAGTTTCTGGGCCTCGCGCGAATTCGACAGCATCGGTGGCCTCAAGGCCGGGGTCATCGACCTCAACACCGAATTCGACGTCCAGACAACGGCTTCACTTTTCCTCAACAGCAGCTTCGGCATCGGCCCGGATTTTTCCCAGGCCGGCACCAACGGCCCTTCCATTTTCCCGTCAACCGGGCTTGGCCTGGCAGGCTGGTGGCTCCCGGGCGGTCACTGGCAAGTAAAAGCCGGCCTGTTCGAGGGCACGCCCGGCGATCCCGATCATCCCGGGCGCACCACATTTTCATTTTCGCCCGACGAGGGCGTTCTGGCCTTATTGGAAGTGCGCAATCGCATTGCCCCGGATTTCGTGCTGGGTCTTGGCGTCTGGCATCACACCGCCAGCTTTGACGCGCTTGATCCGGCGGAAGGAAAACACTCCGGCAATTCCGGCCTGTATGCCATTGCTGACGGCGGGCTCTATGCGCCTGACGATGCCGAGTCCGGACTTTCCGGCTGGATGCGCCTGGGCCTTGCCGACCAGCGGATCAACAGCATCGCCTGGTCGGCCAGCACCGGCCTGGTGCTAAACGCGCCCTTCGGCCGCGAGGCCGACCAGGCTGGCTTGGCGGTCACGCATGTGCAGTTCACCGGTCCGGCGCGCCGCGTCGCCCTGGCGGCGGGCGGCGGCCTGCGCCTGGGCGAAACCACCATCGAGGCGACCTGGGCCTTCAACTTCAATTCCCACCTCACTCTGCAGCCGGACCTGCAGCTGGTGCTTTCGCCCGGCGGCGCCACGGCCGACGCCCTGGTCGCCGGCAGCCGCATCATCGCCAGCTGGTGAGCCCGCCAGAACCGAATGGAGACAATCATGGAATTTCAAATTGACGAGCAGGTCCTGCGCGCGGTCTTCAAGCTGCCGGACAATTGCGGCACCTATGGGCCGCAGATGCTGCAATATCTGCGCGGCGTCGGTGCGCGCCGCAAAGCAGTGTTCCTGGCCTTTGCGCCCAAGGCGGCCGGCACCTTCCTGCGTCAGGCCGTGATTGCGGCGACTGGCGGCGATCTGGTGCGGATCGGTCATGCCCAGGGCGGACGCGACGCGCAGCTCTATCTTCCGACACTGCTGGGCTATTTCTTGGGTGGGGTCTGCAAGGGCCCGCTGGTCGCGCATGCCCACATGCAGGCGCTGCCTGCCAATGTGCGGATGCTGGACGCCTTCGGCATCCGTCCGGTCATCATGCTGCGCAACATTCCCGACATGCTGGCCTCCTATTGGGACATGCTCGACAACGAGCCGGGAGCACTGGAAAACGGCCTGAATTGCGCCATTCCGCGCCGCTGGCGCGACATGAAGGCGGAGGAGAGGGGCGATTTCATGGTGGACATGATGGGTCCCTGGTACGCCAGCTATTACGCCACCTGGCTTTCACGCTGCCTCGACGACGACACGGTACTGGCGCTGCACTACACCGACCTGCTCGACAATCCCGCCGCCTGCCTGGATGCCATCCTGCGCCATAGCGGCTTCGAGCATTCGCGCGCCTATTACGACCTGGTGATCAACGATCTGTGGGATGACCGCTATACCCTGCGCTTCAATCAGGGAATCGCGGGGCGCGGCATGGAGTATTTCTCCTCACACCAGCGCGACCGGCTGGCACGCATGCTCCGCTTCCACGGCATCGGCGACAGCGCCGGATTGATCGAACGCCTGTCCCTGCCGTCCGGTCTGCGGCGCGCGGGCTGATCCTTCGGCGCCTGCGGACCGGCCGTGGCGGATGCCTGGCCAGCGGCGACCTGCCCAACCAATGGTGTCCGCAGCGCGGGCGCACCTGGTTCATTCCCGGCAAGTCGCCCATCCGCGTCAGCACGGTGCATCGGTCGGCGCCGCACATCACCTCGCCGATGCGCGGCGCTTCCTATGTCTTCCGGCTGGGGCGGCAGGATCGCCAGAACATCGCGTTGAACGCTGCCACCGATGCCGATGTCCGCGAGCTCTACTGGTTCGCTGGCGCCTCTTTCATCGGCAGCAGCCGGCCCGGCGAAACCCTGTTCTGGCAGCCGCCCTCGGCCGGACATTATCTCTTGCGCGCGGTAGACGACCATGGCCGCAGCGATGAACGGCCACTGGAGATCGGCCTCGTCCAGTAAGCGGCCTTGACTTAGGCGTTACATCTGTCACAGTAGTGATGTGACACTACTCAATCTCACGCTCCGGCCCGGGCAATCCATCTTCGAGCAGGTGGTGTTTGCCGCCCGCAAGGCCTTTGTCAGCGGCGAATACCGGCCGGGCCAGACTTTTCCCTCGGTGCGGGCGCTGGCGGGCGATCTGAAGATCCATCCCAACACCGCCCACAAGGTAGTCCAGCACCTGATCCAGGAAGGCTGGCTGGAATCCCGCCCCGGCATCGGCACGGTGGTCGCCGAACCGCCGGAAGCGCGGCAGGGCGAGCGCAAGCGGCTGCTGCAGCAGGAAGTCGAGCAGCTGGTGGTGGAGGCCAAGCGCCTCGGCCTCAGCGCGGAGGACTTGGCCGAGGCAATCAATGCGCAGTGGGCGAAGCTGGACAGAACACGGGACACCAACCGCAAATGATGATTCACACCGAAAAGCTGCGCAAAAGCTATGGCCGCCATGGGGCGCTGCAAGGCCTCGATCTCAACGTGCCGGAAGGCAGCACCTATGCCCTGGTCGGTCCCAATGGCGCTGGCAAGACCACCACGATCAGGCTGCTGATGAACATCATCACCGCCAGCGAAGGTGCCGCCACAATTCTGGGCGCGGATTCGCGGAAGCTGTCGCCGCGCCAGCTGGCGCGGATCGGCTATGTCTCGGAGAATCAGGAAATCCCCGGCTACATGACTGTGGCCGGCTATATCGCCTATCTGCGGCCATTCTATCCCGACTGGGACCGCGCCCTGGAAGCGGAGATCCTCGCCCGCCTGCATTTGCCGCCGGACCGCAAGGTCGCCCATCTCTCGCATGGCATGCGGATGAAGATGGCGCTGGCCTGCGCGCTGTGTTTCCGGCCGAAACTGCTGATTCTGGACGAGCCGTTCAGCGGCCTCGATCCCCTTGTACGCGACGAGCTGGTCGAAAGCCTGCTGGCCCAGGCCGGCGACATGACCATCCTGGTCTCCAGCCACGAATTGGCGGAGATCGAGAGCTTCGCCACCCATGTCGGCTTTCTCGATGAAGGCCGCATGCTGTTCCAGGAACCGCTCGAGACGCTGCAGGCGCGGCTGCGCGCGGTGCGCGTAATCCTGGACCGCGCCGCGACGCTGCCGGTCAGCCCGCCCGCCACATGGCTCGATCTGCGCGTCGAAGGCAGCGTCGTCAGCTTTGTGGAGACGCAATACGCCGAGGCGGCCACGAACGCGCAAATCGCCGCCTCGGTTCCGGGAGCGCAGCGAATCGAGGTTCAGCCCGTGGGGCTGCGTTCCATCTTCACCACCCTGGCGCGCGCCTCGCGGAACGGGAGAACAGCATGACCTGGCATATCTTCGCAAAAGACCTGCGCCGGCTTTGGCCCTACGTCGCCGCCCTGGCGGCGCTGCATCTAGTCATGGCCATCGTGCGCGCGAAACTGGGGCCGTTTCCCGCCGACCATCCGGAGCTGCGCGGCGCTTCGCAGATTCTCGGAATTCTGACCGGCGCGATGGTTTTCTTCGCGGCGGTGCTGGTGGTGCAACTCGATCCGCTGCCCGACGACCGCCAGGACTGGCTGGCGCGTCCGATCCGCCGCCGCGACCTGCTGGCGGCCAAGCTGCTTTTCATTGTCCTGATGGTGCAGGCGCCGATGTTCGCTGCCGACATGGTTCAAGCCCTGATGGGTGGCTTTTCCTTTGGGCAGGCGCTGGGCGCAGCAGCGGCATGGAATCTGTTCCAGTTCGTCAACCCGGTGCTGCCCGCATTGGCGGTTGCGGCGATGACGCGGACCATCGGACAGACCTTGGGTTTGGGCTCTGCTGTGCTGGGTGCCTGTGGCGCGGTAGTCGGTGGCATAGTCTGGCTGCTGAGCGATGCCGCCGTCCCGGCGGCGAATCTGGTCAGCTGGCTGGTCTGGACGTGCTTGCTGCTGGCGGGCGCCACAGCGATCCTGGGGCTGCAATATTTCCGGCGCGATACCGTGCGCAGCCGCGTTGTCTTTGTGGTTTTCGCCTCGCTGATCCTGGGATCGCAACTGCTATTGCCGGAAAGCACCGCGCTGGCGATGCAGCATTGGCTGGCGCCGGCTCCGAACCTCTCTCTTGCTTTCACGCCGGAGGTCGGCAAACTGGCGAAGCCCAGCGGAGCGGAAGGGCCCCGCTTCTCTGAGCAGAATGTCCGCATCACCTTGCCTTTGCGTGTCGAGAATTTGCCGCCGGAGCTGATGCTGGTGGCCGAGGGCGTGCGGGCGAAGCTGATCGCGCCGAATGGGCAAACCCAGGAAGCGCCTGGCCCACAGGACGTGGTTCTGCACATGCCGGGAGAAGCGCCGGCGCCTTTTCACCTGGTCCTATACGTGCCGAAGGCGTTCTTCCGCGCCCATGCCGGCCAGCCCCTGCGCGTAACGCTGGACTACAGGCTGGGGGTGCTTGCGCCACGCGGCCATTATGAGATGCCGGCCTCGGGCGGCGAACTGCGCCTGCCGGAAGGCGTCAGCTGCGCCAGCCGCATCAACAATCCTGGCACCGCCGTGATGCTGGGTTGCCTGCAGGCGGGCGAAGTGCACGCGCGCATCGCCGCAGTCTTGACCGATCGCGCCGGAAGCGGCGAAGGCAACTGGTCGGTGCGGCATCTGCCCAGCGAAGCGCCTTATTCCAACGGCAGCGACATGATCACCCAGTTCTCTCTCTACCTGTCGC
Source organism: uncultured Rhizobium sp. (assembly GCA_964572805.1). Lineage (GTDB taxonomy): Bacteria > Pseudomonadota > Alphaproteobacteria > Micropepsales > Micropepsaceae > Rhizomicrobium. Next base: position 9,165 of record CAZNGO010000071.1, on the reverse strand, counting down.
TGGGCGGCGCCACGCAATTGCCGCGCGTCGCCATCGTCGCCGCCCAGCCATTGACCCATCTCTTGCGGCAGGTCACCATTCCCGCCTTGCAGCTCGCCGACTGGGCGGCTGACGGGCCTGGCGCAATGACCGGGGGCAGTGAAGACCGGCCTTGATCAGCCAATAGTCTGCGGGTCGTTTCCCGCGGCGGACAGTGACAACCGCAAAATCGTGCCGCCGCCGGTTTCAGCGGTGATCGTAGCTGACCACCCGGATGAACTGCCAGGTTCCGCTTTTCTTGCTCCAGATCATTGTAAAGCGCACGGTTGCCTCGAGACGTTCGCTGCCGTCAGGCTGTTTCGAATAGATGCGCTGCAGGCCCGCCTCGATTGCATCGGTGGGCGGCGCCGAATTGACAATCAGCGAGGACTGCTCCAGCTCCCGCCGATAGGTGATGCCTTCCGCGCAGCGATAGTTCAGGGAGTCGATGATCTGCTGTTGATTTTTGACGGGTTGGTTGTCCTGGTAGAATTCGAGAGTCGGGCTGAGAAAGGCTCTGTATTGATCGGCGTTGCAATTTTCATAGGCCGCGAAATTCTGCGCATCCGCGGCCGCTATTTCCGCGACGAGTTGCGCATGCGGCATGAGCGCGGGGGCCGGGACTAGGTCCAGTATCGCGTTCACCCTGCTTCCCTTCGCCGTTCCAACAAGATGGCCACCGTTCAGGAAAAGAGCAAAAGCAACCCCTCCGGCAGCTTCCATGCGGAACGAAATGCCGCTGCCGTTGATGCTCCCTTCCGTGATCGGCGCCAGGCGATCCATGGATGGGCCAACGCTGCCTGAAAGCTTCGCGCCGTCCTGCTCCAGGACCAGCGCCGTCACATCGTGGCTGATTTTCCCGTCCGCCAGGGTGTTGGTGAAGGCGCCGAACCAGACGCGATCGATTCTGCTCGTCGCCGGCGAAGCCGTCTCGCTCCAGGCCAGGTTGGATTGGAGCAGGCCCAGCAAGACGATTCCGGGCGCAAGAATTCCGTTGATATTCATCGTCAAAATCTCGTGATCACAGCGTCGTGCGAATGTTGAAGTAGAAACGCGGCGTGCTGCGGATATAGACATCCTGCATCGTGGGCGGGCCGGCGGTGTCGCGCGGGCCCGAAAAATTGAACTGCTCCTGCTCGAAATGATAGCCCATGAAATTCTCCGCCCCGAAATTCAGCGTCCAGTCCCTGTCCGGCTTGTAGGTCCAGTAAAAATTCACATAGGGATCGTTGTGAATGTTGGCGCGGGAAATCTGCGCGATGCGCCAGTTGGTGTTGCTGAAGCTGGTGCCCCAGTTGAAGCTCCAGGTTGATTTCCACTCCTCCAGGTCCTGGCTGATGGTGTAATAGGAGCTGATGTTGCGCTGGCCCGAGATGCGCCGGTGCTGGCCCGTCACCGGATCAATCAGGTCGCTGGTCTGCCAGTAGACATTCGGCTTGAACAGGCCGTTCTTCAGGCCCAGGAAATCCAGCGGCAGGGTGCCGCGAATCCAGAGCTTGTCGCTGGTGGCGTGGGCGACGTTGCCCGGCGCGTCCAGCCCGCCGCCGATGGGGATGTAGTCGCGCAGATCCTTGATGTTTTCGCGCAGATAGCTCAGCACCGCCGCGCCCTTGTCCCAGAAATGCCGCTCCACCGCCGCCTCGAACTGCCAGGACTGGGCCGGCCGGATCGAGGCGTTGCCGCCGGCGACGCCATAGCCCTGCAGATTGCTGGACGCGACAAAGTCGTTGAAGTTGAGTTGCGCGAGATATTTTTCCGCGCGCAGGCGGAACTGGGTGGGCTCGTCCATCTGCCACGACAGCTGCAGCCGCGGCTTGGGATAGAAGAAATCGCGGCTGCTGTGCGTGTCGCCGGTCTGCGAGATGCGGGAAAATTCCGCCCGCGCCCCGGCTTCCAGCGTCAGGGTGGGATCGATTTTCCAGGTGGCGATGCCGAAAACCTCGCCGCGCAGCTCATCCACCGTGACATTGGCGTTGGGCAGCGTCGTCGCCACGCCGTTGGAGACGAAGCCGGTATGGCCGTCGAGGAAATTCCAGGTCAGTTCGCCGCCGCCTTCCAGGTTCAGGGACGTGATCGGGGAATAGCGCGCCGTCAGGCGGCCGATGCTTTCGCCGCTGTCGTTGCGGGAGCGGAAGAGCGAGACGCCGGAGGAGGTGGTGCTGGTCTGGCTGCCTTCATTGTGGTTCATCCGCTGCAGCAGCACCGCTTCCAGATTGACCGCGCCCACCAGGCCCTGCCAGTGGCTGCCGAATTCGCCGTTGCGGCTGTGGCTGGTATTGTCGAAATGGCTGCTGCTGGCGGGGCTGTCATATTCGGTGCCGTAGCCGACGCCGTTGCTGTTCAGCGTCAAATTGTTGCTCCATTCCCCGCCCCAGAGCGGCAGGGTGACGGCGCCATGCAGGGCGTAGCCATGCTGGATGACGCCATAGGTGCTGGCATGGTCCTCCACAGGCGTGCCGCCCGGCGCCGTGACGGTGCGGCGGCCGTCGCCGGGAGCATCGTCCCAGATATTGACGTTGCGCGAGGCGGAAAGCTCGTAGCGCATGTCGCCGCTCTGGCCGTGATATTCCGCGCCGTAATTGGGATGCCAGGAACCCGAGGCAATATAGGTGATGCCGCTGGTGAGAATTAGCTGCTCGCCGGCATCGGGTTTGAGGATGACATTGGCCACAACGCTCTGGCCCTGCATGTCGATGCCCGGTGCGCCGCCATGGATCACCTCGATGCGCTCGACATTGCCGGCGGGAATGCGCGAAAGGATGGAGCCGAGGCCGTCAGTCTTGGCGGCGGGGCGGGTGCCGTTGATCAGGACGTTTCCGCCGCTGCCGGCGAAGCCACGCGTGCCGCTGCCGCCATCCATGTTGAAGCCGGGAAGTCGTCCGATCATGTCGTTGGCGGTGGTGGGATGGGAATCGGCGAAGTAGGCGGCGGGGTAGGTCGAGATGCTCTCGGATTCGGCCGCCCAGGCCGGCACGGCGGCCATCAGGCCTGCAATAATCCAGGCAATTCCTGATCTCTTCGACATTTTCCCGTCATTCCGTGTTTGGCCACTTGCCGGCCTATTTGACACCGGTACTGTGCAATGTATAGTACCAAACATTGCTTAGTAGCAGAAAAATTGCAAATCCGCGGACAAACGGGAAAAGGTGATCACCATGCGATTCACAACAGCAGCGGCGCTGAGCGTCGTTTCGGTCTTTCTGGTTCTGGCCCCCGCCGCTCAGGCGCAGTCGGACTGGTGGGGCAGCTTCACGGCGCAGGCGCCGGCAGTGGACCAGTCCGGGCGCCGCGAATGGGTCTGGCAAGGCAAGGACAGCCTGCATGTCGGCGGCTCCGGCCATGTGCGCTATGTGCCGGGCGGCGCGCCGCGCATCATCGTCACCGGCGATCCGGACGAGGTCGCAAAAACGGAAGTGGATGGCGGCACCATTCGTCGTCACGACACATCGGGCTTTAATTTCAGTTTTTCGCGCAACGAGCCGCGGGTGGAGATCCTGGTTCAGGGCGTGATGCTGAGCCGTTTCGAAGTAGCGGGAAGCGCTGTCATGGATCTGGGGCGGCTGCAGCGTGACACGCTGGAGCTGCGGGTGAGCGGCAGCGGCGCGCTCAACGTGCAGGGTCAGGCCAGGCAGCTTGGCCTGCAGGTGAACGGTTCCGGTCACGCCAATCTCGAGCAGATGAGCGCCGGCGCGGCCGAGATTTCCGTCAATGGCAGCGGCTCAACCGTGATGGGTGATGTCAGCGAAGGCGCCGACATCCGTGTCACCGGAAGCGGCCGGGCCAAGATCGGCGATATCGGCAAGAGCGCCAACATCCAGGTCACCGGCAGCGGCACCGCGATTCTGGGCCGGGTGCCTGACGTGAAAGCCAACCTCACCGGGTCTGGCACCGTGCGGCTGTCGTCGCAGCCGGTGCATTCGGATTACCACTTCACCGGCAGCGGCAAGATTTTGCTGGTGGGTGCGGACGGCAGGACCACGGAACTGGCCGGTGCAGACATGGAGCGCGCGCAGCGCCAGCGCGAACGCGAAGCTGCGCAGGCGGAACGCCAGCGGCAGCGCGAACGCGACCAGGCGGACCGTGAACGGGAACGCGAACGCCAGCAGGCGGAACGTGAACGCGAACGGGCCCAGCGCGAGCGCGATCGAAACTGACGGGAAAGCGATTTGGCAGACAGCACGCATATCCAGCTTAAAAAGGGAATCCTGGAACTGTGTGTGCTGACCCTGCTCGCCGAGAAGGACAGCTATGGCTACCAGATCACCAGCCGGCTGTCGGACGCGATCGGCATGGCGGAAGGCACAGTCTATCCGCTGCTGCGCAAGATGCAGAAGGACGAGCTGGTGGATACCTACCTGACCGATTCCGCCTCGGGCCCGCCGCGCCGCTATTTCAAGCTGACCAAGGCCGGGCACCGCGCCCTGGCGGCCCAGCGCGCCGAGTGGAAGGCGTTCAAGGCCGCGCTAGTCGATATTCTGGGAGACGATGAATGAGCCGCGCGCTCTTCATGGCGAAACTTGAAGACGGGCTGGCGGGCCTGCCGCAGCCGGAGATCGACGAGATCGTTTCGGATTATGCACATCATTTCTCCGAAGCCGCCGCCGCCGGGCAGTCCGATAACGACATTGTCGCGCGGCTGGGTGATCCGGCGCGGCTGGCGCAGGAATTGCGCGGCGGCCGGGAGCAGCGTCTGTCCGCAAAAGAGGAATTGCCCGCTGCTGCGCCGCCGGCAGCGTCGTCGGACACTCGCATGGTCAGCAGGCTTTTGTTGCCGTTGACGCTCTTGGCGGTGATCGGCGCGGCCGTGACGGCCACGTATTTCGCCGGGCATGACGTCCGCGGCAGCGGGCCGGCCATGATCGCGAATGTCGCCCCGCCGGCGCCGCCACCACCGGCCGCGCCGCCCCAGGCCGGCGCGCGGATCGTCATATCGGGCGGCCAGACGCTTGATCTGGGCGTCATCACCCAGAACAAGATTGAGATTGTGCTTGATGGCGGCGGTCGCGCCACTGCCAGGGGCAAGGTCGCGGAACTGACCCTGCATGTCGATGGCAGCGGCAGCGCCGATTTCGGCGCCCTGAGGGCGGATATCGTGCATGTCGATGTCAGCGGCACCGGCAGCGCCGAAGTGTCGGGTACGCAGCTGGTTGACGTCACGCTTTCGGGTTCGGGCACGGTTCGCCTGCGGGACAGGCCCAGGATACTCAAGCAATCCGTTACCGGCTCGGGCAAGGTCATTCTCCCGACGGCGCCGCCATAACAGGACGCGAACCCTCGGCCCCGGCGGTCGGGCATGGAACATGTGGCCAGCGGCGGCTAGGCTGGCATCCCTCGACAGGCTCACGCCGGGGATTTGAGGAGAACAAACGCAATGTCCTGGAAAGCAGTGCCCGCCACGCAGGCTCCGGAAGACATCGCCCGCCAGCTCGATGCGGTGGCGGTTGAGGATGCGCCGCTGCTCGAGGCTTGCGTGCTCGACATCCTCAATCGCGGCCTGGGCTTCCGCAAATCGGCCGAAAACGGCGTCTGCCTGCTGGGCGACGGCCGCAAGATCCCGATGATGTCCTATGGCCTGATCGAATATCTGATGGGCCTGGACCTTTCCGGCTTCGACCTGCTGGAGCTAGGTGGCGGCTTTTCGACCGAGTTCTGGAGCGCGCGGGTGAAGTCGGTGACGACGCTGGAGACTGACGCCGCCTGGGCGCAAACCTTGATGACCGGCAATTTCCCCAACACCCAAATACGCATTACCCAGGCGGAGCGCATCGCCGCCGACATGGCCGGCCTGGGGCGCAGTTTCGACGCGGTGATCGTCGATGCCGCCACCAACCGCTATCGCTGCGCCAGGGCGGCGCTGGGGATTCTCAGGCCCGGCGGCTTTATCCTGCTGGACAATGCCGACTGGTACCCCAACACCACCGCGATGCTGCGCGATGCCGACCTCATCCAGGTGGATTTCAGCGATTTTCGGCCGCTGCGCTGGTATCGCTGCTGCACCTCGCTGTTCCTGCACAAGGATTTCCGGGCCCGGCCGAAGGAGCGCCGCCTGCCGCGCCCCTTGATCGGGGGCAAGGATATTGGCGAGGTCAACGCTTGGGACAGGATCAGCGACTGAGGCGCGCCGTCACTTCTTCTGGTAGCGGGTGATGCCGCGCGGCGCGACATTCACCGCGCCGAACATGGTGCCGTCCGGCGCCACCACCACGCCTTCGCCGGCCTGGTCGTCGGGCACGAAGGCGTCGGGCAGGGCCTTGGCTATGCTGCCGATCCACACGCCCTTCTTCCAGCCGCCGGGATGCAGCGCCTCGGTGGAATCGGCGTCAATGGCATAGAGCCGGTCGCCGGCGATGTAGAAGCCTGAAGGGCGGCCGAACTGTTTCCACTCGGTGATGAACTTGCCGTCCTGGGTGAAGATCTGGATGCGGTTGTTGGCGCGGTCGGCGACATAGAGGCGGCCGGCGCTGTCCAGCGCAAGGGCATGGGGATTGTTGAACTCGCCTTCCTTGCTGCCGGCCTTGCCCCACTGCTTGATGAACTTGCCGGTCCTGTCGAACTTCATCACCCGCATGTCCAGGCCCTCGGGAATGAAGGGACTGATCGGGGCATGGCCGTCGGTGACGAAAATGTCGCCATTGGGCGCGGTGATGACGTCGCTGGGCGACTGGAAATGGCTGGCATCGTCGCCGCGCTGGCCGGCGGTGCCCAGCCGCAGCAGCACCTTGCCCTGTGGCGACAATTTCACCACCTGCAGGCCCGTCCTGCCGTCCTTGCTGATGGCGCCATCGGTGACCCAGATGTTGCCCGCGCGGTCGACATGCAGGCCGTGCGGGAAGACGAACAGGCCGGCGCCGATGGCGCGGATCGCCTTGCCGGTCTTGGGGTCGAGCAGCACGATGGGATTCTTGTCCGAGCCGTCGCAGCTGTTGGCGCCGCAGCGGTCGATTGCCCAGATCTCGCCATGGGGACCGCGTTCCAGACCCGCCGAGGAGCCCCAGGGCTTGCCCGCCGGAGGCGTGCCGAATTCATGTTCACCGGGCTTGTAGGGTGAGGGGACGTCCGCGGCCTGCGCCCCGGCGGTCAGAAGCAGCAGCGCGGCCAAAGCCTTTTTCATGACACCCCCATGCCCATTTTCCCCGACGCTATGCCCACCCCCGGCAGCCGTCAAAGGTGAAGTCCAAGTACGGCCAAAGGCTTATTTTCGTTGCCATGCAGCGTGCCGCCTCGCTGGCGCTTGTCACTGTAAACGTCTTAAAGTCCGGCCCACTTGGAATTCAGGGGAGAACACAATGAAGAAATTCGCGACCTCGGTGCTGCTGGCGGGTCTTATGGCTTCCGCCGCCTATGCCCAGGTCAACATGGGCAAGCAGGCGCCGGAAGCCAGCCTGCCCTTCAACATTGCGAAAGTCGCGACCTTCGACGACCAGGTCTGGCGCATGGCGTTCCTTCCGGACGGCCGCATCCTGGCCAACCAGAAGTCCGGCAAGATCTGGCTGGTGACGCCGACTGGCCAGAAGACGGCGGTGAGCGGTGTTCCCGCGGTTTTGTTTGGCGGCCAGGGCGGCCTGCTCGGCATTTTCCTGTCGCCCCATTACGCCACCGATCATTATGTCTATCTCACCTATTCTGAGCCTTATGTGGAAGGCGCCCTCCCGCCGCCACCCGCGCCGCCGGCGGCCGGCGCGCCTCCGGGCCGTGGCGGCCGGGGACCGACGCCATGCCCGACAGATGCCACCAAGGCTTGCAGTTCCAGCCTGGCGATGGCGCGGGCGAAGCTGACGCTGGGCAACGGCACGGCCAGCCTGGATAGTCTGCAGGTCTTGTGGCGCGACCCGGCCGGTGGCCAGGGCGGCCAGTTTGGCGCCGCCATCGCCTTCGCGCCGGACGGCAATTCGCTGTTCCTCTCCAGCGGCGACCGCCAGCGGATGACCCCGGCCCAGGATCCCAACTCGCCGCTTGGTAAGGTCCTGCACCTGACGCTGGATGGCAAGCCGGCGCGGGACAATCCCAATGCCGGCAAGCCCAGCGTCCAGACCGTCAATGTCATCAACCCGCCGTCCGACACCGAGGTGGCCAAGACGGCGCCGGTGATTCGCAGCTTCACCTATCCTGCCTCGGCCCCGAACCAGACGGTGGCGGAAACCTGGTCGTCGGGCCATCGCACGCCCTATGGCCTGGCCTTCGCCCCCAACGGCCAACTCTGGGAAGTCGAGCATGGTCCGCTTGGCGGCGACGAACTCAACCTGATCGAAAAGGGCAAGAATTACGGCTGGCCCGTGGTCTCGATGGGACAGAATTATAGCCAGGTGCCCATTCCCAACTACGATCCGGCCGCCAATTGCCCCGCCCAGCGGGCTGAAAACCAGCCGATCTGCACCACAACCGCCATTGACCGCAGCAAATACGTCAAGCCGGTGATCTACTGGGTGCCGGTGATCGCGCCCGGCAATCTGGCCTTCTACAAGGGCAATATGTTCCGTGGCTGGGATGGCTCGGGCCTGGTCAGCGGCATGGCGACCAAGGCGCTGGTCCGCGTCACCTTTGACGGGAAGGGCGGCGCCACGGCGGTGCAGCGCTTCGACATGGGCTTTGGCGTGCGTGACGTCGAAGAGGCGCCGGATGGTGCGATCTGGGTCTCGGAAGGCGGCCAGAACAACACGGCTCCTGGCGCGCTCTATCGTCTGACGCCGAAGTAGCGCCGCTTCCGGCAACAGAAAATCGCCGCCGGTTTGCAGCGGGCGGCGAAGCTGTTTCTGGCGCTGGCGCTTGCCAGTGTAAACGTCTTAAGGTGCGCCCACTTGGAACGCCCATGGGGTAATTAAGGGGAGAACATACAATGAAGAAATTCGCGGGCTTGATGCTGGGTACCGCCCTTGTGGCTACCGCCGCCATCGCCCAGCCCAACATGGGCGACCAGAAGCCGGCCGCCGACCTGCCTTTCAACGTCACCAAGGTGGCGGACTTCGATACCCAGCCATGGCGCATCGCCTTCCTGCCGGATGGCCGCATGATTGTTACCGAGAAGAACGGCCATCTCTGGCTGATCACGCAGGCGGGACAGAAGACCGAAATCGCCGGCGCGCCGACGGTGCTGTATGGCGGGCAGGGTGGTTTCCTGGGCGTCTATCTCTCGCCCAACTACGCCACCGA
>CAZNGO010000070.1:0-6602 GCA_964572805.1 uncultured Rhizobium sp. | reverse complement strand
CGGGGCGGCGGCCGGCGCCGTCGGCGCGGGCGCGGGCTGGGCCAGCGCGGCGACAATGCCGGCCAGAACAAGCATGGAAGCGAGAGCCAGATGCGATTTCATGTTCGTTTCCCCTGTATCCGGACCGGTTGCGATCCATTTGGCGGGACAATAGCAGGACGGGCAAAAAAGTCGCGGCTGACTTTGAGATGGCTGACTTTGGCGCGGCAGCGGCCTAAAACTGCCCTGTCCAGGAACCGTTTTCTTTCGCAGCGCAACAAAACAAGAGGGCTCCGTGTCCAACACATCGAAAATCCTCGTCGCCCAGGGCGGCGGCCCCACTGCCGTGATCAACCAGTCGCTGGTCGGCCTGATCCTGGAAGCGCGCAAATTTCCCGCCATCGAAAAGGTCTATGGCGCCTTTCACGGCGTGCGCGGCATCGTCAACGAGGATTTCGTCGACCTGACCGCCGAAACCAGCGCCAACCTGGAGGCCGTGGCGGCGACACCGTCGGCCGCGCTGGGATCGACCCGCGACAAGCCCGACCTGAAATACTGCCAGGAGATTTTCCGCAGCGTGAAGGCCCATGGCATCGGCGCCTTCTGCTATATCGGCGGCAATGATTCCTCCGACACGGTGCGCATCGTCTCGGAAGAGGCGCGCAAGGAGAATTATCCCCTGCGCTGCATCCATATCCCCAAGACCATCGACAATGACCTGATGGTCAATGACCACACGCCGGGCTTTCCTTCCGCCGCGCGTTTCGTCGCCCAGGCCTTTGCCGGCGCCAATCTCGACAACCGGGCCCTGCCCGGCGTCTATCTCGGCGTGGTGATGGGCCGCCATGCCGGCTTCCTGACCGCCGCCGCGGCGCTGGGGAAGAAATTCCCCGATGACGGTCCGCACCTGATCTACCTGCCGGAGCGGGTGTTCGATTTCGACACCTTCCTGTCGGACGTGAAGGCGGTCATGGACCGCCACGGCCGCTGCGTCATCGCCATCTCCGAAGGCGTCGGCGACAAGGACCACACGCCGATTGCCGCCAAGCTGGCGACCCATGTCGAAAAGGATCCGCACGGCAATATCGAACTGGGCGGCGGCGCCCTGGCCGACCTGCTCACCAAGCTGATCAAGGACAAGCTCGGCCTCAAGCGCGTGCGCGGCGATACCTTCGGATATGTCCAGCGCAGTTTCCTGGGCTGCGTCAGCGATGTCGACCAGCGCGAGGCGCGCGAGGTTGGCGAGAAGGCGGTGCAGTTCGCGCAGTGGGAAGGCCGTGACGGTTCGGTCACCATCCATCGCGCCGGCAATTATGCGGCAGGCTACAAGCTGACCCCGCTGGCGGAGATCGCGGCCAAGACCAGGGTGATGCCCGACGAATTCATCGCCAAATCCGGCAATGGCGTCACCGACGCTTTCCATCACTATCTGGCGCCGCTGCTGGGCTCCGACATGCCGATGGCGGCACGGCTGGCCGCGGCGCGGGTGACGAAGATATTGAAGGCCTGAGCGCATCGCTGCTTCGGCTAAGCAAAGCTGTCATGGCCCGCAAATGCGGGCCATCCAGTTGCCACAGACCAGCTTTCGAAGACCGGACTCGTTTCACCTGGATGGCCCACACTCCGGTGGGCCATGACAGGCTGGGCTAGGCGTCAGGTCCCACCGACAGCTTCAGGGCCTTGGGCTCGCTGAGATATTTCCGGGCCGCGGCCTGGATGTCGGCCAGGGTGACGGCCCTGAGCGCCGCTTCGTATTTGCGCGCCAGGTCGAGCTTTTCCGGATGCTGCGCCGTGTCCTCCAGCACCTGGAGCCAGTAGGCGTTGCTTTCGCGCGCCTTGCGCAATTCCTCCAGCGCCGGGGTGCGGGCGCGGGTCAGCTCGTCCTCGGTGATCCTGCCCGCCTGCAGGTCGGCGATGATCGCCGCCAGCGTGTCATGGAAGGTCTGCGCCGCCTGGGGCTGCAGCTGCGCCAGGGCCTCGATATAGCCGTAATCGAAAACCTTGGAGGAGGAGCTGCCGGCCTGGGCGCTGTAGACCGTGCCCATGCCGCGCAATTTCTCGAACAGCCGGTCGCTCATGATGTCGCTCATCAGCGCCTGGGCGACATCGTCCTGGAGGTCGGGAAAGCGGCCCTGGGTGGGCCACAGCACCGCGACGATTTCCTGCTCGCCACGGTCGGTGGCCAGTCGCACCGGCGCCGGCGCGGCCGGGAAGCGGGTGGTGTTGGCCGCGCTGGCATAGATGCGGTTTTCGTCGCGCGGCGGCAGGGCGCCGAAAGTGGCGGCGACCGCCGCGGTGGCCTTTTCCACCGTCGTGTCGCCGACGATGACGATCTCGATGGCGCCATGCTCCAGCACCGGCTGCAGCAGGGCGCGCAGATCCTCCGGCCTGGCGGCTTCCACTTCCGCCAGGGTCGGCGAAGCCCAGCGCTTGTCGCCATCATGCAGCACTTCGGCCAGCTTGAGGCCCATCACCGCCTGCGGATTGGTGCCGGCGTTGCGCAGGCGCTCGGCATAGGCGGTGCGGCTGCGCTCGAAGGCATCGGGGCGGAAAGCCGGCTGGGTGACATAGGCGGCCAGCAACTGCATTTCGAGATTGAGGTCTTCGGGCGTGGTGCCGCCGGAGAGCGAGAAAGAATCGTCGGCGATACCGAAGCCGGCGCCGGTATGGCGGCCGGCCAGGCTGCGGTTGATTTCCGTGGCGGTGAGATCCTTCAGCCCGCCCCCGGTCAGCGTTCCCGCCGCCCAGGCGACGGTGGCCCTGTCGCGCGGCAGACCAAGCCGGCCATTGCCGATCTTGATGCTGACCTCGACCTGGTTCTTGCTGAACTGGCTGGGCCGCACCGTCAGGCGCACGCCATTGGCGAAGCGCAGATAGGTGGCGCCGACATCGGCCACCGCCTGGGTGGAAACCACCCGGCCCGGCGTGCCGAAACTGGTATAGGGCCAGGGCTTGGCCGCGACCTGCGCCGGCGCGCCGCTGCGATCGGCCTTCTCGGCTTCCAGGAAAGCGGCCTTCACCGCCTCGGCGCCGCCTTCCACCGGCTTTTCGCCGGCGGCGAAGATCAGCGGCCCGCCGCCCTTGAAGGCATCACGCAGCGCCTGGTTGACGGTCGCCAGGGTGAGGCCCTTGACGTCCTCGTTGAAGGTCGCGAGATCGCGGCTGTTGCTGGTATAGACTTCCTTTTCGTCCAGCGTCTGCAGGATGGAATTGACGATGCCGCGCGAAGGCCGTGTCGGCTCGCTCTGCGCCCGCTGCTCGAAGGTGGAGCGCAGTTCGGTCAGCACGCGGTCCAGCTCGGGCTGGGTGACCCCCTTCTCCAGAATGTCGAGCCGCATCTTTTCGGCCTCGATCATCGCCCGGCGCCACTGGCCTGGCTCATAGCCGACGGACAGGATGGCCATGCGCACGGCCTGGAACTCCTGGCCCCTGGAAACACTGGCGCGGGTGAAAGGCCGGTCCGGCGTCACCGCCATGTCGCGGAAGCGGCGGTTGAGCACCGCAAGGCCGACCTCCTCGATCAGTTCCGCCTTTTCCGCCTTGAGATTTTCGGGCTTGGGATCCGGTCCGGCGGTCCAGGTCAGCGAGACGGTGTTGCCGATGCCCTTGCCGTCGAAGGTCTGCGCTTCCAGGCCGCGGGACAGCGGAATGTCGAGCTTGGGATCGCTTCCCGCCTTGCCGACGTCGCGCCAGCCGCCGAAAATGCCCGTGATCCTGGCCACGACCTTCCGCGGATCGATGTCGCCGACAATGATCAGGGTGGCGCGCTCCGGCCGGTAATAGGCGTGGTAGAAATCGCGGATGCGCCCGATCGAGGCCTTGGCGACGACGTCGGGATCGCCATTGGCGAGCTGGGTGGCACGTTCGTCCTTGAACAGGAAATCCAGCCGCGCCTGCGAGGCCTTGAAGCTGGGCAGTTCGCGCAGCTTCAATTCCGAGAGAATCACCCCAGCCTCGGTCCTGGCGGCAGCGGGATCGAGCGTCAGGCTGGTGGCGATCTCGTGCAGCAGGTCGAGCGCGGTATCGACCGAGCTGTCATCGGAGCGCGGCAGATCGAACTGGTAGACGGTTTCCTCCTGGTCGGTGGAGGCGTTGGTGTCCGAGCCGAAGGCAAGGCCGATGCGCTGCAGCGTCTTGCTCATCTCCCCGTCCTTGACATGGGCCGAGCCACGGAAGGCCATGTGCTCCAGGAAATGCGCCAGCCCGCGCTGGTCCTTTTCCTCCTGCAACGAACCGGCGGCGATGCGCAGGCGCATCGAGACCTCGCCCGAAGGCGTGGCATTGTGCTGGATGGCGTAGCGCATGCCGTTGGGCAGTTCGCCGAAGGTCACGGCAGGGTCGGGCGGGATGTCGCTCTTGGGCCAGGGCGTGGCGAATGCCGGGGCGGCGGCGAAGAGAAGACCAGCCAGGGCGGCGCGCAGGCGTGGGGAAAGAAAGCTCATGGCAGCATATCTCCGAAACATTCCCCGCCCGCTTTTTTGCCGGAAAGCCGCGAAAACTTCAAACCGGCAGCCACCGGAACCCCGCAAATAACGGATTTTTCAGCCTTAAAAGCAAAAGGCCGGAGGCAACCCCTCCGGCCTTCGCCATTCAAATCCAGCCTTCCACTACTTCTTCTTGGCAGGCGCGGCGGTCTTCCAGATCGTGGTGTGGTTCTTCTTCGCCCAGGCCAGGGCTTCCGGGGAAGCGGCCCAGCGGATCGCATCACGGATCATCTCCTGATACTCCCCGACCTGCCAGGGCGAGTGGTCATGGCCCACCTGGGTGTAGAAGACCGGGCTGTTTTCCGAGGCCTTGTACCAGGCCGCCAGGTTGGAAAACTGCCGCTTGGGGTTCAGGTTCACCAGCGGGTCCGGCGGCGCGAAGCTGGTGGTCACCAGCGGATGCACCGAGTCCGGGAACCAGGCGCAGGCATAGGCCTCGTCGGTGACTTCAAAGCTGGCCGGCAGATTCCTGGTGACGGGATGGTTCCTGTCGACCACCGTCAGGGTCTGCCTGGTGCCGCCATAATAGCCATGATGCGGATCGAGAATCCCGCGCACGGTGACGGGGGCGTACCAGTCGCAGGCGCCGCCGACCACTTCCGAATATTCCGGCCAGGTATGGGCCCAGGCCGCGGCGGCATGATGGATAAAGACCATGCCCTTGCCCGCCTTGACCATCGCCTCGAAACCCTTCTTCAGCTCCGGCGACGGATCGGGATAGAAGCGATAGCCGGTCTGGCCATTGGGGCCCGTCGTCTGCACGCCCGGACCGCCCAGATCGTAGAAGACATAGACGTCGAAATTCTTCGCCATCTGCGGATTCAGGATCAGTTCGGCGGCCGGATAGTCGACGCGCGAATAGGTGATGTCGTCGCCCAGGCAATCGAACATCAGGGCAAACGGTTCACGTTCATGCTCATGGCCGTGCGTGATCAAGGCGACGCGGATCTTGCCGCGGCCGCCCTGGGGCATGCGGGCCGGACCACGGCCGCCGGCCGCGGCGGCGGGCGCCGGCGCGGCGTTGGCGTTGGGACCGCAGGGCATCGGCACCTGCGCCTGCGGACCGGCCGGGCCGCCGCGGCCGCCGGCCGGGGCCGGATTGGCGGCGCGATAGGCGGCCTGCTGGGCGCGCAGCTGTTCCTGGATGGCGGGCGTGCCGGTCTGGATCGAGGGCGCGCAGAGCATGCCCGGCACGTTGTTGGGGCCGCCCTTGGCGACATGGCTGCAGCCGACCCAGGTGTCGGGATTGGTGTTCAGCGGTTCGCGTGAGACCGCAACGCCCGGCGGATTGACCAGGCCGCCGGCGGGCGCCGCCTGTTGTGCGTCAGCCGTGCCGAAGGCGATGACGGCGGCGCCGAGCGCCGCGAAGGTGGAAACTGCGCGAATGCGCGAAAGGCGATGGATCATGGACTCCCCCTGGAAAGCTGTGTTGTTGGTATTGGCGTCATCATACACCGGCCTTTGGCGCGGGCAATCGTGTGCAGGCAGGCGCCGCTTTGCGGGGCCTTCATCAAGTCATTGTATTTGTTGCACGATTTCGTATCGGGGCCGACCCGACGAAATGCCGCTCAGTGGTTGGTGCTGACGATGCCGTGGTCGCGCAGCAGCTTGATGTAGAATTCGCGGATGACGGGGTCACCGCCCCTGCTGAGCATGTCGCCGGGCGAGTCGTGGCGGGCATCCTCGATGGCGAGCGGCGCACCCTTGTCCACCAGGAACTGGATCACGCCGATGGGATCGGGTGTGCCGCTGGCCGCCACGGCGATGTGCATGATGCTGCGCCCGCCGCTGGCAATCACGTCCAGATGCGGATCGATCTGGTAGGCATATTGCATCGCGTCGACCACGCCGCTGCCGGCGGCGGCCATGGCCACGGTCATGCCGTCATCGGTCTTTTCGTCGGGTTTGGCGCCGGCGTCCACCAGCGCCTTCATCGCCGCCACCGAACCGGCACGGGCAGCGAATTGCAGCGGCGTGGAAGGCTGCGGCGGCCGGAAGGATGCCTGGCGCGCCTGGCGCGCCGCCGCCGCCGCAGCGGCCTTTGCGGCATCATCGCCCGCGCCGCCGGCGCCGGCTCCAGCAGCGGAAGGGCGCGGTGTTGCGGCGGCGACCTGAACACCGGCGGCGGCGTTCGCGGCC
>CAZNGO010000069.1:0-49678 GCA_964572805.1 uncultured Rhizobium sp. | reverse complement strand
GGGCGCGGCGGGCGCGGCGGTGGCGGCCGTGGCGGAACGCCTGGCGGCAGCGGCCCGATCAAGGTGCTGTTCATCAGCAAGTTCCATCCTTTCGACCGCGAGAATCTCTTCAAGACGCTGGATGGCTTCGGGCAGGACATTACCTGGACCCATGTCGAGCATCCGGCGGCGGAAGCCTTCTTCGACCCCAGGGTCGCGGCGCCGTTCGACGTTTTCCTGTTCTATGACGCCTTTGCCGGCCAGGTGACGCGGCCGGCGGCGGAACCGGGCGGACGCCCGGTCACCGAACCGACGGTGCCAAGCAGGGAACTGCAGGCCAACATGAAGCAGCTCTTCCAGAATGGCGACAAGGGCTTTGTTTTCTTCCATCATTCCGTCGCCTCCTGGGTCCACACCTGGCCTGCGGGCGTCAACGGCTCCAATGCCTATGTCGAAGTGATGGGCGGTGCTGCCGACTGGGGCACGCCGCTGAAGAATATCCGCGGCAAGGATTATCCCGCCTCGGGTTTCAAGAAGCAGCCCCAGCACATCACCGTGGTGGACAAGACCCATCCGATCACGGCGGGCGTCGAGGATTTCGACATCCTCGATGAAAGCTATCTCTGGCCGGTCTTCGAGGATTCCGTCCATCCGCTGCTGCGCACCAATGTGCCGCAGACGGCGGAGAATTACCGCCCGCAGCAGGCCGGCCACCCGCCGGGTAGCAGCCTGACCGGCTGGTACAAGACGGCGGAGCGCTCTCCGGTGGCCTATATCCAGCACGGCCATGACAATGACGGCTGGTCCAATCCGAACTTCCAGAAGCTGATCCTCAACGCGATCAAATGGGCGGCGTCTCCGGAGTCCAAGACCTGGGCGAAAGCCAACGCCAAGCGCATCTTCGTCTGACGCGATTTTGCAATGCAAAAAGGCCCCGGTTCACCGGGGCCTTTTTCATTTGGTGGCCGCTTGTTTTTCCGCCCCGGGGTCTTACGGTGCCGCAACCGTTTTTTCACAGGGAGCGCACCAATGACCAAGGACGATATGGACGACAAGAAAGGCCTTTCCCGGCGCGGAATTTTTGGCGCCATGGCGGGTGCGGCGGCGGCCGTGCCGCTGGTGACGGGCGCAGCGCAGGGGCAGGGGCGCGGCGGCGGGCTTCCGACCGGTCCCCTGCCGGCCACCGGCGCCGGCGCGCCGATCGACAGCCAGGCCATTGTCGGCAACCAGGGCGGCAGCGGTCCGATCCGGGTTCTGTTCATCTCCAGCTACCATCCCTTCGACCGCGAGAACCTGTTTCGCATGCTGGACCGTTTCGGCAGCGACATTACCTGGTGCCATATCGAGCATCCCGCGGCGGAGCGCTTCTTCGATCCGGCCATCGCCGAGGATTTCGATGTCTTCCTCTTCTATGACGCATTCGCCGGCCGCAAATACGTTACCGGCGCCGACGGCCGCCGCACCCAGACCTATCCGCCGCCTTCGGCCAAGCTGCAGCGCGATCTCAAGCAGCTGCTCACCAATGGCGACAAGGGCTTTGTCATGTTCCATCACGCACTCGCATCCTGGTGCCATAGCTGGCCTGCCGGCGTGAACGGCTCCAACGCCTATGTCGAGATGATGGGCGGCTGCGCCGACTGGGGCACGCCGTTCGAGAATATCCGCGGCAAGAACTACCCGGTTTCCGGCTATCGCCAGGGCACCGAGCAGCGCGTCACCGTGGTGGACAAGAACCATCCGGTGACGGCAGGCGTCGACGATTACGACATTGTCGACGAAACCTACCTCTGCCCCATGTTCGAGGATTCGGTGCATCCGCTGCTGCGCACCAGCTTCAAGCCCACGGCGGACAAGTTCGCCCATGCGCCGGGCGGCTCCAATGTCGGCGCCGGCCATCCGCCGGGCAGCGACCTGGTTGGCTGGTACAAGGCGGCGGAGAATACGCCGCTGGTCTATATCCAGCACGGCCATGACAACAACGCCTGGTCCAATCCGCATTTCCAGCGGCTGATGCTGAACGCGATCAAGTGGGCGGCGTCGGCGGAAGCGAAGGCCTGGGCCAAGGCCAACGCCAAGCGCATCTTCGCCTAGCGGCAGCATCAGGAAACAAAGGGCCCCGGCAACGCCGGGGCCCTTTTTGCTTTCTTCAAACACCGTTCATTCGGTTAACCCCTTCTTCATTCAGGCGCGCGGAGGGCTGCAACCGGAACGCGGCAATGGCGCTATGATTTTGAATGAAATGATGGCGAATCCCCATGGCTTCGCAAAAAGCGCAGGAATTGCGGGCTCTGCTGGGGGTGGCCATCCAGTTGCGGGCGCTGGCCGAAGCCAGCGACGCGCTGGCCGATATCGAACTCTTTGTGACGGCCGCGCTGGCGCTGGAAGCGCGCGCCCGCCGCCTGGTGCTTGGCCAACCCGCCCCGGCCCCGGCGGCTGGAAAGGTCAATCTGGTGTGCTGACCCCCGCAGTCAGCAGCAACATGGCGGTCGTGTAACCCATTGTATTTGCGGTGCGACCGCAAGGGCTTTGGCGCTGCCGCCCCGGACTGACATGATGGCCTCATGATCAGTGTCGTGATCCCCACCCTCAATGCCGAACGGCTGCTGCCGCGCTGCTTCGACAGCCTCATTACCGCCGCCGTGCGCGGCGTGGTGCGCGAAGTGATCGTGGCCGATGGCGGCTCTGCCGACGGCACCCTGGCCATCGCCGATGCCGCTGGCGCCCATATCGTTTCAGCCAGCCGCGGGCGCGGTGCCCAGCTGGCGGCGGGCGCCCAGGCGGCGCGCGGCGACTGGCTCCTGTTCCTGCATCCGGAAACGGCGCTGGATGCGGGCTGGGAGGTCGAAGTGGAATCCTTTCTCCACCAGGCGATGCCAGAGCAGCCGCGCGCTGCCGTCTTCCGCTTCGCGCTGGAGGATTTTGGCGCCGCCGCCCGGCGGGCCGAAGCCAGGGCTGCTTTCCGCAGCTGGCTGGTGGCGCTGCCTTATGGCGACCAGGGACTGCTGCTGCCGCGCCGGCTCTACCAGAAGATTGGCGGCTATCGCGATCTCGCCCGGCTGGAAGATGCCGACATTGTCCGCCGCATCGGACGGCGTGGGCTGGTGCGGCTGCGCAGCCGCGCCGTCAACAGCATCCCGCCGCGCCAGGGCTGGCTGAAGCCGGTGGCGCTGTCGTTGCTGCACCTGCTCAGGGTGCCGTCCTCGGTGATGGCGAAACTCTGAGGCTCAGTGCGCGTCGGCGGATTGCACCGCCGGCGGCGCGGCCATATCCACCATGACAGGCGCCGCGGCAGGCGCCGGCGTTGCGGCAGCCTGCGCCGGGCGATAGATCGGCCAGTCGCCATGGGTGAGCTGGTCCAGGCTGTCGGCTTCCTGGCCGGAGCGGCGGCGATAGAGCCAGTGATAGAGCATCAGCCGCTTCACATAGGAGCGGGTTTCCTGCACCGGAATGCTTTCGACGAAGAGCAGGGGATCGTCCTTGCCCGCCTTGGTGGTGAGCCAGCGGCTCACCGCACCCGGCCCGGCATTGTAGGCCCCGCCCAGTTCCAGCAGGTTGCCGTTCAGCCCGTCAAGCAGCTGGGCGATATATTTCTGGCCCACCGATAAAGCGACACCTGGATCATTGAGGGCATCGGGCTTGGCCACGCCCAGCTTCCTGGCGGTGGCGGGCATCAGCTGCATCAGGCCGCGCGCGCCGACGGGCGAGGTCGCCGAGGTCTGGAAGCGGCTCTCGATCCGGGCAAAAGCAAGCACCAGGGAATTGTCGATCTTGTAGCCGCCGTCCGGGGCATAGTCGGGCAGGGGGAACAGGCCGGTGAGATAGACGCCGCGCGCGGCGCTTTTCTCGCTGGCGCGCAGCTCGATATTGGGGACGTTCAGCGCATGGGCCAGGGCGGCCATGGCCGGATCGAGCCGCTCGTCATTGTTGACAAAGGCGCGGTTGAGTTCGGGCCCGACATAATCCTTGAGGCCCACCTGCCACAGCGCGACGGCGCGGCGGGCGCTGTCCATGCGCATCAGATCGGCAAAGTCGGACGCCGAAAGCGCCGCCTCGATGAAGCCGGTCTTGCTGTCGATGCCCAGCGTATGCTCGGCGACAATGCCGTAGAAGCTGGGATTCTGCTTCGCGGCGAAGGCGAGCAGTGTCACCACCCGGGCAGGATCGCCGCTCTGCATATGGGCGCGCGCCGCCCAGAAGGCGCCCTGCGCCCGCAGGGTATTCTGCGCCGCCTCGTTCTGCGCCAGGGCTTCCAGCGCGCGTATGGCATTGTCCCACTGGCCGAGGCGATAGGCGGCGAAGCCGCAATCCCATAGCAGCTGCGGGACGGAAGCATCGGAAACCGAGGAGGCCAGGGCATAGGCGTCGCCGTCACGGCTTTCCGCCAGATAGGAAGCGGCGATGCGATGGGACAGGATGGCGATGTCGGTCTGGGTAGCGCTGGCCTGCACGCTGTCCAGCCGGGTGCGGGCATGGTCGGGATTGCCCGCCTTGATGTCGGCCAGGATGCCGGCAAGCACCGAGCGTCCGGCATCGTCATGCGGCACCGGCTCCGGCAGTTCGGCGTCTTCATAGCCGCCGCTGCGCGCGCCCACGCCCGAGGGCGCGGGGATGCTGGTGACGACCGCGACCTTGATGCGCTTTTTGCCCTTCTTGACGGTTGTGGTGGAACGCGCCACAGCCAGGCGATAGATGCGTTCCGCCACCGGCAGCTCGCGATATTCCTTCAGCCAGGCGATGAGTTCCGCCACCGTGGCGCGCTTGGCCTTGGGCGAGAGCAGGAGTTCCGCCTGGACATAGCCCGCCAGCGTCCTGTCATCGGTTTTGGCAAGCAGGGTTTTGGCTTTCGCGGCCTGACCGGCGCGTTCGGCGGCGAAAATGTCGCGATAAAGCGCGGCGTCCGCCGTGCTCAGCACTTTTGGAGTGACAGAGGGCGGCGTGACGGAAGGTTCCTGCGCCCATGCGGTTCCCGCAAGCGCAATCGCCAGGCCAAAGGTTAACGACAGTCGCGTGAAAATCTTAATGCCCCGATGCCAAAAAGCCTTCGATTGCTATTAGTTAGCCTGCATCCTGACTCGCGGCAACCCGCTTTCTTCCATCCTGGTTGAGATCGCCTGCAGATCGCGCCAGGCCAGCTTTTTGTGGGCCGGCTGGCGCAGCAGATAGGCCGGATGCAGCGTCGGCATCAGCGGAACCATGCGGTCGCCGACGCGGTACTCCATCCAGCGCCCCCGCATCTTCATGATGCCTTCGCTCAGGCCCACGACATGGCGCGCCGCCACCGCGCCCAGCAGCACGATCAGCTGCGGCTCAGCCAACTCGATATGGCGGCGCAGAAAGGGCAGGCATTGCGCCGCTTCCTCCGGCGAGGGATCGCGATTGTCCGGCGGGCGCCAGTTGATGACATTGGTGATGTAGGCGTTGAGGTTGCGGTCCAGGCCAATGCTGGCCAGCATCTTGTCGAGCAGTTGCCCGGCACGGCCGACAAACGGCTTGCCGATACGGTCTTCGTCGCGCCCCGGCGCCTCGCCGATGAACAGAATGCCGCCGGCAGGCGTGCCGTCGGCGAAGACGGTGTTGGTGGCGGTGCGCTTGAGGGCGCAGCCGTCAAAGGCTTCCAGCGCCGCCTTGAGTTCCACCAGCGATTGCGCTCCGGCTGCGGCAGCCTGGGCGCTGCCGACGCTATCGCCCGATACAGGCCGTGGCGCGGCAGGGCGTGGCTGGGGCGCGGCGCGGGCCTGGGCCGGAACAGGCGGGGCCGGGGAAACCAGCCGGTTGACGGGCGCATCGCCCATGGCTTCGCCGGCCCCGGCATCCAACAACCATTGCAATGTGGACAGCGTGTCCTCGCCCATGCAGCGATCTTAATGGCTGTTTCCGGGGCCTGACCAGTGTAGAAAAACGCCCATGACAGAACCAGTTGCGCGCGAACGCATGGACTATGACGCCGTCATTGTCGGCGGCGGCCCGGCGGGGCTGGCGGCGGCTATCCGGCTGAAACAGCTTTCGCCGCAAGCCAGTGTGTGCCTGCTGGAAAAGGGATCGGAAATCGGCGCCCATATACTTTCGGGCGCGGTGGTCGATCCTCGGGCGCTGAACGAACTCATTCCGGACTGGAAAGCCAAGGGCGCGCCGCTGGAAACCCCGGTGACGCAGGACCGCTTCTGCGTCTTTACCCGCGGCAGCGCCATTGCCCTGCCGCATTTCCTGTTTCCGCCGCTGATGTCCAACCGCGGCAATTACATCGCCAGCCTTTCCAATCTCTGCAAATGGCTGGGGACCCAGGCCGAGGCGCTGGGGGTGGAAATCTATCCCGGTTTTCCGGCGCATGACCTGATTGTCGAAGACGGCGCGGTGAAAGGCGTCGTCACCGGCGATCTGGGCGTGACGAAGGACGGTCATCACAAGGACAGCTACACGCCGGGAATGGAATTGCGCGGTAAATATGTGCTGTTCGCGGAAGGCGCCCGCGGCTCGCTTTCAAAAATTCTCATCCGGCAATTCGGCCTGGCGCGCGGGCCGCAGAAATACGGCATCGGCCTGAAGGAGCTCTGGGAGTTGCCGCCCGGTCAGCACAGTCGCGGCCTGGTGCTGCACGGCATGGGCTGGCCGCTGGACAGCGAAACCGGCGGCGGCCTGTTCGCTTATCATTGGGGCGAAAATCTCTGCTCCATCGGCTTCGTCGTCCATCTCAACTATCGCAATCCCTGGCTTGATCCCTTTGGCGAATTCCAGCGCGCCAAGACGCATCCCGCCATCGCTGCGATGCTCAGGGGCGGCAAGCGCATCGGCTATGGCGCCCGCGCCATCACCGAGGGCGGCGAGCAGTCGGTTCCCAGGCTGGTGTTCCCCGGCGGAGCGCTGGTCGGCTGTGCCGCCGGCTTCGTCAACCTGCCGCGCATCAAGGGCAGCCACAACGCCATGAAGACCGGCATGCTGGCGGCGGAGGCGGTGGCCGCTGCGCTGAGGCAGGGCCGCGCTGGCGATCGTCTCGAGGAATACCAGGCGGCTTATGCCGGCAGTCCGGTGGCCAAGGAACTGCATCTGGTCCGCAACGCCAAGCCTCTCTGGTCGAAATTCGGAACCTGGGCTTCATTGCCGCTGATCGGGCTGGATCTCTGGACCAACCAGCTTTTCGGATTTTCCTTCTTCGGAACCCTGCAGCACGGCGAGCCCGACTGCGCGACGCTGCGCAAGGCGGCGGAAAGCGAAAAAATCTCCTATCCGCGGCCCGATGGCATATTAACCTTCGATCGCGCCTCCAGCCTGTTTCTTTCGGGAACCAACCATGAGGAAGACCAGCCGGTTCACTTGAAACTGGCCGATCCGGGCATTCCCATTTCGGTCAATTTGCCCGAGTATGGCGAGCCGGCGCAGCGCTACTGCCCGGCCGGGGTGTACGAGGTCGTGGAGGAACAGGGGCGTCCGCGCTTTCAGATCAACGCGCAGAACTGCGTCCACTGCAAAACCTGCGATATCAAGGATCCGGCCCAGAACATCACCTGGGTGCCGCCCGAAGGCGGCGGCGGACCAAATTATGCGAATATGTAGGAGTGGTCATGCGCCGTCTTGCTCTTCTTTCCGCCCTGGCTCTGCTGGCCGGCTGCGCCGCCATGCCCGGGCTGCTGGACGACACCAGGGTGCGGCTCGTGGACAACAGCCCCTCCGCCTTCTCCAACTATCTTTCGGCCCGCTTTGCCGCCAGCGATCATGACCTGAATGGCGCGGCGCGTTACTACGGCCAGACGCTGAAAAGCGATCCCGCCAATGGCAGCCTCTTGGGCCTGTCCTTCTTCTATGCCGCCACCGCCGGCGATTTCGCGTCCGCCGGCAGCTATGCCAATGCGGTGATCGCCGCGACGCCGGACGACCGTTCCGCCCGCCTTACCCTGGCGGTGATCGCCTTCAAGAAAAAGGATTATGCGGCGGCGCGGCAGCACCTGACGCTTTCGGCCAAGGGGCCGTTCACCACCCTGACCCTGGCGCTCTTCGACGCCTGGGCGGCGGCAGCGCTGAACGACAAGGCCGCAATCGAAAAGGACATGACGGCGCTGGCGGGCGAGAAGGGGGCCGAGACCATCGCCGCTTTCCATCTGGGCCTGCTTTCCGAATTCACCGGCAACAGCCAGGCGGCCGAGACCGCCTACGGCCAAGCCCTGAAAGGCGGCGCCACGCCCCGCGTGCTGGAAGCCTATGGCCGCATGCTGGAGCGCAGTGGCCGCGCCGATGATGCCGCAGCGCTCTACAACGGCCACAAGGGCGAAAGCGCTTTTGCCGCCGTGGTCGAGCCGGGCCTGGCCCGCATCGCCGCCGGCGGCGCGGCAAAGACCACGCCGCTGGTCGCTTCCCCGGCCGAAGGTATCGCCGAGGCGCTGTTCGGACTGGCGGCCTCGCTCAGCGACAATGCCAGTGCCGACGTCTCGGTGCTTTATCTGCGCATGGCGCTCTATCTGCGGCCTGATTTCCCGCTGGCGGAGATTCTCTTGGCCGAGCGTTTCGACCAGCTGCAGCGCTATGACGACGCCATCGCCGCCTATCGGGCGGTGGATGCGGCCTCGCCCTTCCACCACATGGCCACGATGGGACTGGCGCTGGATCTCAGCCGCTCGTCCCGCACCGATGCGGCGATCGCGGAGTTGCACAAGCTGGCCGATGCCGATCCGAAGGACAGCGAAGCCTGGATCGCCCTGGGCGATGCCTATCGCGTGGCCGACAAGCAGGCCGAGGCGCTAGGGGCCTATGACCATGCCGTCGCCGCCATCGGTACTCCGCGCGCCCGCGACTGGCCGCTGTTCTTCGCCCGCGCCCTGGTCAAGGAGAAGCTCAAGGACAGCAAGGGTTCCGAGGACGAAATCAACGCCGCCCTCAAGCTGTCACCCAATGAGGCGCAGCTGCTGAATTATCTCGGCTATTCCTGGGTCGATCGGGGCGAGCGGCTGCCTGAAGCCCTGACCATGCTGGAAAAGGCGCGCTCCCTGCGCCCGTATGACGGCTATATCGTGGACAGTGTCGGCTGGGCCTATTTCAAGCTGGGCCGCTATGACGATGCCGCCAAGACGCTGGGGCAGGCGGTATTGTTGGCGCCGGGCGATCCCACCGTCAACGAACATCTCGGCGACGCGCTGTGGAAGACGGGCCAGCAGATCGACGCCCGCTTCCAGTGGAACCACGCCATCGCTTTCGGCGCTGAAGGGCAAGCCAAGGCGGCGATCGAGCGCAAGCTGGAAACGGGCCTGCCGGGGTGAGCATCACGGAGCTTGCCTCTGCCAAGGTCAATCTGTTCCTGCATGTCGGGATGCGCCGCACTGACGGCTTCCATCCTCTGCAGAGCCTGGCGGTTTTCACGGAAGCCGGCGACGAATTGCGGGCAGAGGCCGCGGCGCAACTATCCCTGACGCTGGAAGGGCCCTTCGCGCAAGGCCTGGCGGCGGAAAGCGACAATCTGGTTTTGCGCGCCGCGCGCGCCCTGGCGGCGGAAGCGGGCATGCCTGCCGGCGCGGCGCTGAGCCTCACCAAGAACCTGCCTGTGGCCTCGGGCATCGGCGGCGGCTCGGCCGATGCGGCGGCGGCATTGCGCGCCTTGAAGAAACTATGGCGCCTTGAAATCACCGATGCGGCGCTGCTGGAGATCGCCGCCGGGCTGGGCTCGGACGTTCCGGTCTGCCTGCCCTCGGTTTCCGCCTGGATGGAAGGCCGCGGTGAGATCGTTACGCCGGTCGCTGTACCGTGCCTTCCCATCCTGCTGGTCAATCCCGGCGTGGCGGTGCCGACGCGCGAGGTATTTGCCACCCTCAGGCAGCGCAGCGGCGCGAACATGGCGCTGCCGCAAGGCGGCTTTGCCGATGCAGCCGCGCTGCTGGCGTTCCTCGCCGGCACGCGCAACGACCTGGAAGCGCCGGCGCTGGGTTTGCAGCCGGTGATCGCGGCGGTCCTTGAGGCATTGCGGGCGCTCCCGGGCGTGAGGCTGGCGCGGATGTCCGGTTCTGGCGCGACCTGCTTCGCGCTGTTCGCGGACGACGCCACCTGCGCCGAAGGGGCGCGGCTTCTGAGGGCCGCCCATGCAGGCTGGTGGGTCCAGCCCACCGTCACACGGCCTTAAGCCAAAATTAAGCAAAGCAGGCCAGCCTTGCCGCGCCTTTTGCAGGAGACCCCATGTCGGAAGCCAAAACTGCCGCCGCGCCGAAGCTGCAGGACGATCCCAAGGCGCCGGAAATCTTCGCCGTGTCCGCTACCGGCTTCTTCAACGCCAATGGCCTGATCTCCATCACCCTGGAGTCGGCCCGCGCCGACCATTCCAAGTCGCCGGCTCCGGTCAACCGCGTCGTGGTCGGGCGGCTGGTGATGCCGGCGGGCGGCGCCCAGGCCCTGGCGGTCGGTCTGTTCGATTTCCTGGAAAAGCAGGGCTACAAGTTCAACAAGGGCAAGTAAAAGCCCGGAGCGCGGCTCAGTAAGCCCGCTCGACGCAGAAGTCGGCAATCTCCGCCAGCGCCGTCCTGATTTCGCTTTCCGGCAGCACGCCCAGCGCCGCCTTGGCGGCGTCGGCATAGGCGCGGGCGCGGCGCATGGTTTCCTGGATGGCGCCGGTCTGCTCCACCAGGGTGATGGCGCGGTCCAGATCGGCCTCGCTCTGGTTGCCGGTCTCGATCACCCGTTTCCAGAATGGGCGGTCCGCATCGCCTGAGCGGGCATAAGCCAGGATGATCGGCAGCGTCATCTTGGCCTCGCGGAAATCGTCGCCCACCGACTTGCCCAGCAGCGCCTGGCGCCCCGAATAGTCCAGCGCGTCGTCCACCAGCTGGAAGGCGATGCCCAGATTGAGGCCATAGGCGCGCATGCCTTCCACCACGGCGGCGGGCAGGGCGGCGATCAGCGCGCCGGCCTGCGCCGCCGCGGCGAAGAGGGCGGCGGTCTTGGCCGTCACCACGCTGAGATAATGCGCCTCGGTGACGGCGAGATTGTTGGCGGATTTCAGCTGCATCACCTCGCCTTCGGCGATGATGGCGGCGGCGCCGGACAGAATATCGAGCACCGCCAGGTTTCCGGTCTCCACCATCAGCTGGAAAGCGCGGGAAAAGAGGAAGTCACCCACCAGCACGCTGGGCTTGTTGCCCCACATCAGGTTGGCGGAAACCTTGCCGCGGCGAAGCGTGCTTTCGTCCACCACATCGTCATGCAGCAGGGTGGCGGTATGGATGAACTCCACCGCCGCCGCCAGCATGACGTGGCTGTCGCCGCCATAACCGCCGGCGCGCGCCGCCGCCAGGGTGAGCAGCGGGCGCAGCCGCTTGCCGCCGGAATCGATCAGGTGACGGGCCAGGTCGGGGATCAGCGGCACGCCGGAATTCATCCGGGCATGGATCAGCCTGTCGGTGGCGGCCATGTCGCCGCCCACCAGGGCATGCAGCCGCTCGACCGGCGAGACCCCGGCACTGTCCCTGGTTTTGACATCCCCTGCCATGGCCGGATTTTACCGGGGCCGCTCCGGGCAGGGCAAGCGATACAGAAGTCACAGCGGGGGGTATAAAAGCGCCATGAAAGCCGTCCTGAAGACCAATGATCCGGTGCTGCTGAACTATGCCGCCAATGTGCTGGAACAGGAGGGCGTCGAGCACACCGTGTTCGACGAGAATGCCAGCGTCATGGATGGCAGCATGGGGTTCCTGTGCGCAGGCTGATGGTGCTGGACGAGGATTTCGCCCGGGCCGAGCGTTTGTTGCGGGCGGCTGTGCCCGAGGCGTTTTTATGAGAACCCCTCCGCCCTTCGCTGGCTTAACCGCTTCGCTGGCCAGCTACGGGCACTCCCCCTTTGGCGCGCTTCGCGCAAAAGGGGAGGGCTTATGACCGAGACATTTCTCGATGGCCGGGTGAAGGCACGCCAGCCGGAAAGCGGCTTCCGCTCCGGCACCGACGCGGTGCTGCTGGCCGCGGCCGTTCCGGCCCAGGCGGGGGAGACGGTGCTGGAACTGGGGGCGGGTTCGGGGGTGGCAAGCCTCTGCCTGGCGGTGCGGGTGCCGGGACTGGACCTGACCGGGGTGGAGATCGACCCGGCCCTGGCCGCCCTGGCCGAAGCCAATGCCGCCGCCAGCGGCCTCCCCACCCATTTTGTGGCCGCCGACGTCTTCGCCCTGCCGTCTGCCTTGAAGCGGGACCATGACCAGGTCTTCGCCAACCCGCCCTTTCATGGCGAGGGCCAAGCCCCGCCCGATGCCGCCCGCGCCCGCGCCCTGATGGACGAGGGCGGCCTGCCGCAATGGTTGAGCACCGGGCTGCAACGCACTGTCTCCGGCGGCTTTTTCACCGCCATCCTGCGCGCCGACCGGTTGGGCGAGGCGATGGCCGCCCTGCCGCCGCGGGGTGTCAACATCCTGCCGCTCTGGCCCCGGGCGGGGATGGCGGCGAAGCGGGTGATCCTTCAGGCCCGCAAGGGCTCGCGGGCGCCGCTGGGCCTGCTGGCGGGCCTGGCGCTGCACGACGCCGAGGGCCGCTATACGCCAGAGGCCGAGGCCATCCTGCGCGGCGGGGCTTCGCTTGCGATGGATTCTGGCCGCCTATAGGTTCCGGGCACCCCCAAAAGAGCCGAATCGTGCCCAAGGCGAAGACATTCCAGGACCTTATTCTGACCCTGCAAAACTACTGGGCCAGCAAAGGCTGCCTGATCCTGCAGCCCTATGACAATGAGATGGGGGCGGGCACCTTCCACCCCGCCACGACCCTGCGGGCGCTCGGACCCCGGCCCTGGAACGCCGCCTATGTCCAGCCCTCGCGCCGGCCCACCGACGGCCGCTATGGCGAGAACCCCAACCGGCTGCAGCACTATTACCAGTACCAGGTGATCCTGAAGCCGGCGCCAGAGAATGTGCAGGAGCTGTACCTGGGCTCGATCCGCGAGATCGGGCTGGACCCCAGCCTGCACGATATCCGCTTTGTCGAGGATGACTGGGAAAGCCCCACCCTGGGCGCGGCCGGCCTGGGCTGGGAAGTCTGGTGCGACGGGATGGAGATCACCCAGTTCACCTATTTCCAGCAGGTCGGCGGCTTCGACTGCGATCCGGTCTCGGCCGAAATCACCTATGGCCTCGAACGGCTGGCGATGTATGTCCAGAATGTCGAGTTCGTCTATGACCTCGCCTTCAACGAGCAGTTCCGTTACGGCGAAGTCTTCCATCAGAGCGAAGTGGAATTCAGCACCTACAATTTCGAGCGCGCCGACACCGGGATGCTGTTCCAGCATTTCAAGGATGCGGAGAAACAGTGCCAGGAATTGCTCTCCGGCAACCGGAAACTGGCGCTGCCCGCCTATGACCAGTGCATCAAGGCAAGCCACGCCTTCAACCTGCTGCAGGCCCGCGGCGTCATCAGTGTGACCGAGCGCGCCGCCTATATCGGGCGGGTGCGCGCGCTGGCCCAGGCCTGCTGCCAGGCCTGGCTCGACAGCCCGCAGGGCGCCTACAAGCCGAGGTTCACGTAATGCCCGAACTTCTGCTCGAGCTTTTCAGCGAGGAAATCCCCGCCCGCATGCAAGCCGGAGCCGCGCGGGACCTCGAACGACTGATGGTCGGGGCGCTGTCGGACCGCGTGTTGCTGTTCGAAGGCATCAAGGCGTTTTCCGGCCCGCGGCGCCTGACGCTCGCCATCGCCGGATTGCCGGCGAAGCAGAAGGATGTGCGCGAGGAGCTGAAAGGCCCCAAGGTCGATGCGCCCGCCGCCGCCATCGAGGGGTTTCTGAAAAAGACCGGACTGACGCGCGAGCAGCTCAAGATCGAAAGCACGCCCAAGGGCGATGTCTATATGGCGCTGATCGAACGCGAGGGCCGCGAGACCGCCGCGGTGCTGGCCGAGATCATTCCCGAAGTGATGGGCAAGCTGCCCTGGCCCAAATCCATGCGCTGGAAGCCGGGCGTGGCGACCCGCTGGGTGCGCCCGCTCCATTCCATTCTCGCCACCTTTGACGGCGAGGTGGTGCCGTTCAGTTTTGCGGGGGTCTCCAGCGGGCGGCACACGCGCGGCCACCGTTTCCTCTCCGAAGGGAAAATCGAGGTCCGCCGCTTCGAGGATTACGAGGCAGGGCTGAAAAATGCCCATGTCATCCTCGATGCCGAGGAACGCGCCGCCATCATCTTTGAAGGCGTCAAGTCGGCAGCCTTCGTGCATGGTCTGGAACTGATCCCGGACGAGGAGCTGCTGGCCGAGGTTTCCGGCCTGGCCGAGTGGCCGGTGGTCTATGTCGGCAGCATCGAAGACCAGTTCATGGACGTGCCGCCGGAGATCTTGCAAACCTCGATGCGGACGCATCAGAAGTATTTCGCCCTGCGCGATCCCAGGACGGGCAGGATGGCGAACAAGTTCGCCCTGGTCGCCAACATGATCGCCCAGGATGGCGGCAAGGAAATCGTCGCCGGCAACGAACGCGTCCTGCGGGCACGGCTGTCGGATGCCAAATTCTTCTGGGACGAAGACCGCAAGCGCACCCTGGCGAGCCGGGTTGATGACCTGAAAGGCATCGTCTTCCACGCCAAGCTGGGCACCCAGCTGGAACGCGTCGAGCGCATCGAAAAGCTGGCGGGCGAAATCGCGTCCAAAATTGGCGCCGATGTCGAAAAGGCCAGGCGCGCCGCCCGCTTGGCCAAGGCCGACTTGACCACCGGCGTGGTCGGTGAATTCCCGGAACTTCAGGGCGTGATGGGCCGCTACTACGCCCTGCACGACAAGGAAGACGCTGCCGTCGCCGACGCAATACGCGATCACTATGAGCCGGCAGGGCCAAATAATCCCGTGCCCAAAACACCGGTCTCCATGGCGGTGGCCTTGGCGGACAAACTTGATTCTCTGAAGCAGTTTTTTAATGCGGGAGAAAAGCCTACGGGATCGGGTGATCCTTTTGCCCTTCGTCGTGCAGCTCTTGGGGCGCTTAGGATAATCATAGGTAACAACATCCGCTTTGATCTTGCGTCAATTCTCGGTGGCATGTCGGATGAGCTGTTCGCGTTCTTTGTTGACAGATTAAAAGTAAACCTTCGGGACGCTGGCACGCGGCACGATCTTCTGGATGCGGCACTTGCTGGTCAGACGGATTCAAACTTTCGCCGAGTCGTGGAGAAGGTAGAAGCTCTGCAATCCTTGCTCAAAAGCGATGACGGCGCCAACCTGCTCGCCGGCTACAAGCGCGCCGCCAATATCCTCAAGGCCGAGGAGAAAAAGGACAATCGCACCTATATCTCCGACGTGGATGAAAAGCTGCTGGCGGAACCCGCCGACAAGACGCTCCATGCCGCCCTGCAGAAGGCCATCGGTGCCATCGGTCCCGCTCTGGACAGGGAAGACTTCGCCGGGGCGATGCGTGAAATGGCCGCGCTGCGCGGGCCGGTCGACGGCTTCTTTGAGGCGGTGAAGGTCAATGCAGACGATGCCAGACTGCGCGAAAACCGTTTGCACCTGTTGGCCGGGTTGCGCGCGGCGCTGCACCGGGTCGCGGATTTCTCAAAGATCGAAGGCTGACCCCTCCAACTCGCCATGGGCGGGCTTGACCCGCCCATCCAGAGCAGCCATTCCCCCGCGCGGGAACTGATGTTCTGAATCTTCGCTTCTGTGATTCAGGCCGGCTCTCTACGATCCCTGGGTGGCCGGATCACGCTTCGCTTCGCGTTGCTCCGCTCGCTGCCCGGCCATGGTGAGGTTATTATGAAGTGGGTCTATTCCTTCGGCGGCGGCTCTGCTGACGGCGACGGCGGCATGAAGAACCTCCTGGGCGGCAAGGGCGCCGGGCTGGCGCAGATGAGCCGCTTGGGCCTGCCGGTGCCGCCGGGCTTCACCATCACCACCGAAGTCTGCACCCATTACTATGCCAACGGTCAGACCTATCCAGCCGACCTGAAGCCCGCGGTGGAGGCCGCCGTCGCCGCCATCGGCCGCACGGTCGGCGCCGGCTTTGGCGATCCGAAAAATCCCCTGCTGGTTTCGGTGCGCTCGGGCGCGCGGGTTTCCATGCCCGGCATGATGGACACGGTTCTGAACCTCGGCCTCAATGCCGCCACCACCGAAGGCCTGGCGAGACTGACCGGCGACGCCCGCTTCGCCTATGATAGCTATCGCCGCTTCATTCATATGTATTCCGACGTGGTGCTTGGCGTCGATCACGCCGGTTTCGAAAGCATCATGGACGATGCCCGTGACGCCAAGGGCGTGGAGCTGGACACCGAGCTGGACGCCGATGACCTCAAATCCACTGCCGAACAGTTCAAGGCGCGGGTGCGGGAAGAACTGGGCCGGCCCTTCCCCGAGGACGTGAACGAGCAGCTCTGGGGCGCCATCGGCGCCGTCTTCGGCTCATGGAATTCGCATCGCGCCATCACCTACCGCAAGCTGAACAGCTTTCCGGAGGAATGGGGCACCGCCGTCACAGTCCAGGCCATGGTCTTCGGCAACCGCGGCGAGACTTCGGCCACCGGTGTCGCCTTCACCCGCGACCCGGCCACCGGCGAGAAGATCTTCTATGGCGAATTCCTCATCAACGCCCAGGGCGAGGATGTGGTGGCGGGCATTCGCACGCCGCAGCCGATCTCCAAGGCGGTGCGCGAGCGCCAGGGCGGCCGCCGTCCTTCGATGGAAGAGGCGATGCCGCAGGCCTTTGCCGAACTGAAGGCCATCGGCGACAGGCTGGAAGCGCATGACCGTGACATGCAGGACGTGGAGTTCACCGTGCAGGAAGGCCGCCTCTACATGCTGCAGGCCCGCGCCGGCAAGCGCACGGCCGAAGCGGCGCTGCGCATCGCCATCGACATGGAGAAGGAAGGTCTGATCGATCGCAACACCGCGCTGCTGCGGGTCGATCCTTCGGCGCTGGATCAGCTGCTGCATCCCATGCTCGATCCCGATGCGCCGCGCACCCAGATAGCCGCCGGCCTGGGCGCGTCGCCCGGCGCCGCCACCGGCGAGGCGGTGTTCACGGCCGAGGAAGCGGAAGCCGCGGCGGCGGACGGCCGCGCCGTCATCCTGGTGCGCACCGAAACCAGCCCGGAAGATATTCACGGCATGCATGCGGCGCGCGGCATCCTGACGGCGCGCGGCGGCATGACCAGCCACGCCGCCGTGGTGGCGCGCGGCATGGGGCGGCCCTGCGTCAGCGGCGCCGGGATGCTAAAGATCGACGCCGCCCGCGGCGAGATGACCGCCGGCAATGTCTCCGTGAAGCGCGGCGACATCCTCACCATCGACGGCGCGGCCGGCCTGGTTTTCCTGGGCGCGGTGAAAATGCGCCAGCCCGAACTGACCGGCGAATTCGCCACCCTGATGGGCTGGGCCGATGCCGTGCGGCGCTTGAAGGTGCGGGCCAATGCCGACACCGAAACCGACGCCGCCACCGCCCGCAAGTTCGGCGCCGAGGGCATCGGCCTTTGCCGTACGGAGCACATGTTCTTCGAGCCTGACCGCATCCTTGCGGTGCGCCAGATGATCCTGGCCGAGGAGAAGAGCGCGCGTGAGGCGGCGCTGGCCAAGCTGCTGCCGATGCAGCGCGGCGATTTCGAAGCCATTTTCACGGCGATGGCGGGTTTTCCCGTCACCATCCGGCTGCTCGACCCACCCCTGCACGAATTCCTGCCGCAGAAGGACGAGGAAATCGCGGAGGTCGCCGCCGCCGCCGGTACCTCGCCGGCAAAGCTGCGCGCCCGCGCCATCGCCCTGCACGAGGCCAATCCCATGCTGGGCCATCGTGGCTGCCGCCTGGGCATCACCTATCCCGAAATCTACGAGATGCAGGCCCGCGCCATTTTCGAGGCGGCGCTGGCGGTGGCGGGCAAGGGGGTGGCGCTGGCCCCGCTGGAGATCATGATTCCGCTGGTGGGCTTCCGGTCGGAGCTGGACTTCCTCAAGGGCCGGATTGACGCCGTGGCCGCCGGCATCAAGGACTGCCCGGCCTACGCGGTCGGCACCATGATCGAGCTGCCTCGCGCCGCCCTGCGCGCCGGCGAGATCGCCGCGACGGCGGAGTTCTTCTCCTTTGGCACCAACGATCTCACACAGACTGCCTTGGGCGTGTCGCGCGATGATGCCGCCGGCTTCCTCGGCGAGTATGTCAGCAAGGGGCTGATCCCGCGCGATCCCTTTGTCAGCATCGACCGCGACGGTGTTGGCGAACTGATCCGCATCGCCGTGCAGCGCGGCCGCGAAACGCGCGGCGATCTCAAGCTCGGCATCTGCGGCGAGCATGGCGGCGATCCGGCGTCGATCGCTTTCTGTCACGACTCGGAACTGGATTACGTCTCCTGTTCACCATTTCGCGTACCGGTTGCGCGTCTGGCGGCGGCGCAAGCAGCGCTCAGAAAATAGACAGATTGTGGATTAACGCTGGAAAATTCCCGGAAATGCTGGGTTTTTTCGCTATGCAGAATCGTTGCATCTCCTCAAATAAAAAATTTATTTGACGATTCGGTTCCGGGTTGGCAAAAACCGCACCGGTGCTGGAACCATTCGGAACCTTTCTGAGGAATTAGCGAAATCGAAGCAGCGTAATCGAAATAGCAAATGCGGAAGTGACGCCTGATGAAGGGGCGGAAGAACGCAAAAGCGAAATAGACCAAGTCTGAAGAGACAAGCGAAACCGAGAGCCGAAAGAAGTTTAAGCCTCCCATGAAACGCAATGATGCGATATCGCGGTCCGACCGCGTGCTTGTGGCTGCCATGGCGATCATCATCGCCACCGCCAGCGCCGCCATTGGCGCGTCCCTGACCTATCATCCGTATACGAACAAATCCGCCGTACCGGCCGTGACCGCCGCCGCGCCGGCGCCCGCGGCCGATGCGGTTCTGGGCCGCCTGCTGGCTGAGCACAAATGCCTGTCGGAAGTGATGTACTATGAGGCCAGGGGCGAAGGTGCCAGCGGCCAGAAGGCCATTGCCGAGGTGGTTTTCCACCGCATGAATACCGGCAATTACGGCCATTCGATCTGCGCCGTGGTCTATGAGGGCGCCGACCATCCCGGCTGCCAGTTCTCATTCGCCTGCAGCACCGACAAGAACCAGCACCGCGACGACCAGGCCTGGCGCGCGGCCGAGACCCTGGCCGCCCGCATCCTCACCGGCGAAGTGCGGCTGGCCAACGCCACGGGCGGCGCCACCAATTTCCACGCCGTTTCGGTCGAGCCCGACTGGGCCGACACGCTGGAAAGAACCACCCAGATCGGCAACCACGTTTTCTACCGTGGCGGCTCGCACAACCGCGACAGCTGACCGCGAAGCGGTCATCCCCGGCGAGTGCGCGTCTGCGCGCGAGGGAAGGGGATCCAAATTCCTTTTAGAAATCCAGACCGATATCCAGATTGGCTGCGCTATGCGTGATGGCGCCTGAGCTGATGTAATCCACGCCGGTTTCGGCGATGGCGCGCACGGATCCCAGCGTTACATTGCCGGAGGCCTCCAGCGTGGCGCGGCCTTTCGCAAGGGCCACGGCCTGCCGCAGCACCGGCGGCGGCATGTTGTCCAGCAGCACGGCCCGCACGCCCAGCGCCAGCGCCTCTTCCAGCTGGGCGAGGCTGTCCACCTCGACTTCGATCCGGATCGTGTGGCCCAGGCCTTCCCGCAGCCGCGCCAGGGCAGGGGCGATGCCGCCGGCGGCCGCGATATGGTTGTCCTTCACCAGCACCGCGTCATCCAGCCCGAAACGGTGGTTGAAGCCGCCGCCGCAGCGCACGGCGTATTTCTCCAGCAGCCGCAGGCCCGGAATGGTCTTGCGGGTGCAGACGATGCGGGCCCCGGTGCCCTCTATCGCCTTGACCAGCGCCGCCGTCGCCGTCGCCACGCCCGAGAGATGGCCGAGGAAGTTCAGCGCCACCCGTTCCGCCGCCAGCAGGCTGCGCGCCGGCCCTTCGATTGTGGCCAGCAACGCACCCGCCGCCACCGTATCGCCATCCGCGGCGGACGGAGTGAAACGCGTGCCGGGATCGACAAGACGAAAGGCGGCTTGCGCGCAATTCAGACCGGCTATGACGCCCGGCCTGCGCGCCACCAGCCGCGCCACGGCTCGCGTGTCTTCGGCGATGGTGTGGAGGCTGGTGATGTCGCCGGCGCGGCCAAGGTCTTCCTCCAGCGCGGCGCGCACCGCGCGGTCAACCGGCAGCGGCGGCGAGGGACGGGTATAGAAATCGTCGCCCCCTGCTTCGGCCTTCATCTGTGCTTCTGCCTTCATCAAAGCGCGCGGCGTTGCGCAGGAAGGGCGATGGCCTCCGCGCCCGCCAGGGTCATGAAACTGCGCTGGCCCCGTGCGTCGCATTGCGGGAAGTCGCTGCGCCAGTGGCTGCCGCGCGATTCCTGCCGCGTCAGCGCCGCGGCGGCCACCAGCCGCGCCGTGGCGGTGATGTTGAGCAGGGCGGCATCGCCATTGCCCGCCCGCTCGATCCGCCCGATGGTTTCCAGCAATTGCGTCAGGCCGCTGGCGTCGCGTTCCAGTCCGGCATGACGGCTCATCGCCTCGCGCAACAGGCGCGGCGGGGCTTGCTGTGCCGCAAGGGACGGGGCCGGCGGCAGCGTCCGGTCATGTCCGGCGGTCAGCAGGCCGCGCACGTCTTCGGCGGCGCGGGCGCCGAACACCAGGCCCTCCAGCAGCGAGTTCGAGGCCAGGCGGTTGGCGCCGTGCAGGCCGGTCGAGGCGCACTCGCCCACCACCCACAGGCCTTCGCGCGAGGAGCGGCCCTGTGCGTCGCTGGCAATGCCGCCCATGTGGTAATGCGCCGCCGGGGCCACCGGGATCGGTTGGGTGGCCGGATCGATGCCCGCCGCGCGGCAGGCCGCATAAACGGTGGGAAAGCGTCCGGCGAAGGCGCTGCCTATCGCTTCGCGGCAATCGAGAAAAACCTGATGCCCGCCGGCGATGCGGCGATGAATGGCGCGCGCGACGATATCGCGCGGCGCCAGTTCGGCGTCGGGGTGTATGGCGGCCAGAAAGCGCTTGCCGCTTTCGTCGATCAGCGTCGCACCTTCGCCGCGCAGCGCTTCGGTGGCGAGGGGTGCTGGATCGCGGCCCACCGCGATGGCGGTGGGATGGAACTGGACGAATTCCGCGTCGGCGACCAGCGCCCCGGCGCGCGCCGCCATGCCAAGGCCTTCGCCGCGCGCATCGGGCGGATTTGTGGTGACGGCATAGAGCGCGCCCAGCCCGCCCGTCGCCAGGATCACCGCGCGCGCCCGCAGCAGCACCAGGCGCGTTCCGGCGCCGTTGCCGGTACGGGCGAACAGGCCGATGACGCGGCCATCGGCCATCGCCAGTTCGACGGCATGATAGCCTTCCAGCAGCCGGATGGACGGCGCGGCGCCTGCGCGCGCCGCCAGGGTAGCGGAAATCTCCGCCCCGGCGCGGTCGCCCTTCACATGGACGATGCGGGGCCGGGAATGGGCCGCTTCCAGCCCCAGCGCCAGCCGGCCGTCGGATTTGCGGTCGAACGGTGCGCCATAGTCCAGCAGGTCGGCGATGCGGGAAGGGGCCTCGCGCGCCACCAGCTCGGCAATGGCGGGATCGCAAAGGCCGGCCCCCGCCGCGATGGTATCGCGCGCATGATCGCGCCAGTCATCGTCCGGGCTCATGGCGGCGGCGATGCCGCCTTGCGCCCAGGCCGAGGAGCCGGCGGCGCCCGGGCGCGCGCCGCTCAGCACCGTCACAGGCATCGGCGCCAGCTTCAGGGCGGTGAACAGGCCAGCGATGCCGCCGCCCAGCACCAGGGCGCCGTCGCATTCGATGACATTGTCGATGATCATTTGATCGCCAGCATCCGGTCGATCGGAGCCCTGGCCCGCGCGGCGATCACCGGATCGATCAGCACCTCGGTGGTCATGGTCTCAAGGCTGTGCAGGATGGCTTCCAGCGTGATCCGCTTCATGTGCGGACAAAGGTTGCAGGGCCGCACGAACCGGGTTTCGGGATGCTCGGCGGCGACATTGTCGCTCATCGAGCATTCGGTGATCAGGATCACCCGCTCGGGGTGATGGTCGCCGACATAGCCGATCATGGCGGCGGTGGAGCCGGCGAAGTCGGCTTCCGCCACCACTTCCGGCGGGCATTCGGGATGGGCCAGCACCACGATGCCGGGATTGGCGGCGCGATAGTCGCGGATCTGCTGCGCCGTGAAACGCTCATGCACCTCGCAGGCGCCTTTCCAGGTGATGACTTTCACGCCGGTCTGGGCCGCGACATTGCGGGCGAGATACTTGTCCGGGATCATGATGACGGTGTCGGTGCCGAAATCGGCGGCGATCCTTTCCACCACCTTCACGGCATTGCCGCTGGTGCAGCAGATGTCGCTTTCCGCCTTAACCTCGGCGCTGGTGTTGACATAGGTGACCACCGGCAGGCCGGGGTATTTCTGCTTCAGCAGGCGCACATCGGCGCCGGTGATGGAGGCGGCGAGCGAGCAGCCGGCCTTGGTGCTGGGAATCAGCACGGTCTTGTCGGGCGAGAGGATCTTCGAGGTCTCGGCCATGAAATGGACGCCGGCCTGGACGATGACTTTCGCATCGGTCCGCGCCGCCTCGCGGGCGAGGGCGAGGCTGTCGCCGGTGAAGTCGCCGACGCAATGGAAGATCTCCGGCGTCATGTAGTTGTGCGCCAGGATGACGGCGTTCTTCTCGCGCTTGAGGTGATTGATGGCGGCGATCAGCGGGGCATGGACCGGCCATTCGACGGCCGGAATGACCGAAGCCACCTTGGCGTAAAGACCGCCGGTGGCCTGCGCCACCGCGTCGGTATAAGCCAGTTCGATACCCATCCTGGGACTCCCTGCGAGCCGTGACGTCTCTCGCCGGCAATTTATACTCACTTCGAGTATAAATATGGGGCAAAAAACCCGGCCTTCAAGGGCCGGTGCAACGCCAATATGACTCGATTGAGCATTAATCCGTCAAGGGCCCGGAACGGCATTCCGCGCGCGTCAGCTTTGCGAAAATCCGGCCTTTCCGCGGCTTACCGCCGTGTACCCAGCCTCAGGCCCGGAGCCGGGCGCTCGCGCAGGACCTCGCGGCGGAAGCGGAACAGCTCCGCCGGCCGCCCGCGGGCCGGGGAAGAGAATTTGCCGGTGCCCTCCACCAGCCCCTGTTCCGCCACCAGCCGGCGGAAATTCTGCTTGTGCAGACGCAACCCGGCCAGCGCTTCCACCGTGCGCTGCAGCTCCAGCAGGGTGAAGGAGGGCGCCATCAGCTCGAACACCACCGGGCGGTATTTCAGCTTGCCGCGCAGCCGCGCGATGGCGGTGGCCAGGATGCGGCGATGGTCGTAGAGCATGGCGGTGCCCAGCGCGGGTGCCTGGCCGCCAGCGCCGCTGTCGCGAAAATATTCCTCCACCAGTCCCGCCTCATAGAGCAGTTCATAGCGCTCCAGCACCTTTTCCTCGTCCCATGGCAGGCCATCGCCGAAACAGAGCCGGATACGGCTCCTGCGGGCCTCGGCCTGCGCTGTCGCGCCGTCTTTCACGAATTTGCGCAACGCCGGCAGGATGACGCTTTCGATCATGGCCGGCTTGCCGCCGCGCCAGTCTTCCCAGGGAAAATACTGGTACCAGCCGCGCCAGTCCGGCGTGTCGCTTGCCTTTTGCCGCGTCAGCGCCAGATAGCCGACCGAGACCACGCGCGGCGCGCTTTTCGCATGTCCGCGATCGCCGCCCGCCGGCGTGTGCCGGCCCTTGTCGCCAAAGGTGTAGAGCTGTTCGGCATAGCCCAGCTCGAATCCGGTCTGCTCGCCCACCCATTCGCGCAGGCCCGATTCCAGGGTGCGGTGATGCGCCGGATCGAAGGGGCCGAAAGGCAGTGCGTCGGCTTCGCCGCTGCGCGCGATCACCAGCACCGAAGGCGTCTCGCCTTCCACCGCGACGATGGCCGCCGACAGCCCGATGGAGATCGCGTCCCTGGCGCTCATGGGCTCACAGGCCCTCCAGCGGCAGGTCGGTCAGCACGCCTTCCTCGACCATGCGCGCCGGGCCCATGACGTTCAGCGCCGCCACCATGGCGCCGCCCCGGCCAAGTGCCGCATCGGCATGGGCCACCAGCAAGGTGTTGGGCGCGGCATGGGAAGCGCGGCGCCGGATGGCGCGGGCGATCTCCACTTCGCGGCCGGGTCCCAGCCGGTCGTTGAGAATGATGAAGGCCGAAGCCATGGAGCGGCTGATCCCCGCCCAGCAATGGATCAGGAACGGCGCGCGCGCATCCCAGCTGCGCGAAAATTCCAGCAGCCGGTCGACATGGGCCCGGCCTGGCGGATGCTCGCCGGCGGCGGGATCGGCGACATCGTTGACGCCAAGCTGCAGATGCCGCTCTGCCGGAAAGCCCTGCGGCGTGGCGACCATGTGCTGCGGCGACAGCAGGCTGACCAGGTGCGAAGGCTGGTGCGCGGCGATGCTTTCGTTCAATGCGGAAAGGGGAATGACCAGGAGCCGGGGCATGGCGGTTTCTAGCTCAGGCCGAGAGCTTGTGGAAACGGTCGAGGAAGAGTTTTTCCGCCTCCGCCGTCGCCAGGGGCGCCAGCCGGGGCGCGCGCAAGGCTTTTGGCGGCGCCCCGAACAGGCGGCGCGCCTCCTTTTCCTCGAAGCCGGCGAGCTGGACGGCCTCGTAATAGGCGGAAAGATGGTCGGCTTTCTTGAACAGCGCCGCCAGGGCCGGTGGCACGATGGCCGAAAGGCCGAAACGCTGGTGGATCGCCGCCTGCAGCCGCGATTCCATCCGCTTGTAGTCGATGCCGATCGCCGCCTTGAACGGGCTGATGAGATCGCCGATGACATATTCCGGCGCGTCATGCAGCAGCGCCATCAGCCGTGCCTGCCGCGCCAGGTTGGGATTGAGGTCGCAGACCAGCCGTTCCACCAGCACCGAATGCTGCGCCACCGAAAAGGCATGCGGTCCGCGCGTCTGCCCGTTCCAGCGCGCCACCCGCGCCAGGCCATGGGCGATGTCGGCAATCTCGACATCCAGCGGGCTTGGTTCCAGCAGGTCGAGACGGCGGCCGCTCAACATGCGCTGCCAGGCGCGGGGCGGTCCCTTGGTCTTGCGGTCGGGCATCAGGCCAGCAACAGGCGCGCCGCCACCAGGATCAGCGTGCCGGAAAGCATGTAACGCAGCGCCCTGTCCGGCAGGCGCGGCGCGAACAGGCTGGAGAGCATGATGCCCGGCAGCGAGCCCATCAGCAGCGAAATCAGCACCGTCAGATCGACCCCGCCGCTGTAGAGATGCCCAAGCCCCGCCACCAGGGTCAGGGGCACGGCATGGGCGATGTCGCTGCCGGCGATGCGCACGGCGGGAAGTTCCGGATAGAGCAGCAGCAGGGCGGTGACGCCAAGGGCCCCCGCGCCGACCGAGGAAATCGTCACCAGCACGCCCAGCGCCACGCCGGTGGCGATGGTGAAGATGCGCGTCCGGCCGTCGCTCAGGATTCCGACACGCTGCGAATAGCTCGCCAGCAGACGGCGGCGCAGCAGCAGCGCCGCGGCGGTCGCCAGCAGGGCCACGCCGAGCACCTTGGTCACTATCGCGCTGTAGGCAGCCTGGTCGATTTTCAGCCACCACAGGAACGCCACGGTGGCGAGCGAGGCGGGCAGGCTGCCCGTCGCCAGGCGGCGGACGATGCGCCAGTCAATGGTCCTGTTGAAGCCATGCACCAGGCTGCCGCCGGTCTTGGTGACGCTGGCATAGATCAGGTCGGTGCCCACCGCCGTCACCGGATGCACCTTGAAAAGCAGGATCAGCAGCGGGGTCATCAGCGAGCCGCCGCCCACCCCGGTCATTCCCACCAGGAAGCCGACCGCGAAGCCCGAAGCGACATAGAGCGGATTGATGGCGTCGGCAGGCATGGCGATGTCTTTGGGTAAAAGCGGTTTTTGGGGCGAAGGGCGGGAAGGGGCGGCAATCTCACACAAAGCGGCTTATGGAACAATCGGGCGGCAAAACTGCCCTCAAAAGCGGCATATTCCTGCTGGCGGGGGGGCGAAATTGACCGATTTTTCATGCCCCTTAACAGGGTCTTGCCGTGCGTTTCGCCGGGTCATGCCATCCTGCCGCTAACCTCAACACCCCATTTAGATATTTCCTCTAAGTAAGGTTCGCATTTCCCGGTGTGCGCCTTGTTGGACCGCAATCTCAATTCCAGCCTTGAACAATCCCCTGTGGGGGAGCGGGAGAAATTTGCCGCGCTGCCGGCGATGTTCGCCGGCGGCCTGCTGGTCGGGCTGGGCCTGGCCGCGGATCTGGGCGGGGAATTCGTCGCCGGCCTGGCCATCGTCGCTATTCTCTGCGGCGCGCTTTGGCAGCTCAGCCGCGTCGCCCGCAACACAAAGCGCCGCGTCACGGCGGGAGAGGCCAGCTACCGTGCTTTCTTCGATCACGCGGTCGAAGGCATTTTCCGCACCACGGCCGACGGCCGCTATCTGGCGGTAAACCAGGCCCTGGCCGATATTTACGGCTATGGTTCGCCGACGGCGCTGATGGCCGCGCTCACCGACATCGGGGCGCAGCTCTATGTCGAGCCGCGCCGCCGCGACGAGTTCCGCGAGCAGATGCAGGCCCAAGACGTCGTCACCAGCTTCGTCTCGGAAATCTATCGCGCCGACGGCCGCCGCATCTGGATCTCGGAAAATGCGCGGGCGGTACGCGACTGGTCGGGCGCGCTGCTCTGCTACGAGGGCACGGTCGAAGACGTGACCGACAAGTTCGAGCAGGATCGCGCCCTGCGCGTGGCGCTGCGCCAGGCCGAAACCGCCAACCGCGTCAAGGCGGCTTTCCTTGCGGCGATGAGCCACGAACTGAAGACGCCGCTCAACGCCGTGCTTGGCTTTTCCGAAATCATCCGCGGCGAGATGCTGGGGCCGGTCGGCCAGCCGGCCTATCGCGATTACGCCGACGATATCCACAAATCCGGCGCCCGGCTGCTGGCGGTGATCAATGACGTGCTGGACGTGACGCGGCTGCAATCGGGCTCGCTGGTGCTGGAGGAAGGCCCGGACTCGCCGCAGGACATCGTCGAGCAGGCGATCACCCTGGCGCGCAACGCCACCGGCGACATGCGGCAGATCGCGGTCAGCCTGCCGCAGGAAAGCCCGGTGCTGCATGGCGATCCTCGCCGCATCGCCCAGGCGCTGGGCAATCTTCTCGCCAACGCCCTGAAATTCACCCCCACCCAGGGCGAGGTGCGTCTGGCGCTGACGCCGGATGCGGATGGTGGTGTCTGCTTCCTGGTCGAGGACACCGGCATCGGCATGGCCGAGGAAACCGTCGCCGCGGCGCTGGAGCCGTTCCGCCAGCTCGATGGCAGCCTGGCGCGCAAATTCGAGGGCGCGGGCCTGGGCCTGTCCATCGCCAAGGCGCTGGCCGAACTGCATGGCGGGCGCCTGCTGATTGCCAGCGAAGTGGGCGAGGGGACGAAAGTGACCCTGACATTGCCCGCGGCGCGCGTC
Source organism: uncultured Rhizobium sp. (assembly GCA_964572805.1). Taxonomy (GTDB): domain Bacteria; phylum Pseudomonadota; class Alphaproteobacteria; order Micropepsales; family Micropepsaceae; genus Rhizomicrobium. The sequence continues at coordinate 22,289 of CAZNGO010000069.1, read as the reverse complement.
AGCTATCGCCAGGCGCGTCTTTCCGCCTAGCCATTCCAGGCCGGCGGCGCTAAACAGAGCCCATGACGACTTCCGCTCTGGTGCTGTTTTCCGGCGGCCAGGATTCCACCACCTGCCTGGCCTGGGCGCTGGCGCGTTTCGACCGGGTCGAGACCGTCGGCTTCGACTATGGCCAGCGCCACCGCACGGAACTCGATGCGCGCCCGCGCCTGCTCTCCGCGTTGCGCGTCATGCCGCATGGCGCGCGCCTGGGAGCGGACCATCTGCTGCCGCTGGATGCGCTGAAAGCCATTGGCGGCAGCGCGCTTACCGACGATGTGAAGATCGCGATGGGCGAGGATGGCCTGCCCACCAGCTTCGTGCCGGGGCGCAATGTGATGTTCCTGACCGCTGCCGCGGCGCTCGGCTATCGCCGCGGCATCGCCGATCTGGTGGGCGGCATGTGCGAGACCGATTTCTCCGGCTATCCCGACTGCCGCGACGAAACCATCCAGGCAACGGGCAGGGCGCTGTCGCTGGGGCTGGCGCGCGAGGTGCGCATCCATACCCCGCTGATGTGGCTGGACAAGGCGGCGACCTGGAAATTGGCGGAGGGGCTTGGCGGCCCCGCCCTGGTGGAGCTGATCGTGCGCGAGACCGTCACCTGCTATGAGGGCGACCGTATCACGGCGCATGACTGGGGCCTCGGCTGCGGCCAATGTCCCGCCTGCGAATTGCGCGCCGCCGGATATGCGAAGTACCGGGCCGCATGACGTACAGCGTCAAGGAGATTTTCTACACCTTGCAGGGCGAGGGCGCGCGCGCCGGGCGCGCTGCCGTCTTTCTCCGCTTCGCCGGCTGCAACCTGTGGAGCGGGCTGGAAAAGGATCGCGCGGCGGCGGCATGCAAATTCTGCGACACCGAATTCGTCGGCACTGACGGTGCGGGCGGCGGCAAGTTCGCTGATGCTGTCTCGCTGGCCAGGGCCGTGGCTGCCGAGTGGCCGGGTGGTGGTGCGCCTTATGTCGTCTGCACCGGCGGCGAGCCGCTGCTGCAGCTCGATCCGCCGCTGATCGCGGCGCTGCACGGCGCGGGATTCGAAATCGCCATCGAGACCAATGGCACGCTGATGCCGCCCTCCGGCATTGACTGGATCTGCGTCAGCCCAAAAGCCGATGCGCAGCAGGTGCTGACCAGCGGCGATGAACTCAAGCTGGTCTATCCGCAGGAAGGCGGCGATCCCGCCCGCTATGCCGGGCAGGATTTCCGGCATTTCTTCCTGCAGCCGATGGACAATGCGCAGCGAACGGCCAACACCGAAGTTGCCACCGCCTATTGCCTGGCCCATCCGCAATGGCGGCTGTCGCTGCAGACCCACAAGCTGCTGGGCATCCGCTAGCCGGGAAGCAGCCTTGCGGGCGGCGCGGGTTGAAGGCCGCCGCGGCATCGCCATCTCAGGTGCAGGAAAGCGAGGGCCTCATGGATTCCTGGAAAGCCTGCAGCGTGCCGGCTGCGGTCGCGGTTGCCATCATCGTCTATCTGTTCGCTGCCGCCAGCTTCTAGCCGGGGCTCAGAACCAGGATACGATCCTGTCCATTTCGGGGCGTGGGCGCTCCTCCAGCGGTTCTTTCGCCGTACCAAGATAGACGAAGCCCGCCACCCGCTCGCCCGGCTTGAGGCCGAAGCCCTGCTTTACCGTGGGGTGATAAGCGTACCACTCCGTCACCCACTGGCCGACAAAGCCCAGGGCCGTCGCCGCCACCAGCATGTTTTGGCACACCGCCCCGGCCGACAATTCCTGCTCCCACACCGGAATCTTGTGCTGTTCGCGGGCGCCGGAAATCACCCCGACCACCACCGGCGCGCGCAGGAAACGGGCGCGCTCTTCCTCAACCTGCTTGTCGCGTTCGCCGTCCTGGGTCGCCGCGGCCGCCAGTATCTCGCCCGCGCGTTCGCGGCCCTCGCCCTGGAAGACAATGAAACGCCAGGGAAACAGCTTGCCATGGTCTGGCGCGCGCGCGCCGGCCCTGAGAATGTCCGCCAGTTGCTGCGTATCGGGACCAGGCTCGCCCATGGCCTTGGCCGAGCCGGAACGGCGGCTGAGCAGCAGGCCCATTGCATCGGGAGCGGGAGGGTTGAAGACGGCTTTCTGTTCGGATGGCATGGAGGCTGGATTCTCGTTTCGGACACCCCATCTTAGGGGAAATGCCGGAAAAGGCGTGGTTTTTTGCCGGCCCGGCCTTTGGAATTCCACAAACTTCCGTGGTAGAAGCGCGGCGAAAAGAGAGAGAACATGGCCACCCCGCGCGAGAAACTGGCGAGCTGCGATCCGGTCTGGGAGAAGCTGCGCCTGGAAGCCGAGGAAATGGGTGAGCGCGAGCCGGCGCTGGCCGGTTTCGTCCATGCCACGGTGCTGCAGCATGCCCGGCTGGAAGACGCGCTTTGCTTTCATCTCGCCAAGAAGCTGGGCAATGAAGACGTCTCGCCCCTGATGACGCGCGAGACCTTCGAGGAGGCGCTGGCGGGCGATCCGGGCATCGGCGCCGCCTTGCGCGCGGATCTGTCCGCCGTCTTCGAGCGCGATCCCGCCTGCCACTCCTATCTCGAGGCTTTCCTCTACTACAAAGGCCTCCACGCCCTCGAGACCCATCGTATCGCCCACTGGCTCTGGCACCAGGGCCGCAAATGGATGGCGCTGTTCTTCCAGAGCCGCTCTTCGCAGCTTTTCGCGGTGGACATCCATCCGGCTTCGCGGCTGGGGCGCGGCATCATGATCGACCATGGCACCGGCATCGTCATCGGCGAGACCGCGGTGGTGGAGGACGATGTTTCCATCATGCAGGACGTGACGCTGGGCGGCACCGGCAAGGAGCGGGGCGACCGCCATCCCAAGGTCCGCCGCGGCGTGCTGCTTTCGATGGGTGCCAAGATCCTGGGCAATATCGAGATCGGCGAATATAGCCGGGTCGGCGCCTCCTCGGTGGTGCTGAAATCCATTCCAGCCGGCTGCACCGCGGTCGGCGTCCCCGCCAAGCTGGTCAACTGCAAGGGCAGCGAGCGCCCGTCGCAGGAAATGAACCAGATCATCGACGAGCAGGACAACAAGATCTAACCCGTTGACCACCCGCGCCCGTCATGCGAGGGAAAGCCATGCCGCAAAGGATGATACCGCAGTGACCCGCAGCGAAATCTGGCGACTGGAAAAATATCTCCGCAACCTGTTCCGCCTCGACACCATCACCATCGTCGAGCGTCCCAAGCAGCAGGATTCCGTCGAGGTCCACATCAACGGCGATTTCATCGGCGTGCTGTTCAAGGACGAGGAAGACGGCGAAGTCTCCTACGCCTTCAACATGGCGATCCTGGAGATGGATCTGCCCGAGCCGCCGGCGTCGCGCTAGCGGGCGATGAAGCGGGCCAGCAGCCCGTCCACGCCGGCGGCCAGTTCCTGCCAGCGCGCCAGATAGGCCCGCTTGAAGCGCCAGGAAAAGCTGACATCCGGCGCCACGACATGGCCGGTGACCAGGCAATTGGGGCTGGCCAGCTCGGCATCGGCGCGCTCGCAGAGGAACAGCAGGGTCCGGCCGTCCTGCACGCCCGCGAACAGGTCGGTGCGGCCATAGCCGGAATCCGGGCGAAAGGCGTATTGCGTCAGGCCGAAACCGCCATCCTTGCCGCGCGCATCGGCAAGATACGGGCTGTAGATGCGCTGAAGCCGCGCCGCCGCGTCCAGGTCGCTCTCGCCGGCCTTGAATTGCAGATGCACCACCGGGGAATCCGGGGCATTGCCCTGGAAGAGGCCCGCATCGGCGGGGGTGTAGCCGCGCATGCCGGGCAGCAGGGCCGAAATGGTCATGGCGTCCTGCGCCCCGCCGTTGCGGGCGCTGCGGCTGTCGAGATAATTGGCGGGCACCACCAGCCTGAGCTTGCCCAGGCTGAGCCGCACCGGCGCCATGTCGCCGGTCCGCCCGCCGCCAGGGCCCATGCCGGGCCGCAGGTCGTAAAGCAGGAATCCCACCGAGAGCAGGGCGATCGCCGCCAGAATGACGCCGGGAAACCACCAGCCGGAATGCTGGTGGATCTCGTCCGAGCCATTGGAGGTCTGGGTCACGCCGCTCATTTTCGGGACTTGTCTGGAACGATTTTAACACCCCCGCCTGCCGGCTTCTTCCCCCGCGCCGGTGCAGATGCCCAATTCTTGCGAGGCGTGTCCAGGAAACACCAAGAACGCGTCAAAACGGGACATGCTGCTGAAAGCCGCCTTCGCCTTTGGCATTGCCGCCACGCTGATGGGAACCGGGCCGTTTGCCGGGAATCCCGGCTGGCTGCGGGTCAGGCAGGAACTGGCTGCCGCCAGGCCTCAGGCCAGGCTGGCCGCCCAGGCAGAAGCCCTGTTCCATTCCGGTCTGCCCCGCCCGGATGGCGCCACGAGCCAGGAGAGACCATAGGGGCCATGCGTACATTGCTGATGTTGCTGTTCGCCACCACCGCAGGACTGGCGCTGTCCGGTATCGTGGCCAATCTTTATCGTATCCTGGCGCGCAAGCCGAAGAGCTCGCCGGAGCGCGCCTTCTATCTGGGCGTGATGACCCTGGCGGGGCCGAGCGTCCTGATCGACAACGCCACCCGCTCCTTCCGCCGGAAGGATTGCTCCAGCCTTGCCTATCTCTTCGCCATCGGCCTGACCGTCTATTGGTCCTTCGCGCTGGGCTGGCTGCTTATTGAGCTGCAGCGCCACCTCTAGCGGCGTTGCCGCCGCGCCCGCCACGGCCGGCCTGTTCCGGCGGCGGCTGGTAGGCCGCCAGCTCCTCAACCGGTTTCCTGGCCGCCCAGGCGATGCCGCGCAGCAGCATGTCGCGGATCACCGGGTTGCTGAAATTCTCGAAGGTGTGGCCCTCCATATAGACGAAGGCGCGGGCGGGCTGGCCGCCTGGCAGCGTGTGTTCATAGGTCCAGATCTGCGGCACGACTTCGCCGGCATGGCTGGGGGTGCCGGCCGGCTGGCCGTTCGGACCCTGTCCGGCCGCCGGCGCCCGGCCGGCCGGAATCTGCACCGTCGCCAGGACATGTATCTTGGGATTGTCGGACCAGGTCATCTGGTAGAAGGCTTCGTCATTGAAGGTGAAGCCGTTCAATCCCTTCGTGATCGGCGAGGCGGGGTCGGTGACGGTGTAGGTGAGCTGCCCGGCGGCGGAGTTGCGCTCGGTATGCTTCTTGGCGCCGCCCACAAGGCTGGCGAAATAGACCGGATCGGGACCGCAGAGCGAGTCATGGATGGAGACGATGCCGCCGCCGCGCCTGACAAAGGCTTCCAGCGCTGCCTTTTCCGCCGCCGTCATGTAGCCGGCATCGCCCTTGTACATCACTATGACATCGGTGTGCGCCAGTTCCTCCGGCAGGGGCGAATGGAAGCTGCCATCGACCACGGCGCCGTGCTCGGTCAGCACCTTGCTCCATTCGGCGAGGAACTCCGGATAGTCATGCGCGCCCTCGCCATGGCTCTTCAGGCCGCTGCGGATATAGATGTGCATGCCGTTGATGTTCTGGCCCGGAATGGCCGGGGTGGCGTTGGGGTCGCGCGCGGCGCCGCCGCGGCCTGCGGCGGCATTGGGCTGGGCCGCCAGCGGCGCGGCAAGGCACAGGACAGCGGCTGCGGACAGCAGGATTTGTCTGACAGGCATGGCGATCTCCCCGGTTGCCGCGCGGGCGGCTTGCTTGCGGCGAGCCTAGGCCCGCGCACGGCAACTGGAAAGCGGCAATCCCTCAGGGAATGAGAGCTACAAGACCCCCAGCATCGAGGCAACCAGCGGATGGCGGACAATGTCGGCCTCGGCCAGGCGCACCACCGGAATTTCCGGCACCCGTTCCAGCCGGTTGGCGATGTCGCCCAGCCCGGACATGCCCGGCAGCAGGTCGGTCTGGTCGGGATCTCCGGTCAGCACCATGGTCGAACGCCAGCCCAGCCGGGTCAGCAGCATCTTGAGCTGGCCATAGGTGCAGTTCTGCGCCTCGTCGATCACCACAAAGCATTCGCTCAGGGTGCGGCCGCGCATATAGGCGACCGGCGCGATCTCGATGATGCCGTCGGCGATCATCGCCTTGAGGCGCTTGACCCCCAGCCGTTCGGTCAGGGCGTCGTAGAGCGGGCGGAGATACGGCGCCAGCTTCTCGTTGAGGTCACCGGGCAGGAAGCCCAGGCTTTCGCCGGCTTCGACCGCGGGACGGGAAAGCACGATGCGGCCGACCCTGCCGGCTTCCAGCGCCTCCACCGCCTTGGCGATGGCGAGATAGGTCTTGCCGGTGCCGGCCGGCCCCAGCGCCAGCACCACGCTGCTGGCGTCGATGGCGTCCATGAATTGCTGCTGCGCTTCGCTCTGCGCTTTCACGTTCTTGACGTATTTGCGGTCACGGTAGTCGCCATCCGGATTGTGCGGCGTCCAGCCGCCTTTGCCCGGAAACAGCGGGTGCACATTCTCCTGATGTGAATAGGACTCGCGCGACTTCGAACGCATGGAGCGTTTGGCCATGGATACTCCCGATGAATGTGAAGGAGATGAGATTTTCGGAGTGCGTGGATGGGAGCCGGTGGTTTGCCCCGGAAAAGCTGAGGAAAGAGTTGCTGCTCTTTCCACCCCTATCGCCATCCCTGTGAAATATGCACCGAGATACGCACCCCTCAAAGGCGAATCGCTTCGCCTGTTTTGAGAGTAGCCGCTTTTCGGATTATGTGTGTGAATTGATTGCGACCGGGACGTTAACGACCATGCCGATTTTCACGATTGACGGAGTGACGCCGGAACTCGATGCCGAGTGCTTCATCGCGCCAGATGCGGTGCTGATCGGCCGCGTGCGGGTGAAGAAAGGCGCCAGCGTCTGGTTCGGCGCGGTGCTGCGCGGCGACAATGACTGGATCACGATCGGCGAGAGCTCCAACGTGCAGGACCAGACCATCATCCATGCCGATCCCGGACAGCCGGTGGATATCGGCAAGGGTGTCACCATCGGCCATCGCGTCATCGTTCATTCCGCGACGGTCGGAGACAGCAGCCTGATCGGCATGGGTGCGATCCTGCTCAACCGCTCCCGCATCGGGGCAAACTCGCTGGTCGGCGCCGGGGCGCTGGTGACGGAAGGCAAAAGCTTCGGGAACGGCCAGATGATCCTGGGATCGCCGGCGCGGGCAATGAAGGCGCTGACGCAGGAACAGATTGCGGGGGTGCGGCTATCCGCCGAGATCTATGTCGCGAACGCCAGCCGCTATCGGACGGAACTGAAGGGCTAGGCGCTCTTGCGCGCCGGCTCGCGCGTCCACATCCGGCGCACGCGCGCATCGTTCTCCGGCCCGAAATTGAACCAGGCGGCCTTGTCATGGGCGGCATCGACGATGAACAGCGTGTCGATCTTGCCCAGCTTCTGCACCAGGGCGTGGCGGATGGTGTTGATGCCGACTTCGCTGGACAGAACCCAGGCCTGCGGCATGAAGCGGTGCGCCGGGCCGAGATTGAAGATTTCCTCTTCCAGGCCGGTGATGGAGCGCGACTTCATGTCGGCGATGATGACGTAATGGGTGCGTTCGCCAGATGCTTCGGGTTCGGCGCCGAACTTGTGCGGGGCGGCAGGGGCCTCGGGCTGCGCTGGCGCGGCTTCCTGCGGCTGGAAGAAAAGGGCCAGCGCGGGATCTTCACTGGCGGCGTGGAACTGGTCCTCGCCGGCGCGGGCGACCAGCGAATGGTCGGCGAGACGGCCTTCGGCATGAAAGCCGCGCATCTGCTCGACGCTGTAGGGGCCATAGACGCGGCCGCCAACGCTGATGGTCCAGGATTCCGACATAAGGGGCCCGATACTCGCCACGCCGCGAGTTTAGGGGCGGAATGGTTACGTATTCCTTGCCCCAAAGGCAGGTCGAAGCCGCCTCTGACGGAGAATAATGCTTAACGAAAAGCGAACGGCGGGGAGGTACGCCTAGCGGAAACGCCAGTCATTGCCGCGCATGGGACGGCAGGCGGTGCCGTCGCGGGTGAATTCTCGGCCGCGGCGATAGACCACCTGGGTGAAATCGCGGCAGACATCGGGCCCGCGGCGATATTCGCGGGTGCTGACGACATAGCCGCGATCCGGGCCGCGCGACCAGGAATAGCGGCGCCCGATCTGGCCATGGAAGGAATCGTCATAGGTGCGGGCGGCATAGGGCCGGTCCTCGCAATCCATGTCGCGGGCGATGGCGTTGCCGGCCAGGCCGCCCAGCAGGGCGCCGCCGATCACCGCGCCGCCATTGCCATGGCCGATCGCGCCGCCCAGAACGCCACCGGCGATGGCTCCCAGAATGGTGCCGCCGGCATGGTCGCGGCCGCTGCACTCATCGGCGAAGGCGCTGCCGGCGCTCAGCGCCAGAAGCATTGTGGTGGTGAAAATGGCTTTGCGAAACATGCGGTCCTCCCGTGACGGGATAGCAACATCCCGTTCATCATAACACCGCCGGGAACCAAAAGTTCCCTCAGCGCCCCGGCTGGCGGCTGACAAAGGCGAAGCTCCTGCTGTCCGGCGACCAGGGGTTGAAGGCCAGGGCGTCGGCCCCGCCATAGGGCTTGGCCATCACGACGGTGCGGGCAAGGTCGGGATTGCCGTTCACCACCGGCGTCAGCTTGATTTCCAGATCGCCATCCTTCGCCTTGCCGGCGGCGGCGCTGGCATAGAGCAGCCATTTTCCGTCTGGGGAAATGCTGGGCGAAAAATCCCGCGTGCCGTCATTGCGGGTCAACTGCATGCGCTCGCTGCCATTGGGGCGCACGCGCCACAGCTTGCCGCTCCTGGTGTCGCTGTAATAGATCCAGGCGCGGTTTTCGCGCGGGCCGGCCACGGCGTCGCTGACTTTCTCCGGCGCTTTTGTCTCCATGCCTTCCGCGGGCACACGCCAGGTGGCGCCGCCGCTCCTGTAGGTGAGGGACTTGCCGTCCGCCGACCAGGCGACGTCGCTGAGGCTCTTGGCGGTGACCACCGCCGTCTGCTCCAGCTGGTCTTCATGGGCATTGGCCACCGCCATGGTCTGCAACGTCGCATCAGGGGCGAAGGCCACGGCCCTGGCGGGCTCGATCTTCACATTGCTGAAGTCCATGGTTTCGGTCTTGTTGTCGTCATGCGGGCAGACGCCCAGGCCGATGTAATAGGGGCCGGTGAGGTGCAGCTTGAAGGAGCCGCCGGCATGATGGAGCTTGCCGTCCGCTCCCGGCACCGAGAGGTAGACATAGTCGCCGATCTTCTCCAGCCGCACCGATCCCTGGCGCGCGGTGTTGATCCAGATCAGATGGGTCTCGTCGCCTTTCTTCTCGCGGTATTGCAGCGAGAGCTGCTGGTTGCCCATGCGCAGCACATCGACATAGGCGGAATCGGGATCGAGGTCCTGGCGCAGCACGATGCCGCCCTTGCGGTGGATGACGCCAGGCGCGCCGGGCGGCGGGGCGGGGCTGACAAAGGTGACATCCACCGTGGCGCGCACATCGCCCGACATCTTCTTCCAGACATAGTGGAAGTCGTCATGGGTGGCCCACATGTTCTGGCCGCCGCCGGTGACGCGGTAGGTCTTTGTCGCCGCGTCATAGCTGGCCGAGCCGGGATGGCGAGGCTTGCCGATGTCCTGGTGGTCGGTGAACTGGCCCAGCGGCTCGGCCGCCGCAAACGCCGTCGTCAGCAGCAGCGCCGCTGCGCCGAATGCAAATCTCTTCCTCATCCCGTGCCCCCTGTTGGCGGTCTCATGCCGTTGCCGCCGTTATAGCAAAACGGCCCCGGCGGGTAAGCGCCGGAGCCGCGATGCAAAGGGTTTCAGGCAATTTTGCCGATCAGTCGAAACGCCAATTCCCGCCCGTCTCGCGGCAGGCCGTGCCGGTGCGGGTATATTCGCGCCCGCCGCGATAGGTGGTCTCGGTGAAGTCGCGGCAGACCATGCCGCCCCGGCGGAATTCGCGCGTCGGGGTGAAGTAGCCATAGCCGTTGCGGCCGCGCCAGTCATAGCGGCGGCCAAGATCGCCATTGAGGCCGACCGAGAACTGAGCGAAGGCCGTGCCCTGGTCGTCGCAGTCGATGTCGCGGCTGATGGTGTTGCCCAGCAGGCCGCCCAGGATGGCGCCGCCGACCACGGCGCCGCCATTGCCGCGCGTCGCCGCCCCGCCGATCAGCCCGCCTGCCAGGGCGCCGAAAATGGTGCCCGCGGCCTGGTTGCCGCGGCGGCAGTCATTCTCATAGCGGCCCTGCTGGTAATAGGCGCCGGCGGGCGGAGGGGGCGGACCGTAACGGTCATTGCGGCGGTCCTGGATGCGGGTGTAGCGGCCATTGGAATCGTAATAGCCGTTATGGTCGGTGTCGCTGTAATAGCCGCGCGGATCATTGCCCGGCGGCACCCAGGCCGGCTGGGCCTGCGCCACGGCCATGGCTGCGGTCAGAAGGGCGGCGGCGCCCAGCAATGCGTCTCTGATCTTCATGATAGTCTCCCTTGCTTTTGGTGCCCGGCACCCAGTTTCCGGCTCCCGCCTGAACCCAGTCTGAACGGACGCTGCCAGTGGAAACTTTCCAACGGAGCGAATGTTCCCGATAGCATCCTAACGCGCGATTCGAGGCCGGAAAATGACGATAAGGGGCGGAATGCGGGGCTGGGTAGTGGTGGTTCTGCTGCTGGCCGTGCCGTGCCTGGGAGCGGGGGCGGCACCGCAGCCACCGGTGGAAGTCACCATCCTCGCCATCAACGACCTGCACGGCAACCTGCTGCCGCCGCCCGGCGGCGTGACCGAGGCGGACCCCGCCCATCCGGGGCAGAACATCAACATCGCCGCCGGGGGCGTCGCAAGGATGGCGACGCTGGTGAAACAGCTGCGGGCGAAGCATCCCGTTTCCATTTTCGTCGCGGCAGGCGATCTGGTCGGCGCCAGCCCGATGCTTTCGGGCCTGCTCAAAGATGCCCCGACGCTGGCGGCGCTGTCGCGGATGGGGCTGGCGGAGAGTTCGGTGGGCAACCACGAATTCGACCGCGGCGCGGCCGAACTGCTGCGCAAGCAGAAGACCGTCCCGTTCCACTATCTGGCCGCCAATGTGGTGAAGGCGGACGGCAGGACGCTGCTGCCGGCCTATGACATAAAAACCTTCGGCGGCGTGAAGGTGGCCTTCATCGGGTTGGTGCTGAAGGGCGCGGCGGCTATCGTCGCCCCCGCCGGCATCGCCGGCCTTTCCTTCAAGGACGAGGCAGACAGCGTCAACGCCCTGGTGCCCGGCCTGCGGGCGAAGGGCATCGAGGCCATCGTGGTGCTGATCCACCAGGGCGCCGATAACAAGGGTGGCCGCGATGACTGCGATGCCACCGGTCCCATTTTCGATATCGTCAGGCGGCTGGACAAGGCGGTGGATGTGGTGGTGAGCGGCCATACCCACCAGGCCTATATTTGCACGGTGGACGGTCGGCTGCTCACCAGCGCCCATCGTTATGGCACGATGGTGACCGAGATCGACCTCAGGCTCGACCGCGCCAGCCATGACGTGATATCCGCCCGGGCCGAAAATCTGCTGGTGCGGCCCGACCTGAAACCCGATCCGGCGGTGGCCCTGATCGTGACGCGGGCGCAAAAGCAGGTCGCGCCGCTGGCCCATCGCATCGTCGGCAGGGTGACGGCGCCGCCGTCCCTCGTGTTGCAGCCCAGCGGGGAATCCGAAATGGGCGAGCTGGTCGCCGACGGCATGCTGGCTGCGATGCCGGGCGGCGAGATCGCCTTCACCAACACCGGCGGCCTGCGCACGAGCCTGCCTGCTTCCGGCCCGGTCTCCTATGGCGAACTGTTCGCCGTGCTGCCCTTCGGCAACCGGGTGCTGGCAATGGACCTCACCGGCGCCCAGATCAGGGCGGTGCTGGAGCAGCAATGGTCGGGAGGCACGACCAAAATCCTGCAGGTCAGCCATGGCTTTTCCTATCGCTGGGACGCAAGCCGTCCGGTGGGCGCGCGGGTGGTGGAAGGCAGCCTGACGCTGAACGGCGCGCCGCTGGCGCCGGATCGCGTCTACCGGGTAGTGACTTCGGATTTCCTCGCCGATGCCGGCGACGGCATGACCACGCTCCGCCAGGGCGCGAACCGGGTGGCGGGCAAGGACCAGATGGAAGCGGTGGCCGATTATCTCGGCGCCCACAGCCCGTACACGCCGGGAAAGCCGGACCGCATCGTGCGGGTGAATTGACTAGTAGGTCCGCGCCTTGGGCTTGATGTACTCGACCTCGTCGGTGAGCGTGTAGGTGTGCACCGGGCGGTAGCCGATCTCGGTTTTGCCGCTTTCCGGTTCGAGCCACGCGAGGGTGTGCTTCATCCAGAAATCATCATCGCGATTGGGATAATCCTCGCGGGCATGGGCGCCGCGGCTTTCCAGCCGGTTGACCGCGCCGGCCACCGTCACCACCGCCTGCTGGATCAGATTGTCGAATTCCAGCGCCTCGACCAGGTCGGTGTTCCAAATCAGCGAGCGATCCTTCACCTCCAGATCGCTGCGCTGGGCATAGATGTCCATGATGCGCTTGTGGCCCTGGGTCAGGCTGTCGCCGGTGCGGAAGACGGCGGCATCCTCCTGCATCGCCTTCTGCATGGCGGCGCGCAGGCTGGCGACCGAGGTGCCGCCGCTGGCGTTGCGGAAGCGGTCAAGCCGGGCCAGGGCGGCATCGCCCGCGCCGCGCTTCAGTTCGTGATGGCCGTCGATGCCGGACAGCTCCTTGGCCGCCTGCACGCCGGCCGCCTTGCCGAACACCACCAGGTCGATCAGCGAGTTCGAGCCCAGGCGGTTGGCGCCATGCACCGAGACGCAGGCGGCTTCCCCAACAGCCATAAGTCCCGGCACCACCGTGTCGGGATTGCCGCCGGCCAGGGTCAGGGCGTCGCCGGTATAGGCACAGGGGATGCCGCCCATGTTGTAGTGCACCGTCGGCAGCACCGGGATCGGCTCCCTGGTGACGTCGACGCCGGCGAAGATGCGGGCGCTTTCCGAAATGCCGGGCAGGCGTTCATGGATGATCTTGGGATCGAGATGCGACAGGTGCAGGTGGATATGGTCCTTGTTCGGCCCGACGCCGCGGCCTTCGCGGATCTCGATGGTCATGGCGCGTGAGACAACGTCGCGCGAGGCCAGGTCCTTGGCGTGCGGGGCATAGCGCTCCATGAAGCGTTCGCCCTGCGAGTTGGTGAGATAGCCGCCTTCGCCGCGCACGCCTTCGGTGATCAGCACGCCGGCGCCGAAAATGCCGGTGGGATGGAACTGGACGAACTCCATGTCCTGCAGCGGCAGGCCGGCGCGCAGCACCATGGCGTTGCCGTCGCCGGTCTGGGTATGGGCGCCGGTGCAGCTCTGGTAGGCGCGGCCATAGCCGCCGGTCGCCAGGATCACCTTGTGGGCGCGGAAGCGGTGGATGACGCCGTCGTCAAGGCACCAGGACATCAGCCCGCGGCAGGCGCCGTCCTCCATGATCAGGTCGAGGGCGAAATGCTCGATGAAGAAATTGACCTCATGCTTGACGCACTGGCCGTACAGCGTGTGCAGCATGGCATGGCCGGTGCGGTCGGCGGCGGCGCAGGTGCGCTGCACGATGCCTTCTCCGTAATTGCTGGTCATGCCGCCAAAGGCGCGCTGGTAGATCTTGCCTTCCTCGGTGCGCGAGAAGGGCATACCGAAATGCTCCAGCTCATAGACCGCTTCCGGCGCGTGGCGGCAGAGATATTCGATGGCGTCCTGGTCGCCCAGCCAGTCCGAGCCCTTGACGGTGTCGTACATGTGCCAGCGCCAATTGTCCTCGCCCATGTTGCCAAGGCTGGCGGCGACGCCGCCCTGCGCCGCCACGGTGTGGCTGCGGGTGGGGAAGACCTTGGTGACGCAGGCGGTCTTGAGGCCCTTGAGGGCGCATTCCAGCGTGGCGCGCAGCCCGGCGCCGCCGGCGCCGACAACGACGACATCGAAAGTGTGATCGACGATGGTGTAGGCGGGCATGCGTCAGAGCCTTGAAATCTGCAGCAGGGCGAAGCCGGCGGCGGAACCGGCGGCAAGAACCAGGAAGCGGACCAGCAGCAGCAGCGCGATCTTGCCGCCGGCGGTGTGGACGTAATCGTCGATGATCACCTGCAGGCCCAGCTTGATGTGGTAGAGCGTCACCACCACGAAGGCCGCCATCAGCACGGCGTTCCACCAATGGCCGAGATAGCTGACGCAGGCCGCCTCGCTCGCGCCCACCAGGCCCAGCATGACATAGAGGAACCAGAGGGTGAGGGGGATCAGCGCCAGCGCGGTGATGCGCTCATGCCAGAAATGTTCGGTGCCCGAATGGCTGGAGCCAAGCCCCTCGACCTTGTGCAGCGGCGTCTGCAGCGAACTCATTGCCCAAGTCCCTTCACGACAGGTACCCCGCATGACCGGTCCAAACCAGGGCCAGCAGGGCCAGCGCGATGACGAACGAGAGGCCGATGACCAGCAGCGCCGTCAGCCGCGCCGTCTGCCTGGCAAAGCCATAGCCCATGTCCCAGGCCAGGTGCCGGATGCCCTGCAGCAGATGGAAGGCCAGCGCCCAGGTGAAGCCGAACATCACCAGCAGCCCCAGGGGCGAGAGGGCATAGCCGTAAAAGGCCTGATAGGCTTCCGGGCCGTTGGAAATCGCGACCAGCCACAGCGCCAGCGCCAGCATCCCGACCGACAGGCCAACGCCCGTGGCCCGATGGGTGATCGAGGCGATCATGGTCGGGGCCCAGTGATAGACGGTCAGGTGGGGAGAAAGCGGACGGGTCTTTTGCGGACCTGAAGGTGAAGAGGGGGCCGCCATTCATTCCTCGAAAAAAGCGAACAGGTGGCGGGAGTGTAGAACCGCAACCCGGCCAGTCAACCGCAGCCTTGGGCAGGCCCGCTATCGCTTTGCCGCAGCGCTTGCGGCATCTTCGCCGGTGTGGGGATGGAACGCGAATCAGCGGTGGGGGCGCCGGGCCTGGGCAGGGCCGGGCAGTTCGCCGCCCTGGCAGGGCTCAGCCTGCTGTTTCTGGGAATAGCCGCCTGGAACGGCTTTCCGCTGGTCTTTTACGACACCGGCGCCTACATGGCCGAAGGCCTGTCCGGCGCCTTTTTCTTCGAACGTTCGCCGGTCTATTCGCTGTTCCTGCCGCTGACGGGCGCTTTCCTCAGCCTGTGGCTTGTGGCGGCGGCGCAATCGCTGATGACCGCCTTCCTGGTCCTGGAACTGGCGCGGGTGGAAGCGCCGCTTCTGGGACTGGGTCGCCTGCTGCTGGTCGGCGCCGCACTGACCGGCCTGACCGGGATCGGCTGGTATGTCGGCCAGATCGAACCCGATTGCTTCACCCCGCTGGTGGTGCTGGGGAGCTATCTTCTGCTTTTCCGTTTCGATGCGATGACGGTGTGGCGGCGCCGGAGCGTCATCGCCATCACCGCGCTGGCGGTGGCGTGCCATCCCTCGCATGTCGGATTGATGGGGGGATTGCTCATTTGCGCGGCTGCGTTGCGTTTTTTGTGTCACCCCCTGCGGCTTTCGCATGCCATGGGCGCAGGCGCCCTGCATGCTGCGGCCACCTCTCCCTCCGGGGCGCTGCGCGCAGAGGGGGAGGCGGACCTCAAATTGCCGCGTCCACGCCTTTGGCCCTGCCTGTCGGCGCTGCTGCTGTCGCTGGCGCTGGTGGTGACGGCGAACTATTTTTTCACCCGGAGTTTTTTCGTCTCGCGCGCCGGCTCGGTGTTTCTGGTGGCGCGGCTGATGCAGGACGGGATCGTCCAGCGCCTGCTGGCCGATACCTGTCCGCCGCCGGGAAGCAGCGCCAGGCCGCCTTACTCCCTCTGTCGCTATGGCGCCGGGCTGCCGCACAATGCCAACGCCTGGATATGGGGCGAACGCAGTTCCTTTCACGCCCTTGGCGGCTTCAAGCGCACTGACGATGAATATGTCCGTATCGCGCGCGACAGTCTGGTGCGCTATCCCTGGATGCACCTGAAGGCCGCGCTTGCCGATTCCGCGCAGCAATTCCTGGACTTCAAGACCGGCGATGGCATCGAATCGCAGCGCGCCATCCTGGAGCCCGGTTTTCGCACCATCCTGCCCGGGCAGCTTGCGGCCTACCGCGCTGCCCGCCAGCAGCAGAAGCTGCTCCGCTTCCACGACATCAACCTGGTGCATGTCCCGGTGGCAGTCATCGCGCTGCTGGGCATGATCCTGCTGCTGGTTCACGCCGCGCAGCGGCGGCGCTGGGGCGAGGCGATGCTGCCCGCCACGGTGCTGCTGGCATTGCTGGGCAACGCCATCATCTGCGGCACCTTTTCCAATCCGCATGACCGCTACCAGTCCCGGCTGATGTGGCTGCCGGTGCTGGTGGTGCTGCTGACGCGCGCCCGCAACCCTAAAGCATTGCAACCAGTGCCAGAATCCGGCACTTAGAGGGTATGTCCGTCCTGATCGCCCCGTCCATCCTGTCCGCCGACTTCTCGAAGCTCGGCCAGGAGATTGCTGCTGTCGAGGCGGCGGGCGCCGACTGGATTCATGTCGATGTCATGGACGGCCATTTCGTCCCCAACATCACCATCGGCCCGGCGGTGGTGAAGGCGCTCAGACCCCACGCCAGAAAGCCGCTGGACGTCCATCTGATGATTTCGCCGGTCGATCCTTTCATCGCCGCCTTTGCCGAGGCGGGGGCCAATCACATCACCGTCCATCCCGAGGCGGGGCCGCATGTCCATCGCACCCTCCAGCTGATCCGCAGCCTGGGGAAAAAGGCCGGCGTGGTGCTCAATCCCGGCACGCCGGTGGATGCGCTCGACAATCTGATGGACCTGGCCGACCTCATTCTGGTCATGAGCGTCAATCCCGGTTTTGGCGGCCAGTCCTTCATCGACAGCCAGCTTCGCAAGATCGAGGCGGCGCGCAAACGCATCGACGCTGCCGGCCGCGCCATCGCGCTTGAAGTGGATGGCGGCATCAATCCGGAAACCGCCAGGCGCTGCATCGCCGCCGGCGCCACCGTGCTGGTGGCGGGCACCGCCGTCTTCCAGGGCGGGCCCGCCCGCTATGGCGCCAACATCGCCGCGCTTCGGGGCTGAGGGTGAAGGCCGCCGCGTTCCTGCCGCTGCTGCCCGAAATGGCGCGGGCGGGCGCCGCCCGGGCGCTCACGCCCCTGCGCATCGCCTGGCGGCGCAACTGGTTCTATCGCCGCCTGCTGCGCGGCCAGCTCACCGACCATTTCGCCCATCATCCGCTCGACGTGCTGCCCTACCGGCTGGAGGATGCCGACGGGATGCTGCGCGGCCGCTTTCGCTTTCATGGCGAGACCGTGGAGGCGAAGGACGGCGTTTCGGTCTTTGACCTCAAGCCGCCCAGCGCGCAATGGCGGGCGGCGCTGCATGGCTTTGACTGGCTGCCGCCGCTGTCCGCCGCGGGGGGCGAGGCGGCGCGCAAGCTCGCCACCAACCTGATCGCGCAATGGATCCGGCGCAACGGCGCCTATTCGGAACCGGTCTGGTCGCCGCCGGTGATGGCAAGGCGGCTGGTGCATCTGTTCTGCCATGGCCGGCTGGTGATCCCCAATTCCGAGATGATGTGGCGCTCCAAACTGTTCGTCTCGCTGCGCGAGCAGGCGCGGATGCTGGAGCGCGCCTGGCGCGAAGCCCCCGCCGGGCTTCCCCGGCTGGAGGCGGCGGCGGCGCTTGCGCTGTCGGGCGTCTGCATGCAGGACGCCTCGCGGCGGCTGGAGACGGGGCTGGCCGCGCTGGAAGGTGAACTGGCGGAGCAGATCCTGCCGGACGGCGGCCATCTCAGCCGCTCGCCGGACGCATTGCTTTCCGCCTGGCGGTATCTGGCGATGGTGCTGGAAACGCTGGCGGCGCTGAACCTGGAGCCGCCCCATACCCTGCGCAACGCGGCCGACCGCATCGCCACCATGCTGCGTTTTTTCCGCCATGGCGACGGCGCGCTGGCCCTGTTCCAGGGCGGGCTGGAGAATGATCCGCGCGCGGTCGCCGCTCTTCTGGCGCGCGACGAGGTGCGCGGCAATCCCTTCCACCATGCCCGCCATTCCGGCTACCAGCGCCTGGCGGCGGGCCGCAGCCTGGTGCTGATGGATGTGGGCAAGGTGCCGCCGGGCCCCTATGCGCTCGATGCCCATGCCGGGTTCCTGGCCCTTGAATTCAGCTCCGGAGAATGCCGCATGGTGGTCAATTGCGGTGCCGGCGGCCGCCAGCATCGCGCCTGGAATGCCGCCTTGCGTGCCAGCGCCGCCCATTCCACCGTCATAGTGGATGACTGCTCCAGCGCCGCCATCCTGCCGCCGGGCCCGGCGCGCGACCTGCTGGGACCGCGGCTGATGGCGGGGCCGGGGCAGGCGCCATCGCGGCGGCTGGAAACCGGGCAGGGCTGGACGGTCGAAGCCTCCCATGACGGCTATCTTGAAAGCTTCGGCCTGATCCATGAACGCCAGGTGACGCTGTCGCCCCAGGGCCTGATGCTGACCGGCCGCGACCGGCTGCTGCAGGGTGGGCGCGGCAGCCCGCAGACTTTCGCAGTCCGCTTCCACATCCATCCCGATGTGCGGG
This sequence comes from uncultured Rhizobium sp., assembly GCA_964572805.1. Classification (GTDB taxonomy): domain Bacteria; phylum Pseudomonadota; class Alphaproteobacteria; order Micropepsales; family Micropepsaceae; genus Rhizomicrobium. The sequence continues at coordinate 3,734 of CAZNGO010000069.1, read as the reverse complement.
TTTCGCGCCTGGAAGGTGGCGGCATCCTGCTCAAGCTGCCCAATGGCGAAGGCTGGCGATTCCGCTGCGGCGGCGGGGTGCTGGATGTCGAGGAAAGCGTTTATCTGGGGGGCGAGACGGTGCGCCGGACCCAGCAGCTGGCGATCACCGGCGTCCTGCGCGAGGCGCAGACCGAGGTTGCATGGGTGTTTGAACAGATTGTGGCCTAGGAGCGTCGGCCCCGCGAAGTGCGAAGCGGTTCGCGTCAGGCCGCGCGACCAATAAAAACAAGGGTTTTTCGCCGCCGCAGGGCATGGCAGACTGCGCAAATCATCCCGGAGAGTCCCATGGCCGAGTTCACCCTGCCCAAGAACAGCAAGATCAGGAAGGGCAAGACCTGGCCGGCTTCGAATGGACAGGCGAACGGGGGCAAGAAGCCCAAGCGTTCCAAGGATTTCAAGGTCTATCGCTACGAGCCCGAAAGCGGCGAGAATCCGCGCCTGGACGTCTATACCGTCGACCTGGACTCCTGCGGCCCGATGGTCCTGGACGCGCTGATCAAGATCAAGAACGAGATTGATCCCACCCTGTCGTTCCGCCGCTCCTGCCGCGAAGGGGTCTGCGGCTCCTGCGCCATGAATATCGGCGGCGGCAACACGCTCGCCTGCACCAAGGCGATCACCGACATATCGGGCGCCGTCGCGGTCTATCCCTTGCCGCACATGCCGGTGGTGAAAGACCTGGTGCCCGACCTGACCAATTTCTATGCCCAGTACGCCTCGATCCAGCCCTATCTGCAGACCCGCTCGGCCGAGCCGGAGACGGAATGGAAACAGTCGCCCGAGGAACGGGCCAAACTGGACGGGCTGTACGAGTGCATCCTCTGCGCCTCGTGCTCGACCTCGTGCCCCAGCTACTGGTGGAACTCGGAACGCTATCTCGGCCCGGCGGCGCTGCTGCAATCCTATCGCTGGCTGGCCGACAGCCGCGACGAGGCCACCGGCGAGCGGCTGGACAAGCTGGAAGACCCGTTCCGGCTCTATCGCTGCCACACCATCATGAACTGCACCAACACCTGCCCCAAGGGACTCAATCCGGCCCAGGCGATCGGTGAGATCAAGCAGATGATGGTCAAAAGAAAAGCCTGATGTTCCCCGAACGGCTGACCAAGGGTTATCGCGCGTTCCTGGACGGGCGGTTCAAGGAGGAACGCGGGCGCTATGCCGCGCTGGCGCAAAGCGGCCAGGCGCCTTCCATCATGGTGATCGGCTGCGTCGACAGCCGGGTCTCGCCGGAAGTGATCTTCGACGCCGCGCCCGGCGAATTGCTGGTGGCGCGCAATGTCGCCAATCTGGTGCCGCGCTACGAGCCGCCCAACGAGGAAGACCCCAGCCACCAGCACGGCACCAGCGCGGCTCTGGAATTCGCGGTGCGGGCGCTGAAGGTGCGGCACATCGTGGTGCTGGGCCATGCCTTCTGCGGCGGCATCAAGGCCTTTGCCAGCGAGGGGGCGCCGCTGTCGGCCTCGGACTTCATCGGCCGCTGGATGAGCCAGATTGCCCCCGCCGCCGAAACCATCGCCCGGCCGGAAGGCGACTGGGACGCCTATCTGCACCAGCTGGAATTCGCCTCGGTGGAACTCAGCCTGAAGAATCTGATGACCTTCCCCTTTGTCAGGGCGGCGGTGGAGAAGGGCGAACTGGAACTGCACGGCGCCTATTTCGGGGTCGCCAGCGGCAAGCTGCTGGTGCGCGATCCCGCCTGCGGGCGCTTTGCGCCGGCAAGCTAGGCCGTGGAAGCGGCGTTCTTCTGCAGGCGGCGCCAGACCAGTGCTTCGCCCAGGCTGGCCAGCCAGCCATGGGGGTTGGCGCCCACCGCCTTGACCACCATCTGCACCAGCTTCTGGATATGTTTACGCCTGTAAACTGTGGCGCCATTGGCGGATTGCAGCCTGGAATAAAGCTTGCGGTTATAGGGCCTTGCCGGCTCTTCCTCAGATTTCACGCAAGCGCAGTAAAAGGCGAAGGCAAGCTCGTCGTCATCGCTTTCCCGCACCCGGCCGATGGCGATCATCAGCTTCCTCCAGAAGGACAGTTCCGGCTCCTTCTGCTGCGCCAGCGTGTCGTAGAACAGCTTGTAGTGGCGGTATTCGTCGGCGGCGATGCGGCCGGCGATCTCGCGCAGCAGCGGCTCCTCGCTGGCGTCGCGGATGGCCGAGTACCAGGAGCTGGTGCCGCTCTCCACCACGCAGCGGGCGATCATCTCGCCGCGGCGCGAGCCGCGCACCGAAGAACTGCCTGTCTCCAGGAAATGTTCCGGAGTGTAGCCCTTGCGGAAGCGGGCGAAGGTTTCCTCCAGCCGGAAGGAAGGATCAGCCATCTCGGCATAGCGGCCAAGGGCTCTGCCATGCTGGCTTTCCTCCACGCCCCATTGCTCGATGGCGGCGAGGGTTTCCGGCCCGGCGTCGTGGAAGACCCGTTTGAGATAAACGACATAATCGGGGGCGTTGTATTCGACCAGGGCCGAAGCCTTGATGGCGGCAAGCAGACCCGGCTCGACCCGCGTGGGGTCGAACCAGTCCCAGTGCACATCCTCCAGGGTCCAGCCCTGGCGATAGACGGTCGCGGCCGTCATGCGTGTCGGCTCCAGCCTTTTCAAAGCCTTATAGCAAGGTTCGGGGTGTCGCAAAACCGGCGTACGTGTCAGGCCGCCGGGGTCAGGACGGATTCAGGGCCCGGGGCAGGCCTCAAAAGGCCGCGCGCACCAGCTTGAGGTCATCCACAAGCTGTGCGGCGCGTAGCCTTTCTGCATCATTTTCGGCGGCCAGCTCGTCTTCCTGCGCGTCGGCAATGCGCTGGTCGAGCACGGCAAGGTCCAGTTCGGTCATCGGAATGGCTTCCTCGGCCAGCACGGTGATCTTGGCGGGGCCGACCTCGGCAAAGCCGCCGCGGATGAAATAACGGTCATCCCTGCCGCCCACGGTCACGTCGATCATGCCGGCCCGCAGGGTGGTGACGACCGGGGCATGGCCCGCCATCACGCCCATATAGCCTTCCGTGCCGGGGATGGTGACCATGTCGGCTTCGGTCGAGAGCAGCAGCTTCTCGGGCGAAACCAGGTCGAAGGAGATTTTGCCTGCCGCGGCCACTTATGCCGCCTTCGCCGTTTCGGCCGCGATCTTCTGCGCCTTGGCGGCGACTTCCTCGATGGCGCCGACCATGTAGAAGGCCTGCTCCGGATACTGGTCGCACTCGCCATCCACGATCGCCTTGAAGGAGCGGATGGTGTCGGCCAGTTCGACGAACTTGCCGGGCGAGTTGGTGAACTGCTCGGCGACGAAGAAGGGCTGCGACAGGAAGCGGCCGATCTTGCGGGCGCGCGCCACCACCAGCTTGTCCTCTTCCGACAGCTCGTCCATGCCCAGGATGGCGATGATGTCCTTGAGGGCCTTGTACTGCTGCAGCACTTCCTGGACGCGGCGGGCGACCTTGTAATGCTCCTCGCCGATCACCTGCGGATCGAGGATGCGCGAGGTGGAGTCCAGCGGGTCCACCGCCGGGAAGATGCCCTGGGCGGCGATGTCGCGCGACAGCACGGTGGTGGCGTCCAGATGGGCGAAGGAGGTGGCGGGGGCCGGGTCGGTCAGGTCGTCGGCCGGCACATAGATCGCCTGCACCGAGGTGATCGAGCCCTTGGTGGTGGAGGTGATGCGCTCCTGCAAATTGCCCATCTCGGTCGCCAGGGTCGGCTGGTAG
>CAZNGO010000068.1:0-6547 GCA_964572805.1 uncultured Rhizobium sp. | reverse complement strand
GGCGCTGGAAGCGCCGCCGGTGATGTCGCCGAAGGTGATGGTCGGGGTGTTGGTGTTGCTGGCCGAACTGGTGCCCGAGCCAGTGGCGGTGTTGTCGCCATTGGCGTTGCTGGCGGTCTGGTTGCCATTGCTGCCGCCGGTGGCGCTGACATCACCGTTGGTGCCGCCGGTGGCGTTGGACGAACCGGAATTGGTGATGGTGATGGACGGGGTGTTGCCCGAACCGGTGTTGGAGCCCAGGCCGACGACATAGGCGGTGGACGAGCCGCCGGCGCCGCCGGTGGCGCTGCCGCCCTGGCTGGCATTGTCGTTGGTCGAGCTGTTGGAATTGGTGCCGCTGACATCGCCATTGGTGGCGGTGCCGCCGGTGCCCGAGCCGGTGCCCGTGCCGCTGCTGGTGTTGTCGTTGGTCGAGCTGTTGCTCGGCGTGAAGGTGCTGGTCACGTCGCCATTGGTGGCGGTGCCGCCCGTGCCCGAGCCCGTCGCGCTGTTGGTCGAGGTCTGGTCGCCATTGGTGGCGCTGCCGCCGTTGGAGGTGATGACCGGCGTGAAGGTGATGGTGGGATTGGAGGTGGCGCGGCCGCCAAAGCCGCCGGCGCCGCCGCTGCCGCCCGTGGCGCTGACGTCGCCGGTGGTCTGGTTGCCGCCGGTGAAGGTGTTGCCGCCGTTGGACGAGCTCAGAGTCTGGTCGCCATTGCTGCCGCCGGTGCCCGAGCCGCCCGCGCCGCCGGTGGCCGAATTGGTGATGGTGATCGACGGGGTGTTGCCCGAACCGGTGTTCGAGCCCAGGCCGACGACATAGGCGGTCGAGGAGCCGCCGGTGCCGCTGCCGCCCTGGCTGGCATTGTCGTTGGTCGAGCTGTTGGTCGGGTTAAAGGTCGGCGTGAAGTCGCTGCTGTTGGTGCCGGAGTTGGTACTCGGGTTCGTGCCGGTAGTGGTGCCCGAGACATCGCCATTGGTGGCGTTGGCGCTGCCGCCGGTGCCAGAGCCGGTGGCGCTGGTGTCGCCGACGCTGCCGCCGGTGCCTGAACCGGTGGCGCTGTTGGTGTTGGTGCCGCCGCTGATGTCTCCGAACGTGGTGGTCGGGGTATTGGTGTTCGTGGCCGAGCCGCCCGACGCGGTGTTGGTCGGGTTGGCGGTCTGGGTCTGGTCGCCGCCCAGGAAGCTGTTGCCGCCATTGGAAGCGCTGGTGTCGCCCACGGCGCCGCCGGTGCCGCTGCCCGTGCCGCCGGTGGCAGAATTGGTGATGCTGATCGAAGGCGTCGAGCCGCTGCCCGAACCCAGGCCGACGACATAGGCGGTCGAGGAGCCGCCGGCGCCGCCGGCGCTGGTATTGTCGTTGGTCGAGCTGTTGCTGCCGCTGACGCTGCCATTGGTGGCGCTGGTGTCGCCGATGCTGCCGCCGGTGCCCGAACCCGTGGCCGAGCTGGTGCCGCCCTGGCTGGTGTTGTCGTTGGTCGAACTATTGGTGGGCGTGAAGTCGTTGCTGTTGGTGCCGCTGACGCTGCCGTTGGTGGCGCTGCCGCCCGCGGCCGAGGTGTCACCGACGCTGGAGGCGCCGCCGGTACCCGAAGCGGTATTGGTGCCACCGGTGATGTCGCCGAAGCTGACGGTCGGGGTGTTGGTGTTGCTGGCCGAGCTGGTGCCAGAGCCGGTGGCGCTGTTGTCGCCATTGGCGTTGCTGGCGGTCTGGGTCTGGTTGCCGTTGCTGCCGCCGGTGGCGCTGACATCGCCATTGGTGCCGCCAGTGGCGTTGGACGACCCGGAATTGGTGATGGTGATGGACGGCGTCGAGCCGGAACCGGTATTCGAGCCCAGGCCGACGACATAAGCCGTGCTGCTGCCGCCGGCGCCGCCGGTGCCGCTGCCGCCCTGGCTGGCATTGTCGTTGGTCGAGCTGTTGGTGCCGGAGACGTCGCCATTGGTGGCGGTACCGCCGGTGCCGTTGCTGGTGTTGTCGTTGGTCGAGCTGTTGGAGTTCGTCCCGCTGACGTCGCCATTGGTGGCGGCCGAGCTGTTTGTCGCGGTCTGGTCGCCGGTGGTGGCGCTGGTATTGCCGACACTGCCGCCGCTGGCGGTGACGTTGGGGGTGAAGGTGAAGTCCGGCGTGAAGCTGGTGTCGCCGATGCTGCCGCCGGCGCCGCCGGTGGCGCTGACGGTGTTGCCGCCGCTGGAGGAGGTGGTGTCGCCGATGCTGGAGGCGCCGCCGAAGCCGCCCGCGCCGCCGGTGGCGCTGTTGGTCGAAGTCTGGTCGCCATTGCTGCCGCCGGTTGCGTTGGACGAGCCGGAATTGGTGATGGTGATGGAGGGCGTCGAGCCGCTGCCCGAGCCCAGGCCGACGACTTAGGCGGTCGAGGAACCGCCGGCGCCGCCCTGGCTGGTTTTGTCGTTGGTCGAGGTCGGATTGAAGGTCGGCGTGAAGGTGCTGCTGACATCGCCATTGGTGGCGCTGCCGCCGGTGCCCGAGCCGGTGGCGCTGCCGCCCTGGCTGGTATTGTCATTGGTCGAGCTGTTGGTGCCGGTGACGTTGCCATTGGTGGCGTCGGAATTGCCGCCGGTGCCCGAACCCGTCGCGCTGTTGGTGTTGGTACCGCCGCTGATATCGCCGAAGCTGATGGACGGCGTGTTGGTGTTGGTGGCCGAGCCGCCAAAGCCGCCGGCGCCGCCCGTGGCGGAGTTGGTCGGATTGGCGGTCTGGGTCTGGTCGCCGCCCAGGAAGCTGTTGCCGCCATTGGAGGCGCTGGTGTCGCCCACCGCGCCGCCGGTGCCCGAGCCGCCGGTGGCCGAGTTGGTGATGGTGATGGACGGAGTGTTGCCCGAACCGGTGTTGGAACCCAGGCCCACGACATAGGCCGTGGACGAACCGCCGGCGCCGCCCTGGCTGGCATTGTCGTTGGTCGAGCTGTTGGTGGCGCTGTTGGTCGGGTTGAAGGTCGGCGTGAAGTCGCTGCTGTTGGTGCCGGTGGTCGTGCCGCTGACATCGCCATTGGTGGCATTGGCGCTGCCGCCCGTGCCCGAGCCGCCCGTCGCGCTGGTGTCGCCGGTGGTGAGAGTCGGGTTGGAGGCGAGGGTATTGCCGCCGCTGGACGAGGTGGTGTCGCCGACGCTGCCGCCGCTGGCGGTGTTGTTGGGCGTGAAGGTGAAGTTCGGGGCGAAGCTGGTGTCGCCGATCGCGCCGCCGGTGGCCGAGCTGGTGCCCGAACCGGTGGCGGTGTTGTCGCCATTGGCGTTGCTGGCGGTCTGGGTCTGGTCGCCATTGCTGCCGCCGGTGGCGTTGGACGAACCGGAATTGGTGATAGTGATGGACGGGGTGTTGCCCGAACCGGTGTTCGAGCCCAGGCCGACGACATAAGCAGTCGAGCTGCCGCCGGCGCCGCCGGTGCCGCTGCCACCCTGGCTGGCATTGTCGTTGGTCGAGCTGTTGGAATTGGTGCCGCTGACATCGCCATTGGTGGCGGTGCCGCCGGTGCCCGAGCCGGTGCCGGTGGCGGTCGAGTCGTTGGTCGAGGTCTGGTCGCCATTCGACGCCGTGGCCAGGCCGCCGGCGCCGCCGGTGGCGCTGGTGTCGCCGACGCTACCGCCGGTGCCCGAAACGGTGGCGCTGTGGCTGTTGGTGCCGCCGCTGATGTCGCCGAAGCTGACGGACGGGGTGTTGGTGTTGGTGGCTGAGCCGCCAAAGCCGCCGGCGCCGCCGGTGGCCGAATTGGTCGGGTTGGCGGTCTGGGTCTGGTCGCCGCCCAGGAAGCTGTTGCCGCCATTGGAGGCGCTGGTGTCGCCCACGGCGCCGCCGCTGCCCGTGCCGCCAGTGGCGGAATTGGTGATGGAAATGCTCGGTGTCGAGCCGCTGCCCGAACCCAGGCCGACAACATAGGCGGTCGAGGAGCCGCCGGCGCCGCCAGCGCTGGTATTGTCGTTGGTCGGGTTGGCGTTCTGGGTGTTGCCGCCGCTGGACGAGCTGGTGTCGCCAATGCTGCCGCCGGTGCCCGAACCCGTGGCCGAGCTGGTGCCGCCCTGGCTGGTGTTGTCGTTGGTCGAGCTGTTGGTCGGCGTGAAGTCGTTGCTGTTGGTGCCGCTGACGCTGCCATTGGTGGCGCTGCCGCCCGCGGCCGAGGTGTCGCCGACGCTGGCGGTGTTGTTGGGCGTGAAGGTGAAGTTCGGCGTGAAGCTGGTGTCGCCGATGCTGCCGCCCAGGCCGCCGGCGCCGCCCGTGCCGCTGCCGGTGGCGGTGTTGTCGCCATTGGCATTGCTGGCGGTCTGGGTCTGGCTGCCCTGGCTGTTGGTCTGGTCGCCATTGCTGCCGCCGGTGGCGCTGGCCGAGCCCGAATTGGTGATGGAGATCGACGGGGTGTTGCCCGAACCGGTGTTCGAACCCAGCCCGACGACATAGGCGGTCGAGGAGCCGCCAGCGCCGCCGGTGCCGCTGCCGCCCTGGCTGGCATTGTCGTTGGTGGACGTATTGGTCGGATTGGCCGTGCTGCTGACATCGCCGTTGGTGGCGCTGCCGCCCGTGCCCGAGCCGGTGCCGCTGCTGGTGTTGTCGTTGGTCGAGCTGTTGGAGTTCGTCCCGCTGACATCGCCATGGGTGGCGGCATTGGTCGAAGTCTGGTCGCCGGTGGCGGCGCTGGTGTTGCCGACGCTGCCGCCACTGGATGTAATGGTGGGCGTGAAGGCGAAGCTGGTGTCGCCCAGGCTGCCGCCGGTGGCGCTGGTGGTGTTGCCGCCGTTGGAAGCGGTGGTGTCGCCGACGCTGCCGCCCAGGCCGCCGGCGCCGCCGGTGGCCGAGCTAGTGCCGTTGGCGCTGGTGTCGCCGACGCTGCCGCCGCTGGCGGTCTGGTCGCCATTGCTGGCGTTGGACGAACCGGAATTGGTGATGGTGATGGACGGGGTGTTGCCCGAACCGGTGTTCGAGCCCAGGCCGACGACATAGGCCGTGCTGCTGCCGCCGGTGCCGCTGCCGCCCTGGCTGGCATTGTCGTTGGTCGAGCTGTTGGTGCCGCTGACACTGCCGTTGGTAGCGCTGGTGTCGCCCACGGCGCCGCCAGTGCCCGAACCGGTGGCCGAGCTGGTGCCGTTGCCGCCCTGGCTGGTGTTGTCGTTGGTCGAGCTGTTGGTCGGCGTGAAGTCGTTGCTGTTGGTGCCGCTGACATCGCCATTGGTGGCGCTGCCGCCGGCGCCGCCCGTGGCCGAAGTGTCACCAACACTGGCGGTGTTGTTCGGCGTGAAGGTAAAGCTCGGGGTGAAGCTGGTGTCGCCCAGGCTGCCGCCGGTCGCTGAGCTGGTGCCGCTGCCGGTGGCGTTGCTGGAATTGTCCCCATTGGCGTTGCTGGCGGTCTGGTTGCCGTTGCTGCCGCCGGTGGCGCTGACATCGCCATTGGTGCCGCCGGTGGCGTTGGATGAACCCGAATTGGTGATGGTGATGGAGGGCGTATTGCCCGAACCACTGCTCGAACCCAGGCCCATGACATAGGCGGTCGAGGAACCGCCGGCGCCGCCGGTGCCGCTGCCATTGCTGGCATTGTCGTTGGTCGAGCTGTTGGTCGGATTGAAGGTCGGCGTGAAGGTGCTGGAGACGTCGCCGTTGGTGGCGGTGCCGCCGGTGCCCGAACCGGTGCCGGTGCCGTTGGCGGTGACGTCGCCATTGGTGCCGCCCTGGCTGGTGTTGTCGTTGGTCGAGCTGTTGTTCGGCGTGAAGGTGAAGTTCGGCGCGAAGCTGGTGTCGCCGATCGTGCCGCCGGTGGCCGAGCCGCCAAAGCCGCCCGCGCCGCCTGTGCCATTGGCGGTGACGTCGCCGTTGGTGCCGCCGGTGGCGCTGTTGCTCGAAGTCTGGCTGCCGTTGCTGCCGCTGGTGGCGCTGACATCGCCATTGGTGCCGCCCGTGCCCGAACCGCCAGTGGCGTTGGACGAGCCGGAATTGGTGATGGTGATGGATGGGGTGTTGCCCGAACCGGTGTTCGAGCCCAGGCCCATGACGTAGGCGGTCGAAGCGCCGCCGGCGCCGCCCTGGCTGGTGTTGTCGTTGGTGCTGGACGGCGTGAAGGTCAGGTTCGGATTGAAGGTCGGGGTGAAGTCGCTGCTGTTGGTCGGCGTGAAGTCGTTGCTGTTGGTGCCGGTATTCGTGCCGGTGTTGGTGCCGCTGACATCGCCATTGGTGGCGCTGCCGCCGGTGCCCGAACCCGAGGCGGTGATGGTGGGATTGACCGAGGCGTTGTTGTCCGACGACGAAGAACCGCCGAAGCCGCCGGCGCCGCCGGTGGCCGAGGTGTCGCCGCCTGTCAGGGTCGGAGTCGAGGTCAGGCTGTTGCCGCCATTCGACGCGGTCTGGGTCTGGTCGCCATTGCTGCCGCCGGTGCCGCTGGCGGTGTTGGTGCCGGAATTGGTGATGCTGATCGAAGGCGTATTGCCCGAACCGGTGTTCGAACCCAGGCCGACGACATAGGCGGTCGAAGAACCGCCCTGGCCGCCGCTGCCGCTGCCGCCGGCGCCGCCCTGGCTGGTGTTGTCGTTGGTCGAGCTGTTGGTGCCGCTGACATCGCCGTTGGTGGCGTTG
>CAZNGO010000067.1:0-40347 GCA_964572805.1 uncultured Rhizobium sp. | reverse complement strand
GCGCCGGCAAGACCACCTGCTTCTACATGATTTCCGGCCTGATCGCCGCCGACACCGGCTCGATCGAGGTGGACGGCCATGACGTCACCCGCCTGCCCATGTACCGCCGCGCCCGGCTGGGCATCGGTTATCTGCCGCAGGAAGCATCGATCTTCCGCGGCCTCACCGCCGAACAGAATATCCGCGCCACCGCCGAACTGCTGGAGCCGGATCCGGCGCGGCTGGAAGCAGTGGTCGAAGCCTTGCTGGCCGAGTTCGGCATCACTCATGTGCGCAACACGCCGGCCATCGCCCTGTCGGGCGGCGAGCGCCGCCGCGTCGAAATCGCCCGCGCCCTGGCGACCCATCCCTCCTACATCCTGCTCGACGAGCCCTTCGCCGGCATCGATCCCATCGCGGTGGCCGACATCCGCGACCTGGTCAAGCACCTCAAGGACCGCGGCATCGGCGTGCTGATCACCGACCACAATGTCCGCGACGCGCTGGATGTGATCGACCGCGCCTATATCCTGCATGACGGCCAGGTGCTGAAGGAAGGCACACCGGCCGAGATCGTCAGCGACCGCGACGTGCGCCGCGTCTATCTGGGAGAGAAATTCTCCCTCTAGCCATGGCAAGCGTCGGTCAAAGATTGGAAATCCGCCAGGGCCAGTCCCTGGTCATGACGCCCCAGCTGCAGCAGGCGATCAAGCTGCTGCAGCTCTCCAACATCGAGCTTGCCGAATATTGCGAGCAGGAGCTGGAAAAGAATCCGATCCTGGACCGCGATGACAGCGCGCCCGCGCCCGCCGAAGGCGAGGCGGTGCGCGAAACCGTTACCGTCAATGAGCGCGCCGACGAGGCGCTGTCCCGCGAGGATTTCTCCAAGGCCTCCGACATGGACCAGGCGGCGCATGACAACATGTATGATGGCGAGCAGACCGCCACGCCGCCCTCGAGTGCGGCCGGCCAGTCCTCGCTGACCGACTGGACGCGGGTGTCCTCCTCCGGCGGCTTTGACGAGGAGGGGATGGAATCGGCCATCGCCGCCGAACTGACCCTCAAGGACCATCTCGAGGCCCAGCTCGCCATCGCCGCCCTGACGGCGGAGGACCGCATGATCTGCCTCGGCCTGATCGACGGCATTGACGAAGCCGGCTATCTGCGCGCCGAACTGCCCGACCTGGTGCAGAAGCTGGGCTGCGAACTGGAAGACGTCCAGGCGGTGCTGGGCGTGCTGCAGGGCTTCGATCCGGTGGGCGTCGGCGCCCGTGATCTTTCCGAATGCCTGACGCTGCAGCTCAAGGCCCGCGACCGGCTGGATCCGGCCATGGCCATGCTGCTGACGCGCCTCGATCTGGTCGCCCGCCGCGATATCGCCCAGCTTTCAGCGCTCTGCAATGTGGACGGCGAGGATGTCGCCGACATGCTTGCGGAAATCCGCACCCTCAATCCCAAGCCCGGCCTGGCTTTCGGCGCCGAGCAGGTGGCGCCGGTGGTGCCGGACGTCTTCGTCCGTGTCGGCAACGACGGCGGCTGGCTGGTCGAGCTCAACACCGACACGCTGCCGCGCCTGCTGGTCAATTCCCGCTATTATTCCCAGGTTTCCAAGGGCGCCCGCGACAAGGACTCCAAGACCTATCTGCTGGACTGCCTCAACAACGCCAACTGGCTGGTCAAGAGCCTGGACCAGCGCGCCCGCACCATCCTCAAGGTCGCCAGCGAGATCGTCCGCCAGCAGGATTCCTTCCTCACCTATGGCGTGCGCCACCTCAAGCCGCTCAATCTGCGCATGATCGCCGACGCCATCTCGATGCATGAATCGACGGTCAGCCGCGTCACCTCCAACAAGTACATCGCCACGCCGCGCGGGCTGTTCGAACTGAAATATTTCTTCACGGCCTCGATCCAGTCGGTGGACGGCGCCGAATCGCACAGCGCCGAAGCCGTGCGCGACCGAATCCGCGAAATGATCGAGAAGGAGGCGCCGCGGGAAATCCTGTCCGATGATCGCATCGTTTCGCTGCTCACCGCCGATGGCGTGAACATCGCCCGCCGCACCGTCGCCAAGTACCGGGAAGCGATGCGGATTCCCTCTTCCGTGGAACGCCGCCGCCTGAAGGCGGGTTGAACGGAAATTCCCGTCTTTCCGGCGTATAATTCCGCTCGCTGGCGCAAGATTGACTTTGAGAAATCCCCGGCCTATGAACCCGCCGCTTTTCGGGGCGGCCCCGGAACCTGTGTCACATGACTGGTAATCGCGCATAACGCGTTTCGCGGCCGGCGGCGTTTTTAGGAAGCCTGATGAACATTTCCGACCTGCTTGCCCCCGACGCGATTCTTCCCGCGCTCAAGGTCCAGAGCAAGAAGCAGCTGCTGCAGGAACTCGCCGTCCGGGCGCACCAGGTTGCGCGCCTGCCGGAGCGGCGCATCTTCGAGACCCTGGTGGAGCGCGAGCGGCTGGGCACCACCGGCGTCGGTGCCGGCATCGCCATTCCGCATGGCCGCATGGCGGAGGCAAAGACCATCACCGGCGTTTTCGCCCGGCTGGAAACCGCGATCGACTATGAGGCGGTGGACAGCCAGCCGGTGGACCTGGTCTTCATGCTGCTGGCGCCGGAAGAGGCGGGAGCCGATCATCTGAAGGCGCTTGCACGGGTTTCCCGCCTGCTGCGCAATGCCGCCACCTGCGATAAGCTGCGCGCCGCCACGTCGGCGGAGGCGCTTTACGCCATTCTCACCGCCCAGAACGGCGACGCCTCGCAGGCCGCCTAGCGCGCCGGCGGTTTCTTCGCCGGAGCCGCCGCCGGCCTGGCCTGGGCCGCCGCGGCGGGCCGCTCGCCCACCACCGAGATGCGCCGGATCAGGATGGGCTGCACCGGCGCCTGCGTGCCGAACGGGCCATAGCCGCCGCCCACCGCCACGGCGTTGATCTTTTCCACCACCGGACGGCTGGCCTCTGTCACCTGGCCGAAGACGGCGAAACCGCTGCGCGGATCGCCGGGCTTCTCGTCCAGTTCCGGACTGTCCTTCATGTTGATGTAGAAATCGGGCCCGGCGCTGGTCGGATTGTCGCCGCGCGGCAGCGCCACGGCGAATTTCAGGTTCTTCAGCCCGTTCGACGCTTCCAGCTTCACCGGGCGCGGCACCCAGCCCTTGCCCTTGCCGTCGGCGCTCCAGCTTCCCATCTGGATGACGAAATCCTTTTCGACGCGGTAGATGGCGCTGCCGTCATAGAATCCCATGCGCGCCATGCGCAGGATGTGCGCGACACTTTCGGGCGCGCGCACGGCATCAAGCTGCAGCACGATGTCGCCCAGGCTCGTCGCGATCAGCAATTGCGGCCCGGTCATGGCCGGAAGGGACGGCGGCGGCGGGGGCGGCGGATCGCCCACCACCGAGATGCGGCGGATGACGATGGGCGTGGCCGGGGCGTTGGCGGCGAACGGGCCATAGCCGCCGCCTACGGCCGCGTCATTGATCGCCTGCACCACGGGGCGGCTGGCCTCGGTCACTTCGCCGAAGACGGCGAAGCCGCTGTTCGGATCGCCCGCCTTCTGGTCCAGCGCCAGATTGTCCCGCATGTTGATGTAGAAGTCGGGACCGGCACCGCTGGGATTGTCGCCACGGGGCAGCGCCACGGCGAATTTGTAGTTCTTCAGGCCATTGCCGGCCTCCAGTGGCACGGGCGTCGGATTCCAGCCGCGGCCCTTGCCGTCGGCGCCCCAGCTGCCCATCTGGACGACGAAATCCTTCTGCACCCGGTAGATGGCGGTGCCATTGTAGAAGCCGGCGCGGGCCAGCCTGAGGATATGCGCCACGCTCTGGGGGCTGCGGACATTGTCGAGTTGCAGCACGATGTCGCCCAGGCTGGTCTGGATCAGCAATTGCGGCCCGCTCATCGCCGGATTGCCGGCAGGGACAGGCGGCGCGGCGGCGTCTTGCGCCCGGGCGCCGCCCAGGGTCAGCAACAGTGAAAGGGCGGCGGCGGCAATTCTGCGCATGGCGGTTCTCCCGCCGATACTTTAGAGCATGATCCGGTTTTTCCAACCGGATCATGCTCTATATTCCTTGATGGTCGCGCGGCCTGACGCGAACCGTTTCGCACTTCGCGGGGCCGTCGCTCCTGCCATGAAAGAAAAAGCCGGAAGACTTTCGTCTCCCGGCTATTTTATTTTCGTCCGTTCAGGACTAGTGCAGGCTGACCGGCGTCAGTTCGTTCTGCACCGCCGCGCCATAGGCGGTGTCATAGGCGTCGGTATAGCCCAGCACGCTGCCGTCGAAGGAATGCAGGACATAAAGCTTGGCGCCGGCCGGCAGACTGACATTCTGCGGCAGCAGGCCGAGACGATGCGCCTCTTCGGCGCCCGTCGGCTTGATATAGGCGATGCGCGCCCGTTCCAGTTCGTTGCCCAATTCGCGTTCCGTCAGCATCCTAAGCTCCTGTCCGCCCCTCCTGTGGGCGGGTTTTTGCGGCCCCGAAGGCGCCGATAGAACAAACATGGGGTGCGGACCCCGGTTTTCAAGGTAACGCGAAACCCCTGCCGCCGGTTGAACCCTGCCGCAGGGGAAGGCACAACAAAGCCATGCGGGTCATCCTGGATTTCCCCGGCGGCCGCAGGGCCTTTGCGGCCCCGCTGGCCCTGATCACCGCCGACCGGGCAGGCGAGGTGCCGGCGGCGCTGGCGGCCATTTCCGAGGCGCTGGCGACGGGCCGGCATGTGGCCGGCTGGCTGGGCTATGAGCTGGGCTATGGCCTGGAGCCGCGCCTGCTGCCGCTGATGCCCCACGGCGTGCCGCTGCTCCGGCTGGGCGTCTTCGAGGCCCCCGCCACGGTGACGCCCCATCCCGCCGGTCGCGCCTATGCCGGGCCGCTGACGCATGACTGGGACGAGGCCGCCTATCTCGCCCGCTTTGCCGCGGTAAAGGAGAAGATCGCCGCCGGCGACATCTACCAGGCCAATCTCTCCTACCGCGCCCGCTTCGCCTTCGCCGGCGACGCCCTGGCGCTGTATGAGCGGCTGCGCGCCGCCGCCCGCGCGCCGTGGTGCGGCTTCGTGGATTTCCTTGACGAGAAGATTGGGGACGGGCGCCAGATACTGAGCCTGTCGCCGGAACTGTTCTTCGAACTGTCGGCGTCCGGCGTCATCGCTTCGCGCCCCATGAAAGGCACCGCGCCGCGCCTGGGCGACGATCTGCGGGAAGGGGCGGCGCTGGCCGCTTCGGCCAAGGAGCGGGCCGAGAATCTGATGATCGTCGATCTGATCCGCAACGATCTCGGCCGCATCGCCGAGACCGGCAGCGTCGCCGTCAAGGCGCTGTTCGATGTCGAGACCTATCCCACCCTGCACACCATGGTCTCCACCGTGGCGGCGAAAAAGCGCGCTGATGCCGGCGTGGCGGACATCCTGCGGGCGCTGTTTCCCTGCGGCTCGGTCACCGGCGCCCCCAAGATCCGCGCCATGGAGATCCTGCGCGAACTCGAGGATGCGCCCCGCGGCGCCTATTGCGGCGCGGTGGGGTATTTCGCGCCCGATGGCAGTGCAAGGTTCAACGTCGCCATCCGCACTCTGACCATCACAGGCGGCGAGGGCGTGCTGGGTATCGGCGGCGGCGTGGTGCAGGATTCCGGCGGCGTGGCGGAATATGCCGAATGCCGCCTCAAGGCCCGCTTCTTCGAGGAAGGCCGGCCGCCGCTGCAGCTGATCGAGACATTGAAGTGGGATGGCGATTTCGTGCGGTTGGCTCCGCATCTGGCCCGCATGGCGGCCTCGGCCCGGGTCTTCGGTCTGGCTTTCGACGAGACAAGGGCCCGCGCCGCGCTGGAAGGTGCTGTGGCCGGGCAAGACGGGCCGCAGCGGGTGCGGCTGACGCTGGACGAGAGCGGCCGCCACGAAGCGGGCGCCGCGGCGCTGCCGCCGGGTCCGCCGCACTGGAGCTATGAGATCGCGGCGGAAACCATCGCCAGCAGCGATCTGCTGCAACGGCACAAGACCAGCTGGCGCGAACTCTATGACCGCAGTTCGGGCCTGGCCGACGAAGTGCTGTTCTGCAATGAACGCGGCGAACTGGCGGAAGGCGCCCGCAGCAACATTTTTGTCGCGCGGGACGGCGTGCTGCTGACGCCGCCGCTGTCGTCCGGGGCGCTGGATGGGCGGCTCAGGGCTGAACTGATCGCCGAGGGCCGCGCCCGCGAGGCGGTGCTGATGCCGGACGATCTGAAGGACGCCGAGGTCTATGTCGGAAACTCGCTGCGCGGCCTGATCAGGGCCGTGCCGCTCTAGTCGGCGCTCTTCGCCAGCGCCGCGATCAGGACGACGCTTTCCGGCGCCAGCCAGCCATCCGCTTCCATCAGCCGGCCGGCCTCGGCCTCGCGCAGCGCCGCCATTTTCAGGCTGTCATGGGCAAGGCGGGCGCGCAGTTGCGCCGCGCCGTCCGCCGGGGTGAAGCGGGGCAGCGCGGTGATCGCCGTCTGGCCGAACCTGGCCGCCCATTCGCGGTCGTCCAGTTTCGCCAGCACATCGTCATAGGGGCCGGGCGGGTAGCGCTTGCGGAACAGCCGCAGCTTCCAGGCGGTGCCGCCCGCCGCCGCGGCCGCCACAAGGGCGCCAAGACCCGCAAGGAGGCTGCGCCGCTTCATGCCAGCACCGTCTTGAGATGATCGGCCAGCCGCAGGGTCAGCGCCAGCAGGTTCATGGTCGGATTGGAGGAGCCGTAGGTGGGAAACACCGAACTGCCGGCGACGAAGAGGTTTTCGACGCCATGCACCCTGCTGTCGCCGTCCACCACGCCATTTTTCGGGTCGGCGCTCATGCGGGTGGTGCCGAGATGATGATTGCCCCACCAGGCCTGCCTGTCCCTGGTCATGCCGCGCATCCAGCCGTCATGGTCGCGATAGTTCAGCTTCAGCATCCCCAGCCGCGCCGCCAGCAGCTGGCGCCCCAGCTCCCGCAGCACCTTGCGATAGAGCAGGAAGTCGGCGTCCGAGATGGTGACGTTGAGCGATGGGCGCGGCATCCCCAGCCCGTCGCGCTCCGCCGACAGGGTGAGGCGGCGGTCGGGATCGGGCAGCAGTTCCATGCCGACGCCCAGCGTGTAGGCATGGGCCTCGCTGGCATCCACGCCCAGCGCCTGCGCCGTCGCCACCACCGCGGCGGTGCCGGCCTCGTCCAGCCGGACCGGGTTTTCCACCGTGGTCAGCGAGCCCATCAGGTGCTGCTCGCGGATATAGGCCGGGGTCGGCGAAAACACCGCCCGCACCAGGCTGCCATCGCCGATGGTGGTGGTGGCGTTGATGTCGTTGGTGTTCCAGTAGAGGGTGGAAACCGGGCCGCCGAACAGCACCATGGTGGCGACGTCGCGGGGAATGGGATGGTCGGCGAAGAAGCGTCCCACCATGTCGTTCTGGTTGCCGATGCCGGGCTTCATCACGTCATTGGATGCCAGCAGCAGCCGCGCATTCTCCACCGCGCCGCAGGCCAGCACGGTGAAGCGCGGCCGTATGGTGAAGCGCCGGCCCGCGCCGCCGGCTTCATTCATCGCCGCGACATCCAGTTGCTCGATGCGCCTGGCGTCGTGCGACAGGCGCAGCGCGGTCACGGCGGCATGGAGGCAGGTCTGGAGGCGCGGGGCGGCCTTGAGCCCGGGCGCATAGCGCGTGCCGAACCAGGTGGGATGGATGTCGCCTTCGGTCTTGGAGAACTGGAAGAAGCTGGAATAGACCCCGCCGGCCCCGAGCTTCAGCAAGGTGCCGTCATAGGACGGGTTCAGCCGGCGCCCGACATCGTCATACATCCAGGGCCCGGCCTCGACCAGCGCCTGCGCCCGCGGGAAATAGGGCCTGAGCGCCTCGATGCCGAAGGGCCAGCCGGAATATGGCACCCAGCTGCGTTCCTCGAAATCATGGGCGTCGAGCGGGCGGCAGAAGCCGCCCCAGTGATTGGCCGTGCTGCCGCCCAGCATGCGCAGGCGATTCTGGTCCAGCGCCGTATAGGGCACGCCGGTCTCCGCGCCCCGGCAGAGATTCTGCACCGGCTTCTCGAACTCCAGCCCGCCGCTTTCCAGCAGCAGGATGGAGAAAGGCGAATCCTTCAGCGCCAGCGCCAGCGCGATGCCGGCGGGCCCGCCGCCGATGATCGCCAGGTCGGGCGTGAGCTGCATGCCGTCTGGAAGGGAACGGGCGTCGAGAAAAGCGGTCAAATGCGAAAGTCCGGCGATGCGCGGCGCACCTTAGACGCGGGCCCGCGCGCATGTCTTGTTGCAAATCTGCCTATGACGCTGAAAAGGGGCGGAACCTTGGCGCGTTAAGTTGACCGTTATCAGATGTCTTCCATGTGGCCGGCGGTAAAACCGCCATCGACGCCGATGGCCTGGCCGGTGATCCAGGCCGCCTGGTCCGAAAGCAGGAACAGCGCCATCGGCACGACATCCTCCACCGTGCCGATGCGGCCCAGTGGATGCGCCGAGGCCAGCCGGGCGCGGCGCTCCGGCGGCATCTTCGCCAGCAGCGGCGTATCGACAAAGCCGGGACAGAGACAGTTCACCCGGACGTTATCGGCGGCGTAATCCAGCGCCATGCTGCGCGTCAGCGCGATGATGGCGCCCTTGCTGGCGCTGTAGGCGGCGCGGTTGCGCGCGCCGGTGACGCCGACGCAGGAAGACAAATGCAGCACGGCACCGCCCTGGGCCTTCATGCGCGGCACGGCCAGCTTTGACACCAGGAAAAGGCCGCGCAGATTGACCGCCATCAGCCGGTCATAGTCGGCCATGCCGGTGTCGGTGACCGACAGGCGCAGGGCGACGCCGGCGGCGTTCACCAGGGCGTCGATGCGCGGCAGGCCGGTCAGCGCTTCGGCGACCTGGGATTCATCGCCGATGTCGCAGAGGCGCGCGCCGGCGAAGGGCGCGGGGTTGCGGTCCAGGGCGGTGACGAGGGCGCCTTCCGCCTCCGCCGCGCGGGCGATGCCAAGGCCGAGGCCCGAAGCGGCGCCGGTGACGACGATATGGCGGCCGGTGAAGCGCATGGGAGGAGAGTAGCCCCGACTGTCATTCCCGCGAAAGCAGGAATGCAGCTTGTTGCCCGCCTGCGCTCCTTCGCGGCGTCCGGGCGGCGACCGTACGCTGTCGCTAGCGGTCGCCTGACGCCGCTACGGACGCTTGGCTCCACCAATACCCGCCATCGGCGGTGGCGCAGGAGGGGATCGGTGGTGAAGGGCGGGTATTGGTGGAGCCAAGCGGGATCGAACCGCTGACCTCCTGCATGCCATGCAGGCGCTCTCCCAGCTGAGCTATGGCCCCGTACCAATCAGGAACCGCTCTGGTAGCCGGTCCCGGTAAACAGAAAACTAAGGCTCGTCCTTGGAGATGCCCGGATCGATGATGCCGGAGACATCGTCTTCCTCGTCCTCGACCTCGCCGAGCAGGTCGTCGTCTTCCTCGTCCTCGTCGTCCTCGACCTCGATATCCTCGATCAGGGCGCCGTCCTCGTCGGTCTCGACCACCGACATGCCTTCGGCGGCGCCGGGCTCTTCTTCCTCGACGGTTTCTTCTTCTTCCTCGTCCTCGCCGGTGGCGGCGATGTTCAGCGGCGCCTCGACGACGGCCTCGGCTTCCTCTTCCTCTTCGGATTCGGTCTCGCCGTCCTCATTCTCGTCTTCGGCTTCCTCGTCCTCGGTCTCCTCGGCGCGGACCGGCGCGGCGGGTTCGGGCTGGCGGCGGCGCTGCTTGAACAGGGCCTCCGGCTCGTACGAGAAGCCGCATTTCGGGCATTCGATGGGACGCTTGTCCAGATCGTAAAAGCGGGCGGTGCACGAAGGGCAGGCCCGTTTGGTTCCAAGATCTGCCTTGACCAAGACTGGTGTTCCCGTGAAGAAGGGGTTGTTCGGAGGGGCGCGTTTGCCACTTATCGCCCCCGCTGTAAAGGCCGATTTCAACCCATGCAGAACCCCCAACCCAGCCCCCGCCGCGCCCGCCGGGCGGGCCCCCTGAAAGGCCGCGCCGCCATTCCCGGCGACAAGTCCATTTCCCAGCGGGCGATCATCCTGGGCGGGCTGGCGGCGGGGGAAACCCGCATTTCCGGGCTGCTGGAATCCGGGGATGTGCAATCCACCGCCGGGGCGGTCAGGGCGCTGGGCGCGACGGTGACCCGCGACGGACCGGGCGCCTGGCGGGTGACGGGCGCGCCATGGGTCTCGCCGGCGCAGCCCCTCGACTTCGGCAATTCCGGCACCGGCTCGCGCCTGGTGATGGGCGCAGTGGCGGGGCAGGGGATCAGCGCCACTTTCGTCGGCGACGCTTCTCTGATGTCGCGGCCGATGGCCCGGGTGCTCGATCCGCTGAAGGCGTTCGGCGCGACCTATGAAGGCCAGGGGCCCAAGGCGCTGATGCCGGTGACGGTGCATGGCGGCAGGGGCGCGAAAGCGGCGGATGTCGTTGTCGCCACCGCTTCGGCCCAGGTGAAGTCGGCGCTGCTGCTGGCGGCGCTGGGGGCTGAGGGCATCAGCCATATCCGCCAGGGCACGCTGACCCGCGATCACAGCGAAAAGATGCTGGCCGGTTTCGGCGCGAAAATCACAGTCACACCGGAAGCTGAAGGTGAGGTCATTGCCATCGAAGGTCCGGTGAAGCTCAAGGCCTGCAATGTGGAAGTGCCGCGCGATCCCTCCAGCGCCGCGTTTCCGCTGGTGGCGGCTCTGATCGTGCCGGGGTCGGAAGTCGAACTGCCCAACATCATGCTCAATCCCCGCCGCGCCGGCCTGATCGAGACGCTGATCGAGATGGGCGCGAAGATCGAGATCAAAAACAGGCGCACCAGCGGCGGCGAGGAAATTGGCGACCTGATCGTGCGCCATTCCGAACTGAAGGGCATCGAGGTTCCTGCCGCTCGCGCCCCTTCGATGATTGACGAATACCCAATCCTTTCCGTCGCCGCGTCGTTCGCCAGCGGCACCACCGCCATGCGCGGGCTTGAGGAACTGCGGGTCAAGGAAAGCGACCGGCTGGAAGCCGTGGCGCGCGGCCTGAAGCTGAACGGCGTGCCCTACACGATCCAAGGCGACGACCTGCTGGTGCAGGGAATGGGCCAGGACGGCGTTCCCGGCGGCGGCATGGTGCCGACCCACATGGACCACCGCATCGCCATGAGCTTCCTCACCATGGGCATGGCGTCTCAGAATCCCGTCACCGTGGATGACGTCACCATGATCGCCACCTCCTTCCCCGAATATGAAGGCCTGATGCGCGAGCTTGGCGCGGTGCTGGAAACGGTGTGATGCCAAGCTACCTGAAGCGCCCGCGTCGCAAATCACCCCCTCCCCTTGCGGGAGGGGGCGAAGCGGCGCCGAAGGCGGCGCTTCGGGGGAGGGGAACACTCAGTGCCCGGCAATTGCGGGCTACCGCATCCGAAGCCGAACAAAGGCTCTGGCAGCATCTGCGTCAGAGGCAGGTCAATGGCCTTCGCTTCCGCAGACAGTTTCCGCTTGGTCCCTATTTTGGCGATTTTGTCTGTTTGCCCGCTCGCCTCGTTGTCGAGGTTGACGGAAGCCAGCATGGTGAAGTCGCGCAGATCGCGCATGATGCGCGGCGAACCGTGTATCTCGAAGGGGAGCGTTTCCGTGTCATCCGCTTTTCTGCGGATGATGTGATGCGAGATGTCGCGTCTGTTCTGGACGGCATCGAGGCAGCTTTGCGCGAACCCCTCCCCCAAGCGTTTCTCGCGGGCTCGAAACGCTTGCCCCCTCCCGCAAGGGGAGGGGGTGAACGAACCCCGACTACCGCCCCCTCCGGCAAGGGGAGGGGGGATTAGTGTCCATGAACCCTTCCATCGTCATCGCCGTCGATGGCCCCGCCGCCAGCGGCAAGGGCACCATCTCGCGGCGGCTGGCGCAGCATTTCCATTTCGCCCACATGGACTCCGGCGCACTCTACCGCCTGACGGCGCTGGCGGTGCTGGAAGCCGGCGGCGATCCCGCCCGCGAAGCCGACGCGCTGTCCGGCGCCGCCACCATCGACCTCTCCCGCGCCGGCGATCCCGCCATCCGCAGCGCGGAGGTCGGCACCGCCGCCAGCAAGGTTTCCGCCATCCCCGCGGTGCGGGCGGCCCTGCACGACTTCCAGATCAATTTCATCACCCATCCGCCGGGCGAGAGCCGGGGCGCGGTGATGGACGGGCGCGACATCGGCACCGTGATCGCCCCCCACGCCACCGCCAAGCTGTTCATCGAGGCCCGCCCGGAAGTGCGCGCCCATCGCCGCTGGCTGGAACTGGCCGCCCTGGGCCGGCCCTGCGAAAAAGAGGCGCTGCTGGCGGAAATCCTGGCCCGGGACCATGCCGACCGCAGCCGGGCGGTCTCCCCCCTGAAGCGGGCCGCCGACGCCGCCTTGCTCGATACCTCCGATTTGGATATAGACGCCGCGTTCGCGGCCGCCCTTGCCCTGGTTTCACCCAGGGTGGAAGGCGCGCTCAAGGACCGCCACAGGGGCTAAGGAGGCCCGGCGGCCTTCGGGGCACCCCGCGCTACCCGACCCAAACCCACCCGCCCCATCCGGGGAAGTCCGTCCGCCGAAGCAGCGACAGCTGCGAAGGGGGACCGGCATGACGTCTGTACAGGAACTCAACCGCATGGCTCGCGCCGCTACCGCCACCAAGATCAACCCGTCCGCCGCCTCCATTGCCGCCCCGTCGCGCGAGGATTTCGCCGCGATGCTGGAGCAGAGCTTCACCACCCAGTCGCCGCAGGAAGGCGCCGTCATCAAGGGCACCATCGTTTCCATCGAGAACGACTTCGCCATGGTCGATGTCGGCCTCAAGACCGAAGGCCGCATCGCGATCAAGGAATTCGCCATGCCGGGCGTCCCCGCCGAGATCAAGGTGGGCGACGAGGTCGAGGTCTATCTTGAGCGCGTCGAGAACGCGCTGGGCGAAGCCGTGCTGAGCCGCGACAAGGCCCGCCGCGAGGAAAGCTGGATCAAGCTGGAAAAGGCCTTCAACGACCAGACCCGCGTCACCGGCGTGATCTTCGGCCGCGTCAAGGGCGGCTTCACCGTCGATCTCGACGGCGCCGTCGCCTTCCTGCCCGGCTCGCAGGTTGACGTGCGCCCTATGCGCGATGTCGGCCCGCTGATGAACCAGGCCCAGCTGTTCCAGATCCTGAAGATGGATCGCCGCCGCGGCAACATCGTTGTCTCGCGCCGCGCCGTTCTGGAAGAGCGCCGCGCCGAGGAGCGCACCAGCCTGGTCGCTTCGCTGACCGAGAAGCAGGTGGTCGAGGGCGTGGTCAAGAACATCACCGACTATGGCGCCTTTGTCGATCTGGGCGGCGTTGACGGCCTGCTGCATGTCACCGACATCGCCTGGCGCCGCGTCTCCCACCCGACCGAGGTGCTGTCGGTGGGCCAGACCGTCACGGTGCAGATCATCAAGATCAACCACGAGACCCAGCGAATTTCGCTGGGCATGAAGCAACTGCAGACCGACCCCTGGGAAGGCGTCGCCGCCAAGTATCCGGTGGGCGCCAAGTTCACCGGCAAGGTCACCAACGTCACCGACTATGGCGCCTTTGTCGAACTGGAGCCGGGCGTCGAAGGCCTGGTCCATGTCAGCGAGATGAGCTGGGTGAAGAAGAACCTGGCGCCGTCCAAGCTGGTGACTCCGGGCGCCGATGTCGAGGTGCAGGTGCTGGAAGTCGATTCCAACAAGCGCCGCATCAGCCTGGGCCTGAAGCAGACCCAGGAAAATCCCTGGACCACCGTCGCCGCCGAGCATCCGGTGGGCTCGACCGTCGAGGGCGAGATCAAGTCGATCACCGAGTTCGGCCTGTTCATCGGCATCGACAACGAGATCGACGGCATGGTCCATCTCTCCGACCTCTCCTGGTCGGAGGACGGCGAGGACGCCATCAAGAAGTACGAGAAGGGCCAGACCGTGAAGGCCAAGGTGCTGGACATCGACGTCGAGAAGGAGCGCGTCTCGCTCGGCATCAAGCAGCTGGAGAAGGACCCGATCGAGAAGGCCGGTCCGTCCGGCGGCGGCCTCAAGAAGGGCAATGTCGTCACCGGCACGGTCACCGAGGTCAATGACGGCGGCATCGAGGTGGAGCTGGAAGGCGGCGTGCGCGCCTTCATCCGCCGCGCCGACCTGGCCCGCGACCGCAACGACCAGCGCCCGGAACGCTTCGGCAAGGGCAACAAGGTCGATGCCCTGGTCACCAGCGTCGACAAGGCGACCCGCAAGGTCTCGCTTTCGATCAAGGCCAAGGAAGTCGCCGAGGAGAAGGAAGCGGTCGAGCAGTATGGCTCGTCCGACTCCGGCGCCTCGCTGGGCGACATCCTGGGCGCGGCCCTGAAGAAGAAGACCACCAAGAAGGGCAGCAAGGAGAGCGAATAGCGAGGCGGATCAGCGAAAGGTCCGGCGGACCTTTCGCCCGCCGAACGCCAAGCCGGGCATGGCCCGGCGCGGCAGCGCAGCGAGAAAGGCGGGCCTCCAGCGAGGCTCGCCTTTTCTCTTTTCCAGGCATAGCCTTGGCAAAATCCTGGAGGGGGAAACCATGAAATATCTGACCGTCACCATGCTGGCCCTGGCCGCGCTTGTGCTGCCTGCCGCCGCCCAGAACGACAATCCCAAGCCTGGCGAAGTCATGTATGTCACCCCGGCGGAGGTCGCGAAGCTGACCTCGAAGGTGGCCAATGGGGTCAGCACCCATTTCCTCGTCAAGAAGGACGCCTATGGGCAGGAGCTGGTCTATCGCACCGCCTCCGGCGTGCCGGAAGTCCATCGCGATTCGGCCGATCATTTCGTGGTGATCGAGGGCGCCGCCACCCTGGTGCTGGGCGGCAAGGTCGTGGACGCGAAGGAAACCAGCCCGGGCGAGATTCGCGGCACCTCCATCACCGGCGGCAAGGAATACGCGTTGACCCCCGGCACCAACCTGACCGTGCCGCCCGGCGTGCCGCACTGGACGGTGCTCAAGCCCGGCGCCCACTTCCGCGCCGTGGTGTTCAAGCTGAAGGACTGAACCATTCGGTTCCCTGCACGTTGTACCTCCGGCTTTTTGACCAGGAGGAGATGTGCATGGCGAAGAAGAGCGAATTGTCCCGGCGGGCGGATGACGTCAAGGCGGCGATGAACGACCTGATTGCCGCCGTTACGCAAGGCGTGCTGCCCGGCGCGAAAAAGCGCAAGGCGGGCAGGGCCAAGGTGGTGAAGGCGGCGAAGAAGGCCCGGAAGGCGGCGAAAAAGGCCGTCCGGAAGGTCAGGAAGAAGGCCCGCAAGGCCCGCCGGTAATACTCTTTTCGAATTCAAAAGGCGCGTCCCGCCGGGCGCGCCTTTTTCTTTGCCGCGGCCACGGCTAGGATCGCCCGATAAAACCAACCCGGGGGACTTCATCATGCGCGCCATTCTGCTTGCCGCCGCCGCTCTGGCCGGCCTTTCGACCGCCGCCATTGCCGCCGACAAGGCCGACGCCTTCAAATACATGACCAAGGAGCAGGCCTTTGATCTGGTGAAGACGCCCAAGCCCGATGGCAGCGCCACCTCGGTCTTTTACGCCAATCACGACGTTTTCAGCGAGCAGGTGGTGCAGCGCACCGTCTCCGGCAAGGTCGAGACTCATGAACTGTGGAGCGACTACATGGTGATCGTGGAAGGCAATGCCACCATCACCATCGGCGGCACGGTCAAGAACAACGCCAGGAATCCGAACGGCCAGCCCGGCGAGTGGCTGGGCGAATCCTCCACCGGCGGCAAGGTCTATGACCTCAAGCCGGGCGTCACCATGATCATCCCCAAGGGCGTGCCGCACTGGATGCAGCTGCCCAAGAACGGCAAGATCCACTACATCGCTTTCAAGTATAAGGGCTGATCAAGGCAGGTAGGCCGGAGCGAACAGCGCGATACCGGTCGCGCCCAGCCCCAGCGCGGCGAGCCAGAATATCCGCCGCCGGGTGATGATAGCGACGGTGGAAAGGGCGATGCCGATTTCCACCATCGTGGCGGCGCCGGTCAGCCAGTGATGGCGTTCCTCATGCCGGGCGGATTCGGCAAGGGCGCGGTCGCGTTCCTTTTCGCCCGCCTGGGCCTCGCCGCGCGCCTTGTCCTGGGCGCTGCGCTGCTGGCTGATGTCGGCCTTGTGGTCATGGCCTTCCTCGCCCGCGATCTCGAAGAGATGCCGCTTGAGGCTGTCGGCCTGGTATTCGTTCCAGGCGTCGGTGGCGCGGTCCTGCGCCAGCACGGCGGCGGAAGAGGCGGTGATGGCGCGGCCGCCCTCCACCGTTTCCAGGCTGCCGGCGGTGGCGGCCAGAACGGCCAGCACCGCCACCGTGATCGAGACCCGGGCAATGAAGGGATCATGCGCATGGGCGGCATGGCCGGCATGCTCGGCATGTTCATGTGCTTCCAGGGCGGGGTCGTGCGACAGGGCGGGCGATTCGCGAGTTGGGCCGGCGGCAACGGTAGCGGTGCTGCCGCCCCTGAAAAAGCCCGGGCCCGGGGCGGCAGCTGCCCAAGGCGCAGGCAAAACCGGCTATCCGGGCTGGAAATGGGAACCTTTCCGCCCCTAAACACCCCCAAAATCCGAAAAAGGCTGATCTTTCAGTCGGTTCCAATTGACGCCCCGCACGGCCTCTGACAATTTATGGGCCAAGCCGGGTTCACCGGCACGGGGCCTCCATGATCAAATCCGAACTGGTTGCGCGTCTGACGTCTCGCTACCCGCACCTCTACCACCGGGACGTGGAACGCATCGTCACCACCGTGCTGGATTCCATCACCAAGGCGCTGGCGGCCGGCCATCGCGTCGAACTGCGTGGTTTCGGCGCCTTTTCGGTCAAGACCCGTCCCAGCCGCATGGGCCGCAACCCCCGCACCGGCGAGCCGGTTTCGGTGGGCCAGAAGCGCGCACCCTTCTTCCGCACCGGCAAGGAATTGCGCGAGCGTCTGAATGGCGGAAAATCCGACGGACAGCCCTGACCGAGCCGTGATACGGCTCTGCGCATGAACCCCATTTACGTCGCTCTCGATACCCCCGACCTGGCCTACGCCCTCAGCCTGGCGGAACGTGTCGTTCCTCATGCCGGCGGCCTCAAGCTGGGGATGGAGTTCCTGGCCGCGAACGGGCCGGACGGCATCCGCGAATTCGAAAAGTTCGGCCTGCCGATCTTCGCCGACACCAAATATCACGACATTCCCAACACCGTGGCCGGGGCGGTGCGCGCCACCGCCGCGCTGGGGGTCCACATCATCAATGTCCATGCCGCGGGCGGCGAGGCCATGCTGAAGGCGGCGCGCGATGCCGCCCGCGCCGTCAGCCCGAAAACCAAATTGATCGCCGTGACGGTGCTGACCAGCCTTTCCGACGACGATCTGACGGCAACAGGCCAGATGCCGCCGGCGCAGGGCCAGGTGCTGCGCCTGGCCGCCCTGGCGAAGGATTGCGGTCTGGATGGCGTGGTCTGCTCGGCGCACGAGATCGCGCCGCTGCGCGCCACCCTGGGGAAGGACTTCCTGCTGGTGGTGCCGGGCATCCGTCCGGAAGGCAGCGAAGTGGGCGACCAGCGCCGGGTGATGGGGCCGAAACAGGCGCTGGCAGCGGGGGCTTCCATCCTGGTGATCGGCCGGCCGATCACGGCGGCTTCGGACCCCGGCGCGGCGGCGCGCGAGATCGCTGAAAGCCTAGGTCTTTAAAGAGCTTAGCCAGCTTTGCTTGATTTTACGGGGCGCAGCGCCCATACACCCGCCTGCATGCCCATCACGGTCAAAATCTGCGGCCTGACCAGCGTCGAAGCGGCGGAAGCTGCCGCGCGCGCCGGGGCCCAGTATGGCGGGCTGGTCTTCCACCGGGCATCGCCCCGCAACCTGTCGCCGGACGCGGCCTGGAGCATCGCCAGCGCCCTGCGGGGCCGCTTGCGGATGGTGGCGCTGGTGGCGGACGCCAATGACGACACCCTGGCCGGGATCATCGAGGCGGTGCGTCCGGATTTCCTGCAGCTGCATGGCAGGGAGAGTATTGCGCGCGTTCAGGACATCCGCGTCCGTTTCGGCGCCGTCATCAAGGCGCTGCCGATTGCCGAAGCCGCGGATTTTGACGCGGTGAAGCCCTATGAGGCCGTCGCCGACATGCTGCTGTTCGACGCCAGGCCGCCCAGGGGCGCCCGGCGGGACGGCGGCCATGGCACGGCGTTCGACTGGACGCTGCTCAAGGGCAGGAGTTTCAGCAAGCCCTGGTTCCTGGCCGGCGGCCTCGATCCGGACAATGTCGCCCGCGCCATCGAAGCGTCGGGCGCCAGCATGGTGGATGTCTCCTCGGGCGTCGAAAGCGCGCCGGGCGTGAAGGATGCCGGGCGCATCGCCCAGTTCATCGCCGCGGCGCGGCAGCCGGTGCAGGCATGACCATAGCCAATTCCTTCCGCACCGGTCCCGATGCCGGCGGCCATTTCGGCGTCTATGGCGGCCGTTTCGTCGCCGAGACGCTGATGCCGCTGATCCTGGAGCTGGAAAAGGCCTATGAGGCCTCGAAGCAGGATGCCGCCTTCCAGGCCGAACTGTCGGACCTGCTGGAGCATTATGCCGGGCGCGAAAGCCCGCTCTATTTCGCCGAGCGCCTGACGGCGCATCTGGGTGGCGCGAAAATCTACCTCAAGCGCGAAGACCTCAATCACACCGGCGCGCACAAGATCAACAACACGCTGGGCCAGATTCTTCTCGCCCGCCGCATGGGCAAGACCAGGATCATTGCCGAGACCGGCGCCGGCAGCCACGGCGTCGCCACCGCCACGGTCGCCGCCCGCTTCGGCCTGCCCTGCACCGTCTATATGGGCGAAGTGGACATGGAGCGACAGAAGCCCAATGTCTTCCGCATGCGCCTGCTGGGCGCCGAAGTGAAGCCGGTGACGTCCGGCTCGCGCACCCTCAAGGATGCCACCAACGAGGCGCTGCGCGACTGGGTCGCCAATGTCGCCGACACCTTCTACATCATCGGTTCGGTGGTGGGGCCGCATCCCTATCCGGCGATGGTGCGCGATTTCCAGTGCGTCATCGGCAACGAAACCAGGGCGCAGATGCTGGCGCGCGAAGGAAGGCTGCCCGATCTGGTGACGGCCTGTGTCGGCGGCGGCTCCAACGCCATCGGCATGTTCCATCCCTTCCTTGATGACGCCGGGGTGGAAATCCATGGCGTCGAGGCCGCGGGCGATGGCGTGGACACGCCGCGCCATGCCGCGACCATCTCCAGGGGCACGCCAGGGGTGCTGCACGGCTCGCGCAGCTACCTGCTGCAGGACGCGGACGGCCAGATCATCGAGGCCCATTCCATCTCGGCCGGCCTCGACTATCCCGGCACCGGGCCGGAGCATAGCTGGCTGAAGGATATCGGCCGCGCCAAATATTTCGCCGTCACCGACGCCGAGGCGCTGGACGCCTTTGTCCTGCTGTCGAAGCTCGAAGGCATCATCCCGGCGCTGGAATCGGCCCATGCCGTCGCCCATGTCGTCAAGATCGCGGGCCAGATGAAGCGCGACCAGATCATCGCCATCTGCCTGTCGGGCCGCGGCGACAAGGACATCTTCTCCGTCGCCGAACATCTCGGAGAGAAATTGTGAGCCGGCTCGCCGACGCCTTCGCGCGGCTGAAGAAGGAAGGCCGCGCCGCCTTCATTCCCTTCATCAGCGGCGGCGACCCGGACATGGAGACCTCGCTCGCCATCCTGGAGGCGCTGCCTGCCGCCGGCGCCGACATCATCGAGCTGGGCATGCCGTTTTCCGATCCCATGGCCGACGGCCCGGCGGTGCAGGCTTCCAGCACCCGCGCCCTCAAGGCCGGCGCGACGCTGCCCAGGGTGATCGAGCTGGTCAGGAAGTTCCGCCGGAAGGACACGAAAACGCCGCTGGTGCTGATGGGCTATTTCAATCCCATCCATGCCTATGGCACGGCGCGCTTCGCCCGCGACGTGGCGGCGGCGGGGGTGGACGGCCTGATCGCGGTGGATCTGCCGATTGAGGAAGATGAAGTGCTGCGCCTGCCGGCGGCGGCGCAGGGCGTCGACCTGGTCCGCTTCGTCACCCCGACCACGGACGAGGCGCGGCTGAAGCGCATTCTCGAGGCCGCCAGCGGCTATCTCTATTATGTCTCGGTGGCGGGCGTCACCGGCACCAAGACATTCACCGAATCCGATGTCGCGGCCGCCATTGCGCGCGTGCGCGCCGCGACGCAATTGCCGGTGGCGGTGGGTTTCGGCATCAAGACGCCGGAGCAGGCCGCCGCCATCGCCCGGCTGGCCGACGGCGTGGTGGTGGGTTCGGCCCTGGTCAGCCAGGTTGCCGAAGCGGAATCCGCGAAATCGGCGGTTAAGGCCGTCACCGACCTTGCCGCTTCTCTGGCGCGCGCGGTGCGGGAAAGTGCTAGGGTGCAGCCATGAACTGGATCACCAATCTGGTGCGGCCCAAGGTCAAGGGCGCCGGCGGCGGCGCGCGCAGCGGCGACATGCCGGAGAATCTCTGGAAGAAATGCCCTTCCTGCGGCGAGATGATCTTCCACCGCGACCTAATCGCCAACATGCAGGTCTGTCCCAAATGCGGCCATCACATGCGCATCGGCCCGGGCGACCGCTTTGCCTATACCTTCGACCCGCACAGCTTCACCGAACTGCCGCCGGTGACGGTGGCCGCCGATCCGCTGCGCTTCAAGGCCGAGAAGAAATACGCCGACGAGATCAAGTCGGCCCGGGCCAAGACCGGCCGGCCGGAAGCCTTCAGCGCCGCGCGCGGCACCATCGACGGCCTGCCGGTGCTGGTGGCGGTGCAGGCCTTCGATTTCCTCGGCGGCTCGCTCGGCATGGCTGTGGGCGAAAGCTTCGTCACCGCGGTCGAGGCCGCCATCGCCGACAAGCGGCCTTTCCTGCTCTATGTCTCGTCGGGCGGCGCGCGCATGCAGGAAAGCATGCTGTCGCTGATGCAGATGCCGCGCACCACCATCGCGGTGCAGATGCTGCGGGAGGCCCATCTTCCCTATGTGGTGGTGCTGACCGATCCGACCTTCGGCGGGGTTTCGGCCTCCTACGCCATGCTGGGCGACGTCCAGATCGCCGAGCCCGGGGCGCAGATCGGCTTCGCCGGCGCCCGCGTCATCGCCGGCTCGATCCGCGAGAAACTGCCAGAAGGCTTCCAGCGCGCCGAATATCTGCTGCAGCACGGCATGCTGGACATGGTGGTGCACCGCCATGAGATGCGCGAAACCCTGTCGCGCCTGCTGCATCTGCTGATGAAGCAGCCGCGCCCCCGCACCAGGCGGATGCCGGGCGCGGCCTCGCCAAACGGCAACGGTCACGCCGCCGCGCCGCAATGACGATGCGTCCATGAATACCTTGGCGCGCAGCGACCTCATCCTGGAACGGCTGCTGGCGCTGCATCCCAAGAAAATCGACCTGGCGCTGGACCGCATCCGCCGCCTGCTGACGGCGCTGGGCGAGCCGCAGGACAAGCTGCCGCCGGTGATCCATGTCGCAGGCACCAACGGCAAGGGCTCGGCCTGCGCCTTTCTGCGCGCCATGCTGGAAGCGCAGGGCCTCAGCGTGCACATGCACACTTCGCCGCACCTGGTGCGCTTTCATGAGCGCATCCGGCTGGCCGGCTCGCTGATCGGCGAGGAGGAACTGTGCGACACCCTGATCGAGGTCGAGCGGGTCAATGCGGGCCGCGCGATCACCTTCTTCGAGATCACGGCGGCGGCGATGTTCCTGGCCTTTTCCCGCCATCCGGCCGACGCGGTGGTGCTGGAAGTCGGGCTGGGCGGCACGTTTGACGCCACCAATGTGGTCCGGCATCCGGCGATGACGGTGATCCAGCCGGTGGGGCTGGACCATCTCGAATTCCTCGGCTCCGATCTTGCCGGTATCGCCCGCGAAAAGGCGGGGATCATCAAGAAAGGCTCGCCCCTGGTGGTGGGGCCGCAGGAGGAGACGGCGCTGAACGAGATTCTCTCCCGCGCCGACCGGATGGGCGTGCCCGCCTTCATCTTTGGCCAGGATTTCGCCGCCCGCCAGGAACATGGCCGCATGGTCTATGAGGATGGCGATGGGCTGCTCGACCTGCCGCTACCGCGCCTGATCGGCCGCCACCAGATCGACAATGCCGGTGTCGCCATCGCCGCCCTGCGCCATGCCGGAAAAAGCTGGGGCCGCGACGAAGCCGTCGAGCGCGGCCTTGCGACGGTGGACTGGCCGGCGCGGCTGCAGCGGCTGCATCACGGCCCGCTGGTTGAGGACGCGCCTGCCGGCGCCGAGGTCTGGCTGGATGGCGGCCACAATCCGCACTGCGCCGCCGCCGTCTCCCGCGCCATCGCCGACCTGGAGGAACGTGGCGAGCGGCCGCTCTATCTTATCTGCGGCATGCTCCGCACCAAGGACGCGGCCGGCTTTCTTGCCGCCTTCCGCGGCCTGGCGCGGCATGTGGTGACGGTGGAAGTGCCGGGCGAGGCGGCCTCACTGGGGGCGGGGGCGCTCTATGATGCCGCTCGCGAGGCGGGGCTGGATGCCGCGCCGGGCGAAGACCTGGAAGACGCCATGCTGCAGATCGCCGCGCGCGCCCAGATGGACCGGGGTGAAGCCCCGCCACGGATTCTTATTTGCGGTTCATTGTACCTGGCTGGCAGGGTTCTGGCGGAGAACCGCTAAAGCCAACTCCCAAATGTCATGGCCCGCAAATGCTGGCCATGACAGGGAAAGCTAGATCGAACTCTCGATCCATTCCTTGATCTTCGACTTGGGCAGCGCGCCGACCTTGGTCGCCGCAACCTGTCCCTGCGAAAAGATCATCATGGTGGGAATGCCGCGCACGCCATACTTGGTCGGGACATGCGGGTTCTCGTCGATGTTGAGCTTGGCGATGGTGACCTTGCCGCCCAGCTCGGCCGACAATTCGTCCAGGGCCGGGGCGATCATCCGGCAGGGGCCGCACCATTCCGCCCAGAAATCCACCAGCACCGGGGTCTTGGAATCCAGAACATCGGCCTGGAAGGAGGCGTCGGTGACTTTCACAGTGTCGGCCATGGTGTTTCCTCGGAAAACTGGACCTATATCTAGGTAGGCGGGCCGCCCGGATCAAGCTGTTCCACCAGAACCGCCCATTGCCGGTCCAGGATGGCGTCGGAAAGCCGCAGCAGGCGGGGGCCGTCGGTGAACAGCAGGGCGCAGGCGACTCGCCGCCCGGGGAAAAGCCGCCGCGCCGCTTCCCGGTAAAGCGCCATCTGGTTCAGGGTGATCTCCGGAACCTGCTCTTCGCGGGCCGGCGGCGGGCGGCTGGTCTTGAAGTCCAGGATCAGGACCTCGTCGGCCGTCACCGCCAGCCGGTCAATGCGGCCATGGATCGGGGCGGCCAGCCCGACATCGGCGATCAGTTCCGCCTCGGCCCGGCTGTCGGGTCCAAAGGCGGCGGCGAAGGCCGGATCGTCCAGCACCGCCAGCGTCTCTGTCGCAAGTTCTTCCGGATCTGGCATGTTCCTGGCCCGGGCAAAAGCCAGCGCGATGCGGGCGCGATCCTGTGGCGGCACTTCGGGCAGCCGCGCCAGCAAGGCATGCACCACCAGGCCGCGCCGGAAACGCTGCGCCGCCAGCGGCGAAACCGAAGGGCTGCTGTCCAGGGCATCGGAAGGCCGGATCGGGCGACTTGTTTTCGGTTCCGGCGGCGCGGGGCGCCCGGCCCAGTCCGGCAGTGCGATGGCGTCATCGGGCGCCGCCATTTTATGCCGCGTCTCCATCGCCAGCGTGCCGAAGCCCAGACCGTCATCCGTCGCCGTCATGCCCATCGCCGCCGCGGCCTCGGCCGCCATATGGTGCCAGGAACCGTCCTTGGTGCCGTGGCGGTTCTCGAAGCCGCAGACGATCAGCCGGTCGCGCGCCCGCGTCAGCGCGACATAGAGCAGGCGGCGATGCTCCCGGCGCCATTCCTCCTTCGCCCGCTCCTGCGCCTCCTTGACCCGCGCCGGGGCCAGCGCGCCGCCGGCGGGATACAGCACCTGGTCGCCGTCATGCAGCAGCTGTCCTTCGCGCGCGCCCGGCTCGCGCAGGGTGGTGGTGTCGGGCAGGAAGACAATATCGGCTTCCAGCCCCTTGGCGCCATGCACCGTCATCACCCGCACCTCGTCGCGGCCGCGCTCCATGTCGCGCTTGATCTCGGTCGCGCCCTGTTCCAGCCAGTCGAGGAAGCCCTGCAGCGAAGGCGTGGCCCCGCGCTCATAAGCCAAAGTGAGGGAGAGGAACTCGTCAATGGCGTCGGCCGCCTCGTTGCCCAGCCGCGCCAGCAGCTTTTCCCGTGCGCCCCGCGCCGAGAGGGCATGGCAATAGAATTCGAACGGCGGAGCGTAATCGGCCAGCGCCAGCATTTCCGAGAGAAAGGCATGGGCGGCGGTGAATTCGGGCCTGTCCTGCGCCGCCACCAGCGCGCTCCACAGATCGGCCTTTCGGCCGTGCGCCAGGTCGAACAGGGCTTCCTCGGAAAGTCCGCACAGGGGAGAGCGCAACAGCGCCGCCAGGGTCAAATCATCCTGCCGCTGCAGCACAAAGCGGCCCAGCGCCATCAGGTCCATGGCGGCGATCTGTTCGCCCAGCACCATGCGGTCGGCCCCGGCCACCGGCACGCCCTTGAGCTTGAGCTGGCGGATCACTTCGCCGCCGAAAGGCTCGCGGCGGGGCAGCAGGATCATGATGTCCTTCGGCCTGATCGCTTCATCATGGCCGGGCAGGGCGGCGCCGGCATCGAGCCAGGTTTTGATGCGGGTCGCGATCCTCACCGCCAGCTGCGCCACCGGGCTGTCGCCGCCGCCCGCATCCACCGGGCGGTAGATGTCGCGCTCTTCCTCGTCACCGGGCGGGATCGGCGGCCAGATCTCGATCCCGCCTTTCGCTTCGGTGCGGTGCGCAAGGTGGCTGAGCGGCGCGTTTCCGAAGGTGAGGCCTTCGCGCGCCGCCTCGCTGGCGAAGACCTTGTCGACGAAGGCGAGGATTTCGGGCGCCGAGCGGCGCGAGGTGACCAGCGGCTGGTCGAGCAGCTCCTGCCCCGCGCCGCCGGCCAGGGCGGCGAAATGGGCGCGGTTGATGGCGAACTGGGCCGGGTCGGCGCCCTGGAAGCTGAAGATGGACTGTTTCTCGTCGCCCACCGCGAAGATGGTGCGCGTCGTCCTGGCGTTGCTTTCGCCAGCGAAGAAATCGGCGGTGAGCGCCTTGAGGATCGCCCATTGCTCCGGGCTGGTGTCCTGGGCCTCGTCCACCAGCACATGATCGATGCCATTGTCGAGCTTGTAGAGCACCCATTGCGAGGCGCCGGGCCGTTCCAGCAGGCCGCGCGCCTTGGCGATCAGGTCGTCATAATCCAGCATGCCGCGCGCCCGCTTGGCGGCGTCATATTCCCTTCGCATCGCCTCCAGCAGGGTGAGCGCCGCTTCCGCCAGCGCCGCGGCGCGGGCGGCGCGCCAGGTTTCGGCGATATCGCAGACGCGCGCCTGCAGCCCGGTGAGATAGGCCAGCTCCGCCCCCAGCCTGTCCGCGAGCTTTTTGGTCATCAGGCTGGTGTGCGGCGTGCCCTTGTCGGTCAGCATCGCGTCCAGCATCAGGGTGAAGGCGCCGTCGCCGAAATCGGCGGCCAGGAAGGCGCCGAGGCGCTCCGCCTGTTTGATGTCGTTGGCGCTGCCGCCGGCCAGGGCGTCGCGCGCCGCTTTCAGATCATTGATCTCCCGCCGCAGCGCGCCGCAGAAATCGCGCGCCAGCACCTCCGCGCTTTGCGCCGGGGCGTCATGGGCGGCGCGCACCGTGGCCGCCAGGCTGCCCTCCGCCAGCGCGCCGAAGAAACGATCCAGCTTGCGGCGGTCGGCGCGTTCGAGCAGGCCGGTGAGGGCGGCTTCGCCCGCCTCGCTCACCAGATGGGTGACGGCGGCGGCCAGATGCGCCTCGCCGCCGCCCGCCCGTTCCAGCACCGCATTGCGTGCCTGCCCCGCCAGGGCGCGCGCCGACTGCTCGTCCAGCACCTCGAAGGCGGGGGCGATGCCGGCTTCCAGGGGAAAGCGCGCCAGCACCTGCTGGCAGAAGGCATGGATGGTGAGAACCTTCAGACCGCCCGGGGTTTCCAGCGCCTGGGCGAACAGGCGGCGCGCCCGCGCCAGGTTTTCCGTGGCGGCGCCGATCCCGGCCAGCTTCCCGCGCAATTCGTCATCGGGCATCATCGCCCATTTGCCGAGCTGTTCGTCGAACAGGCGCTTCTGCATCTCCGCCGCCGCCGCCTTGGTGAAGGTGAGGCAGAGAATGCGCTCCGGGTCGGTGCCGGCCAGCAGCAGCCGCGCCACCCGATTGGCCAGCGTATAGGTCTTGCCGGCCCCGGCATGGGCCGCCACCCAGACCGAGCGCGCCGGATCGGAAGCCAGATTTGAAGGATCGGAATGATGTTCGCTCATTCCTCCTCCCATCCCGACGGCGCCCATTCGCGCACCCGCGCCAGATGATCGTAATCGCCTTCGTCGTCCTTGCTGCGCGGGCGCACGCGCGGCGTGTAGGGAAAGGATGAATCGTCGAACAGGGCGACCAGGCTTTTCAGTTTCGTCAGCGCCTGGTCCGGCAACGAGGCGGCGTCTTCCAGCTTGCGCGGCTCGCCGGGGTTGGTCCCGCCGGTCAATTTCACATAGAGCAGTTCGCCGACATCCATCTGCGGCACGCCGGCAAAGCCGCCCGCCTTCAGGATGGCGCCTTCCAGCGGCAATTGCGGCATCAGGAACGCGGCGGTGTCCTTCTTCGCCGGCAGCGCCCCGGTCTTGTAGTCCAGGATCGCCCCATTGCCGTCGCGGCGCAGGTCAATGCGGTCGGCCACCCCCCGCAGCTCGAACGGCCTGCCGCCGGTTTCGAAGGTCAGGGCGCCTTTCTTTTCCAGCCAGGATTGGGCGATGGCGGCGCGGCGCGGCCGCTCGAATTCCTCCACGAACCAGCGCGCGCCGGAGGGCAGCCGCGCCCGCCAGAGCGCCAGCACGCCACGGGGAATCCGCATCTCGGCGAAAACCAGCTCGGCAATCGCCATCAGCCGCGCCACCGCATCGGGCGGCAATTCGCCCGGATGCTCCGCCACGAACAGTTCCAGCGTCCGGTGCAGGGCGTTGCCGCGTTCCAGCGGCCCGGCCTGCTGGTCCAGCGGATCGCGCTTTCTGAGCTTCAGCACGTGTTTGGCGTAGATCGCATAGGGATCGCGCAGCCAGGTCTCGATCTCGGTGACCGACAGCCTGTGGGGGCGCGCATCCACCGGCGGGGTGGCGCGCGGCCGCTTCAGGCGCGGTGCCGGCGCCGCCAGCCTCAGCCGCGCCGCCAGAAGCGCCAGGTCGTCCCGCGGCCTGAGTTGCGGCTCCCGTTCCAGGCCGCGCGCCAGCTGCGTCAGCCGCTGCAGCCAGCGCGATGGCACGGTAGGGGCGCCATCGGCCTTCAGCGCGCGGCTCAGCAGCACCTGCGGCCCGGCGGCGAGCATGGCGAAATCATGCGCCGCCAGCCCGATGCCGCGCTCCGGCTGCTCCAGCCCCAGTTCCCGGCGCATGGAACGCGAGAACCAGGGATCGGCGCCGACGCTTTCGGGCCAGGCGCCTTCGTTCAGCCCGCCCAGGATGGTGAGATCGAAATGCTGCAGCCTTGCTTCCAGCGGTCCCAGTATCGCCAGGCGGGGATGGCGGCCAAAGGCGGCGCGCACCGGCCGCGCCATCGCCAGCCGCCGGAACAGCGGCGCATAGGATGATGTCTCGATGGCGGGCAGGGCGGTGGCGGCTTCCAGCAAATCCGCCGTGAAACGCGCCGCGGTCTCGCCGTCAGGATTCGACCAGAGCAGGCAGTCGGATTGGGTATCGCAGGCCAGCGCTTGCGCCGCCGCCAGATGCGCCGCGACAATGTCGGCGAGGGCAGCCTCGCGTTCCGCAAGCAGAGTCTCCAGCGGCATCAACATGGCGGCGATGCCGGCCCACCAGCTTCGCAGGGCGTCGTCCCTGTCCTGCAAGGCCCGCGTCACGCCGGCCAGGCCGCAATCGGGGCGCGGCCCGCGCAGCGCCAGGTCCAGGGCCCGCGCCATGGCGCGGAAAGCGGCGGGCTCGCCGCCCGCGCGCGCGAAGGGATGCTTGAGCAGCGCCAGCAACGGCACCGGGGCGAAGCCGGCCGCGGCCGCTTCCGCCACCAGGCAGAGAAAGGCGCCGGCGCTGGTATGCGCCAGGGGGCGGCCGGCGCTGTCGTCGATGCCGATATCCCAGCGCTTCAGTTCGGCGGCGACACGCCGCGCCAGGCTGCGATCAGGCGTCACCAGCGCGGCGGTCCTGCCGTTTGTCTCCAGCGCCCCGCGCAGCGCCAGCGCGATGGCCAGCGCCTCTTCGGCGGGATCGGCGGCTTCCACCAGTGACAGGCCGTTCAAGCCTTCGGCCACGCCGCTGCCGCCGCCTTTTTCGACCAGCGCTCGCCAGGCATCGGTGGTGGGGGCAGGGCGCAGCGTCTCGCTCAGCAGCCTTTCACGCGCCGGGTTGGGCGCGCCGCCATGCCACTCCGTCACCCCGGCGCGCGCCATGCCGATGCGGTCCAGCAACTGCTTCAGGCCATATTGCGGATGGCCGGGGTCGAGATCGTTCCAGCTTTGCGCGTCGAGATGCCGGTCCAGACCCGGCAGCACCAGTGCGCCCTGGGGCAGGCGCGCAATCACGCCCAGCAGTTCGGCGGTGGCTGGAATGGAGCCGGTGGAACCCGCCGCGACCACCGGTCCCGCTGGCGGATTTGCTTCCAGCCGCCGCGCCAGGGCGCGAATGGACTGGTCGCGCCGCACCGCGATGTCGGCGCGGCCTTCTTCCGCCAGAAGGCCGGGCCATTGCTCATAAAGATAAGTGAGAAAGCCGCCCGCCTCCTGCCAATGTTCGGCCAGATCCAGCGGCGCCAGGCTGGCAATCCTGGCCGGATCGCTGCCCTGGATGGCGATCTCGTCCATCAGCGCCGCCAGCCGCCCCGCCAGGGCGGCGCCCTGGGCGAAGGAGAGCGTGCCGCCGCGCCGCACCCCGGCCCAGCGCCGCACAAGATGCGCCAGCAGCAATTGCCGCCTGAGCGGGGCGATGGCCGGCGGCAGCGCCAGATCGTCATCGAGCAGCAGTTCGTCCTCGTCGGCATCGCCCAGAGCGCGAAAGCGGGGCAGCAGCGCCGTCCCGCCGGCGACGCGGGTGAAGGCTTCGCCAAAATTGCGGGCGGCGCGGCGGGTCGGCAGATAGACGGTGGCGCCGGCCAGGCCCAGGGGATCGCCGCCCAGCCTTGCCATCAGGCCCGCCGCCAGGGTTTCGGCAAAGGGGGCGCTGGCGCCGATGGTGAAGACCTTCATGTCTTCCGTTTTGGGGATGTCCTGCCCGGCGCTCACGCCGACAGCTTGGCGAGATAGCTCTCGGCCTCATCGCGCGCCTGCGGCGTGCCGACATGGATCCAGACCCCGTCCAGCCGCGTGCCATACAGCCGCCGGGCGGCGATGGCGCGGTCCCACAGAAGGTTGGTGGAGAAGGCGCCCTGCGGCGCGCCGGCGAACAGGCGGGGATGGACGATCTGCACCCCGGGATAGGCGAAGGGCGTCACCGCATCCTCATCGGGGCGGGCGACATGGCCTTCGGCATCCAGCACGAAATCGCCGCGGCCTTCATAGCCCATCGCCGTCACCATCGAGGCCATCAGCAGCAGGCCGTCCATGCGGCTGGCGTCCCACATGGTCATCATCCGTCCCAGCGCCGAGGAAACGCCTTCCACCCAGATGGAGTCGGAATTGAGGATGAAGAAGGGCCTGTCGCCGAACAGCGGCAACGCCCGGACGATGCCGCCGCCGGTGCCCAGCAACTCTCCGGTCTCGTCGGACCAGACGATCTCGATGTCGCGGCGCGTCGCCAGATGCGCCTTCAGCATCTCGGCCTTGTAGTGCAGGTTGACCACGGCGCGCTTCACGCCCGCCGCCACCAGCCGGTCAAGGTCATGGTCGATCAGCGCCTTGCCCGCCACCGTCACCAGCGGCTTGGGCCGGTCATTGGTGAGGGGCCGCATGCGGGTGCCGAGGCCCGCCGCCATGATCATGGCCTGCTCGATGCTCACGCGTTCTTCCCTGAAAATCTTGTCTCTGGCGGAATCGTGCGATCATACCATGTCCGCAACGGGGCGAGGGACGGATGGCCCAGGTCCCGGGTCAAATGGCCCATGACCCGCGGCAGCAATTCGAGATAGCGCGGCTTGCCGTCGCGGCGATTCAGCCTGGCGAAGATGCCGGCGATCTTGGCGTTGCGCTGGGCGGCCATGACGGCCATCTCGGCGGCGAGCGCGGCTTCGTCAATCTGCGTGACGTCGAGATAGTGCCGCAGCGCCATTTGCGCCACCGCCGGATCGACATCGCGGCGAGCATCCTCCAGCAACGACACAATGTCATAGGCGCGGCTGCCCGCCACCGCGTCCTGGAAATCGATCAGGCCGGTTTTCGCCACGCCCGTCCGTTCAGGCAGCCAGAGCAGGTTCTGGGCATGATAGTCGCGATGGATGAAGACCGGCGCCGATGCGGCAATGCCGGCC
Source organism: uncultured Rhizobium sp. (assembly GCA_964572805.1). GTDB lineage: Bacteria > Pseudomonadota > Alphaproteobacteria > Micropepsales > Micropepsaceae > Rhizomicrobium. The sequence goes on along the minus strand of CAZNGO010000067.1, from coordinate 9,811 downwards.
AGCGCCGCCTGCCACAGGGCGCGATGCTCGGCGATTTCCTCTGCCGTGGCGGCGCGGCCCAGGGCATGGGGCAGATACCATTCGGTGAAGAGGTCGGTTTCGGCCAGGAGCGCGACATCGTCATAGGGGAAAAGCGGCTTTTCGCCCATCGCGGCGGGGGCGGGCTCGGCGTGCAGCGCCGCCAGCACCTCCATCGCATTGCTGTAGAGCGCGGCTTCGTCGGCGCCCCGCGGCACGACATCGGCAAAGAGCGCGTCGCCCAGGTCCTCGATGACCAGGAAGCCGTGCGCGGGATCGGCGGCATAAATCTCCGGCGCCGACAGGCCGCGCGATTTCAGATGGCGCGCCACTTCCGCGAAGCGGCCGACATCGGCGCCCGCCAGCCGCGCCACGGCATTGTAACCCAGGGCGCGGCGTGCATCGGCGCCGGCGCCGGGCGGCGCCACCGGCGTTTCCGCCCCTTGCGGCTGGTCCATCAGCAGCGCCTGGCGCGCGCCGTCCGCCAGGCGAAAATAGCGGCGGGTGGAGGCATCGCCGGGGATCGGCGCCGCCACCGCATCGCCCCAGCCGGACGCGGCCAGGAAATCGCGCATCTGCTCCTCGCGGCTCATGCGATCACGGCCCAGCGCTGCGGCCCCGTGATCCTCACCCGCCGCGCGTCACCATCCAGGGAAAGCCGCAGATGCAGCGTTTCGTCCGGCAGATAGTCCGGCGCCCGTTCCGGCCATTCCACCAGCGCCGCGCCGTCTTCCAGCGCGTCGCGGAATCCGAGCTCATCGAGTTCGCGCGGCGACTTGAGGCGGTAGAGATCGTAATGCGCCACGGTCAGGCGCGGGGTTTCATAGGTCTGCACCAGGGTGAAGGTGGGGCTGGGAACATCCTCGCTGACGCCCAGGGCGCGCAGGATTTCCCGCGCCAGGGTGGTCTTGCCCGCGCCCAGCCCGCCCCACAGCGCCACCGCATCGCCGGGCCGCAGCAGCGGCGCGATGCGGCCCGCCAGCGCCGCCGTGGCGACGAGGTCGGGCAGGGCGGTTTCGGCGCGAAAGGTGGCGGAATTCACAGTCATTGCGTCTGTTCTAACGTGCGCCGGGCGCCGCCGGAAAGCGCAATTTGCACGCGGGCGCGCCCCATGCTACCCGCGCGCCCATGTCCGAGAAAATCGTCATCATCGGCGCCGGCCAGGCCGGAGCCCAGGCCGTCCAGTCGCTGCGTTCCGAAGGTTTCACCGGCGCCATCTCCATGGTGGGCGACGAGGCCTGGCCGCCCTACCAGCGTCCGCCGCTGTCCAAGGCCTATCTGCTGGGCCAGCTGGAGCGCGGGCGCCTGTTCCTGAAATCCGATGCCTTCTATCAGGAAGCGGGCTGCGAACTGCTGCTGAACACCAGCGCCATGGCGATCGACCGCACGGGCAAGACGGTGGCGTTGAGCGACGGGCGCAAACTGTCCTACGACAGGCTGCTGCTGACGACTGGCGGGCATGTGCGCAGGCTGCGCTGCCCCGGCGCCGATCTGCCGGGCATCTTCTATCTCAAGACCATCGCCGATGTGGACGCGCTGCAGGCGGCGTTCCTGCCCGGCAGGAAGATCGCGATTGTCGGCGCCGGCTATATCGGTCTGGAAGTGGCGGCGGTGGGCGCCAAGCGCGGGCTGCAAGTCACGGTGTTCGAGGCGATGGACCGGGTGATGGCCCGCGCCGTCTCGCCGGCGATGTCGGAGTTCTTTGCCGCCGAACATGGGAAGGCCGGTGTGACGCTGACACTGAACACCGGCGTCGAAGGCTTTGAAGGCAACGGCAAGGTCGAGCGCATCATCGCCGGCGGGCAGAAGCATGATTGCGACCTGGTGCTGGTAGGCATCGGCGTGCTGGGCAACGACGCCCTGGCGCGCGAAGCCGGTCTCAAATGCAGCGACGGCATCGTGGTGGACCGCAATGCGCAGACCAGCGACCCGAACATCTATGCGGCGGGCGACTGCACCCGCCATCATGGCCGCGAGGGCGTCGAACTGCGGCTGGAATGCGTGCAGAACGCCATTGACCAGGCCAAGCACGCCGCCATGGCCATGGCGGGCAAGCCGAAGGACTACAGCGAAGTGCCCTGGTTCTGGTCCGACCAGTATGATCTGAAGCTCCAGATCGCCGGCCTGGCGCGGCCCAGCGATACGCTGGTGCTGCGCGGCGATCCGGGGCAACGCAAATTCTCGGTCTTTCACTTGCGCGGCGGCAAGGTGGCGGCGGTGGAGGCGGTGAATGCCGGCCAGGACTACATGATCGGCAGGAAGCTGATCGCCGAAGGCAAGGCGGTGGAAGCGGCGCGCCTCGCCGACCTGTCCATCCCGGTCAAGAACCTGCTCACATGAAGCGCGCCTTCAAGGCCATCTTCATCGAGGACAATGGCGTTCGCCACGTCATTGATGTCCCCGACGGCTGGTCGCTGATGGAAGGCGCGGTCAAGCATCTGGTGCCGGGGATCGACGCCGATTGCGGCGGCGCCTGCGCCTGCGCCACCTGCCAGGTCTACGTCGATGCGGAGTGGGCGGCAAAGCTGCCCGCCAAGACCGACATGGAGGAAACCATGCTCGACTTCGCGCCGCTGGTGCAGCCCAATTCGCGCCTGTCCTGCCAGTTGCGCATGAGCGAGGCGCTGGATGGCATCGTGCTGCGGATTCCAAAGCTCCAGCACTGAACTCTTATCCTCTCCCCTTGAGGGAGAGGACGCAAAATCCCGCACTTGGCGAAGCCAAGTGCTTGGATTTTGCCAGGTGAGGGGAATGTTTTTTTGCCCACTCACCCCTCACCTGAAAAATCTATGGGTTGAGCGTCGCTGCGCTCCGCTAACCCATGATTTTTCTTCCTCTCCCACAAGGGGAGAGGAGGTTTGTTTTGGCGCTGAACGGGATCGTACCGCGGCTTCCGAAAGAGCAGCGTTAGCTCAGGCTTTTCTCAACAAACTACGGCATACTTCCCAAAGTCCGACGCAGAAGAAAACAAGCGTGACGAGGAGTAAACTGGGAACGCCGGCATCGCCAGCGAGAAACCAAAACATGGGCGGGCTATTGATGACGAGCAATGTAGCAATGTCGATCTGAGTTGGTGGCGCCCACCCGTGAATCAGTTCAATTGCATTCAGAGCAATGGGCCCAATCAAGTTAATTCCTAGCAGCATCCACAAACCTACAAACTTCGAGGGAGTTTTTTTCTTCAGCGCGAACAATGTGCCCACCGATATGAGTAGAGCGGCAGCGTTGGCCACAGGCACTATAAGGTACCCATTCTCATCCATGACGGCGAAGAAAAGGGCAACGGGCATCCAAAAGGCTGCTGCTCCGAGAAGGCAGATTAGGACCGGAAGGCTGAAAGGTTTTACGCGTATCGTCGCCTCCTGAAGGGGATTCCCAGACGCTACAAATACGCCATCTTCTGGTCTTCGCTCTGGCTCGGATGGTCGTCGCCCGACACGAACTCAGACAGTCAGAGGAAAACCCGCACGCCCAACCCCCGGCTGGGGCTGGCACGGGTCATGCCGATGCTGGTGTAGAGCGAGACCCCGATGCCGCCGAGAATGTGCCAGGTCACATACGGCTCGAAGGTGACATAGGACGGCGCGCCCTGCCACGAACTCTGCTGGAAATCGAGCATCCCGCCGACGCCGAAACTGAGGATCTTGAAATCGGCGCCGGCGGTGGCGCGCGCCCCGCTGTGCAGCTTGATGGTGTTCAGGTCGCCGACCCACTGATAGCCGAGCGAGCCATAGGCGGTCAGCCCCGGCAGCAGGGTGCGGTAGAGATTGACCTGGGCGCTGTAGTCCGTCTTGCCGGTGCCCAGGCCGCTGCCCGCGGTGGGCAGCTTGGTGACGCCGGCAATCTCGATGGCGGGAAGAAACGTGTCCTCGCGCGAAATCAGCCAGGCCGCGCCAAAACTCATGTCGCCCAGTCCGGAGCGATGCCTGGGTTCGGCGCTGGACGGCGCGACGATCACGGGCAGGCCGAAATTGCCGGAAAACTTTCCCGGCCCCTCGATATCGACATAGGGCGCCGTCACTTCGACCCGCAGGCGGCTGATCTGCAGCATGGCGGTGGCCGGAACCTCGATCACGGTGGTGCCGGTGGTGGTGCAGGTCAGGGCATGGATGTTGACCGCGCAGTTGGCGCCATACTTGCCCCCGACAAGGTCGAAGCCCGTCGAGAAGCCCCAATCGACGCTCTGGTTCGAGGTGCGCGGAATGCTCAGCGTCGGCGCCGGCAGCGTCTGGGCCATGGCGGGCGCGGCGCCGAGAAAAGGCAGGAGGCAGGCCGCGAGGCTGAAACGTCTCATAGATACGCCGTCTTCTTGTCTTCGCTGTGGGTCGGGTGATCATCGCCGGGGGCGATGCGGCGCGGCAGGTGGCAGCGCACGACGGTGCCGCCGCCTTCGCCGCTTTCGATCTCGACCCAGCCGTCATGCAGTTCCAGGAAGCGGTTGACCAGCGCCAGGCCGAGGCCCGCGCCCGAGCGCGCCCCGGCGCGGCTCTTGGCCGAGAAGCGCTCGAACACCGTGGCCTTCACGTCCGGCGGCAGGCCGGGGCCGTTGTCGGCGACGGTGATCTGCACATCCTCGTTCACGACCCGGCCGGTCAGCCGCACCTCGCCGCCGCGCGGCGTGAACTTGAAGGCGTTGGACAGGAGGTTGAAGACGATCTGGCGCAGCCGCCGCCCATCGGCGAGGAATTCGCCGCCATCCTCGGCCACGTCCACCACCAGGGTCAGGCCGACCTTGGTGGCCCATTCGCGGGCGTGGGAAGCGACTTCCTCCAGCACCTCGAACAGGTCCACCCGCTCCAGTTCCAGCCTGAGCGCGCCGGATTCCACCAGCGCCAGGTCGAGAATGTCGTTGACCAGGCTCTTGAGGGTGCTGCCGCCGGTGACGATGGCCTCGACATATTCGCGCTGGCGCTGGTTGAGTTCGCCCGGCGCGCCCGAGGCCAGGTGCTCGGAAAAGCCCAGTATGGTGTTCAGCGGCGTGCGCAGCTCGTAGCTGACATGCTTGATGAAGTCGCTCTTGAGCTTGTCCGCCGCCTCCAGCGCGTCGCCCCGGTCGCGCAGCGCCTGCTCGATGCGGAAACGGTCGGTGACATCGGTGAAGGTGACCAGGCACGCCCCATCCGGCAGCGGCGCCAGCGCCAGTTCCAGGATGGTGCGGTCGCTGCGCTCGACCTCGCCCATGTCGCGCTTCTGGCCCGCGCCGGTGAGGATGGCCGAGGACAGCTTTTCCCACACGCCCGGCTCGCCGAAGCGGTCGGCGGCGATGGCGGCAATCTCGCGCACATGCGGCTCGCTTTTCAGTTCCTCGGCGGTGAAGTCCCAGATGCGGGCGAAGGCGGCGTTGTGGAAGCGCAGGCGTCCGTCGGGACCGAAGACGGCGACGCCTTCCTTGAGGATGTCCAGCGTCGCCGACTGCACCTTCTGCGCCGTCTGGAAACTGGATTCCAGCGCCAGCTTCTCGCTGACGTCCTCATAGAGATAGGTCAGGCCGCCGGAAGGATGCGGCTGGGTGATGACCTTGATGGTCTGGCCGCCCGGCAGGTGCCATTGCTCCTCGGCATTGGCGCCGCGCCCGGCCTCATAGAGCGCCAGCCGCGACTTCTTCCAGCCCTGCCAGTCGCGCTGCTCCGGCAGCTTGCGGGTTTCGCGCAGCCGCTCCAGCACTTCGCCGTCGGTGGGATGCTTTTCCAGGAAGCTCTCGGGCAGCCCCCACAGCCGGCCGAAGGCGCGGTTGTGGAAGGCCAGCTTCTGGTCGCGCCCGAAGATCGCCACCGCCGTCTGCAGCTTGTCCAGCGTATCGGCATGGGCATCGACATGGCTTTGCAGCCGCGCCTCGGCCGAGGCCAGGTCGGTGACGTCCACGGCGGTGCCGATGACGCCGGCATCGCCCAGGGGAATCTCGGTGAAGGAAAGCGCCCGGCGCTGGCCGTTCATCACCGTGAAGCGGCGGGTCTCGACAATGGCGTTGCGGCTGCGGGCCGAGGCCGCCAGCTCGCGCTCATTCTTGTCCAGCGCCGCCTGGCTCAGGCGCAATTCGTCCAGGTCGCCGGCGCCTGCGCCTGCCAGGAAGGCATGGTTGCCCCAGGTCACGGCCAGGCCCTTGTCGCGCAGCCAGACCGGCGTCGGCAGGGCGTCGAGGATGGCCTTGTAGTCGGCGGCCTCGGCGGCGACGGTCGGCTCTTCCAGCCACACCGCCACCATGCCGCCGACGGCGCGGCCGCGGGCGATCAGCCTGCGGGCATGGGCATCGGCCACGGGAATCTGGAAGGCAGCGCCGCGATCCGACAGGCCGTCAATGGCGGCGGACAGCGCCAGCGCGTCCGGACCTTTCAGGCAGGACTGCAGCAGTTCCTCGCCGCCGCCATAGGAATAGGGCCCGGCGCCGTCGCGGCCCCACACCACCAGCGGCTCGCGGCCGGCGCCGAGCAGGGCATCGCGTTCGCCCACCGCCGCCTTGGTCCGCGCGCCGGTGAGGCGCAGCGAACGGCGCAGGCGCCGCGAGATGCCCTGTTCGGCAAGGGCCCAGAGGCCGGCGGCGATGGCGAGGGCGACGCCGCCCGCCGCCAGGGCGGAAAGCACCACGATCTGGCTGGAAAGGGCAGGGAGCGGGGTTGCGGCAAGTGCCGGGACGGGCATGAGAAGGCCGGCCCAAGCCAGACCCTTTATGCCCCCCTGTACCGGTCCCTTGCGGTGTCCCATTGTGGGACGGCCCCCGTTAACCCGCTCGCCAAGCGGCGAATCACTGTTGAATCAACAAGATACCGGCGAGACTCGGCTCCGCATAGAGATTGTGGTTAATAAATCATGAAAAACTAAATCCCGGGCCGGGGGCCAGATTTTGCGGCTTGTGGATAAAACCGAGTCAAATCAGTCCATTACGGATTCCGTATGCGGAATAAGTGCTTGGCGGTGGGGCAGGGCGGCCGGGCGCGTGCTCGCTGGTGCGCGTTGGTCAGGCCGGAAGGCCGGATCAGTTGAAGGTCTTGCGGACGCTGAAATAGAAGTTGGGCCGGGCGTAATTGACCTCGATCTCGCGCTCGCTCAGGGCCGAGATGTTGCGCGGGCCGGAGAAATAGTCGCTGACGCGGTTGCGCGCCGTGGTGAAGACATTGGCGACCGAAAGGTTGAAGTTCAGGTCGGCGCTGGGCTTGTAGGTCCAGTTGAAGTTCAGCTGGGGATTGCCCAGGAAGCGGTCGATCTCGGCCAGGCGGAAGCCGATTTCCTTCCAGCCATGGTAATAGTTGATGCTCCAGGTCGACTGCCACGCTTCCAGGTCCTGGACAAAGCCGAAGCTGTAGGAACTGGCATCCTCGAACTGGAAGCGCCTGGTGACCGAAGTCAGCGGATCCTTCACCGCGCTGTCGCGCCAGGCGAGATTGACGTTGAGGCGGCCGCCCTTGAGGAAGTCCAGGCGGTCTGTCGGCACCGTGGCGTTGATGCTGAGCTGGTCGGCGCGGCCATCGCCGATATTGCCCCGCACGTCGAACAGGGTGCCGGTGGAATCCGCCAGCGGCTTGCTGTCCAGGATGTTGCTGATTTCCTGATGCAGCGCGCTGAGGGTAATGGCGCCCTTGTCCCAGAAGTGGAGCTCATAGGCCAGTTCGTATTGCCAGCTTTCGTCCGGCTTGAGGTCCGGATTGCCGGCGGTGACGTTGTTCTGGGTCAGGTTCACCGACGAGATGAAGTCGCCAAAATCCAACTGTCCCAGGTGATGCTCCATCCGCAGGCGCACGGTTGAACCGGAATCGATGGTCCAGGTCAGCTGCAGGCGCGGCTTGGGATAGAAGAAGGAACGCGACTGGCTGACATCGCCCTGCTCGCTGATGGTGGAAAACTCCATCCGCACGCCGGCATCGAGCAGCAGGTCGTCCTCAAGCTGCCAGCTTGCGGTGGCAAACGCCTCCTCCCGCATCTCGCTGACATCCACGGTCGAGGAGGGCACGGCGACCGTGCTGCCATTCTGGGTGTAAAGCGAATGGCCGCGCAGATAGTTGAAGGCCGCCTCGCCGCCGGCCTCCAGCGTCAGCTTGCCGGTCAGGGGATAGCGCACGGTCAGATGGCCGACACTCTCGCCGGTGTCATTCAGCGAGGAAAAGCGGTCGCTGCTGCTGCCCCCCCCCAGAAACGAGGCGGAGACACTGTGGCCCATGCGCTGCAGCACCTCCAGGCCAAGGGTCGTGCCGCCCAGGCTGTGCTGGTAGCTGGCGCCCAGTTCGCCGTTCTGGTTGCGCGAGTGCGAGGAATAGGTCTGCGGCGCCGTCGCATAGTCATAAAAGGTGCCGCTGCTGAATTCGGACTGGTTGGCGGCGGTATTGGCGCTGAAATCGCCTCCCGCCAGGGGCAGCTTGATGCCCGCATTCAACGCCGTGTTGCCGCCGCTGCCGCTGACTTTTTCCTCGGTACGCACCGCATTGCCGGCGCCGTCGATATTGGTGATGTGGGATTTGCCCATCTGGTTGTTGAAGTTGGCGTCGCGCCGCAGCGAGACGTTGTAGCTGCGCTCGCCCTCGGTGCTGTCGAACTGCACCGAGCCTTGCGGGATCACGCGTCCGGTATTGAAGGCATAGGCGCCGGCGGTGGCGACGATGCTGCTGGAGGCGGCGGTCTTCAGCACGACATTGGCCATCACCGCCTTGCCCTGCATGTCGATTCCCGGCGCGCTGCCATGGATGACGTCAATGTGATCGACGTCGGCGGCAACGATGCGGCCCAGCACATTGCCGAGATAGTCGTTCTTGCTGGTGGGGCGCTGGCCGTTGATGAGGACATTGCCGGAATTGCCGGAAAAGCCCCTGCTGCCGTCGCCGCCGTCGAAGCTGAATCCCGGCAGGCGGCCGATCATGTCCATGGCCGTGGCGGGGCGGGCCGAGGCGAAGAAATCCGGACGGTAGGTTTCGACCTGATTCTGCGCCGGCTGGGCGAAAACGGGACCGCAAAGGCCGGCCAGAACGGCCGCCAATGCCCAGGACCGTAGCCGCATGCCCGCTCTCCCACCGGTTCTTGTCCGGAACCGTGGTTGAACTTTCAGGCAGGATCAAGGCAGCGTCTCGCGCTGCAATGCAGCGGACGTTGCTAGTAGCGGTAGGTGTCTGGCTTGTAAGGTCCGGCCTTCGGCACCGAGATGTAGTCGGACTGCTTGGTGCTGAGTTCGGTCAGCTGGGCGCCGACCTTGCCCAGATGCAGGCGGGCGACCTTTTCGTCCAGCTGCTTGGGCAGGACATAGACCTTCTTCTCGTACTTGCCGGTGTTCTGCCACAGCTCGATCTGCGCCAGGGTCTGGTTGGTGAAGGACGCCGACATCACGAAGCTGGGATGGCCCATGGCGTTGCCCAGGTTCACCAGGCGGCCTTCCGACAGCATGATGATGCGCTTGCCGTCGGGGAACTCGATCTCGTCCACCTGCGGCTTGATGTTGTGCCACTTGAAGTTCCTGGTGGCCTGGATCTGGATCTCGCTGTCGAAATGGCCGATGTTGCAGACGATGGCGCGGTCCTTCATCGCCCGCATGTGATCCACCGTGATGACGTCGACATTGCCCGTGGCGGTGACGAAGATGTCGGCCTTGGGCGCGGCGGTTTCCATGGTGACGACTTCATAGCCTTCCATGGCGGCCTGCAGGGCGCAGATCGGATCGATTTCCGAGATCATGACACGGCAGCCGGCCTGGCGCAGCGAGGCGGCCGAGCCCTTGCCGACATCGCCAAAGCCCGCGACCATCGCGACCTTGCCCGACATCATCACGTCGGTGCCGCGGCGGATGCCGTCCACCAGCGACTCGCGGCAGCCATAGAGA
>CAZNGO010000066.1:0-18546 GCA_964572805.1 uncultured Rhizobium sp. | reverse complement strand
CGGCGGCGCCTGCCGCACCCGCCGGCGGCGCGCCAGGCGCCGGAGCCTGCTGCGCCTGCGCCAGGATCGGCACGGCTGCCGCCGCACCAGCCATGGCGCCGAACATGCCGCGGCGTGAAAGACTTTTCCTGCTCTCGTCGGAATTGCTCATCGAATACCTCCCTGAAGACTGACGTTTTCTTGTTTTGCGGCGATGGTGGCGAGCGGCCGGTGCAAAAGCAACGGCAAGGCCCCGTGCCGACAAACTTCGCGACAAAGAAAAACCCCGCCGCGCCGGACGGCGCGGCAGGGTTTCTGTTTCACGGATTGTTACTCCGCCGCTTCATAGCCACGGGTCTTGTCGCTGGCCTTTTTCTCGCCGGTCAGTTCGGACAGCCACTCGGTGTGGGTGAGCGGGCGCGAGAACATCGGGAAGTTCTTGCTGCAGGCAAAGTCCTGCTCTTCCTGGGTGATGGCGGCGGTGCAGTCGGTCAGGGTCACGACGTTGTAGCCCTTCTCATAGGCGGTGCGCATCGTGCTCTCGACGCAGCAATTGGTGAGGAAGCCGCCAAGGGCCACGTCGGTGATGCCGCGCTGGCGCAACACCCAGTCAAGATTGGTGGACTCGAAGGTGCCCAGGCCGCGCTTGCCTTCAATCACGATGTCGCCCGTCTGCGGCTTGAGTGCATCGACGATCTGCGCGCCCCAGCTGCCCTTGCGGAAGGAACCCGAATCCTTGACGCCCTTGAGAATGCCATAGGGCTCATCGCGCATCTCGCCATAGCCTTCGGCGAAGCTGATCGGCACGAAGACGATGGTGGCGCCGGCCTTGCGGGCCCGGCCCACCGTTTCGACCGTGTTGGCCAACATGTTGGTCTTGGCCATCACACCCGCGACGGCGCCGTGCAGCGTGCCCTTTTCGGTGGTGAAATCGTTTTGGAATTCGATCAGTACGAGTGCGGTCTTCTTGGGATCCATGGGTCGCCTCCGAGAGATTGTGTTTTGGAACGCAGCACCGGAACCGGTTCCGGAGGCGTATCGGCCGCGACATTAGCGCCGGATTGTGACGGACCGCGACTCAATATTTGTACTTGATTTGTTCTAATTGGGGCATATAGTCCTACCCCATGACAACAGTCCTTAACGCCACCATTCTCCAGGACGGGCTGAAAGGGCGCGGCGCCCTGTCCAACGCTTCCGGCCGCTATGAAAAACAGAGCCGCGTGCTGGTGGATGACGGCTGGGACGATGGCTGGCGGAGCGAAGACGACGCGCCGCCGCCGCTGCGGACCGAAGTGATCCACGATGCCAGCCGCAGCATCATCGCGCGCAACAAGTCGCCGGATATTTCCTTTGACCAGTCCATCAATCCCTACCGGGGGTGCGAGCATGGCTGCGTCTACTGCTTCGCCCGGCCCACGCACGCATATCTGGGGCTTTCGCCAGGCGCGGATTTCGAATCCCGTCTCTTCGCCAAGCCGAACGCGGCGCAGCTGCTGGCAAGGGAATTGCGCGCGCCCGGCTATGTGCCGCGGGTGATCGCGATGGGCACCAACACCGACCCCTACCAGCCGCTGGAAAAGAAACTGCGGATTACCCGCGGGATCCTGGAAGTGCTGCGCGACTTTCGCCATCCCGTCGCCATCGTTACCAAGTCACCGCTGATCCTGCGCGACCTGGATATTCTGGGCGAGATGGCGGCGATGGGCCTTGCCAAGGCGGCGCTGTCCATCACCACACTTGATCGCAAGCTGGCGCGGGTGATGGAGCCGCGCGCCGGAACGCCGGCGCGGCGGCTGCAGGCGATCGAGGGCCTGGCCAAAGCGGGCGTCCCCGCGGGCGTGATGTTCGCGCCGGCCATCCCCGCGCTTAACGATCATGAGATGGAAGCGGTTCTGGGTGCCGCCGCCAGTGCCGGCGCGCGCTCGGCCGGCTACGTACTGCTGCGCCTGCCGCTGGAGATCAAGGATCTATTCCGCGAGTGGCTGGAAGCGAATGCGCCGGACCGCGCCCGGCATGTGATGGCGCTGGTTCGCCAGATGCGCGGCGGCAAGGACTATGATTCCACCTGGAACACGCGCATGCGCGGCACCGGTCCCTACGCCGAAATGATGGCACGCCGCTTCCACCTGGCGGCGAAGCGGCTTGGCCTCAACCGGGCCCAGCCGCCTCTCGACACTGTACAATTCCGGCGCCCGCAAAAAAGTGGCGATCAGCTCAGCCTGTTCTGAGCCAGACGGACAAAACGAAAAACAGGCAGGAAGGCCCTGCCTGTTTTCCGTTTTAGGTCACAATAGCCCTAGGCTGAACGAACCCCGGGGATCAGGGAGTCGCCTGGAAGCCCTGGGTATTGGGAACAGCCTTGCTGTCCTGGAAGGAACCGGTCGCGGCGGCGGCGATAAAGCCGGCAATCACGACGGCAACGAACACCGGAACCCAGGGAGCCAGGCCAAGAATGGCGGCTTCCTTGGTGCCGGCGGGCTTGCCGGCCGGCAGCGGGGCCTTGGTGGGGGCAATGTCAGCCGCGAAAGCGGACGAGGCAAAAAGCGCGGCGGCCGTGACAGCGCCAACAAAGGACTTGGACTTCATGGTGTCTCCCCAATTGTTTATAGCCAATAAGTTAGCGACCTTTTCCGGCCTCTGCAAGGTGCAGGACCGCAACATGTCGCTCCCAATTATCGGCGGAACAACCATCCACAACCAGCTTCTGATGACTGGATTGGAGGCCCGTCCCGCCTGTTCTAGATAGCAGAAATGCCCCACTACCGCCACGAAAAACGCCTGATGACCGGCCTGGCCGGTCCCGTCTGCGGCGTGGACGAGGCAGGCCGAGGCCCCCTGGCCGGGCCGGTGGTGGCAGCGGCGGTCATTTTGCAGCAGGGCCGAATTCCGAAGGGTCTGAACGATTCCAAGCAATTAACGGAGGAAGCGCGCGAATCGCTCTACCCCCGCATCATGGAGATGGCCATCGCAGTCGGCGTCGGTGAAGCCAGTGTCGGCGAGATCGACCTGGTGAACATCCGCCAGGCCACCCATCTGGCCATGGCCCGGGCCGTCCGCTGCCTGCCGGTGACGGCGGCCATGGCCCTTGTGGACGGCAATGACCCGCCTGCCCTCTGCTGCCCCTGCGAAACCCTGGTTGGCGGCGACGGTATTTCCCTTTCCATCTCCGCGGCCTCGATTGTCGCCAAGGTGATTCGCGACCGCCTGATGGTGGCCCTGCATCAGGAACATCCCGGATACGCCTGGGCCAGCAACAAGGGATATGGCACGCCGGAGCATTATTCGGGCCTGAAGACCCATGGCGTGACGGTGCATCACCGCCGCAGCTTCGCCCCCATCTACAACATCTTGTATGGGGACAAGTGTGTGGACTCAACGCCGAGTCGAATTATAAGCAATTGATTCCAAAAGACTCTTGACCAGCGAATCGCCTCGAATCACTGTGAATCCCGCTGTGGATATTCGCGGGCAGGCAGATGACAGGCTTGAAGCTGGATCAGGTTTTGGTGGGCGACTGCGTCGAGAAGATGCGCGCCCTGCCCGCGGGCTGCGCCGACCTGGTGTTCGCCGACCCGCCCTACAACATGCAGTTGAAGGGGGAATTGCACCGCCCCGACCAGTCCAAGGTCGATGCGGTGGACGACCATTGGGACCAGTTCGACAGTTTCGCGGCCTATGACCGCTTTACCCGCGACTGGCTCGCCGCCGCCCGCCATGTGCTGAAGGACAGCGGCACGCTCTGGGTGATCGGCTCCTACCACAACATCTTCCGCGTCGGCTCGGCGCTGCAGGATCTCGGATTCTGGATTCTCAACGATGTGGTCTGGCGCAAGACCAACCCGATGCCCAATTTCAAGGGCCGCCGCTTCACCAACGCCCATGAAACGCTGATCTGGGCGACCAAGACTCCGGAGCAGAAATACACTTTCAACTATGAAGCCATGAAAGCGCTGAACGACGATCTGCAGATGCGCTCCGACTGGACGCTGCCGATTTGTTCCGGCGGCGAGCGCCTCAAGGACGAGACCGGCCAGAAGGCCCATTCCACGCAGAAGCCGGAAGCCCTGCTCCATCGCGTGCTGCTATCCTCGACGAAGGAAGGCGATGTCGTGCTCGATCCCTTTTTCGGCTCCGGCACGACCGGCGCCGTCGCCAGGCGCCTGGGCCGGCGGTTCATCGGCATAGAGCGCGAGGAACGCTACGCCGCCATCGCCCGTGCCCGCATTGCCGACATCCGCGCCGCCGATGCGGATTCACTCAAGGTCACCGGTTCCAAGCGGGCCGAGCCGCGCATTCCCTTCGGCTGGGTGGTGGAACGCGGCTTGCTGCCACCCGGCAGCGTGCTGCACGGCCAGGGCCGCAAGGCCCCAAAGGCAAAAGTGCGCGCCGACGGCACGCTGGTGGTGGCCGACGCCACCGGCTCGATCCATCGCATCGGCGCTCATGTCCAGGGACTGGACGCCTGCAATGGCTGGACCTTCTGGCAATTCGAGCTGCCCGAAGGGGGGCTGGCCCCGATTGACGTTCTGCGTCAGCGCTTGCGAGCCGAACTGGTTTGAAACAGCGGCCCACCCTCATCAAGGCCATGCTCGACGATCTTGCGCATCACGGTCGGCAGCGCCACGTCGCGCAGTTTTTCCCGCGCCACCCATTCGCCTTTCGTTTTGGGACGCCGTGCGAAGTCGGCGACATAGACCTCGATCTCCAGCTCGAAATGGGTGAAGCCGTGCCTGACGATGCCGGGCCGCTTTTTCCAGGCCGCCGCGAAGGGCGCCTGTTTCAGCGCTCGCGCCCCTGACGGGAAATGCTCGCTCCATGGCCCAAGCGGCGGTTCCAGCATAGACGCCAGCAACCCCTTGTCCGGCCGCTTCACCAGCAACACCGCCCCCGCGCGATCCCTCACGACAAAGGCGGCGCCGCGCTTCAGCGGCCGCACCGGCTTCGGCGCCTTCACTGGCAGCTGTTCCTGGATGCCGCGCTTGTGGGCGGCACATGCATCCTGCAATGGGCAGTTGGGACAGGCCGGAAGTTTCGGCGTGCAGATGGCACTGCCCAGATCCATCAGGGCCTGCGCGAAATCCCCTGCCCGTTGCGGCACCAGCGCCATTCCCAGCCTGTGCAGTTCGGCCTTCGCCTTGGGCATCGGCGTCTTGACGGCATAAAGCCGCGCGATCACCCGCTCGGCATTGGCATCCATCGCCGCCTGGCGCTCGTCATGGGCGATGGCGGCGATGGCGCCCGATGTGTAGGCGCCGATACCCGGCAATTGCCGCAGTCCTTCCGCCGTTACGGGGAAGACGCCGCGCATCTCGCCTGCCACGACGCGGGCCGCGGCATGAAGGTTGCGGGCGCGGGCGTAATAGCCAAGACCCGCCCAGGCGGCGAGCACCTGATCTTCTTTCGCGGCCGCCAGAGCGCCTACCGTCGGCCAGCGTTCCAGGAACTTTCGGTAGTAGCCCGCCACCGCCTGCACGGTGGTCTGCTGCAGCATGATCTCGCTCAACCAGACACGATAGGGATCGGCTTTGCTCCCTTTCGGCGCGCGCCAGGGCAGGACGCGGCGGTGGACGTCGTACCAGGCCAGCAACTTTGCCGCGATGGCGGGCTTCTTTGCGGAGAGACGTGAAGGCATACTCCCGACCATGACAAAGCCGCCCGAAGAAACGCAACCGTCACGCCGGGGCCGCGCCGCGCCGGTCAGCGGCGATGCCGGGACCATGGCGGCGAGTACCTTTCACCGCATGGGTTTCAGCGATCCCTCCCTGGTGCTGCGCTGGCGCGAGATCGTCGGGCCGGAGGTGGCGCGGCTCTGCCAGCCGGTGCGTTTCAGCGAGGGATCGGGCGGCGGCACCCTCACCCTCAAGGCCCTGCCCGCCGCCGCCCTGTTCCTGGGACATGAAAGCCGGTCGCTGACGGCGCGCATCAACCACTATCTCGGTCGTCCCGCGGTGGCGCGGCTGAAATTCGTCCAGGGAGGGTTCCTGCCGCCTCGTCCCACGCCGCTTCCGCGCCGCCCGGCCGCCCAGGCGGGTGGCGCCGACCCCGCCAGCGTCTGGCGCGGTCCCGAAGGCCTCAAGGCGGCACTGCTGACGCTGGCGCGCTGGCGCGAAAGCGGCAAGAATTGAACTGGATATTGAGGAGATGCAGATGCGGCACTGGTTGACCGGAACTTTGGCCTTGATCGTGCTCACGACCGCCGCCACGGCCAAGTCGGATTTCGAGATCAGGCCCACCGACCGCACCATGGGCAACTCCAAGGCCAAGGTGACCCTGATTGAATATGCCGCGTTCAGCTGCCCCTATTGCGCCGCGACCAATGAACAGGTCATCCCGCTGGTGAAGAAGAATTATATCGACACCGGCAAGGTCCTTTATGTCTTCCGTCTCTATGCCCGCATGGAGGAGGACGCTTTCGCCGAAAAGATGGCGCGCTGCGCCCCGAAAGAAAAATATTTCGCCATGGCGGACGCGATTTTCCGCGGCCAGCAGAAATGGGACCCGGAATTAGGCATCAAGGATGGCCGCGCCCAGCTGGTGAAAATCGGCCAGCAGATGGGACTGAACGCGGCTCAGATCAGCAAGTGCATGGACGACCCCAGCGACAATGCCCGCCTTAATGCCCAGAACAAGGAAGCGATCACCCGCTACAATCTGACCGGAACGCCCACCTTCGTGATTAACGGCCAGGCCCTGGAATCCGGCGGCATGCCCTATGAGGACCTGGCCAAAAAGCTGGACCAGGCGGCGCGTTAGCCAGGCCGGGTTGAACCGGGGGGGCGGACTCTGTCAAAAGCAGGGGGAAACCGGCCCCGGAGCCTCCCGTGACCAAGAAACAATTGCTGATTTTGCTCGCTGTCTTTCTGCTGATCGCCGGCGGCCTGGGCGCATGGCTGGCCTTTGGCGATTCGTCCACAGGCACCGCCTCAGGAGCCGGCACCAGCGGCGGCTATACCCTGCTGCCCAGCGACCGGACCATGGGCAATGCCAAGGCCAAGGTGGTGATGATCGAATATGGCGCTTCCACCTGCCCGATCTGCGCCGCCTGGAACGCGCAGAGCTTCGCGGCCTTCAAGACCAGCTATGTCGATACCGGCAAGGTCTATTACGTCTTCCGCCAGTTCCCCATCAATCCCACTGTCGATCCCACCGCGGAGAAAATCGCCCGCTGCCTGCCTGAGGATAAATACTTCTCCTTCATTGACCTGCTTTGGCGGAATCAATCCTTATGGGACCCGGAATATGGGGTAAGCGACGTTCATGGGGGATTGGTGCGGCTTGGCCGCATGGCCGGCCTGAGCGCCGACCAGGTGGACAAATGCATGGACAACAAGGCGGAGGACGACCGGATCGAGAAGCAGGTCGCGGAGGCCCAGTCCCGCTATGGTGTCACCGGCACCCCGACCTTCATCGTCGACGGAACCAATATCGGCAGCGGCAACCTGCCCATGACAGACATCTCCAAGGCAATCGACGCCGCGCTCGCAGCCAAGAAGTGAGCAGGCGTCCCTTCAGCGTTAAGGCGGCGCACAACATTTGAAGTTCACCCGTTTACGCCTTTCCGGTTTCAAATCCTTCGTCGAGCCGACGGAGCTGTTCATCGAGCCCGGCCTCACCGCCGTGATCGGGCCAAATGGCTGCGGCAAGTCCAACCTGTTCGACGCCATGCGCTGGGTGATGGGCGAAACCCGGCCCACCTCGGTGCGCGGCAGCGAGATGGACGATGTCATCTTCTCCGGCAGCGCCAGCCGCCCGGCGCGCAACGTCGCCGAAGTCACCATCTTCATCGACAATCGCGACCGCAGCGCCAGCGCGCCCTTCAATGACTATGAGACAATCGAGGTTTCGCGCCGCATCGAGCGCGAGGCCGGCAGCGTCTATCGCATCAATGGCCGCGATGTACGCCAGCGCGACGTGCAGATCTTCTTTGCCGACGCCTCATCGGGCGCCGGTTCGACCGCCTTTGTCCGGCAGGGCCAGATCGGCCTGCTGATTTCGCAGAAGCCGCTGGCGCGCCGCGCCATCCTCGAGGAAGCCGCCGGCATTGGCGGCCTGCACCAGCGCCGTCATGAGGCCGAACTGCGCCTGAAGGCGGCGGAGACCAACCTGTCCCGCCTCAATGACGTGATTGCGGAAGTCGAGGGCCAGCTTGCCAGCCTGAAGCGCCAGGCGCGCCAGGCTTCGCGCTACCGCAACCTTTCCGGCCATATCCGCAAGGCCGAGGCGCTGGCGCATTACCTCCGCTGGATCGCCGCCGAGGCCCGCGCCGCCGCCGCCGCCGAGGAACTGGAGCGCGCCGCCGCCGCCGTCGCCGGCGCCACCGACATCGCTGCCCGGGCCTCGACGCAGCAAAGCGATGCCGCCGCGGTGCTGCCGCCGCTGCGCCAGAGCGAGGCCGAACGCGCGGCCGCCCATCATCGCCTGATCGCCCAGCGCGAACAGCTAGAAGCAGAGGAAGCACGGGCCCGCGAGACGGCGCAGCGTCTGCGCCAGCTTCTCTCACAGGGCGAAAGCGACATCGAGCGCGAGACCGCGCTGGACAAGGATGCCGAAGCGGCCATCGCGACTTTGACGGCGGAAGAGATCGGCCTGACCGAGGCCGCGGCCCGCGCCGATGCCGAAACCCAGGCCGCCGCCGCCCAGGATGCCGAACTGCGTACCGCGTTGAACGAAGCCGAAACCGTGCTGGAGCGCGCCACCGCCGAACTGACGGAGTGGAATGTGCGCAAGGCCAGCCTGGTGCGCGGCCGCGACCTGGCCGCGGCGCTGGCGGAAACTGCCGCCGGACAGCTTGCCGACGCGCAGGAGCGGCTCGACCGTGCCATGGAATCGGTGCGTGACGCACCCGATGTCCATGCCGCCGAAACCGTCACCCAGGCCGCGCGCGATGCCCGCGAAGCGGTACGCGCCCGCGCCGACGAGGCCCGCCAGGCGCTGGGCGAGGCTGAGGCCGCCGAGATTGAAGCGCGCACGCCGCTCGACGATGCGGAACGCGAAGTGCAGCGCCTGGCCGCCGAAGCCAAGGCGCTGGGCGACCTGCTGCATCCCGAAGGCGAAGGCCTGTTCCCGCCATTGATCGACGCGGTGACCGTGCAGGCCGGCTATGAGGCAGCGCTGGCCGCGGCGCTGGGTGACGACCTGCGCGCGCCGCTGGACGATTCCTCGCCGCACCATTGGCGCGACCTTGGCGCGTTCGACGCCGCCGCGCCGCTGCCGGCCGGTTGCAAGCCGTTGAGCGAATTCGTGCGGGCGCCGGGCGCGTTGGGCCGCCGCCTGGCGATGACCGGTCTGGTCTTCCCCGACCAGGGTGCGTTGCTGCAGAATGACCTCAAGCCCGGTCAGCGGCTGGTATCGGCGCGCGGCGATCTGTGGCGCTGGGACGGCTATGTCGCGTCTTCGGAAGCGCCCTCGCCCGCCGCGCTCAGGCTGGCGCAGCGCAACCGCCTCACCACCCTGGAAGCGGAAACCGAACGGGCCCGCAGCCTGCGCGCCGAAGCCCACACCGCCTATGCCACGGCCCGCGAAGCCGCAAGCACGGCGCGCGAGGCGTTGCGGCAGGCGGAGAACAGCGAGCGCGGTGCCGAACAGACGCTTATCAGCGCCCAGGACGACGCCACCCGTGCCGCACGCGCCGCCGCTGAACGCGCCAGCCAGCTTGCCTCGCTGGAGGCAGAGATTCGCCGCCTGACGGAAGCGGTGGAAACCGCCGAACAGAACCGTGGCGAGGCCGAACAGGGCCTCATCGAACTGGGAGACGACAGCCTGCTGGGCAGCGCCGTCGGTGACGGGCGCGAACGCGTCGCCGAGGCCCGCAGCCAGTCCGCCGAAGCCCGCGCCGCGCTGGAAGCGCTGCGCCGCGAGGATGAAGCGCGCGACCGGCGCCTTGCCGTCATCGCCCAGGACAAGGGCCGCTGGGAAGGCCGCAGGACCGCCGCCGCCAGCCAGCTCACCGAACTCTCCCGCCGCCAGCAGGAACTGGCGGAGCAGTTGCAGACCGCCGAACGCGTGCCGGCCGAAATTGGCGAAAAGCGCGGTGCCCTGCTTTCCGCCATTAGCGAAGCGGAAGCGGCGCGCAACGCCGCCGCGGACGCGCGCCAGGAAGCCGAAACCGTGCTGGCCGAAGCCGACAAGGCTGCCAAGGCCGCCGACGCCGCGCTTTCCAGCGCGCGCGAGGAACGCGCCCGTTCCCAGGCGGTGCAGGAAGGCGCCCTGGCCCGCATCGAGGAACTGAAGACCCGCATCCGCGACGAGATCGAGGCCGCGCCGGAAGAACTGCGCGAGCGCGCCGAGATCGAGGATGGCCAGGAACTGCCGCCGCTGGACCAGGCGGAAAAGCGGGTCGAGCGCCTGAAGCAGGAACGCGAGCAGCTGGGCGGCGTCAATCTGCGCGCCGAGGAGGAAGCGGCCGAGCAGGAAACCCGTCTCGCCACCCTGACCGCCGACCGCGACGATCTCACCGGCGCCATCGAGCGGCTGCGCCGCGGCATCGCCAGCCTCAACAAGGAAGGCCGCGAGCGGCTGCTCGCCTCCTTCACGAAGGTGAATGAGAATTTCCAGGCCCTGTTCACACGCCTGTTCGAAGGCGGTGAGGCCAGGCTCACCTTCACCGAATCCGAGGATCCGCTGGAAGCGGGGCTGGAAATCTTCGCCCGTCCGCCGGGCAAGCGGCTGCAATCGCTGGCGCTGCTTTCGGGCGGCGAGCAGGCGCTCACCGCGATGGCGCTGATCTTCGCCGTCTTCCTGGTCAATCCGGCGCCGGTCTGCGTGCTGGACGAAGTCGACGCGCCGCTGGACGACGCCAATGTCGAGCGCTTCTGCAACATGCTGAGCTGGATGGTGGAGCAGTCCGGCACCCGCTTCCTGGTCATCACCCACCACGCCCTGACCATGAGCCGGATGGACCGGCTCTTCGGCGTCACCATGGCCGAGCGCGGGGTTTCCCAGCTGGTCTCGGTTTCGCTGGCAGACGCCGAGAAAATGGCGGCCGAGTAGAGATTCGCCGCACTTGCAAAAAAGCGGGCGCGGCCATTTCGCCGCGCCCGTCTTTTTTTGTTCATATTCAAATGCTTGCAGCCAATCTGTCTTTCTTGACACCCCTGCCCCCGAAACCTAAGGTCCGCCCGCCTTCGTGCCGCGAAGGCTTGTTTTGCAGCGATTTTTCGGCGTTCGAGGCGGTTTCATGACTCCCGATCCCGACCGGTTGCGCGATCTTGCGACGCGGCTCGACCAGCTTCAGGCAAGGCAGGCGCCCAAGGGGCCGCCCCCAAGCCAGGCTGGAATTGCGGGTCGCTTCGCCACCGAACTGGTCGCGGCGCTGCTCGTGGGAGGCGGCCTGGGATGGGGAATTGACTGGCTTTTCGGCCATTTCGGATTTCAAACCCGCCCGGTCTTTCTGATTGTATTTGTGATACTGGGCGCCGCCGCGGGAATCCTGAACGTGGTACGCGCGGCACGCGAGATCAACGCACAGATCGCCGAACGGTCTGAGGAGAAATAGTCCGCCATGAACCCGATGGAGCAGTTCACCATCAAGCCGCTCATCGCCGAGCCGCTTTTTGTCCTTGGTGGGCACCCCATCTTCTTCACCAACCAGGCATTGCTGATGGTGATCGTGGTGGTGGCGGCAGCGCTTTTCCTGACCTTCGCCATCAAGCCCGGCGCCCTGGTTCCCAGCCGCACCCAGTCCATGGCTGAACTGTCCTACGAATTCGTCGGCAACATGATCCATTCCTCGACGGGCGAGGATGGGCTGCGCTTTTTCCCCTTCGTTTTCTCGCTCTTCATCTTCGTCCTGTTCAGCAATTTCTTCGGGATGATCCCACTTTCCTTCACGGTGACCAGCCAGATCGCCGTCACCCTTGCGCTGGCCTGCCTGGTCATCCTGACGGTCATAGTGGTCGGCTTCGCCAGGCACGGCATCGGTTTCCTCAAGCTGTTCGTGCCGCATGCGCCCGTGCCGCTGCTGATCCTGCTGGTTCCCATCGAGTTCATCTCCTTCATGACGCGGCCGATCAGCCTGTCGGTCCGTCTTTTCGCCAACATGCTGGCGGGGCACACGCTGCTGCAGGTCTTCGCTGGATTCGTCATCCTGCTCGGCGGCGCCGGCGGCGTCCTTTCCATCCTTTCGGTGGCGCCGATGGCGCTGATCGTCGCGATCATGCTGCTGGAATTCCTTGTCGCTTTCCTGCAGGCCTATGTCTTCGCGATCCTGACCTGCATCTATCTCAACGAAGCCCTCCACCTCCACGACCATCACTGAACCTCAGAAGGAACTGAACCCATGGAAGTCGCAGCTGCACAAATGATCGGCGCCGGTATCGCCTGCATCGCCCTGGTCGGCGCCGGCATCGGCATCGGCAATGTCTTCGGCTCTTACCTCTCGGGCGCGCTGCGCAATCCGGGCGCCGCGGCAAGCCAGACCACCAACCTGCTGCTGGGCTTCGCGCTTTGCGAAGCGACCGGCCTGTTCGGCCTGGTCATCGCCCTGATCATCCTGTTCAAGTAGGCCCTGATGGCCGAGGCGCCGACCACCACCGCGACGACGGAAGTCCCCAAGAAGGAAGGTGGCTTCCCGCCGTTCGACACCACCACCTTCCCCAGCCAGTTCTTCTGGCTGGCGGTGACGTTCGCCTTCCTGTTCGTGGTGCTGTGGAAAGTCGCCGGGCCGCGCATCAAGGGCGCCCTCACCCTGCGACGCGGCGCCATCAACGACGCCATCGCGGCGGCCAATGCGGCGCGTCAGGAAGCCGATGCTGCCTCCGCCGCCTATGATCGGGCGCTGGCTTCGGCGCGCGCCAAGGCGCAAGGCCTGGCGGAGGAAACCCGCCAGAAGATCAATGGCGAGATCGCAAAAGCCAAGGCGGACGCCGAGGCCCAGGCTGCCAAGGTTATAGCCGAGGCCGATGCCCGCATCGCAGCCACCCGCGCCACCGCCCGCACCCGTGTCGCCGGCAGCGCCCGCGAGGCCGCCATCGCCATCGTCGCCCGCCTCACCGGCGAGACGGTGACGGCGGATGAAGCCGCCAGGGCCATCGGAGGCTGATCATGGAAATGCTGCACGATCCGGAATTCTGGGTTGCCGTCGGCTTCGTCCTGGTCGTCGCACTGCTGCTGCTGAAAGGCGTGCCGGCCATGGTCGGCAAGATGCTAGACCAGCGCGCCGCAATAATTGCCGCCGAGCTGGAAGAAGCCCGCCGCCTGTCCGCCGAGGCCACCACCCTGCTGGCCGAATACCAGCGAAAGGCTGCCAGCGCCGAAGCCGAAGCCGCCGCCATCCTGAAGGACGCGGAAGGCCAGGCCGCGCGCTTTGCCGCGGACAGCCGCGCCGCGCTCCAGATCCAGATCGAGCGCCGGGCGAGGGCTGCCGAAGACAAGATCGCCCAGGCCGAAGCTGCCGCTGTCAATGAAATCCGTGCCCTTGCCGCCGATGCCGCGGTGGCCGGCGCCGAGAAGCTGATCGCCGCCCGCATGGACGCCGCCAAGGCGTCGAAGCTGATCTCCGACAGCATCGCCGGCCTGGACAAGCTGAACTAGCCCGGCGCCCGGCCACTGGATTGGCCATCGGCGATGGCCTAGCCTTCGTTCCGCGGGATGAGGAATAGAGCCATGCAGCGCAAATCCTGGAAAGCGGTCATCGGCCTTGCCGGCCTGCTGTGCGCCGCCGCCGCTATCGGCCAGGCGCAACCTGGCCGGGGCATCACCAATCCACCGCAACCCGCCTCGGTGCCGGGGCACTTGGCGCGCGCCAAGGCGATTGCCGGGAGCGATCCCTTCCCGCTCTGGGTCGCGACCCAGGGCTATTGGTGCATGCCGCCGGCCGAGGGCAACGCCGCCGCCTTCGCCCACGCCCAGGACGCCGACGGCGTGGAGCCGGTGCAGGTCTTCGACAACCTCTATTATGTCGGCAAGGTCTTTGTCGGCGCTTTCATCCTGAAGACCAGCGACGGCCTGGTGCTGTGGGACGCGCTCGACTATTACAGCGAACTCGACGGCATCCTGCTGCCAGGCATGAAGAAGCTGGGGCTGGACCCGAAGGACATCAAGCTGGTCATCATCACCCATGGCCATTTCGATCATTTCGGCGCCGCCAAACTGCTGCAGGAGCGGTACGGCGCCACGGTCGCCGCCAGCGCCGCCGACTGGCAGCTGATGGCTGATTACAAGTCTGACGGCAGCGACCGCCGCCCGGCTCCGCCGGCGAAGCAGCGCGTCCTGACCGATGGCGAAGTCGTGAAAGTGGGCGACGCCGCCATCCGCATCGTCATCACACCGGGCCATACCGAGGGCACGGTTTCCTCCATCCTGCCGGTGAAGGACAGGGGCGTCACCCGCATAATGGCAATGTGGGGCGGCACCGCCTATCCCGCTGGAGCGGCGCTGGAGGCGATGGGCCAGTCCATGGCCAAGTTCGGCAGGACCGCCGCCGAGGCGGGCGCCGAAGGGCTGCTCGACGACCATGCCGAGTTCTTCCAGATGCGCCAGTTGCTTGCGGCGCGCGCGCCGGGCGCGCCAAACCCGGTGGTGATCGGCCGGACCGGCGTGCAGAAGACGGTGGCGATCATGCAGGAATGCCTTTCCTCGATGAAGGACTGGCGCGCCGCGATGCCCGCAAGATAGGTCGCCGTTACCGATCGGAAGAGCGAACTTTCTTGGGGCGTCCTAACTGGACGCGTCGCGATATTGCTGGACCCGTGTCGCCCGCAAGCCCGCCTGGCCATGCCGGTGCAAAACCGCTTCCCAGAGCATGAACTCCTCCAGCGAAAGGCTGTAGCGCCGGCGGGCCTCATCAAGGGTCAGCAAGCCGCCATCCACCGCGGCCACGACCTCCGCCTTGCGCCTGATGACCCAGCGCGTTGTTCCGGCCGGCGGCAGATCCGCCATCGTCAGAACGCGGCCGTCCGGTCCAATCACCACCGAGTCCAAATTGCGGCCATCGCGTCCCATGGGCGTTCCCGTCGCTGCTGCAGCGAATGAACTCGCCGGGACCGCGCGCCGTTCCGCCGGACGACAGAACCTTTAAACCCAGGGTAAATGCTTTCTCACCGCGGCCGCTAGAATGCACGTCATCCGCATCAGGCGCGCACCGCCGACACGGAATGACGGGCTGCATGCATCGCATCATAGGCATCCTCGAACGCGCGCGTGGCTGCGCCAGTATCGAACAGTGGCGTTGTTAGACGATTGGCGGCCAGTTTTGTCTTCACCGCCGCCAGGCGCGCCGGATCGGTGGCAAGGTCCAGCGCCAGCCGCTCATAATCCGCTTCGCTTTCGGTCACCAGTTCCGGCAACCCGATCGCATGCAGCAGGCTGCCAGCCACCCGCGCCGCGAAGCTGCGTCCGCTCTTGGTCACCAGCGGCAGGCCCGTCCATAGCGCATCCGCGGCGGTGGTGTGGGCATTGTAATTGAAGGTATCGAGAAAAAGATCGGCGGCGCGGTGACGCGCCAGATGATCCGCATGGGCCATACGCGGAGCAAAGACCAGTCGCCGCGGATCAATGCCGCGCGATGCCGCCTCGCGTGCCAGGTTGGCGGCGGCCTGTTCATTGTCCTTCAGCAGCCAGAATACGCTGCCTTCCACTTTCCCCAGCAGCCGCATCCAGATGTCGAACTCGGCGGGCGAAATCTTGTAGCTGTTGTTGAAGCAGCAGAAGACAAAGCCATGCTGCGGCAGCCCAAGCTCGCCGCGGCCGAAGGCCCGCGAGGCGATAATGCGGGTGTTGTCGGTGGCGAGGTAGGTGTGCGGCAGCCGGATGACCTTTTCGGTGAAATGCGCGTCCTGCGGCGCTATCCAGTGGTCGGCGATGATGTAATCCATGAAATCGGCGCCCAGACTGCCCGGAAAACCGAGGTAGCTGACCTGTATCGGGGCAATGCGGCGGACGAAGATTTCCGGGCGCGAGCCGCGGGTATAGCCCATCAGGTCCACCGCGATATCGATGCGCGCCCTGGCTGCCTCAGCGGCGATCTGCGCGTCGTCAAGGTTGTCGACATCATGGAAGCCGTCGGCGGCGGCAATGGCGCGTGCGCGCATCTCGTCCTGGCTCGGCTCGCCGAAGGAAAAAAGATGCACCTCAAAACGGCTGCGGTCGTGGCGCTCGAACAGGCCGGCGGTCAGATGCATCATGGCATGATTGCGGAAGTCGGCGGAGAAATAGCCGATCCGCAGCTTGTGCGGCCGCGGGCTCATGCGGCGGCGGCAGGGTAGTTCCGGCGCGACCAGGCCTGCGCCCGCGCCAGCTGGCTGGCCGGATCGTCATCCAGCGCCAGCAGCAGGAAAGGCTCGGCGCCGTCGAGATGGATACTGTGGCGCAGCTTCTCGGTGTCGCGGCCGCGCGTGGACCAGTCGCAGATCTTCGCCTGCTGGAACGCCTTCATCGCCAGGGCGGCAAGATCGTCGGGCTTGAGGCATGCGGCCTTGTCGAAGCTGGCAATGGCCTCTTCCGGCCGGCCGCTCTTGCTCAGGACCACGCCGAGATTGAACCAGGCTTCGGCAAAATCCGGCTTGAGCCGCAACGCCTTTTCAAAGCTGGTGATCGCATCTGCCGGCCGCACCAGCGACAGCAGCGCGCTGCCGCGGTCATTCCAGGCCTGGGCGTGATCGGCCTTCAGCTGCAGCACGGTGTCGAAGGCGGCCAGCGCCTCCTCCGCGCGATTGAGCCGCGCCAGGATCAGGCCGCGATTGTAATGCGCCTCGGCAAGGCCGGGCTTCAGCTTCAGCGCCCTGTCATAGCTGGCGAGCGCTTCGAGCGGCCGCTTCAGCCGCATCAGGGCAAAGCCGCGATTCATCAGCGGCTGGACGTCGCGCGGCGCCAGCTTCAGCGCCTGGTCGTAGCTGGCGACGGCGTCCTGCAGCCGCGCCAGCTGCAACAGCGCGTTGCCGCGATTGCAATGGGTGCCTGCATCACCCGGCCGCAGCCGCAGCGCGCGCTCATAGCTGGCCAGCGCCTCTTCCAGCCGGCCGAGATGCTGCAGGATGACGCCGCGATTGTGATGGCTTTCGCCGCACGCCGGCTTCAGGCGCAGCGCCTGGTCGATGGCGGATAGTGCTTCGGGCAAGCGGTTCTGCTGCGCCAGAGCAATGGCGTGACGGTTGAGAAACTCCGAAGTCATGCGCGGTTCTATTACTACCAATGTAGTATTTACTACTACACACGTAGTCCTTCAAGAGCGCGCTCCACCGCGAAACAGCGTCTAAGCCAGCGCGACGCCGCTTTCCATGCGGGCGTTCTCCATGTTGTCAGCGTTTCAATTCATGAATCGGGCGTCAGTTTTTGCCCGTCCGCCGCGCCGCATTGCCCGCCGGGCCCCCGGTTCCATCCCCAGGGCCGGCATGGCCGCAACCCCCTGTCAAAAAGCCCGTAATCCGGCTAACCTGCCCGCAAGACTGCTTCACATTCCCGAGGATTCACCCATGAAGTCCAGACTGCTCGCGGCCCTGACCGCTTCCCTTCTCGTCGTCACCCCCGCGATTGCCGCCGGCCCGGCCGCCACCACGGCGCCGCTTTCGGCCGGCAAGGCCGCCGGCACCCGGGAAGCGGCGCTGCGGGGCGGAATCAGCCCGTTCGTCTGGGCCGGCCTGGTCGCCATCGCCATCGGGGCCGCCATCGTCGCCCTCGACAACAGCGACAACAGCACCGCCACGGGCACCGGCTCCGGCGCGCCCTGAGGCGTTCCTAATTGCGAACATATTTGTGGATCTTGTTGCCGAGTGAATCGGCGGCATAGATGGTCTTCATGTCGGGCGAAATCGCCATGTAGTGGGCCTCGCTGTATTCGTACGGCCCGGGCCCCAGCTTGCCCATCCAGCCGGTGACCTTGCCGTCCCAGTCGAGCTTGAAGATCATTCCGTCCTCGCCCGCCGACATCCACAGCCCGCCCGTGCGGTCGATGACAAAGCTGCCGATGCGGTTCTTCATCTGGATGGTGCGCAAGAGCTTGCCGTCCTGGCTCATCACCAGGATGCGGTGAACCTCGCGGTCGGAGATATAGAGTTCGCCATTCGGGGCGATCGCCAGGGTGTGGACGGTGGCGTTGCTGCCGTCCTCGTGGCGGATGCTCCAGCCCTTGATCCATTTGCCGTTGCGGTCGAAATGCTCGACCCGCGGATCGGGATTGGCGCCATGGCCGGTGACGACCCAGAAATCGTCATTCCTGCCGAAGATCACGTCATTGGGCTGGTTGAACAGGTGCGTGCCCGCCGCCTCGTCCCAGCTGCCGGCCGCCCCCTTGGTGCCCAGCGTCATCAGCACCTCGCCGCTGGGCGCCAGCTTCATCACCGTGTTGCACTGGCCGTCGGTGATCCAGATGTTGCCATGGCGGTCGATCTTCAGGCCGTGGGCGCGGGCGGCGATATTGTCGTCGAAGGTGCGGATCAGCCTGCCGTCGGCATCATATTCCAGCAGCTGGTTCGCCGCCTGGCGCTGGAAGACCAGGATGTGGCCGTTGGGCATGACGTCGAGGCTGCCGATGCCGGCGAACTCGGTGCCGACCGGCGGGGCGGGCGCGGGCACCGGCGTGTAGGGCAGTTGCGGCGCATCGGGGATGGAGATCGTCACCGGCTCCGCCGC
>CAZNGO010000065.1:0-42926 GCA_964572805.1 uncultured Rhizobium sp. | reverse complement strand
CGACAACCGGCCGCTGAAGTTCGAGGAATGGGACGCGATGCGCCCGCAATCGCTCTATGTCTCGGCCACGCCAGGCCCCTGGGAGATGGAGCGCACCGGCGGCGTCTTCGCCGAACAGGTGATCCGCCCCACCGGGCTGATCGATCCGCCGGTGGAAATCCGCCCGGTGGAAAGCCAGGTCGACGATCTGATCGCCGAATGCCGCGAGATCGCGGGGCGCGGCTATCGCGCCCTGGTCACCACCCTGACCAAGAAGATGGCCGAGGACCTCACCGAATACATGCACGACCAGGGCCTGCGCGTGCGCTACATGCACAGCGATGTCGAGACGCTGGAGCGGATCGAGATCATCCGCGACCTGCGGCTGGGCGCCTTCGACGTGCTGATCGGCATCAATCTGCTGCGCGAGGGGCTGGACATTCCCGAATGCGCCCTGGTCGCCATCCTCGACGCCGACAAGGAAGGCTTCCTGCGCAGCGAGACCAGCCTGATCCAGACCATCGGCCGCGCCGCCCGCAATGTCGACGGCAAGGTGATCCTCTATGCCGACCATGAAACCGGCTCGATGCGGCGCGCCATGGCCGAGACCGCGCGCCGGCGCGCCAAGCAGGAGGCGTACAACCGTGCGCACGGCATCACGCCTGCCTCGGTCAAGCGCAGCATCGCCGACATCATGGGCAGCATGTATGAGAAGGACCATGTCACGGTCGATGCCGGCCTCCTGAAGGCGGCGGAAGGGGCACGCGAATTCGCCGGGCATAATCTGAAGGCGGTGATCGCCGACATCGAGAAGAAGATGCGCGCCGCCGCCGCCGATTTGGAGTTCGAGACCGCCGCCCGCCTGCGCGACGAGCTGAAGCGGCTGCAGGCCGCGGCCCTGGCCATCGCCGACGATCCCTTTGCGCGGCAGTCGGATGTGGCGCGGGCGGCGCTGGATGCGCAGATCAGTTATTCGGATGAATCATTCCCCTCCCCCTTGACGGGGGAGGGCGCCGCGAAGCGGCGGGAGGGGGTGAAACGCACCCGCCTCAAGCGCGCCGGCCGGCCCAACGCGCCCAAGACTTTCGGGTCACGCGCGCGCTAGCCCGCCACGCTGCTCATCGGCACCGGCGTCGAGGGATAGACCTTGCCCTCGGGCGTCACGGTCAGGAAATATTCCATCCCGCCCTTGTCGGCCCGCAGGAACAGGTCGCCCGCCTGGGCCATGGTGACGCGCGCGGCGGTGAAGCCGTCACGGCGCGCCGCGGCCATCGCCCGGTCCAGCTGCGCGGGGGTATAGTCGTTGACGGTGACGGGGTTGGGGGTTTCCGCCGCCCGGGCCGCGCCGCCAGGGGCGAAGGCGGCGAACAGGACGGCAGAAAGCAATGCGATCTTGCGCATGGATTTCTCCTTTCGCGAAGAAAACGGCCGCGCCGCGGCGCCCGTTCCGGCAACTGCCGCCATGCGGAGTTAAAACGCGTTCAGTTCCACCCGGGATGGCAGCCGCGCCGCGCGCCGCTTGCCTTTCCCGGCGAACCCGCGAAGCGGGGTGAGGGAAGGAACCCGGCGTCTCATGCTGAGCTTGTCGAAGCATGAGGACCATAAGAAGATGTCCGGATGTCCCGCGCCTTTGTAAAAGAGACCGCCGAGTCCGCAGCACCTCCCGAACGCATGATTGATGAGGGTCCAAATCTGGTGACCCCGGAGGGGTTACAGCAGATTGACGCCCATATCGCCCGCATCGAAAGCGCCATGCAGTCCGAGAGCAATGTCCTGCTGCGCGAGACGCTGGCGCGCGACCTGCGCTACTGGACCATCCGCAAGGCCAGCGCCGAAGTCGTGCCGCCGCCGCAGAAGCCGGACACTGTCGCTTTCGGCACCACCGTTACCATCCGGCGCAAGGGCCGGGAGCAGACCTTCCGCATCGTTGGCGTGGACGAGGCCGATGCCTCCAAGGGCCTGATCTCCTTCCGCTCCCCCCTGGCGCAGGCGGTGCTGGGGACGCAGGTCGGAGAAGTGATTGAAGCTCCTGAACCCCTTGGCGAGATTGAGGTCGGCGGCCTGTCCTCCGGCTAGCTCGCCGACCTGTCCGCCGAAGTCCGCAGGACGACGGCGGAAGCCCGATAGGGCGAAGGAGGAAACGCGTTAGTTCAAAGGAAGAAGCCGTTAGGGAAGTGAAGGGAGAGAGGCTTGGCTAGCCCCTAAAGCACACCGGACGGCCTAATGTGCTTGAGGACTTAGAAGCAAGGCAAAGTCGGCCGCACGATAGCCGCAGCTATACCCAATTATGCCAATGTCCGTCGACCTTCTTAGAAAAGATGACGTAAACAAAACGACCAAAAAGGGCCAATATCGCGCTGAAAGACGTCAAGATGAAGCCCAACAATTCCCTTCCCAGCAGTTCCCAAGGCGTTTTCATCAGACGCTCTTTTTCAGTTGTAAGATCTTGAACCGTTCCTGACACGCTTACTGTTCCGTCTCCTCTCAACGAAGCGCCAAAGTTTTCGCCAGAGATTACTAAGGGACCACTGTACTCAAGCGGCACAGCTGCGCCATACATGCGAACCTTTGCCACTTTACCTACCGAGGCCAACAAACGTAAATTTCCGTTGGTCAAAGAGGCTGTTTTTTTTGCGTATTTATTACTTGGCAAAATTGAAGTCGCCGAGAGTATTCCCGCGTCCGCCTTGAGCGCCAACTCAGAATCGGTCTCGCCCGCTTTCAAAACTGGAAGTCTCAGAGAAAAAACCAAGGCCGAAGTAGCGGGGTCCAAACGCCCTCCGACTGCCACGCTGTCAATTCCTACGATCGAACAGTGCGGCCCGTGGGCCGAATATGTTGTCTTTGGAGTGGTAAATTGCGCCGCCTTATCGTCGATTGATATTTTGATATTTTGATTATCGCCCGACATCGGCGAAATTGAAAACACCAGATCACGCGAAGTGGGGCGAAGCCCGACCTTGCTATCTTTTACCGAAAGATCATCAATTCCGATGCCGCCCTTCTCCAACCTCTCCACAACTTCAGAGGCGCTGGTCTTTGCGCTTATTTTTTTTGATGCATCAAAGACCGCAGCACGCCATTGGGTCACCGGCAGAGAGAGGGCCCAATATTTCTTACTGGCGATAATGTTGAGGTGTGTTGCCTGCAAAGGCCGCCCAAAATTCGGCTTAAAATACTTTATCACATCATGCATTAGCCGCGTCGGGCAATTTTTTATTGCATAAAGCTCAAATGAAATAGGTGCAGATGCGACGCGAGCTTTCCAATCCAATTCGAGATTTTCGGCACTAGAAACTTTCAACTCGTCTGCCAGAAGATAGGGGCCGCTGACCGGGTCAAAAAATTCTACGTTTTTTGATACGTTCCCCATTTCATCCAATGGAGGCGCCAGAATAAGGGAAAGCATTTTGTCGTCGGGGGAAATGTCTGCTTCGAAGTAGGTAGGGTTCGGTAGCAAAAAAAGCCTTTCCAGGCCCAAAAGAGCGAGCGCCTCGAATAGCAAGAGAAAGGCGCACAGAGAAAGGATAAAAAGCGGCCTAACAAGTGCAGTTGCATTAGCTTCCGTTATCTCAGAGAGAAAAAAGTATAAGCAGGTAGCCAACAGCGCCTCGACAGGCGCACCTATTGCGTCCGCCAGAACATTGTTTTGAAACTCCAGCAACCGAGCGTGACGAACGAGACAGTAGATTCCATCTACCAAAATCATTCCGCCAGCGAAGAAACTTGCAAACACCAAAAAAAAATTTAGCGGCCTTTTACAATGGCGAGAAGCAAAGAGCGCAAGACAAGAACAAAATGCAGCTAATGGCATCGCCGAATATAGCGTATCCGCATCACGCACTTGGCCACCGTTGCCGAGTAATAAGTCGTGAATATTGAACCCCGGCCAGTGGATTAAATTTTCGAGGTAGTGTTGAAGTATAAAGCCCACAGAGTTTGAAAAGGATAGAATAGCGGCACATCCTGCAAACAAAGCGATCTCGGCGTTGAAGCTCCATTTCTTCCCGGCGAGGTTATAGCGGCGAAGAAGTATGGCGAGGCAGCCGATGACCAAGATCACCAGCGCAAACAAAATGCTTCCTAGATGCGAAGTCATATTTGATCAGCCGCAAGACACGCTCAAGCTTTGAGTTTACCCGAGTCTTCCCGCTTTAGTTGCACGAATTCTCATTTGAGTCGCACGATGCGCAGGGAATCGGCGTAAAACTGTGATATGCGCGCCTGATGGCCGAGGGATGTGCGGCGCGAATCTTTAGCGCGATCAATGCGCTTTCGGCCTGCACCCTCCTTCGCCCTGACGGGCTTCCACCTACGCCCTGCGGGCTTCCGCCTTCGCCTTGCGGACTTCCGCCTTCGCCTTGCGGCCTTCCGCCTTCGCCTTGCGGCTTCGGCGGACAGGTCGGCGGACAAGTCGGAGGGCAGGCAGTTAGAGCAATTCCGCGACCATCTCCGACGGCCGGCAGAGCTTGATTCCCTTCTTCGTCCGCACAATCGGCCTGTTGAGCAACACCGGATATTCCGCCATCGCCCGGATCAGCGCCGCATCAGTCGAGCTTTCGCCGATCCCGGCCTTCGCCACTTCCTCTTTCTGTTTCCAGCGCACCAGCTCGCGCGCCGGAACGCCCATCTCGCGGACCAGCGCGGCGATCTCGGCCTGGCTGAGCGGCTCTTTCAGGTATTCACGGATTTCCGGCTCGATGCCGTGGGAGCCGAGAATCGCCAGCACGTTTCTGGACGTTTCGCATTTGGGGTTATGAGTCATCCAGGCCCTGGTCATGCCATTTCCTGCTGTCTGCGCCGCCATGCGGCGCGGAAGATGGCGCGGACATTACAACTTATCCCCCTGCCCTCGCGGCCATGCGATGCTGCGCCGATGAACGGACGCACGCACAGCCCTGCACCAGACCGCGCCGCCGCCGCCGCGCGCCGTCGGATAACCCTGCCCCGGGGGGAGGGGGGTGCGGCGATTCCGGACAAACGAAGATACGCCAGGCCGCGGACGCGGCTGGGTTTTCACCCCTTGCCGTCCTGCAGGCCGGGGCCGGATGTGTGGGATAGCGAAGCCGCCAGGGGATCAGTCGCCGCCGCTGAAGCCGCCGCGGCCGGCGGGGCGCGGCTCGGTGCCGGGCGGCGCCACCATCGGCGCGGTCGGCACCTGCGGCACGCTGCCCAGCGGCCTGCCGGGATAGACATGGCCGTCGGCCGTCACGGTGACGAAATACTTGTCGGCGCCCTTGGTGGCGCTGAGGAACAGCGCGCCGCCCTGGGCGGTGGCGACGACGCCGGGGGTGAAGCCGGCGGCGGTGACCGCGGCCCGGGCCTTGGCCTCGTCGTCGCGGCTATAGGCGTTGCCGGTGCCGCTCTGCGCCAGGGCGACCGTCGCGGGAATGGCCAGCAGCATGGCGGCCAGGAAAATCTTCTTCATTGCATTCCTCCAACTGTTGCGACGCCCCACGTCACGATGGCGATACTTGCCAAATCCTCGGCCCGGCGAAAGGGGGGAGGCCATGCTGCACCTGCGAAAAGGGCTTCCTTGTCTTTCCGGGCCCTCGCGCGTATTGTCGCGGCCGTTTTGGAGTTATGCCCCGTCACAGTGAAGCGCGCCTGAAGAACCCTGCCGCCTTTGAGTGCGCGCCTGGACGACGGTCGAACTTCCTTCCCTGCGACAAGCATCATCCCAAGGCACCGTCCGGCGATCGCCGGCGGAAACCAACGCAGGAACTTGTTCTATGACCATCGGTACCGTGAAATTCTTCAATACTTCCAAGGGCTTCGGTTTCATCGCGCCGGAAGGCGGCGGCAAGGACGTGTTCGTCCACGCCACCGCGGTGGAAGCTGCCGGCATGCGCACCCTGAACGAAGGCCAGAAGGTCTCGTTCGACATCGTGCCGGACGCCCGTGGCGCCAAGGCCGCGAACCTGAAGTCGGCCTAAACCGGCTTATCAAGTCGTATCGGAAGCGGCGGGCCCTGACGGGTCCGCCGTTTCTGCTTTCAGCGGCCGCCGGTGAAGGTGAGCGTCAGTTCCTTCTGCGGGCCGCCGCCGCCGGCAAAGCCGGTGCTGCGGCTGGCGCCGCCGACGTTCGCGGTGGCGGTGTATTGTCCGGCCGGCGCCCGCAGCAGCAGCCAGGGCGCGTCGCAGTCGGTCTCCAGCAGGGTCTGGCCCGCCCGCGCCACGGTGAAATGCGCCGCCGCCAGGTTCTGGCCGGCGCTGTTGGCCAGCACGATCTTGACCGGGTAGGACGACCATTCCGGATTGTCCTTGGCCGAGCCGACCCCGGTACAGACCGCCGTGACGCCGCCCGCGGTGAAGGGCGTGTCCTGGGCGGCCCGGGCGGCGGTGGCCGCCACCGTCAGGCCGATGGCCAGCACCAGCGGGGTGATGGAAAACAGGAAGCTGCGCATGGGTCGTCTCCGTTGGGCCCGACAGGAGAACCGCCTGGGCCCGCCTGAAGTTCCGCGGTTCCCCTTCCCCGCCCGGCCCCATATGATCCCCGCGCCGTTGGAGATTTGAGCCTTGGGCGTGGAAAAGCCGCAGATTTCGAGCCTGGCCCTGGCCGACCTGATCGACGCCGAAAAGCTGGCGCGCGAACTGGCGGAACTGGCGGCCGGCGCGGCGGATCAGGCCGCCATGCGGGCGGCAGCGCTGGCGCTGGTCAAGACCGCCTTCAACGATGGCCGCGCCCGGGTGCAGGCTGCCGTAGAGCAGAACGGGTTGCAGGGCCTGCTCGCCGCGCGCGCACTTTCGGCGCTGCAGGACGCGGTGATCGGCGTCATCTACGATTTCGCGGTCCGGCAGGTCTATCCCGTCAAGCCTGCCGCCGTGACCGATCGCATTACCGTCGCCGCCACTGGCGGCTATGGCCGAGGCGAGCTGGCGCCGGGCTCGGACATCGACCTGCTCTTCCTGCGCCCGGCGCGGCAGACCGCCTGGGGCGAAGGGGTGATCGAATTCATCCTCTACATGCTGTGGGACCTGGGGCTGAAGGTCGGCCATGCCACCCGCAGCGTCGCCGAGGGCCTGCGGCTGGCGAGGGCCGACGTCACCATCCGCACCGCCATGCTGGAAGCGCGCTGGCTCTGCGGCGACACCGCCTTGTTCGAGGAGATGCGGCGGAAATTCTGGGAGGACGCCGCCGCCAATGGCCGCGACTTCGTCGAAGCCAAGCTTGCGGAGCGCAAGCAGCGTCATGCCCGCCAGGGCGAAAGCCGCTATCTGGTCGAGCCCAACCTCAAGGAAAGCAAGGGCGGCCTGCGCGACCTGCAGACGCTCTACTGGATCGGCAAGTATCTCTACCGGGTGCAGGAACCGGCCGACCTGGTGGACCACAATGTCTTCACCAAGGACGAGTTCAAGGTCTTTCAGAAGGCCGAAGCCTTTCTCTGGAATGTGCGGGTGCGGCTGCACTATCTGCTGCACCGGGCGGAGGAGCGCCTCTCCTTCGACGTGCAGCCGGCCCTTGCGGCGGCGATGGGCTATCATGACGCGGAAAAGCCGCGCCGCGCCGTCGAAGCCTTCATGCGGGCCTACTTCCTGGTGGCCAAGGATGTCGGCGACCTCACCCGCATCTTCATCGCTGCGCTGGAGGAACAGCATAGAAAGCCGCGCCGTTCGCTGCGCCGCATCCTGCCCGGCTTCCTCACCCAGCGCAGTCCCGACGATGATTTCTATGTCGAGAATGGGCGTCTGGCCGCCAACCCGGCGATTTTCAAGGCCGATCCCGCCAACCTGATCCGGTTGTTTCATGTCGCCGACCTCAAGCAGATCGATCCTCATCCCAACACGCTGCGGACCGTCACCCGCAGCCTGGAGCTGATCACCGATGCGGTGCGCCAGGATCCCGCCGCCAACCGCGCTTTCCTGGAGACGCTCACCTCGCGCAATGATCCGGAGCGGGCGCTCAGGCTGATGAACGAGGCCGGCGTGCTGGGCCGCTTCATCCCGGAATTCGGCCATGCCGTCGGCCTGATGCAATTCAACATGTACCATCACTATACGGTGGACGAACACCTGATCCGCGCCGTCGGCAACATCGCCGCGATCGAACGCGACGAACACAAGGACGAGCATCCCCTCACCACCGACGTGATCAAGCGCATCAAGTCGCGTGAAGCGCTTTATTGCGCCGTGCTGCTGCACGACATGGCCAAGGGCCTGCCCGGCGACCATAGCGACGTCGGCGCCGCCATCGCCGAAAGCCTGTGCCCCCGCCTGGGTCTGTCGGATGCCGATACCCGCGCCGTCGCCTGGCTGGTGAAGCACCATCTGGTCATGAGTGACACTGCCCAGCGCCGCGATGTTTCAGACCCCAAGACGGTGCGCGACTTCGTGGCGCTGGTGCAGACGCCAGAGATGCTGCGCCTGATCCTGATCCTGACTGTCTGCGATATCCGCGCCGTCGGGCCGGGCGTGTGGAATGGCTGGAAGGGCCAGCTGCTGCGAGAACTTTATTATGCGGCGGAAACAGTGATGACCGGCGGCGACCAGGCCCCCGCCCGCGATGCCCGCGTCGCCGCCGCCAGGGAAGCGCTGGCGGCGCGCCTCACCGACTTCACGCCGCAGCAGAAGGCGCGCGCCTTGTCCCGTCACTATGACAATTACTGGCTGGCCTTCGAACAGGACGAACAGGAACGCCATGCCCGGCTGATGGAAAAGGCCGACGCTTCCGGCGAGCTCCTCACCCTGGCGGCCGAGAGCAATGATTTCCGCGCCATCACCGAGATTGTGCTCTACACCCCCGACCATGCCGGCCTGTTCAGCCAGCTGGCTGGCGCAATCGCCATGTCGGGCGGCAGCATTGTCGATGCCAAGGCCTTTACCACCTCGGACGGTTTCGCGCTGGATGTTTTCTCGGTGCAGGATGCCGAAGGCGAAGCCTTTGGCGACAAGGACCGGCTCGGCCGTCTGCGCCAGACCATCGAAAGGACCTTGCGTGGCCAAGTCTGGCCGCGCCAGGCGCTGGCTGCCCGCCAGCAGCGCAGCAAGGCCAGCGCCTTCCGCATTCGGCCCAAGGTGCTGTTCGACAACGACGCCTCGCAGCTGGCGACAGTGATCGAGGTGGAAGGCCTGGATCGCCCCGGCCTGCTCTATGACGTCACCCAGGCGATCTTCGAATCTGGACTTTCCATCTCCAGCTCGATGATCGCCACCTATGGCGAGAAGGCGGTGGACGTTTTCTATGTCCGCGATGGCTTCGGCCATAAGATCCGCCATCCCGACCGGCTGGAGACGGTGGAAAAGCGCCTGAAAACGGCCCTTGAACCCGCCCTCCCCGGCGCGGCATAAGGCCGGGCTTTGATTTTGGCCTACCGCTTCGCTATTTGAGGCCCCATGCGCCACAGCCAACGCGTTCTTTCGGGCATGCAGCCCACCCATAGCCTGCATCTGGGCAATTATCTTGGCGCGCTGAAGAACTGGGTGGCGCTGCAGGACAGCATGCCCTGCCTGTTCTGCGTGGTGGACATGCACGCCATCACCCAGGACATCGGCTATGCCCATGCCGCCGACATGACAAGGCAGACCCGCGAGGTTGCTGCCGCCTATATCGCCGGCGGCATCGATCCGACGCGCTCGCCCATCTTCAACCAGAGCCAAGTGCCGGAACATGCCGAGCTGGCCTGGGTGCTGAACTGCGTGGCGCGGCTGGGCTGGCTGGACCGCATGACCCAGTTCAAGGAGAAGTCGGGCAAGCACAAGGAACGCGCCAGCGTCGGCCTCTACACCTATCCGGTGCTGATGGCGGCCGACATCCTGGTCTACAAGGCGACACATGTTCCGGTGGGGGAAGACCAGAAGCAGCATCTGGAACTGGCGCGCGATATCGCCCAGAAGTTCAACAATGATTTCGGCGCCCCGGATTTCTTTCCCCAGCCCGAGCCGGTGATCCTGGGACCGGGCACGCGGGTTATGTCCCTGCGCGACGGCACCAAGAAAATGTCCAAGTCGGAGGAAAGCGACCTGTCGCGCATCAACCTGACCGATGATGCCGACACCATCGCAAAAAAGATTCGCAAGGCGACGACCGATCCGAACCCGCTGCCGGACAGCAAGGAAGGGCTGGCGGGGCGGCCGGAAGCGGAGAACCTGCTCTCGATCTATGCCGCCCTGTCGGACGCCACGCTGGAGTCGGTGATCGTCGAATTCGCCGGCAAGCAATTCTCCGAGTTCAAGCCGGCGCTGGCCGACCTCACCGTCGCCAAGCTGGAGCCCATCACCACCAAGATGCGCGCCCTGCTGGCCGATACAGCGGAGATCGACCGCGTATTGGCGGACGGCGCCACTAAGGCCCGCGCCATCGCCGCGCCGGTGATGGCCGAAACCAAGAAGCTGGTCGGGTTTATCAGTTGAAAAACGTTCTGGTGACCGGCGCGGCGAAGCGGCTGGGCCAGGCCATCGCCCTGGACCTCGCTGCGGCAGGCTGGAACGTGGCGCTGCATTATAACAGCAGCGACGCAGCGGCCGTGGCCGCCGAGGCGCGCCGCCATGGCATCAAGGCGGCGACGCTCAAGGCCGATCTGGCGCGCGAGAGCGAAACCGCGACTCTGGTGGCGCAGGCCGCTACTGCGATCGGCCCGCTCACTGCGCTGATCAACTCGGCCTCGATCTTCAAGAATGACGACTGGCAAAGCGCCACGCGGCAAAGCTGGGACACGCATATGGAGGTCAACCTTCGTGCTCCACTGCTGCTGTCGCAGGAATTTGCCACCCAGCTGCCGGAGGGCGAACAGGGCAACATCATCAACATCATCGACCAGCGCGTGCTGAAGCCGACGCCGCAATTTCTTTCCTACAGCCTGTCCAAGGCCGGGCTCTACTGGCTGACCACCACCCTGGCGCAGGGCATGGCGCCGCGCATCCGGGTCAATGCCGTGGGGCCGGGACCGACTTTACGCAATGAACGCCAGTCGGTGGCGGATTTCGAGCGCCAGCGCGGCGCCACCCTGCTGGGTCATGGCGCCGAGCCGGCGGACATCTGCGCCGCCGTGCGCTATCTGCTGGAAGCTACCGCCGTCACCGGCCAGATGATCGCGGCGGATGGTGGCCAGCATCTGATCTGGCAGACCCCCGATGTGCAGGGGCGGGAATGAACAAGGCGCCGCACTTTGCCAGCGCCACGCGCGGCATCCGCCATGTCTTCATCCGCAACCTGGAACTGCCGGCCCATATCGGGGTCTATCGCCAGGAACTCGGCCGCACCCAGAAGGTACGGATCAATGTTGACCTCGCCACCGACGACATCGCCGACGCCCAGGACATGCTGGAGAATGTGGTGGATTATCATGTCATCGAAAAGCGCATCCGCGCCATCATCGCGGAGGGCCATGTCCGCCTGGCCGAAACCCTGGCCGAACGCATCGCGGCCGCCTGCTTCGAGGATGGGCGCGTGCGCACGGTGCGGGTGCGGGTGGAGAAGCTGGAAGCCCTGACGGCAGCCGAAAGCGTGGGTATCGAAATTGAGCGTTCGCGCTAATATATTGGCGGCATGAGTTCCGACGAAGCGCCCCTGAAAGGCGCCGCCCGCATCCAGGCCTATCTCAAGACCCTGCCCGGCGCCCCCGGCGTCTATCGCATGCTGAATGCGGCGGGTGAGGTGCTCTATGTCGGCAAGGCCAAAAGCCTGAAGAAGCGCGTCGGTGCCTATGCCCAGGGCCGTGTCCATAGCGACCGCCTCACCCGCATGGTGGCGGAGACGGCCGAGATGGTCTTTGTCACCACCGCCTCGGAGACCGAGGCGCTGCTGCTGGAGAGCAACCTGATCAAGCGGCTGAAGCCGCGCTACAATGTCTCCTATCGCGACGACAAGAGCTTTCCCAACATCCTGCTGCGCGAGGACCATGCCTACCCGCAGCTGCTCAAGCATCGCGGCGCCAAGACCACCAAGGGCGTCTATTACGGTCCCTTCGCCAGCGCTGGCGCGGTGACGCGCACCTTGAACACTTTGCAGCGTGCCTTCCTGTTGCGCTCCTGCTCGGATTCGGTGTTCGACAGCCGCACCCGCCCCTGCCTGCTCTTCCAGATCAAGCGCTGCAGCGCGCCATGCGTCCAGCGCATCGACCAGCCGGGCTATGGCGCGCTGGTGGCGGAGGCGGAGGGCTTTCTGTCCGGCAAGAGCGGCGCGGTGCAGAAAACCCTGAAAACGGAAATGGACGAGGCGGCAGAAGCGCTGGATTTCGAACGCGCCGCCCGGCTGCGCGACCGCCTGCGTGCCATGAGCCATATCCAGTCGTCGCAGGGCGTCAATCCTTCCACCTTCGACGAAGCCGACCTCTTCGCGCTCCATGCTGAAGGTGGCCAGGTCTGTATCCAGGTTTTCTTCTTCCGCGCCGGACAGAACTGGGGCAACCGGCCTTATTTTCCCCGCATGCCTTTCGATATGGAACCGGCAGACGTACTCGAGTCCTTTATCGGCCAGTTCTATGACGAACGCCCCGCGCCCGAACTGCTGCTGGTTTCGCATGATATGGCGGGTGCGGCCTTGATGGCCGATGCGCTCTCCAACAGCGCCGGCCACAAGGTCGGGATCGCCATGCCGCAGCGCGGCGAAAAGCGCGAAATCATGGAACGCGCCCTGGCCAATGCCCGCGAACAGCTGGGCCGCCGCCTGGCCGAGAACAGCGCCCAGGCGCAACTCCTGGAGGGCGTGGCCGACACCTTCGGACTGGAAGCGCCGCCCCGCCGCATCGAGGTCTATGACAATTCCCATATCCAGGGTGCGCATGCGCTGGGCGCCTTCATCGTTGCTGGACCGGAGGGTTTCGAAAAAGGCCAGTATCGCAAGTTCAACATCAAGGCCGCCGACCTGACGCCGGGTGACGACTACGCCATGATGCGCGAAGTGCTGAGCCGCCGCTTCGCCCGCATGGTCAAGGAAGAGGCCGAGGTCGAGAAGGATGAAAAATGGTGCCGCCCCGACCTGGTGCTGATTGACGGCGGCCCCGGTCAGCTCTCCATCGCCTGCCAGGTCTTCGCCGATCTGGGCGTGGAGGATGTGGCGCTGGCGGCCATCTCCAAGGGGCCGGATCGCGACGCCGGGCGCGAACATTTCTACCTGCCGGGCAAGGAAGCCTTCCGCCTCGAGCCCAAAAGCCCGATCCTTTATTACCTGCAACGGCTGCGCGACGAGGCGCACCGCTTTGTCATTGGTGGCCACCGCAAGAAGCGCAGCGCCGCCATCGGCGCCAATCCGCTGGACGAGATCGCCGGCATCGGCGCGGGGCGCAAGCGCGCCCTTTTGCAGCATTTCG
Organism: uncultured Rhizobium sp.; assembly: GCA_964572805.1. Taxonomy (GTDB): domain Bacteria; phylum Pseudomonadota; class Alphaproteobacteria; order Micropepsales; family Micropepsaceae; genus Rhizomicrobium. The sequence goes on along the minus strand of CAZNGO010000065.1, from coordinate 29,701 downwards.
GCTCGGCCCGGGCGGTTTCCGCCGCCAGTCTTGCCGACCTGTCATCCGTCAAAGGTGTCAGCGCCACTCTGGCGAAGAAAATCCATGATTTTTTCCATTCCGGCGGGTGACTTCCCCTGTCGGCATTCTAAACTGGACCCATGACTGGCTTGCCCAACGCCCTGACCATCCTTCGCATCCTGCTGGTGCCGGTGTTCGCCATTGCCTTCGTGCTGCCCGGCGATGCGGCCCGCATCGTCGCCTTCCTGGTCTTCGCCGCCGCCAGTGTCAGTGACTGGCTGGATGGGTTTGCCGCCCGCAAGCTCAAGGCCGGCTCGGATTTCGGCCGCATGCTCGACCCCATCGCCGACAAGGTGCTGATTGCGGTGGCGCTGATGATGCTGGTGGCGGAGAACACTTTCACCGAGTTCAAGCCCAATGGCATGTTGAGCCTGCTCAAGCTGGCACCGGCGATCATCATACTGTCGCGGGAAATCCTGGTTTCTGGCCTGCGCGAGTTCCTGGCCGCGACGCGGGTCAGCGTGCCTGTGACCATGCTGGCCAAGTTCAAAACCGGGGCCCAGATGGTGGCGATCGGCGCCATGATCCTGACGCCGTTGGCCAACGAGTTCGCGCCGGGCATCCCCGGCACCAGCTACACCTATATTGCCACCATGCTGCTGTGGATCGCCGCGGCGCTGACCGTCTATACCGGGGTGATCTATTTCAGGAACGGCATGGCCTATATCAAGCCGGGCCATACGCCGGTCGAGTGATCAGGCCGGTTCATTCACCACACCGCGCACTTCGTCGGCGTAAGCGGTCATCAGCGTCTCGGTCAGGGCGCCGGGTTTGAAGGTATAAGGCCCGATCTCGCGCACCGGCGTCACTTCCGCCGCCGAACCAGTGAGGAAACATTCGCTGAAATCGTTCATTTCCTCCGGCTTGATGTGCCGCTCGATCACGGTGATGCCGCGGCTTTTCGCGATGGCGATCACCGACTGGCGCGTGATGCCGTTGAGGAAGCAATCCGGAATGGGGGTATGCAGCACGCCGTCCCTGACGAAGAAGACATTGGCGCCGGTCGCCTCGCTGACCAGCCCGCGATAATCCATGAACATGGCGTCGGCATAGCCCTTGGCCTCGGCCTCGTGCTTGCAGACGGTGCAGATCATGTAGAGCCCGGCCGCCTTGGCATGCACCGGCTCGGTTTCAGGCGAGGGCCGCTTGTAGCGGGCAATGTCGAGGCGGATGCCTTTGAGCTTTTCCGCCGGGCTGAAATAGGACGGCCAGGGCCAGGTGGCGATGGCGACATGGATGGTGGTCTGCTGCGCCGACACCGCCATCATCTCGCTGCCGCGGAAGGCGACGGGGCGCAGATAGCCGTCGACAATGCCATTGGCCTTGCAGACATCGATGCAGGCCTGGTTGATTTCCTCGCGGGTGAACGGGATTTTCATGCCCAGCGTCTCGGCCGAGGCGAACAGACGGTCGGTATGCTCCTTCAGCTTGTAGACGGTGCCGCCATACATGCGCTGGCCTTCGAAGACACAGGAGCCGTAATGCAGGCCATGGGTGAGGACATGGGTCTTGGCGTCCTTCCAGGGCACCAGCTTGCCGTCATGCCAGATGACGCCGTCGCGCTGGTCGAAAGGGATGACACCGGCCATGATAAAACGCGTCCTTTTCCGCCCTTGAAACCTGGTTCCGCAGGCCCCTTGCTCCAGCCTTGTCCCGGTTTTACGTATTGCAGCATGGCGGAGACGAAAACGGCAAGGCCAGGCGCGGGCTTTTGGCATCGCTTCCCGGCATGGCAGCCATGATTCCCGGCGATCCGCACCTGCTGGTGGTGGACGATGACGAACGTTTGCGCGCCCTGCTTCAGCGCTATCTCAGCACCAATGGCTATCGGGTCAGCGCCGCCGCCGGCGCCGCCGAGGCGCGGCAGCTCATGGCCAACATGGAATTCGACCTGCTGGTGCTGGATGTGATGATGCCGGGGGAATCCGGACTGGATTTCGCCCGCGATCTGCGCCGGTCCTCCCAGGTTCCGATCCTGATGCTGACGGCGCGGGGCGATCCGGCCGACCGCATCGCCGGCCTGGAACAGGGGGCGGACGATTATCTGCCCAAACCCTTCGAACCGCGCGAACTGCTGCTGCGGATCAATGCGCTGCTGCGCCGGGTGCAGGCGCCCGCGCCCGCAGCGGCGGCCGAGCCCGTCCGCATGGGCGCGGCGCTGTTCGACCCCGAAGGCAGCCGCCTGACCAAATCCGGCAAGCCGGTGAAACTCACCAGCGCGGAGCAGGCGCTGCTGCAGCTTTTCGCCGCCCATGCCGGCAGGCCTTTCTCCCGCGCCGATCTCTGCAAGCGGCTGGGCGTGGCGCTGGAACGCTCCATCGATGTGCAGGTGACGCGGCTCAGGCGCAAGATCGAGGACGATCCCAAGCTGCCGCTTTATCTGCAGACCGTGCGGGGGATCGGCTACATGCCGGTGCCGGATCGCACCTGATGCCAGATCAGCGACATGCAAACGGGCGGGTACAGGCGGAGGATAGCGGCGCGCCCGCGCAATATAATTGTTTTGCACTTGTGGGCCCGCCCCCCTCCCCCCCGAGGCTTTCGCCGCAAGGAGATTCAAGGGCGTCGCGGCAGACAGGCCGCACTCCACCCCCGCTCCCGGGGGATAGGCGTGGACAAGAGCTGCCGGATAGGCGTCGGATAGGGGCCGTTCGTTCGCGCGCGTCATTTCTCATTGTCGCATGCCCCGAGAGCGCGGGGATAAGTTGTAACTTTCCGGAAATCCCATGAGCGTCGGCCGCTTCATCAAGCGCTTCCTGCCGCGCGGCCTGTTCGGGCGCTCGCTGATCATCCTGATCGCGCCCATTGTGCTGCTGCAGGGCGTCCTGGCCTATGTCTTTTTCGAGCGCGAGCTGGACATCACCACCCGCAGCCTGGCGCGGGATGTCGCCGCCGATGTGGCGCTGCTGGTGGCGCTGGAGGATTCCTCCCCTGCGCTGGAGCGCGACGGCCTGCGCCAGCTGACGGCGCAGCAGCTGCGCTACAAGCTGACCTTCCATGACGGCGCCAAGGCGCCATTTCCCGCCAGGCCATCCGGCATGACCACCATCGATCGCGCCCTGGGCCAGGTGCTGGCGCAGCAGATCGGACCCGGCCGCCATTTCGCCACCGGCCGGTCGGGCGATGACTTCGACATCCAGGTGGACACCAAGGATGGCGTACTGGAGATCGTGGTGCCGCGCGAACGCGTCACCGTCGTGGCCCCCGACTTCTTCATCGCCCTGATGATGGGGGCGTCGCTGCTGCTGATCGGCGTCGCCATTGCCTTCCAGCGCAACCAGGTGCGGCCGATCGAGAAACTGGCACGGGCGGCGGAAAGCTTCGGCAAGGGCCGTGCCGTGCCCGACTTCAAGCCCTATGGCGCCACCGAGGTGCGCCGCGCCGCCCAGGCCCTGATCACCATGCGCGAGCGTATCGAGCGCCATGTCGGCCAGCGCACCGAGATGCTGGCGGGGGTGAGCCATGATCTCAAGACACCGCTCACCCGCATGAAGCTGGCGCTGGCGATGATGCCGTCAAATCCGGAACTGACGGCCATCGCCGCCGACCTGGACGAGATGGAGCACATGCTGGACGACTATCTCGCTTTCGCCCGCGGCGAAGGCGGCGAGGACTCGACCGTTACCGACCTGGCCGCGCTGGTGCAGGACACCGCCAGCGGCGTGGCGCGGGCCAAGCCGGGTGGGCCGGCGCGGCTCACCGTCACGGCGCCGGAAACGGCGCCGGTCAGCGTCAAGCCGGCCGCCCTGAAACGCTGCCTGACCAATCTGATCGACAACGCCTTCAAGCATGGCCGCCAGGTGGCGGTGACGCTGAGCTGTGGCACGCGCTGGGCCGAAATTGCGGTGGAGGATGACGGGCCGGGCATTCCCGAAGCGCGGCGGGAGGAAGCCTTTCGTCCCTTCCACCGCCTTGACGAAGGCCGCAACCTGCAGAAGGGCGGTTCAGGCCTGGGGCTGGCCATTGCCCGCGACATCGCCCGCGCCCATGGTGGCGACATCACCCTGGATCAGTCGGCAATGGGCGGCGTGAAGGCCGTGATCCGGCTGCCCGTCTAGCGCAGTTCTTCAGCCCGTTTCCTTGCCGCCGCGACGGCGCGGGTCATCAGGCCGGTGAGTTCCGGCATCAGCACGGCAAGCGCCGCCGCCGTGGTGCCACCGGGGCTGGTGACCGCCTCGCGAAGCGCCGCCGCGCCGGATTTGTCCGCCGCCAGCAGCGCGCCGGCGCCGGAAACCGTGGCGCGGGCCAGCTTTTCGGCATCGGCCGGTTTCAATCCGGCCGACACGCCGGCGGCCGCCATCGCCTCGACCAGATGAAAGACATAGGCCGGGCCAGAGCCGGAGAGGGCGGTGACACTGTCGATCAGTTCTTCGCTGTTCACCCAGAGTGTCGCGCCCAGCGCCGAGAGCAGCGTATCGGCTTTGCGGCGGTCGGCGGCGGTGGCGCCACCGGCGGCATAAAGGCCGGTGATGCCATGCCCGATGGCGCCCGGCGTGTTGGGCATGGCGCGGACGATGCGGGCCTTCTTTCCCCACGCCGTTTGCAGCGCCGCCACCGAGGTGCCCGCGGCAATGGAAATCATCAGCGTGCCCGACTGTGCGATGGCAGCCAGCGACGGCGCCTCGCCTTTCAGCACCTGCGGCTTGATGGCGACGATGCAGGCGTCGATCTTCCTTGCCTTCACCTGCGATGGCGCGGCCACCAGCGTGATCGCCTTGGCCCGCGCGAATTTCTTGATCTCGGCCGAGGGTTTCGGCTCGACCACGATGACGGGTTTGATCTTTTTGGCGCGCCAGCCCTTGAGAAGCGCACTCCCCATTCGGCCCGCGCCGATGAGAAGGACGGTCATGGCTTTACGCCTGCCCCTGGCATTCCAGCACCGCCGCCGCCACCGCTTCCTCGGCGGTCTTGCCGCCCCAGAGCACGAACTGGAAGGCCGGGTAATAATGCTCGCAGGCTTCCAGCGCCAGGTTGAGCAGCGCCTCGCACTGGGAAGCGCTGGCCTCGGCGTCAGGGAAGATCATGGCGTGGCGGAAGATGATGGTGCCGTCCTGCGGCCAGAGATCGAAATGGCCGATCCAGAGCTTGGCGTTCACATGCATCAGCAGGTCGGCGACGTTCTGGCGCCTGACGCCTTCGCCGACGCGCATGTCGAAGGCGCTGGAAAGATGCAGCGACTTCAAATCTTCGCGCCAGGTGAAGCTGAAATGATGGTCGCTCCAGCGTCCGGCGACGGAGAGATTCAGTTCGTCGCGCTCGGACCGTTCGAAGGCCCAGCCATTGGCCTCCACCGCCCGCTCGATCAGGTCGAGCGGATGCAGCAGGGTTTGGGGTTCATCGAGATGGGGAAAGCTCATACGCCGTTTTCCTGGGCAGACACTAAACGAAGCAGTTGAGAACCAAACTGGCACAAGATTTGGGGAACACAAGAGTCCCGGACTCGCGAAGCCGTCAGCGAAAAAAGATTCCACAGCTTATCTGTGACTCTTCGGGTCGCGCGGCCTGACGCGAACGCGGCACTGCGCTGCCGCCAGCCGCCGCACTTCGCGGGACCGCCGCTCCCTGCGTCAGATTGATTCACCCACAGCCAAGCAGGTTGAAACCTGTGTGAATCAGCCCTGCTTCGCTTCCAGGGTCGCCAGCCGGGCGGCCAGGGCTTCGTTTTCTTCACGCGCCCTGACGGCCATGGCCTTCACCGCCTCGAACTCCTCGCGGGGGACAAAATCCATGTCGGCCACCAGCCGCTCCAGCCGCTGGCGGACGAAGGTGTCGATCTCGGCCCGCACCCCCTGGGCCATGCCGGCGGCGTCGGTGAAGGCCTTGGCCACTCCGTCCAGAAAGGGGTTGTCGGTTTGCGCCATGCGGGTTCTCCTGACGGGCCTGTGGCCCGAACTTTACTTGACTTAAAGCGGCGATACAGCAGGTTAGCGCCCCATGATCCTGGCTTCCCTGCCCTATCCCCAGCTCAACCCCATAATTTTTAATCTGGGGCCGCTGGCGCTGCGCTGGTACGCCCTGGCCTATGTCGCCGGGCTGGTGCTGGCCTGGTGGGGCATTGTGCGGGCGCTGCGGCGCAAGACGCTATGGGCAGGCCCGCCCTTCAACGGCCAGCCGCCGGCCAGCGAGGACCAGATTACCGACCTGGCAACCTTTGCGGCGCTGGGGGTTATTGCCGGCGGGCGTCTGGGGTGGGACCTGTTCTATGGCGTCATTCTCTGCAGCACCACCGCGGACGCCAGCGGCTTCTGCCGCGACCTGCCCGGCGACTTCCTGGTTCATCCCTGGCGGCTGCTGGCGGAATGGAATGGCTGGGTACCGCAGTTCCAGGGCATGTCGTTTCATGGCGGCCTGATCGGCGTGGTCGTGGCGGTCTGGCTCTATTGCCGCCGCCACAAGCTGGCGCTGCTGCCGGTTGCCGACCTCGCCTGCGCCTTTGCGCCCATCGGCCTGTTCTTCGGCCGCATCGCCAATTTCGTCAATGGCGAGCTTTGGGGCCGCATCACCGAAAGTCCGGTGGGCATGGTGTTCTGCAGCCGCTATTTCACCACGCTTTACGGTACGCCCTGCCCCGGCGGTCCCTATCCGCGCCATCCCAGCCAGCTCTACGAAGCCGCGCTGGAAGGCGTGGTGCTGTTCCTGATCCTGCAAACCGGCCTGCGCGTCTTTCACTGGCAGCGAAGGCCCGGATTGCTGGCGGCGGTGTTCTTCGCCGGTTATGGCCTGTTCCGCTTCACGGTGGAATTCTTCCGCGAACCCGATGCGCCTTTCCTCGGCGCCCTGACCATGGGCATGGCGCTGTCGCTGCTGACCTGGGTTGCGGCGGCGGCGCTGTTCTATACCGCGCTGAGGCCGAAAACGGCATGAGCCTCAAGGACCGCATCGCCGGGCTGATCGCGGCGCAGGGTCCGATCTCGGTGGCGCAGTATATGAGTCTGGCGCTGCATGATCCGCAGGCCGGCTACTACGCCAACCGCGATCCCCTGGGCAGAAGCGGCGACTTCATCACCGCGCCGGAAATCAGCCAGATGTTCGGCGAGATGCTGGGCCTGTGGCTGGCAGAGGCTTGGGAACAGCAGGGTCGCCCGAAAAGGCCCCTGCTCATGGAACTGGGGCCAGGGCGCGGCACGCTGATGGCCGACATGCTGCGCGCCCTGAAAGCGGCGCCGGATTTTCGCGACGGCATGGATGTGATGCTGGTGGAAGCCAGCCCGAATCTGCGCGCCCTGCAGCAGGAAATCCTCAAGGACAGCGGCATGCGCACTGGCTGGTGCAATCAATTCGAGGCGGAAGCGGGAAGACCGCTGTTTCTGGTCGCCAATGAGTTCTTCGATGCCTTGCCGATCCGCCAATATGTCAAAACTCCGCGCGGCTGGTGCGAACGCATGGTGACGGCGGCCAATGACCAACTCGCTTTCGCACTTGCGCCGATGCCGGCGCCGCCCGCCCTGATTCCAGAAAGCCGCGCCGGCGCGCCAGAGGGTGGCGTTTATGAAACTGCACCTGCCGCCATCGCCCTTGGCGAAGCCATCGCGGGCCACATCCAGGCCAATGGCGGCGCGGCATTGTTGGTCGACTATGGATATGACCCCGCCGGCTTTGGGGAGACCCTGCAGGCGGTGGCTGCGCATCGCTTCGCCGATCCGCTGGCGGCGCCCGGCGAGGCCGATCTTTCCGCCCATGTGGATTTCGCCGCCCTCGCGGAGGCAGGCCGTCGCGCAGGAGCAGGCGTGCATGGCCCGATCGGCCAGGGGGCGCTGCTGGCGGCATTGGGCATCGCGGCGCGGGCGGCCAGCCTGGCGGCCCGCCATCCGGCAGAAACGCCGGCGTTGCAGGCGGCGCTGGCACGGCTGGCGGGAGAGGGCGGCATGGGCCACCTGTTCAAGGCCCTGGCTTATCTGCCCCGTGCCGCCCAAACAGCTCCCGGCTTTGCGGAAGCGGTCCATGCAACGGCTTGAGGCGGTGACGTTGACGGCGTTTCCTGGCATCACGCACGGCTTTTTCGGGCGGGAAGGCGGCGTCTCCGCCGGCCTCTATGCCAGCCTGAATTGCGGCCCCGGATCGCGCGACGATCCGGCCGCGGTGGCCGAGAACCGCGCCCGCGCCGCCGCCGCCCTGGCGCCCGGCGCCGGGGAAAGCATCAGACTGGTCAGCCTGTCCCAGATCCACAGCCCGTTCGTCCACCTGGTGGGGCCGGACTGGGACATTAGCTGCCATCCGGAAGGTGACGGCATGGTCACGTCCACGCCGGGCCTGGCTCTGGGAATCCTGACCGCCGATTGTGCCCCCGTGCTGTTTGCGGACCCGGCGACGCGCATCATCGGTGCCGCCCATGCCGGCTGGAAAGGCGCCTTTGGCGGCGTGCTGGAAGCGACGGTGGCGGCGATGGAAAGCCTGGGGGCGCGGCGCCAGAATATCATTGCCGCCATCGGTCCCTGCATCAGCGCAGCCAATTACGAAGTCGGAACCGAGTTCCGCACCCGCTTCCTGGAGGCCGACCCCGGCAATGCCCGCTTTTTCAAGCAGGGCAAACCGGGACATTGCCATTTCGACCTGAGCGCTTTTTCCACCGCGAGGCTGGAGGCGATCGGCCTGGCGTCCATCGAAGGGCTGGGGGGCTGCACCTACCCGGCGGAGAATGGATTCTTCAGCTTCCGCCGCGCCACCCATGCCGGCGAGGCCGATTATGGCCGGGAAATCTCGGCGATTGCGCTGACCGGATAGGCATTTCCGGATGCGGCGAATTGGGGCTGGCGGCTGAAGCAGGCAAAGGCTAAAAGCCCGTCATCAAAACTTCACCGTGGCCTGGGGCAGCGCATGACGGAGCAGAACGGGACGCGGGGCATGCGCCTGATCTCGGGCAACTCCAATCCGCGCCTGGCCGAGGCCATCGGACAATATCTCGGCCTGCCCTTCGTCAAGGCGGCGGTGCGCCGCTTCTCCGACATGGAAGTGTTCGTCGAGGTGCAGGAGAATGTCCGCGGCGAGGACATGTTCGTGATCCAGAGCACGAGCTATCCCGCCAACGACAATCTGATGGAATTGCTGATCATGATCGATGCGCTGCGCCGCGCGTCGGCCCGACGCATCACCGCCGTGATCCCCTATTTCGGCTACGCCCGCCAGGACCGCAAGGTCGGTCCGCGCACGCCGATTTCCGCCAAGCTGGTCGCCAATCTGATCACCGAGGCCGGGGCCAACCGGGTGCTGACGGTGGATCTGCATGCCGGGCAGATCCAGGGCTTTTTCGACATTCCCAATGACAATCTCTTCGCCCTGACGGTGATCCACAAGGACATCAAGGACTATAAGGGCGACAAGCCGCTGATGGTGGTCTCGCCCGACGTCGGCGGCGTGCTGCGCGCCCGCAGCCTGGCCAAGCGGCTGGGCACCGACCTGGCCATCGTCGACAAGCGCCGCGAGCGCGCCGGCGAATCCGAAGTGCTGAACATCATCGGCGATGTCGAGGGCCAGGCCTGCATCCTGGTGGACGATATTGTCGATTCCGGCGGCACGCTGTGCAACGCCGCCGAGGCGCTGCTGAAGAACGGCGCCACCGAGGTCTATGCCTATGTCGTGCATGGCGTGCTGTCGGGCGGCGCCGTGGCGCGGATCAAGAACTCCAAGCTCAAGTCGCTGGTCGTCACCGACTCCATCGCCCATGGCGAGGAAGTGCGCAACTGCCACAATATCCGCACCCTGTCGGTGGCGCCGCTGATCGGCGAGGCGATGCGCCGGATCAACAGCGAAGAGTCGGTGTCGAGCCTGTTCGACTAGGCAAAAGCGCCCAGCACCGCGCCTTCAATAATCGCCACACCAATCCAGTGCGCCCCGTCGATCAGTGACAGCGCCGCCTTGCGGCCGGGAAAGGCGTTGTTGATCACGACCGTGGGAAGAATGACTCCCGCGCCGATGATGCCGCCCATCATCGCGCCCCACATCCAGCCGACCACGCTCAGCCGCGCCAGCAGCCAGCTGAGCGCCACCGCCATCACCAGCTCGCCGGCAAAGCAGATCACCAGCGGTGTGACGGGCATGGGCTTGCCCTTGCACTCTTCCGGGTTGAGGCCCAGCGCCGACTGGTATTGCCTGCCCAGCGCCATGTACCAGGCCGAGCCGAAGATGAAGGCGGCCACTGCCGCCGCCAGAAGGCCGAGATATTCCATGTGCCCCTCCCTCGTTGTGCCGCCAGCCTAGCAGAGACGGCGGCCCGGGTCAGGGAGAAGGCGCGGGCGGTTTCGGCCGGGGCGCGGGGCCGAACCAGACGGTGAGATAGGTAAGCACCGTGTCGTAATCGGCGTCACTGATCGTCATGCCGAAATTGATCATGTTCTGGATGGTGCTTTCCCATGCGTCCTGGCTGCGCCGGATGTCGAGAAACGTCTCGACGCCATGACAGCCGCCACAGGCTTTTGCCGTTGCCGCCTGGCCGGGGCCCGGCGGCAGATCCTGCGCCACAGCCGGGGTGGCGAGCAGGACCGCGAGACAAAAAGCTTTGGAAAGGTTGAGGCGCATCGCAGCGGTCATAGCATCGTCCGGGCCGGGCCGGTTGTTTTCGCGGGAGGCTTCGGCTACACACCGCCCGTCTTTTCGGGGCGCCCTTCGGCGTCTGGGAACCAGAGGATCGGAAAAATGACGAAAATTCAAGAACTTGCTGTTGAAGCGCGCGCCCATAAGGGCAAGGGCCCCTCCTACCAGGCCCGCCAGAAAGGCCTTGTCCCGGCCATCATCTATGGCGGCGCCGACGCTCCCGAAACCATCGCCGTGGACGCCCACACCCTGGGCCGCCAGATCGAAAAGGGCGATTTCCTCACCACCCTGCTGATGCTGAACGGCGGCGGCAGGAAGACCCGCGTCATCCCGCGCCAGGTGCAGCTCGACCCCGTCAGCGACCGCCCGGTGCATGTGGACTTCATGCGCCTGGCCGAAGGCGCCAGCCTGCGCATCGCCATTCCCGTCCACTTCAAGGGCCAGGGCGAGTCGCCCGGCCTGAAGAAGGGCGGCGTGCTGAACGTGGTGCGCCATGAGATCGAGATGATCTGTCCCGCCGACAAGATTCCGCGCGAAGTCCTGGTGGACGTCTCCAGCCTCGACATTGCCGAGGTGATCCACATTTCCGCCGTCACCCTGCCGGAAGGCGCCAAGCCGGTGATCCGCGGCCGCGACATCACGGTCTGCTCCATCGTCGCCTCGACCACGGTGCGTGAAGAACAGAAGGCCGCCGCCGCAGCCGCTGCCGCCGCGCTCGCCGCACCTGTTGCGGAAGCTGCCGAAGGCGCCGCTGCCGCGCCCGGTGCTGCACCGGCCGCAGGCGCCGCCGCCGCGCCGGCCAAGGACGCCAAGGCCGCCGCCCCGGCGAAGAAGTAAGCCGGGACGGCCGCCATGGCCGACACGGCGCTTCTTGTTGCAGGGCTGGGCAACCCCGGTTCGCAATATGCCAAGAACCGGCACAATGCCGGCTTCATCGTCGTGGACGAGCTGCATGCCGCGCACCGGTTCGGGCCGTGGAAGCCGAAGTTCGAAGGCCTGCTGTCGGAAGGCAAGCTGGCGGGGCGCAAGACATACCTGCTCAAGCCCCAGACCTTCATGAACGAAAGCGGCCACAGCGTCGGGCCGGCGATGCATTTCTTCAAGCTGCCGCTGTCGGCGCTGGTCGTGGTGCATGACGAGATCGATTTGGCAGCCGGCAAGGTCAAGGTGAAGACCGGCGGCGGCGATGCCGGGCAGAACGGCCTGCGCTCCATCACCACCGCGCTGGGGCCCGATTACCGCCGGGTGCGGCTGGGCGTCGGCCATCCCGGCGAGAAGGACAAGGTGACGCGTCATGTGCTGGCCAACTTCACGCGTGACGACCTGGTCTGGCTGAAGCCGCTGGTGGAGGCGATGGTGGAAGCCGCGCCCCTGCTGGCCAGGGACGACGATACCGGCTTCATGAGCAAAGTGGCCTTGCTGATCCAGCCGCCAAAAGAGAAGAAAGAGAAGTAATGGGATTCAAATGCGGTATCGTGGGCCTGCCCAACGTCGGCAAGTCCACCCTGTTCAACGCCCTCACCCAGACGGCGGCGGCGCAGGCGGCCAACTATCCCTTTTGCACCATCGAGCCCAATGTCGGCGATGTCGCGGTGCCCGATCCGCGGCTGGAGACGCTGGCGCAGATCGCCGGCAGCGCCGAGATCATTCCCACCCGCATCACCTTTGTCGACATTGCCGGACTGGTGCGCGGCGCCAGCAAGGGCGAAGGCCTGGGCAACCAGTTCCTCGCCAATATCCGCGAGGTGGACGCCGTGGTGCATGTGCTGCGCTGCTTCGAGGATGACGACATCACCCATGTCGAAAACAAGATTGACCCCATCGCCGATGCCGAGACGGTGGAGACCGAGCTGATGCTGGCCGACCTGGACTCGCTGGAGAAACGGGTGAAGCCGCTGGAGAAGAAAGCCAACAGCGGCGAGAAGGAAGCCAGGGAAGCGCTGGCGCTGATGACCAAGGCGCTGGCGCTGCTGCGGGACGGCAAGCCGGCGCGGCTGGCCGAACTGGCGGCGGAGGAGCGTGCGCCCTATTCCCAGCTGGGCCTGATGACCGCCAAGCCGGTGCTCTATGTGCTGAACGTCGAGGAAGCCAGCGCGGCGGGCGGCAACGCGATTTCGGCCCGGGCGGCGGAAATGGCCGCCAAGCAGGGTGCCCGGTCGGTGGTCATTTCGGCCAAGATCGAGGAAGAGATCGCCCAGATGGCGGCAGGCGACCGCAAGGATTTCTTGGATTCCCTCGGCCTGGAAGAGCCGGGCCTCAACCGGCTGATCCGCGCCGGCTATGAGCTGCTGGGCCTGATCACCTTTTTCACCGCCGGGCCGAAGGAAGCCCGCGCCTGGACCGTGACGCGCGGCTCGCGGGCGCCGCAGGCGGCGGGGGTGATCCACACCGACTTCGAGCATGGCTTCATCCGCGCCGAAACCATTGCCTTTGACGACTATGTCGCCAGCAAGGGCGAGGCCGGCGCGCGCGAGGCGGGCAAGTTCCGGCTGGAAGGCAAGGACTACATCGTCGCCGATGGCGACGTGATGCATTTTAGGTTTAACAACTAAACGCCAACCCCAAGGCTACTTGCGCGATTGAGGGCAAGCCTCGCTTTCCCAAGCGTCGGTAAACGGCAAGAATCGAAAATTCCAGCCGAACAAACCTTTCGGGGGGTCGTAGCCATTCATCCAATCGTAGCGCCCAAGGTAAACCAGTCCACGAACTTTTCCACTTTCGCATGGCGGTCGCGTCAAACAGAATTTTGCCTCCATCCTTATGGGATCAAATTCAACGCAATCCATTTCGCTGATCACAAAATATTTGTCAGAACCAGTGACATCCCCGGCTTTGCCCGCCCAAAACAGATTGAGGCTTTGATTCCCCGCCGTACCGCCAGCCCGCGCAAGCTTAAGCTCGCGGCGATGCCCGTTGGCACCAATCAAGATGAAAGTTCGGTTTGCGATAGGCCATCCGGTTTGCCCAAAACTCTCCCGAATTGAGAGTGTCGCACCACTAAACCCTAATTTATGGGATGCAACGCGATCTCCGGTAATCGGCTTTGATTCAGGCGTACCGATCAGCGCAATCATAACTGCGCTGGCTAGAAATACGGCAAACGAGGCCTTCTTCACTCGCGTCACCTGGGGCCCGCATTCGCGGGCCATGACAATTGGGCTAATTCTTCAAGAACCTGTGCGCGCCGGGAATGTTGGTGTAGCCGCCATAGATGGTGCCGTCATCGGCCACTGCGACGCCTTCCTCGGTGCCCTGTTCCGGCCAGGGAATATTGCCGAAGATCTTGCCGTCGCTCACCTTGGCCATGCGGATGCCGGGGGAAAAGGCGGTGCTGGCGGGGTTGGAGGTCGAATCCGCGACATAGAGAATGTCGTTCTTGTCCACGAAGACGCCGCTGGGCTGGCCGAACTGGGTCCAGACATCCAGCAGCTTGCCGTTCTGGTCGAAGCGCTTCACCGCCCGGTTGCCGCGGTCGGCGACATAGAGCCGGCCTTCCCTGTCCATCGCCAGCCCATGCGGCGGGTTGAAATCGGTTGGGCCGTTACCCTTCTGGCCCCACATGGTGATGAATTTCCAGTTGCGGTCATATTTGATGACGCGGTCATTGCCGTCCGCGTCGTGGCCGTCGGCGACGAAAATGTCGCCATTGGGGGCCTGCAGCACATCGGAGACTTCGTTGTAATTGTAGGGATCGGTGGCCGAACCGCGCACGCCGTCGGTGCCGTGGGTCTCGAGCAGCCTGCCATTCTGGTCGAAGATGCGGATGGTGTCGCCGACGACATGGTTCTTGGTGACGCCGTCCACCACCCAGACATGGTCGTTGCGGTCGATGAAGACGCCATGCGGGTATTTGGCCATGCCGGCGCCGAAGGCCTTGAGCAGCCTGCCATGCTCGTCGAAATGCATGATCGGATTCATTTCGGGATGCTGGACGCAATCATCGTCGCGCGTGCCGCTGCAGCGCTCGAACACCCAGACGCTCTTGCCGTCCCTGTCGATGTCGATGCCGGAAACCGCGCCCCATTTGCGCCCGTTTTCCGGCGTCGCCCAGTCATTCTCGACGTGATAGGGCGCGGCGGGCATCACCACCTGCGGCGGCGGCGGCCCGGCAGGGCCGCGCCCGCGTCCGCCGCGGCCCGGGGCGGGAGCATCGTCATCCTGGGCGAAGGCGGGCAGCGCCAGCAGCAGGGCGGCGGCGGCAAGGGCGGTCCTCAAGCGCATGGCGGCCTCAGCTTTTGGCGAATTTGCGGAAGTTCAGCGTGTTGGTGAAGCCGGCATAGATGTTGCCGGCATCGTCGGTCACCACCGCCTCGATGGTGTTGTATTCGCCCCAGGGAATGAAGCCGACCACCTTGCCGTCGGAAACCTTGCCCCAGCGGATGCCGTTCCTGAAGCCGGGATTGGTGGTTTCATTCGACAGCGAGTCGGCGACATAGATGTTGTCGTTCTTGTCGATATAGACGCCGCTGGGCCGGCCGAACTGCTTCCATTCCGCCAGATACCTGCCATTCTGGTCGAAGATCTGGATGCGGTTGTTGGAACGGTCGGCGACATAGAGCCGGCCTTCCTTGTCCAGGGCAAAGCCGTGTGGCGGGTTGAACTCACCCGGACCGCTGCCGACCTTGCCCCACTGCATCAGGAATTTGCCGTTGCGGTCATATTTCAGCACCCGGCCATTGGTCTTGGCGTCATGGCCATCGCCGACGAAAATCGAACCGTCGGGCGCGACGATGACATCGGAGACGGCGTTGAAATGGCCGGTATCGGTGCCGGCGACGCCGAACTCGCCCAGGGTCATCAGCAGCTTGCCGTTGGGATCATATTTGCGCACCACGTCGCCGGCCTTGCCGCTCTTGGCCAGGCCATCGGCGATCCAGACATTGTCCTGGGCGTCGACATAGATGCCGTGGGGATAAACGATGGTGCCGTGGCCGAAGCTTTTCACCAGCTTTCCGGTCTGGTCGAACTTCAGGATCGGGTCTTCGTCGGGATGGGTGACACAGCCGTCATCGGCGCTTTCGCAGCGGTCGAAGACCCAGACGCTCTTGCCGTCGCGGTCAATGTCGATGCCGGAGATGCCGCCCCATTTGCGGCCGCCCGGCAGCTTCGCCCAGCCCACCACTTCGCGATAGCCGAAATCGGGGAAGGCGTTGTGGTCGGCATCGGGCGCCGGCATGGCGGGGGCGGGCGGCGCGGCGCCCTGGGCCAGGCACAGGATGGTGGATGCCAGAAGCACGGCGCCGATGGCGCCGAAAAGCCGCGTGTTCATGTGACCTCCCTGCCCGCCCTGTCCCGGGCGGTTGCGCGGAAAGCCTATCCCATCTGTAAACGAGTACAAGCCTAGCGCAGGCTGGCTTCGATATTGCCGCCGTCCACGGTGACAACCGCAGCCGTGGTCTTGTTCGCGGTGGCGAGATAGACAAAGGCGTCGGCGACGTCGCCGGCCGTCACTTCCCGCTTCAGCAGGTTACCGGCCATGTAATCCGCCTCGGACAGCCCACGGGCCGCCGAGCGCTTGGCCACCATCTCGTCGGTCAGAAGCCCGGTGCGGATGCGGTCGGCATTGACCGCGTTGCTGCGGATGCCGTCCTTGCCGTGATCCAGCGCATATTGCTTGACCAGGAACAGGGTCGCCGCCTTGGGCAGGCCATAGGGCCCGAAATCCTTGCCGGGGTTCACCGCCTGCTTGGAAGTGTTGAACAGCAGGCAGCCGAAAGTTTCCTGCTTCTGCATGATGCGGACGGCGTTCTGCGCCACCGACTGGTGGGCCCAGAAATTGAGCTCGAAGGATTTGCGCAGGGTCTCGTCATCCACGGTGCCGATGGCGCCCTGCCAGGCGGCGCCGGCATTCGACACCACGATATCGACGCCGCCGAATTTCGAAACCACCGCATCGAAGGCGGACCGGACGCCGGCCGCATCGGTGACGTCGCAGGCCACGGCCAGGCCGCCGATCTTCTTCGCCACCGCCTGCGCGGCTTCCAGATCGCGGTCCAGCACGGCGACTTCCGCGCCCAGCGCCCGCATCGCCCTGGCCGTAGCGGCGCCGATGCCGCTGCCGCCGCCGGTGACCACCGCCACCTGGCGGGCCAGCGCCTTCTCGTTGGACTTGCCCAGCTTGGCCTGTTCCAGCGACCAGTATTCGACTTCGAACATGTCGTATTCGCCGATGCATTTGTATTCGCCGATGGCCTCGGCATCGGTGATCACCTGCACCGTGTTTTCGGCGATGTCGGCGGCAATGGCGGCGTCCCTGGCCGAGGCGCCGACACCGAACAGGCCCAGCCCCGGCACCAGGATGACGCGCGGCAGCGGGTCGAGTTCCTTCTTCCTGTCGGGGCTCTTTGCGTTGTTGCGGGCGAAATAGGCGTGATAGTGCGAAACATAGGCCTCGACCGCGACTTTCACCTCGACGGCCCAGGCATCCAGCTTGCCGGCTTCCGGCGCCGGCACCAGCAGCGGCCAGTTCTTGGTGCGAATGGTGTGATCCGGCGTGACGACGCCGACCTGGCTGTAGCGGGCGACATCCTTGCCGTTCACATAGGTCAGGATTTTCGCGTTGCTGCGGAAATCCAGGATCTGCCGTTTGGCCGTGCCGGCGTTGGCATCCTTCTCGATGGCGACGGCGCCGCGCAGGATGGGCGCGATGTCCGGCAGCTTCGCCAGGTTCGCCGGCAGCGTCGCCGCCGCCAGGGATTTGCGCTGACGCTTGAGCCGCTCCTCCGCCAGGGTGACGAACGCGATCATGCGGCTGTAGGCCTGCTCGGCCGTCTCGCCCATGGAGAAAATGCCGTGCTGCAACAGCACCAGGCCTTCGGCGGATGGATGCCTGTCGAAAATGTCGGCCACGGCTTTGGCCAGGGCAAAGCCGGGAATGGTGTAGGGAACATAGGCGACGCGGTCGCCATAGACCTCGCGCACCACCGCCTCGCCGTCGGGCTGGTCGGTCAGCGCCAGCACCGCCGTCGAATGGACATGATCGATGAATTTGTGCGGCAGGAAGGCATGCAGCAGCGTTTCCACCGAGGGATTGGGCGAGGTCGAATCCAGCAGGTTGATGCGCTGGTAGTTGACCATGTCCTCGTCGGAGAGTTTCGCCAGCGCGCGCAGCTTGCGCAGGGGTTCCAGCTTCACCGCCGGCAGGCCGGCGGGCTCGATCTCGCCCATGTCCCAGCCCGAGCCCTTGATATGGATCACGTCCACATCCTCGCCCAGCATGTCTTTCGCCCTGGTCTTGACCGAGGT
Source organism: uncultured Rhizobium sp. (assembly GCA_964572805.1). Taxonomy (GTDB): domain Bacteria; phylum Pseudomonadota; class Alphaproteobacteria; order Micropepsales; family Micropepsaceae; genus Rhizomicrobium. Next base: position 11,869 of record CAZNGO010000065.1, on the reverse strand, counting down.
GTTGCCGCCGCCATGCAGCACCAGCGCCGGATCGCGGCCCAGGAGGCGCGTGGTATAGGTGCGCAGCGCCAGGTCTTCATTTACGCCCTGGGCGGCATAGCGGGACACAAGATCTTGGGCGTCTTTGTCGGTCCAGCGCGAGTCCATGATCGTTGAATTCCACTTTTTATACCCCCCTCCCCCTCCGTCTCGGAGAAGGGCGGCGGTCAGGATTTGGGAAACAGGCCCCTTAAGCCTTCGGGGGTGGCGGCGCAAGTGCCGCGTTCGGTGATGAAGCCGGTCACCAGCCGCGCCGGCGTCACGTCAAAGCCGGGATTGGCTGCGCCGCTGCCGGGGGCGGCGATTTCCACCATAGTCACGGAACCGTCAGGAAGCCGGCCGCTCATTTTCAGCACTTCATCCTGGGCACGCTCCTCGATGGGAATGTCCCGGCCGGACTCCAGCGTCCAGTCGATGGTCGAGGACGGCAGGGCGACATAGAAGGGAATGTTGTTGTCCTTCGCCGCCAGCGCCTTGAGATAGGTGCCGATCTTGTTGGCGACATCGCCATTGGCGGTGACGCGGTCGGTGCCGACGATCACCAGGTCCACCTGCCCGGCCTGCATGAAATGGCCGCCGGCATTATCGACCAGGATGGCGTGCGGCACGCCATGGCTGCCCAGCTCGAAGGCGGTGAGGCTGGCGCCCTGGTTGCGCGGGCGGGTCTCGTCCACCCAGACATGCAGCTTGATGCCTGCGTCATGGGCCATGTAGATCGGCGCCAGCGCCGTGCCGTAATCCACCGTCGCCAGCCAGCCGGCATTGCAATGGGTGAGGATGTTGACGGTCTCGCCCGGCTTCTGTTCGGCGATCTTCTCGATGAGCTTGAGGCCGTTGAAGCCGATGGCCTCGCTCATCGCCACGTCTTCGTCGGCGATTCTTCCTGCCTCCTGCCAGGCCAGCCTGACGCGGCTGTGATGGGGCTGGTTCAGCAGGGCGCCGCGCATCCGCCACAGCGCCCATTTCAGGTTGATGGCGGTGGGGCGGGTCTCGGCCAGCATTTCGAGGGTGGCGTTGATGTTGTCGTCGCTGGCGTCCTCGCGCACCGCCAGCGCCAGGCCATAGGCCGCGACCGCGCCGATCAGCGGCGCGCCGCGGGTCTGCATGGATTTGATGGCATGCGCCGCCTGCTCCGCCGACTTGATCGTCAGGGTGACGAATTCATGCGGCAGGCGGGTCTGGTCGATGATGCCGAAGGCATCCTCGCCGATGGGCCAGACCGAACGGTAATGCGTGCCCCCGACCTTCATGTCAAAAAGTCCTTCATGCCGGAACCGTAGCCTTCATCGAGGGGTATTCCGCGAATTTGGCGTACCACTCCGCCAATCTGGGGTGTGCGGCGCGCCAGTCAAGGTCGGCGGTGAGGCGGAAATCCAGATAGCCCAGGGCGCAGCCCACCGCGATCTCGCCGATGGTGGGGTCCGCCGCAAATTTCACCCGTTCCAGCGCATCCAGCGCCGTGGCGATGGCGCCGATCTGGTACTGCACGATCTCGGCACTGCGATGTTCCGGCGGCCGCAGCCGCTCCTCATAGACCCGCGCCAGCGCCGTCTCCATGATGCCGTCGCCCAGCGCCTGCAGCACCATCGCCTTCCAGTGGCCGGTATGCTGGCGAAAGATATTCCGGCCGGGAAAGAATTTCCCGCCGCCAAACTGGTTGAGGTATTCGCAGATCACCGGCGAATCGAACAGCACCGAGCCGTCATTCAGCGCCAGGGCGGGGATCTTGCCCAGGGGGTTGATCCTGCGCAGCGCCATGTTGCCGCGCGCCGTGGTGTTCTCGACCTCCACCTTCAGGCCCAGCTCATGGATGATCACCCGCGCCTTGCGGGCGAAGGGAGAGGCGGGGTTGGAGTACAGCTTCAACTCAATGACCCTCGAACGCCACCAGCGCATGCACCTTGTGCCCGCTGGCGCGCAAGCGGTCGGCGCCGCCCAGTTCCGGCAGGTCGATGACAAAGGAGCAGCCGATCACCTTGGCCCCGGCCCGCTCCATCAGGCGGATGCCGGCCAGGGCGGTGCCGCCGGTGGCGATCAGGTCGTCAACCAGAAGCACATTGTCGCCGGGCTTGATGGCGTCGGTGTGGATCTCGACCCGGTCCTGGCCATATTCCAGGGCGTAATCCTCGCCGATCACGCTGAAGGGCAGCTTGCCTTTCTTGCGGATGGGCACGAAGCCGGTGGAAAGCTGGTGCGCCACCGCGCCGCCCAGGATGAAGCCGCGCGCTTCCAGCCCGGCGACCTTGTCCACCCGCACGCCGGCATAGGGCTGCACCATCTCGTCCACCGCGCGGCGGAAGGCGCGCGGATTGCCCAGGAGCGTGGTGATGTCGCGGAACTGGATGCCGGGCTTGGGATAGTCCGGAATGGTGCGGATGACGTCCTTGAAGTCCACCTTAGAATTCCTCCATGGCCGGGCAGCGAGCGAAGCGAGCGCGACCCGGCCATCCAGGGACACACGCGCGATTGTTGCTCTGGATGGGCGGCTCAAGGCCGCCCATGGTGATTGGGGTTTTCATTTCTTCAAAATCCTTCCCGCCACCGCATCCAGCTTCGCCATCAGGGCGGGATCGCGCCTGTCGGGCGCCGTCATCACCGCCATGTCGAGCATGGTCTCGACGCCGAGCGGGCAGGATGACCGTTCCGGGCCCAGCTTGGTGGCGACGGCGGCGATCAATTTGCGCGCGTTGGCGGCATTGCCCTGCATCACCTTGACCACCGCATCCACCGTCACGGAGTCATGATCGGGGTGCCAGCAGTCATAATCCGTCACCATGGCGACGATGGCGTAGGGCAGCTCGGCCTCGCGCGCCAGCTTGGCCTCCGGCATCGCCGTCATGCCGATCACCGAGCAGCCCCAGGAACGGTAGAGTTCGCTTTCCGCCATGGTGGAGAATTGCGGCCCCTCGATGCAGATATAGGAACCGCCCTGGTCATGGCTGATCTTCTGCTCCCGCGCCGCCAGCGTCAGGGCATCGGACAGCCGCGGGCAGACCGGATGGGCCATCGGGACATGGGCGACAAAGCCGGGACCGAAAAAGCTTTTCTCGCGCGCGAAGGTGCGATCGATGAACTGGTCGGCCATCACGAAGGTGCCGGGCGGCAATTCCTCCTTCAGAGACCCGCAGGCCGAGACCGAAATCAGGTCGGTGACGCCGATGCGTTTCAGGGCGTCGATGTTGGCGCGATAGTTGATGCTGCCGGGGGTCTGGACATGGCCGCGGCCATGGCGCGGCAGGAAGACCATGTCGACGCCGTGCAATGTGCCGGTGAGAAGCTGGTCGGAGGGGGCGCCCCAGGGGCTGGAAACCGCCTGCCAGCGGGCATTCTCCAGCCCTTCCACGTCATAGACGCCGGAACCGCCAATGATGCCGAGAACGGTGCGTGTCATGGCGCTGGCGGGGTCCGGAGGTTGCGGGGCGTTTTAGCATAAAAAGCCCCGGAGCGAAGGCGATAGCCGAAGTGACCGTGAAAAAGAACAGGGCGCGAGCCTTGCGGCCCGCGCCCCGTCATGTCGGTTCTGCGACAGCCTAGTGCACGTCAGCCCAGAGCTTGCGCTTGGCGGCGAACAGCACGCCCGAGAAGGCGACCAGGAAGATGATGACCGAGAAGCCCATCTGCTTGCGCTCCTCCATCTTGGGTTCGCTGGCCCAGGCCAGGAAGGTCGCCACGTCATGGGCTTCCTGGTCCACCGTCGCCTTGGTGCCGTCGGCATAGGTGACGGAATTGTCCTGCAGCGGCGGCGGCATGCCGATGTTCCAGCCTTCGAAATAGGGATTGTAGTATTTGTCCTTCACCACCGTGAAACCCTTGGGCGGGGTCTGATGGAAGCCGGTGAGGATGGAATAGACATACTGCGCCCCGCCCGGACGCGCCTTGACGATCAGCGACAGGTCGGGCGGCAGATTGCCGTTGTTGGCGCTGCGGGCGGCGTTCTCGTTCGGGAAGGGATTGGGGAAGTAATCGGCGATGATGCCGGGGCGGGTCAGGCGCTCGCCCTTGTCGTCGGTGGTCTCGCCCTTGTCGTTGGGCTCGGCCGGGATCTTGTAGCCGGCGGCGATGCCCTTGGCCTGGGCCTCGCTGAAGCCGGGGCCGCCCTTTTCCGACAGATTGTGGAAGGCGACATGCTGCAGCACATGGCAGGCGCCGCAGACTTCCTTGTAGACCTGGAAGCCGCGCTGCAGCGCGCCGCGGTCGTAGGTGCCGAACGGCCCTTCGAAGGAGAACTCGGCATTCTTGGGCGCCAGGCGATGGGTTTCCATCGTCTGCGCCGATGCGGCGCAGGTCAGTGCGATGGCGATGCCGAGACCGAGCGTGAAGCGGCGTGGAAGGTTCTTCATGGTTCTCACTCGCCGAGCGCGGGTTGGGAGATGGAGGCCGGCAGCTTCTTGGGCGTCTCGAACAGGCCGACCAGCGGCATGAGCGCGAAGAAGAAGCCGAAATAGTAGATCGCGCCGGCGCGGGCGACATAGAGCAGGGGCACGCCGAACTTCACCGCATCGGGCTGCTGGCTGCCGCAATAGCCGAGGATGGCGCAGTCCGCGACCAGGAACCAGAACAGCCATTTCATGGTCGGACGGAAGCGGCAGGAGCGCACGCGGCTGGTGTCCAGCCAGGGAATGAAGGCCAGGACCAGGATGGCGACACCCAGCGCGATCACGCCCAGCAGCTTATTCGGGATCGAACGCAGGATGGCGTAGAAGGGCAGCAGATACCATTCCGGCACGATATCCATCGGCGTCACCAGCGGATTGGCCTCGATGGCGTTGTCGGGATTGCCGAAGAATTCCGGCGCGTAGAAGACAAAGACCGAGAAGAAGATCACGAACAGGACGAGATAGAAGGCGTCCTTCACGGTGTAATAGGGATGGAAGGGCACGGTGTCCTGCGGGCCCTTCACATCGATGCCCAGCGGGTTGTTGTTGCCCGGCACATGCAGCGCCCAGATGTGCAGGCCGACCACGGCGGCGATGACGAAGGGCAGCAGGTAGTGCAGCGAGAAGAAGCGGTTCAGGGTGGCGTCGCCGACCGCGAAGTCGCCCCACAGCCAGCTGGCGATATGGCCGCCGACCAGCGGGATGGCGCTGAAGAAGTTGGTGATGACGGTGGCGCCCCAGAAGGACATCTGGCCCCAGGGCAGGACATAGCCGAAGAAGGCGGTGGCGGTCATCAGCAGATAGATCAGCACGCCGATGATCCAGATCAGCTCGCGCGGCGCCTTGTAGGAGCCGTAATAGAGGCCGCGGAACATGTGGATATAGACGGCAAGGAAGAACATCGAGGCGCCGTTGGCGTGGATGTAGCGGATCAGCCAGCCGTAATTGACCTCGCGCATGATCTTCTCGACCGAGCCGAAGGCCAGGCCCGAGTCCGGCTTGTAGTGCATCGCCAGCACGATGCCGGTGATGATCTGGACCGCCAGGCAGAAAGTGAGGATGCCGCCAAAGACGTACCAGAAGTTCAAATTCTTCGGCGTCGGGAAGGTGTGGACGGTGTCGTGCAGCAGGCGCGGCAGCGGCAGGCGCTGGTCGAGCCACTTTTCGATGCCGGAATTGGGCTTGTAGGTCGAGGGACCGGACATTCTTGTGCTCCTTAACCGACCTTGATGCGGGTATCTGACAGGAAGGAATAAACCGGCACCTGCAGGTTGCGCGGCGCCGGACCTTTGCGGATGCGGCCGGCGGTGTCGTACTGCGAACCGTGGCAGTGGCAGAGCCAGCCGCCATATTCGCCCTGCACGTCGGTGGGCGTGGAAATCTGGGGCGTGCAGCCGAGATGGGTGCAGACGCCGACCAGGATCAGCCATTCCGGCTTGATGGCGCGGTTGGCGTCGGTCGCCGGGGCGTTGTCGGGGAGGGCGGACTTCTCGGCCAGCGGATCGGGCAGCGAGGCGACGTCCACCGCGCGGGCCTTGGCGATCTCCTCCGGGGTGCGGCGGCGCACGAACAGCGGCTGGCCGCGCCATTTCACGGTGACGCCCTGGCCGACGGCGATCGCGTCGAGCGGGACCTCGACCGAGGACAGCGCCAGCGCGGCGCTGGACGGGTTCATCTGGTCGATCAGCGGCCAGGCCACGGCGGCGGCGCCAACCGCGCCCATCGCACCCGACGCCACATAGAGAAAGTCGCGGCGGGTTGCTCCGTCTGCTGTCGCTGCTGTCACTGGATCACCCTTCGGAACTAGGAAGTAGGACTGAGAAATCTCTGGCGAAACCTATTGCCACACCCCGGCCTGGAAACGGTAATGACGCGGTGACGCGCCGCCCCATATCCCCCCGGGCCGATGGTTCGTTGGAGCGGTAAAATAGAGAGTCGATTTTCGAGGGTCTTGCGGCACGATGACGCAGAAAATGCCTTTTCTGCCCGTACCTTGTGGGAAAAGTCGGTTCAGCAGGCCAAGGCCTGCAAATGCCCCTCCGTTGCATAGGCCAGAAGCCGGCGATCCCGCGTGATGACCGTATAGCCATGCTCCCTGGCCGTGGCCGCGATAATCCGGTCGGCAGGATCGGCGGGAGGGTTGCCGGGCAAGAGTGAGGATTCCAGCAAAAGCTGCGGCGACATCGAAGCCAGGGCGATCCCCGGGCGATTCAACAGCCGGTCCAGCCACCGTTGCGGCGTATAGGCCGACCGGAAACGGCCCCGCCAGGCAAGGAGGCCGATTTCCCATCCCGTAATGGGCGACACATACACCGGCAGGCCCTGATCCGAGGCGGCATCGATGGCTTCCACGGCTTCGGCGCGAAGTTCGGCGTTGTCCATAATCCATAATGCGGCACAGGTATCGAGCAGCAGCGGAGCCTTCATGCGCCGGAACCGGACTTGTCGAACTTGGCTTGCATGGCCGTCAGAGCCGCATCCCATTCCTGGGGATCCAGCGCTGGGCGCGTCAGGTCATAGCCCGGCTCTATCGTGAACGTGCCTTTGAGTGCGCCGAAAAGCGGTGAGCGGCGCGGGCTGGGCACCCCTCCTGCCACGCCGTGGAATTGGCGCTCCGATTCCGCAGCACCCTGGCGGGCACGGCGCCGGAACACCAATTTGCCGCCTTCCATGTCCACTTGGCTGGTTTCATAACCGGCTTCCATCCAGGCTTTTGCCTGACTATGGCCACGGGTCTCGTTCGCCCACCATGAGCGATAACAAAGTGCAGACGCCGGCAAACGGCGGCCGACGATCTCCGCCACTTTGCCAAAGGACATGGGAATCTCGGCGAAAGTCTGCTGCTGCAGATATAGCTTCAGGGGGGTGTAATCGGTCATGGGAAAAGTTCCGTCTTAGTAATCATAAAGTACTATATAGTAACTGCACAGTCAACAGAAAAAGTAACATGCGCCTGGCCCTGTTCGAACCCGATATCCCGCAGAATGCCGGCGCCCTGCTCCGGCTGGGGGCCTGCCTGGACGTGGCTGTGGACATCATCGAGCCCTGCGGCTTTTGCCTCTCCGACCGCGCCCTGAAGCGGGCGGGGATGGACTATCTGGCCATGGCCCGGCTGCGGCGGCATCCCTCCTGGCAGCATTTCCTGGCGGACCGGACGCCTGGCCGGCTGGTGCTGCTGACCACCCGGGCCGCCCAGCCCTATGCCGGCTTTGCCTTTGCCCCCGATGACACGCTGCTGCTGGGGCGGGAAAGCGCCGGGGTGCCCGACACCGTCCACCAGGCGGCGGATGCCCGGCTGCTGATTCCGATGGCGGCGGGCGCACGCAGCTTGAACATGGCGCAGGCGGCGGCGATGGTGCTGGGCGAAGCGCTGCGCCAGTGCCAGCTGTTCCCCCGGAGCGACGGCCAGGAAAAGTTGCAGACTTTTCCGTAGGCCGCGCGACCAAATGAAAGAGAAACCGTGACCTTCACACTTTTCACCGAAAGCGGCCTGATCGCCCTCGTCCAGGTGCTGATGATCGACATCGTGCTGGCGGGCGACAATGCCGTGGTGATCGGCATGGCGGCGGCGCGGGTGCCGCCGGAACTGCGCAGCAAGGTGATCCTGTGGGGCCTGGCGGCGGCGGTCGGGCTGCGCCTGGTGCTGGCGGTGATCGCGGTGAAACTGCTGGCGGTGATCGGCCTGACCCTGGCCGGCGGAATCCTGCTGCTCTGGGTCTGCTGGCGGATGTGGCGCGACATCCGCGGCGCCGGCCAGGGCCATGGCGAGATCAGGCTGGACAAGCACACTGGCCTGAAGAACGCCATCGTCCAGATCGTGATCGCCGACATTTCCATGTCGCTGGACAATGTGCTGGGCGTGGCCGGGGCGGCGCGCGGCCATCTCGATGTGCTGGTGATCGGCCTGCTGCTGTCGGTGGCGCTGATGGGCGCGGCGGCGAATGTGATCGCGCGCGTGCTGGAGAAGGTGCGCTGGATCAGCTATGTCGGCCTGGTGATCGTGCTCTATGTCGCGGGCAAGATGATCTGGGAAGGCGCGCACCAGGTGGCGGAAGCGGTCAGCTGATCACTTCCAGAAGAAGCGCCGTCGCATCGTCTGATTTCTTGAACCGCGCAAACCTGTCGCCGCCGGCGTCACCGTTTTCGATGGCGCGCAGTTCCTCGCCCATCGCCGCCAGGCCCTTCGACTTCGCCGCTGCAATCAATCCCGCCGTGTCATAGACGCCATAATTCACCGCCAGCGCCAGGAAGCCGTCGGACGCCAGCAGCAGCAACGCGCCCGGCGCCGTCGCCACCATCCGGCGCCTGGCCTGCGCGGCAGCGCGCTTGTCCGGCGAAAACAGCCAGTAATCGCCGCTGTTCACCCGGGCGCGGGCGGCGCGGATATGCGCCAGCATCTCCTGCCGCGAAAGTGCAAGCGCCGGCGAGATCTTCTTCTCCTTGCCGAGTTTCGCCGCGCGGCGGCTTTCCTCGGCGCGTTTCTCCATGGTTTCGCCGATGACGGTCACATCGCCGCCCTGCGCGACGATGGCGCCGCAATCACCCAGCCATATGAACTCCAACCCCCTCCGGTTTTCGCTGGCTGGAGAGCCGGCTACGGCCACCTCCCCCTTGCCGGGCTTCGCCCGAAGGGGGAGGCGGGCCCCGGCGTCTGCAGCCAGCATCATCGAGGCGCAAGGAAGCTGCCAGGGCTCTTCCATCTCGCGCCGCCGCAGCGCCTGGAAGCTTTTTTCCGCATCCGCCATCGCGGACCGCAGCGCCTTTTTCGGCTCCTTATCCTGAAGATGCGCCATCAGCCGCCGCGCCCCGAACTGGGCGATCCAGGCGGCATCGGAAGGGCCGGGCATCAGGGGATCGTCCAGCATGGTGGCGCCATCCATCACCAGCGCCGCCGCATCGTTCTGCGCGAAGCAATCCTCATTCGGCTTGGCGGGATCGCCCGGCAGCGACAATTGATCCAGCAATCGCAGCTTCATTTCTTCGCCGCCAGCGCCGCCAGTTTTTCGCGCAGCACCGTTTCCTCCAGCAGGAAGTCGCTTTCCAGCCATTCGCTTTCCAGCGCCGCCAGTGCTTCGCCCACCGCGGCGCCTTCCGGCACACCCGCGACGATCACATCGCGGCCGTTCAGGGGAAAACGCGGCCGTTCCCAGGTCTCGCCCATCGTCAGCAGCAGGCGCCAGGCCAGCATCGGCTGCGATCGTGGCGCCGCTGCCCAGGCCAGCCGCACCCTGTCGCGGAAGGTCCCCGCGCCCAGGTGATAGAGCAGCCGGCGCACATCGGCAGCCTTGAGATGCGAGGCGATGCGCTCGCCCCCGCCCAGCGCCGCTTCCAGCCGGGCATGGGCGGCATTGGAGAGCTTCCAGCGCGCCGCCACGCTTTCGCCCTCGCCGTCCTTCAGCAGCGCCGCCAGCCGCAGCAGCGCATCGGGTTCATACAGATTCTCGGCATCCAGCTCGCAAAGCCGTTCCAGCCGCGCCATGTCGAGCTCGCCCGGCAGCACCTGGGACAGAATCCCGGTCGCCGCCATCACCCGCAGCACGGGTCCCGGCCGCGCCGCTTCCAGCAGGCGCAGCATTTCCCTGGCAATGCGTTCGGCCGACAGGGTGGCGAGCTTGTCCCTGGCGGCGGCGCTGGCGCGCAGCCCGGCTTCGTCGATCTCGCCCTTGCCATACCAGGCATGGAAGCGGAACAGGCGCAGGATGCGCAGATAATCCTCGGCAATCCGAAGGGCGGGGTCGCCCATGAAGCGGACGCGCCCGGCGATCAGGTCCTCGACGCCGCTGGCATAGTCGAAGACCTCGCCATCGGCCCCGGCATAAAGCGCATTGATGGTGAAGTCGCGCCGCTGCGCGTCTTCGGCCCAGTCGTCGGTGAAGGCGATGGTGGCCCGGCGGCCATCGGTCTCGACATCGCGGCGCAGCGAGGTAACCTCGAAGGCGTGGTTGCCCATCACCGCGGTGACGGTGCCATGCTCGATGCCGGTGGGGATGGTGCGGATGCCCGCCGCCTTGAGCCGCATCACCGCTTCGGCGGGCGGCATCGGCACGGCGATGTCGATATCGGCCACGGCCACACCCAGCAGGGCGTTGCGCACGGCCCCACCCACAAAGCGCGCCTCAACAAGGGCATTCATGACTGCCGTGGTCTCGGGAGCAGTCATCCAGTCATGGTGCTTGGGGTCAATCCGCATGAACGGTCTCTACCACATTTACCCTCCCTCAAAGGGAGGCTGACGTTTCATCCAGGCGCGTCACCAGATCGACAATGATGGCGGCGGTGGCGCCCCAGATCTCATGACCTTCATAGGTGAAAGCGTAAAAGCTGCGGCGATGGCCGTTCCATTCCCGGCTTTCCCGCCGGCGATTGGCCGGATCGGCGAAGAAGGCCAGCGGCGCCTCGAACACCGCGGCCACTTCCGCCGGATCGGGGCTGAGGGTGAAGCCGGGATTGACCACGCCCACCACCGGCTGGATGTCGAAGCCTGTCCCCGTCCGGTAGCGCGCCAGATAGCCCGCGGCCGTCACCTGGTCCGGCGTGATTCCGGTTTCCTCCGCCGTTTCGCGCAGGGCGGCGGCCAGCGGCGAGACATCGCCCGGTTCCACCCGGCCGCCGGGGAAACTCACCTGCCCGGCATGGCGGGCCAGGTCTTCGCGCCGGCGGGTAAAAAGCAGGACAGGTTCAACGCCGGCCACCAGCGGGAGCAGCACCGCCGCGGGCGTGCCGCCCGGCAGGGGCGGGGAATCCTTCCCGTAATCGATGTGATAATCGTCATGGCCGCCGCCTTCCGGCGGCGCCTGCGGCAGGCGCGCGGCGAGCGGGGCGGCCAGCGCGGCGGAAGGGAACTGCGGCTGGGTTGGTGAAGCGGTCATAATTGACGCCTATTTCGGCGTTATCCGTTGCACAATTCGAGAAAAAGGCGGGGTTGCGCCGCCTTCCGGCGACGGTGCAACATACACTCCCTATCAGCAAGACAGGCCGCAGCAGCAAATATGAGCCAAGCCGAAACCATGACGCCGGCGGCCGACGCCCCCGCCCGCCTTGCCGCCGCCGCCGAAACCTTCGCCAGGGTGAAGGCCGGGCTTGCCGCGGTGATCTTCGGCCAGGATGCGGTGATCGAGCAGACGCTGGTCACCCTGCTGGCCGGCGGCCATGGCCTTCTGATCGGCGTGCCGGGCCTGGCCAAGACCAAGCTGGTGGAAAGCCTGGGGATCGTGCTTGGGCTCGACACCGCCCGCGTCCAGTTCACCCCCGACCTGATGCCCGCCGACATCACCGGTTCGGAAGTGATGGAGGAAAGCGCCAGCGGCGCCAGAGCCTTCCGCTTCATCCGCGGCCCGGTCTTCACCGAACTGCTGATGGCCGACGAGATCAACCGCGCCAGCCCCCGCACCCAGTCCGCCCTGCTGCAGGCGATGCAGGAAAAGCATGTCACGGTCGCCGGCGCCCGCCATGAC
>CAZNGO010000064.1:0-14184 GCA_964572805.1 uncultured Rhizobium sp. | reverse complement strand
GCTGGCCAGCGAACCGTCGCTGTTGAACTTCATCGTGCCGGAATAGAGCGCGCCGGTGCTGGAAACGTTGGCGCTGTTGCCGGCATAGCTGATTTCATAGTTCCAGGTGTTGGCCGCGGTCTTGACGAAGGAGAAGGTCAGGGGCTGGCTGCCGCCCTGGCTGTCATAGACGTTGACGGTGCGCTGGAACTCCGGCGTGACGTTGCCGGCGGCCATGTCGCCGGCGGTGTAGGAACTGACGGACGCTTCGCTGGACTGCAAATTGGCCTGGATGCCCAGATTGTCGGTCGCCTGCGCCTTGCCCAGCACGCTGGAGACGTTGATCAGCGAGAAATTGCCGGTGTCGGTGGGGACATTGCCCAGGCTGTCCAGCGCCCAGCCGCGCAGATAGAGCCCGGCGGCGTTGACCAGGTTGCCGTCGGTGTCGGGCGTGAAGCTGCCGGCGCGGGTATATTCCAGCACCGAGGAGGTGGCGGTGGGCGAGACCACGAAGAAGCCGTTGCCCGCGATCGACAGGTCGGTGGGCGAGGAGGTGGTGATGGGCAGGCCCTGGGCCGTGACGTCCTGGCCGATCACGGCGGTGACGCCGGCGGACGCGCCGCCGCCCAGCCCCGTGGCGTTCAGGAAGGTCGAGAAGTTGGTGGTGGCCTGCTTGTAGCCGACGGTGTTGACGTTTGCGATGTTGGAAGAGGTCGCGCTCAGCGCCGCGCTGTTGGCGGCAAGGCCGGCGACGCCGATATTGAGAGAGCCGAAGAGAGACATTTTTCATTCCTTCAGGAGTTTTGGGCTTCGCCCGCCGCGTCCGTCAGAGGTGGCGCCGTTTCTCGGCGCCGATGGGTTCCGGTTAAGTGTTCAGTCGCCGACCGCGCCGATATCGCCGAGGCCGACTTCCATGTTTCCGATCACGAATTGCGGGGTGCCGCCGGTCATGTCGACCTGGGCGACCTTGCCGGCGCTCGCCACGCTGGTGGCGATCTTGCTGCTGGCGCTGTCGGCGGCGGCGACGCTGAGCTTGTAGACGCCGTCGGGCAGGGTATTGCCGTTATTGTCCTTGCCGTTCCAGGCGAAGGCGTGGGCGCCGGAAGCGGTCTCGGCCGGGCCGGTGAAGACCACCTGGCCGGCGCTGTTGGTGACGCTGAGGCTGGCGGTGGCCGCGGTGGCGCCCAGCGTGTAGGTCCAGTTGGCGGCGCCGCCCGAGAGCGAAGCCTGGCCGTTGGTCACCGAGACCATGTGGCCGAGATAGGCGGCGGCATAGGTGCCGGCCTGGCTGGTGCCCTGGCCGATCAGGGTCTTCAGGTTGCTGTTGGTGTCGATCTGCTGCTCGACCTGGCTGTACATCACCAGCTGCTGGGTGAACTGGTTGGAATCCATCGGCGAGGTCGGATCCTGGTTCTTCAGCTGCGTCGTCAGCAGCGTCAGGAAGGTCGAGAAGTTGCTCGACAACTGGGACATCGCGCTTGCGCTGGTGCCGCTGCTGGCGGCGGGCGCGGCTGTCGAGGCGGCAACAGGCGTGGTCATGGCTCAGACCCTGATGTCCAGAAGGCCCAGGGCCCGGCCGCTGGTCGCGGCCGCACCCGTGGCGGTTTCATTCGAAGGCGTGGCGAAGCTGGCGCGCAGCGTGCGGCCGGACTGGAATTGCGGCTGATCCTGGCCGGCCTGCTGCTGCTGCTGGCGCAGCGAGAAATTCAGGCCGTCCTGGCTGACGTCCAGTCCGGCTTCGCGCAGGGCGCGCGTCAGGGCGGGCGCATCCTTCTGCAACAGATCAAGGGTCTGCGGCTGGTCGGCGGTCAGATGCGCCTCGGCCTTGCCGCTGGCGTCGATGGAGAGCCGCACGTCCACCCGGCCCAGTTCCGGCGGATCGAGGCGGATATCGAACTGCTTGGCGCCGGACTGCGAGCGGGCGGCGATCTCCACCGCCAGATGCGGCAGGTTGGGCGCTGCGTGCGCGGCCGGCGCGGCAGCCGGCTGCGCCGATGTGGCATGGCCGGCGCTGGTTGCGGGCTGCTGCGGCGCGGCCACGGCCGGGGAATTGGGCTGGATGGCGTCATGGTCGGCGGCAGGCGCCGGCACGGCGTCCGCCTGCTGCTGCGCCTTGCCGGCGTCGCCGGCGGCATCGCTGCGGGCGTCGGCATCGCGGACCGGCGCGCCATCCGTGGCGGCGGGCTTTGCGGCAACCGTCTTGGCGGCGGCGGGCTTGACCTGGTCCAGGGCGGTCTTGAAGTCGGACTTCTTGCCGGCGGGAGCGGGCGCGTTCTTCGCGGCCGCGCCAGCCTGTGCGGTTTCGTCCGCGCCCTGGTCGGCATCAGCCGCCTGTGACGCGGCGGCCTGGAGCGGCGCGGCGCCGGGCGAACCGGCCGCCGGCGGGGCGACAGTCTGATCCTGGGATGGTGTCTGCGCCTGCAATTTCGGCGCGACAGCTTGCGGCGCGACGGGTTGTGGCGGCAGCGGCAGCAGGGGCGCCTGCTGCTGCGCATCGTCATTGTCGTTGGCCGCGGGCCTGGCGTCTTCAGCCTTGGTGTCAGCCTTGTCAGTAGAAGAGTCAGCAGTCCTGCCCTGGGGCGTGATCGGGGTCTGCGGCAGGGTGGCCATCACGTCCGGCGCGACATCCGCAATATCGTCGCTGTCGCCATCGTTCTGGGTATCGGCCACGGGCTGCGCCGGCTGGCCGCCCGGCGCCACCGCGCTCAGCCTGGTCTGGTCTTCCGCGGCGGCATCATCAGCGGCCGCCAGCAGATCGGCGAAGCTGTCGCCGCCGGCCGCCTTGAGGGAAGGCTTGCCGCCATGGGCGTGCGTCGCCGCACCGGCGGAAGAGGAAACTGCATGCGCTGCCAAAGAGGCCAAGGGTGATCTCGCAATGTGTGCGAGAAGACCTGTAGCAAGCGGCGGACCAGCGCCGGGGCCGCGCTTTTGCTGGATTTTTCCACGGCGCCGGTGGCGGCGCGCCCGCTTTCGCCCGGGCAGGCTCTGCCGGTGCGGCAAACATTGCCCACGCCGCGGCGGCGCCAAAAGCCGCGCCATTGCTGGAAAAAGGCCCTTGAGAAAATGGCATGGGGATTGCGACACGCTTCAGCGGAACAAAGCATCCGGACTGTCCCGTGAGCCTGAACGGCATCGCCGCCTCCGCCCTCACTGCGCTGAAAACCAACAGCGCGGCGCTGAGCGTGGTTTCGAACAATGTGGCGAACATCAACACGCCCGGCTATGCGCGCCGCGTCGTCAACCAGCAGACGCTGGCGCCCGGCGGCCAGCTCATGGGCGTCGACATCGCCAGCGTGCAGCGCGTGGTGGACAAGTTCCTGCAGCAGGAAACCCTTTCGGCCGGCGCCAGCGCCGCCCAGTACGACACCGCGGCCGGCTTCTTCTCCCAGCTCAACGGCCTGCTCGGCGCGCCCGGCGACAACCAGTCGCTCGCCACCGGCCTCAACAATCTCCAGTCGGCGCTGGCCACCGCCAGCCAGGCGCCCAGCGCCCCCTCCAGCACCGCCGCCGTCCTCAACGCGCTCAACGGCGTCTCCAGCGACATCAACAATGTCTCCGGCAGCATCGCCGCGCTGCAGACCCAGATCGACGGCCAGGTGGTCAGCTCGGTGTCCGAGACCAATGCCCTGATCAAGCAGGTCTTCGACCTCAACACCCAGATCCGCAACGATGCCGCCGCCGGCAACAGCGATGGCGGCCTCACCGACCAGCGCGATCTGGCGCTGCAGAACCTGGCGCAGAAACTGGGGATCAAGGTCGCGACCAATTCAGACGGCTCGGTCCAGGTCAGCACCGCCGACGGCGTCAATCTGGTGAGCAACACCTACGCCCAGCTTTCCTACAGCGGCGGGCCGCAGAACGGCGTCTATGGCGGCATCCAGATCCAGGACGTCAACCCGTCCACCGGCCAGACCCTGGGCCAGCCCGGCGCGCTGGAGCCGCACCTGTCCGGCGGCGCGCTGGCGGGCATGATCGACATGCGCGACAACCAGCTGGGCGGCCTCGCCCAGGCGCTGGGCAATTTCGCGCAGCAGACGGCCCAGGCCTTCAACGCCCAGGCCAACGCCAACGCCGCCTATCCGCCGCCCACCTCGCTGACGGGCCGCGACACCGGCCTCCTGGCCAGCGACGCCCTGAACTTCAGCGGCAAGACCACGCTCGCCGTCACCGCGCCCGACGGCACCCTGGTCAAGCGCATCGATGTCAACTTCACCGCCGGCACGCTGTCGGTGAATGGCGGCGCCAGCGCCAGCATCGGCGGCACCATCGCCAGCTTCACCGCCGCCCTCAACACCGCCCTGGGCGGCAACGGCACCGCCGGCTTCAGCAATGGCGTGCTGTCGCTGACCGCCAGCGGCGGCAACGGCCTTTTGGCGCAGGACGATGCCAGCACCCCAGCCTCCCGCGGCGGCGCCGGCTTCTCGCAATTCTTCGGCCTGAACGATATCTTCAAGGCGCAGGCGCCTTCCATCAACGCCACCGGCCTGTCGGCCGCCGACGCCAGCGGCATCGCCGCGGGCGGCGTGATCGCGCTCTCGCTCAAGGGTCCGGACGGCGACATCGTCAAGAAGGTCAGCGTCACCACCACCGCCGGCATGACCGTCGGCAACATCGTGACGGCGCTCAACACCGCGCTGGGCGGGGCCGCCACCTTCACCCTGAACAGCGACGGCTCGATCGGCACCGCCAAATCGGCGCTCTATTCCGACTATCAACTCAACGTCAACAATGACAGCACCCAGCGCGGCACGACCGGCCTGAGCTTCACCAGCCTGTTCGGCCTGGGCGACAACAACCTGGCCAACCAGGCGGTGAATTTCGCCGTCACGCCGCAGGTCGCCTCGGCGCCGCAGCGCATCGGCATGGCCACAGCCCAGCTGGCGGGCGCGGCCCCGGGCGATGTCATTGTCAGCGCCGGCGACAATTCCGGCGCGCTGGCGCTGCAGGGCGTCATCACCCAGAACCGCAGCTTCGGCACCGCCGGCGGGCTTGCCGCCCAGTTCGGCTCGCTCTCCGACTATGCCGCCACCTTCTACCAGAACCTCTCGACCCGCTCGAACACCGTCACCCAGGCCCAGACCACCCAGGACGATCGCCTGCAGGAAGCGCAGACGCGCATGACGGCCAATTCCGGCGTCAGCCTGGACGAGGAACTGACCAACCTCACCACCTACCAGCAGGCCTATGCCGCCGGCGCGCGCCTGCTGACGGTGGTCGGCAAGCTTTACGACACCCTGCTTGAAATCCAGTGAGATGACAGATGAGTGTTGACCGCGTCGCCACCGCCCAGCAAAGCGCCTTCTTCCTCAGCCAGATCAACCAGGCGGGCGCCAAGCTGGACCAGACCAACAAGCAGATCGCCTCCGGCGTCGTCGCCGACAGCTATGCCGGCTTCGGCGACCAGACCCAGGTGCTGCAGGCGACGCTGTCGGCCAAGGCCCGCAACAGCGCCTATACCACCGCCACCAGCCTGGCCACGACCCAGGCCGATCTGCAGGACACCCAGCTCACCGGTCTTTCCGACCTGGCGACGCAGCTGAAGAAGGCGGTGTCGGATGCGGTCGCCAACAATGATCCCACCGGCCTGATGAGCCAGGTCGGCAGCATCTTCAGCCAGGCGGTCTCGATCCTCAACAGCAAGGACGCCAATGGCGACTATATCTATGCCGGCGGCCGCACCGACACCGCGCCGGTTTCGGTCTCCTCGCTCGGCCAGCTGATCGGCGCGCCCTCCACCGCTTCCATCTTCACCAATGCCGACAGCAAAAAGTCGGTGCAGGTCGCCGACGGCCACAGCATCAGCTTCGGCGTTACCGCGTCCGATGTCGGCACCGGCCTGATGCAGGCGCTGAAGGACATCGCCACCTTCGACGCCGGCGGCAGCGGCAATTTCGACAACGCCTCCAGCCTCAGCGGCGCCCAGAACAGCTTTCTCACCAGCCAGATCGCCGCCACCGGCACGGTGCAGTCCGGCCTCACCGCCATCACCGCCCAGAACGGCAATGTCTACAACCAGCTGCAGTCCGCCACGGCGCAGCAGGGTTCCGCCGACACGCTCTACAGCAGCTTCATCGACAAGCTGCAGAACACCAACATGGCCGACGCCGCCACCCAGCTGTCGCTGAACCAGACCGCCCTGCAGGCGGCGCTGCAGGTCACCGCCACGCTTAACCAGTTGTCCCTGCTCAATTATATGCCGAACCCGTAACCCGGTTGCGGTCGGGGACGCGGGCGCTTAATTAGGCCCGCATGAGCAGGAAAAAGCGCATCATTGTCGCCATGTCGGGCGGCGTCGACTCCTCGGTCGCCGCCGCGCTGGTGGCGCGCGCCGGCCATGAGGCGGTGGGCGTGACCATGCAGCTTTATTCCGGCGCGCCGTCGCGACCCAATTCTTCCGCAAGAAAAGGCGCCTGCTGCGCCGGGCAGGATATCGCCGACGCCGCCCGCGTCGCCGCCGCGCTGGGCATTCCTCACTATGTCCTGGATTACGAAGCGCGCTTCCGCGACAAGGTGATCGCCGATTTCGCCGACAGCTATGGCCGGGGCGAGACCCCGGTGCCCTGCATCCGCTGCAATGAGCGGGTGAAGTTCACCGATCTGCTGCAGGCGGCGCGCGACATGGGCGGCGATGCGCTGGCCACCGGCCATTATGTCCGCCGCATCGAAGGCGCCGGGGGGCCCGAGCTGCATGCCGCCGGCGAAGCAGCGCGCGACCAGAGCTATTTTCTTTTCACCACCACGCCGGCGCAGCTCGACTTCCTGCGCTTTCCGGTCGGCGAATTGCCCAAGCCGCAGGTGCGCGCCATCGCCGCCGAACTCGGCCTGGTGACGGCGGACAAGCCCGACAGCCAGGACATCTGTTTCGTGCCCAGCGGGCGCTACACCAATGTGATCGACCGGCTGCGGCCCGGGGCGGCGCGGCCCGGCGAGATCGTGGACAGGAACGGCGCGGTGCTGGGCCGCCATGACGGCATCACCCATTTCACCGTCGGCCAGCGCAAGGGCCTGGGCCTTTCCGGCAACGAGGAACCGCTGTTCGTGCTGAAGCTGGATGCCGCCACGGCGCGCGTCGTGGTGGGGCCGCGCGCGGCGCTGGCAGCGCACGCCGTCACCCTGCGCGAGGTCAACTGGCTGGCGCCCGCAAGCGGCGCGTTCGAATGCGCCGTCAAGGTGCGCTCGATGCGCCCGGCGGTGCCGGCGCGGGTGATCCCGCTGGAAGGCGGCGCGGCGCGGGTCGAGCTCCACGTGCCGGAAGAGGCGGTTGCGCCCGGCCAGGCCTGCGTCTTCTATGATGGTTCGCGTGTGCTGGGCGGCGGCTGGATCGCCGCGGGCGCCGAAGCGGCGGCGGCGTGAGCATCGTGCTGCGTCCGGGGCGGCCGCAGGAGCGCGCCGCGCTGGAGCAATTGCAGCGCCGCGCCTCGCTGATGTGGGAAGAATACCGCCCTTACCTTCTTGCCAATCCGGATGTGATCGAACTGCCGCTGGCGCAGTTGCAGGGCGGGCAGGTGCGGGTGGCGGAATGGAGCGGGCGCGTGGCGGGCTTTGCCGCACTACTGCCGAAGGATGGTTTCTGCGAGCTGGACGGTTTGTTCGTCGAGCCGGATCTGTGGGGGCAGGGCATCGGCCGCGCCCTGATCGCCGACGCCATGGCTTTCGCCCGCGCGGCAGGCGCTGCCGCCATCGAAACCGTCGCCAATCCGAGGGCCGAGGGCTTCTACCGGCGGCTGGGCTTTAGCGTCAGCGGCCGGGCCCAGACCCAGTTCGGGCCGGCCAACCGCATGAAACTCCCTGTTATTTCGGCATAAACTTGACAGTCCGGGCCGGCCTCTCCTACATGCCCCGCCCGTCTGGTACGGCACCGTAGCTCAGCGGTAGAGCAGGGGAATCATAATCCCTTGGTCGGCGGTTCAAATCCGTCCGGTGCTACCATTTTCTCATGCGCGCCATGCGCGCATGAGAAAATGCCAGGCGGCGTCCGGCCGCGCGGCAGGCGAAAACACAGATCTTGCCAGCACCAGCTCCCCGAAAAATGGCGATCGCGCCCAGGCGGAATCCTGGTGCGCGCTCCAATGTCCGCTTTGCGCCAAAAGCGGTCGTTCGCTCCAACCTGAATGGCGCCGCTAACGTATGACGAACATACGAATACCTAGACCGACCAGGAACAGTCCGATCACTGTTTGCATCGACCTCCGAGCCTTGAGAAAGGCACGCCTTGCCGCTTCACCGGATAACAGCCACGCAACACCGCAGTACCAGGTGCATGAAATTGCTGATGTTATGCCTATGGCCGTTGCATAGACCCAGGCGGGTGCGTGAGTTGGCAATATCACCGCAAATACGCTGGCGTAATAGGCTAACGATTTCGGATTGGTCATATTAACAAGCCAAGCTTTTCGGGCACTGATCCAAGGCCCTTCCGCCACGACAACGGATGGTCGCAAAGGCGCGCCTGCCCTCCATACCATCTTGCCGCCAAGCCAAATCAGGTATGCTGCCCCCAACCACCGCAGCGCGTCGTAAAGCTGAGGCAAATGCGCGATGATCAGTCCAAGCCCGCTGATCGTCAGCGCGGACCAGGTAATGGACCCCGCAGCTACGCCTAGCCCAGCCGCCACTCCGGCACGCCGCGACTGATGCATGGCGGTTGAGGAAACGAACAGGAAATTGGGGCCGGGGCTCATGGCACCCAGCGTGTGCGCGCCAGCTAGCAGTGCCAGTGCCCCAAAATATTCCATGGCATCGCTTTTATAGCTGGGTCACAAAAGGGACTAGAACATGCCGCGAATGGCTGCTTTGCGCCAATTGCGGACATGGCGCCAAATAGCTCACCGCTGGTTTTGTGGGCGCTGGGAGACAGGAATTCCCGGTCTTAAAAGAGCAGCTTGTTCTGCCGGTGCAAGTGCATCCCATTCAGTCTGAAGGCGGTTTCTCAGGGCGGCTTTTTCCGCCTCAGACATGCCGACAACATCGCATACCTGTTTTTGTTGCCAGATTCGAAGCTCTGAAGGAGACATACCTTTCGTCTGTTCCTGTACCTCCAAACGAAAGGCTGCTTGCTGTTCGCGCGACAAGAAGGGCGCTGCCCTAGTGGTAGGTAAGGTGCAGGGCATAGGTGAAACGGCGACGGGCTGCGCCAATACGGGTGACGTCAGCAATACAGTCGCGGTAAATAGCGCACGAACGATCATTTCAGCCCCCGCTAGGGCAATTCTAGCAGACGGGCCTGCGGATCGAAAGCCAGGTGAATTGTCTGCTTTGCGCCAAAAGCGGTCATTGGGCTAATGGCGTTTGAAAGCCTCCACCATCTCGTGATCAATTGCACTCCGCTGAAGCTGCCCACTCAGCGTTGGGTCGATGTGGTAGAGCGCCTTCAAATAAGCGAGATCGACCTCGCTCAGAGTTTCGGGCTTTCGGTCCGCTCGGCACTCGGGCACCAGAAGATTGGTGATGGTAGGAAATTCCTGGCACCCGTCAAACGCTCTGACCTGCGACAGCGCCAGCATTGTTACGTAGTCGCCCAATGTGTCCGTGCCATAGGCATCCAATTTGCCGCTGTCACCGATGATGGTGACGCGGCCCATTTCGCTGCGCAGCCCGTCGCGTAGGCTGCCGCGATTGCCTTCGGTCGTATAGCCGCAACGTTTCATCCAGACGGCCAACAGTTGTGGAGGGACCCCGTGCACATCGCTGGCGCATTCTTCAACAAAGGGGTTGTCGGCGATGTCAAGGCTAAGCCTGCCATCGGCGTCTCGTGTCGCGGTGGCATACCAGGCTTGAACAGGATGTGTGAAGGTACCAAGCGACTGGGTCTGAGAAACATTGTGAAAGCCCAGCATGTTTTCGTCTCGCTTCATTAGCTGGTTCAGAAGCATTTGCGGCTCGCGCGTGAAGTAGATGAGGACGTTAGCCTTGCAATGAAGATCTGGATTTACCGGCGCACCGATCTTTGCCGCCATATCCCGCACGCGCTGCGTCACCATTGCCGCCGCAGGCTCTATGAACCCCTGCGTTTCCGGGCAGATCGGTTGGCGCCAGCGAGCCACCTTTCCCAGGAACAGGGTGGCTTCGCCAGAATGCGTCACAAAATCATGAATGCCCTGTTCCTCCGGAATCTTGGCAGCTTCTACGGTCACGTTTTCGACCGGTTGATCGGATGGCAGGATGGAGGGAGCAGGTTGCGCAGCCGTCTGAAGCGGTAAGAGCAACATCAGGAATAGCGGTATGGCAATTCTCATGCGCGCCCCCTACTTCCCACAGACTCTGCTTCGATTGTGGTTGCTTTTGGGCGGAAAGCCTTCCGCCGTCGTCAACTTGATGAGGAGAAAACTCAACGGCAATCGAACGTCCGCTTTGGGTCAGAAGCGGGCATTCGGACACGCCGCGCAAATCCGGGCCCTGGCGTCTGGCGCTCCTCCCCTATCCACACCCTTGGGAATTTATTTTCCCCAATCGCGCCAGCGCCCTGGCGGCATTTCATCCGCGCCGCTTATCCGCCTGCCTGCGCGCCGTGCCATGATGGCCAAATGCAGGTGCGGCAAGGCCGATCGCGGATGAAGACCGGCCCCGGGGGGAGGGGGGAGGGGCAGAATTGCGTGGTTCGAATACCGCCCTGTCGCTAAGAGGAGCGCCATGACCACAATTCCCCTCGCCCTCGCCGACATCCGCGCCGCCGCCGCCGCCATAGAAGGCCAGGTGCTGCGTTCGCCCATGCGCATTTCGCGCACCCTGTCGGGCATCACCGGCGCCCAGGTCCATCTCAAGTTCGAGAACCGGCAATTCACCGCCTCCTTCAAGGAGCGCGGCGCCCTCAACACCCTGCTGTCGCTGGCGCCTGACGAACGCAAGCGCGGCGTGGTGGCGATGAGCGCCGGCAACCATGCCCAGGGCGTCGCCTATCATGCCGGGCGGCTCGGCATTCCCGCCACCATCGTGATGCCGGTGACCACGCCCTTCAGCAAGATCAAGCACACGCGCGATTTCGGCGCCACCGTGCTGGTGGAAGGCGCCGACCTGATCGCTTCCACCGAGGTGGCGCGCGGCATCGAGCAGCGGGAAGGGCGGGTCTTCCTTCACCCTTATGACGACCTGCGCGTCATTGCCGGCCAGGGCACGGTGGGGCTGGAGATGCTGGAGGAGTTTCCGGCGCTCGACGCCCTGATCGTGCCGGTGGGCGGCGGCGGCCTGATCGCCGGTGTCGCCATCGCGGCCAAGGCGCTGAAACCGGGCATCGAAATCTTTGGCGTGCAGAGCGCGCTTTATCCCGCCATGCGCGACGCGCTGCGGGGCGCACCGCCATCACACCAGACCAATGCCCAGACCGTGGCCGAAGGCATCGCGGTGAAATCGCCGGGCGTGGCTACCGTCCCCATCGTCAAGGCCCTGGCCGCGGACATCCTGATCGCGCGCGAAGCCGAGATCGAGCACGCGCTGGCCCTGATCCTGGAAATCGAGAAGACCCTGGTGGAAGGCGCTGCCGCCGCCGCCTTGGCGGCGCTGCTGGCCGCCCCGTCGCGCTTTGCCGGAAAGAAGGTCGGCCTGGTGATGTCGGGCGGCAATATCGACATGCGCCTGCTCTCAAACCTGATCCTGCGCGAGCTGGTGCGCGAGGACCGCATTCTCTCCCTGACGGTCGAACTGGAAGACCGGCCGGGCCAGCTGGCGCGCGTGGCGGCGCTGGTGGGCGAGGCGCACGGCAACATTCTTGAGGTCAATCACAACCGCATGATGGACGGCACGCCGCTGAAATCGGCCAGCCTCAGCCTGGTGGTGGAAGCGCGCGATGCCGCCCATGCCGGCGAAATCAGGGCGCGGCTGAAGGCGGGCGGCTTCAAGCTGGCGCCGCATTAACCTTGAAAACAGAAGGTCCGTTCTTTCCGCGCCGCGCTGTCCCAATATGGGACATGCCCAAGAGCGTGGCCCAACTGACTGGCGTGATCGTCACCGGGATCGTGACGTTCGGAACCGACCTGGATTTGACCTGGTCGGTGCCGCTGGGCGTCTTTGCCGGGGCGCTGGCGCTGTTCTTTGTCTCGCTGTCGGAATCGCGCCAGACCGCCAAGCGCTGGCAGAAATACTCCTAGGCGCCGTCCTCAGCCGCCATCGGGCGGAATCGCGGCTATCGCCGCTTCCATTTCCTGGAAGCTGGGCTGGTGTTCGCCGGGCACGCTGCCGCGGCCGATTTCCACCGAAACCTGCGCCGCATTGCCATGCAGATGCGCCACCAGGATGTCGCGGATGACCATGTAGAAATGGCCGTCTTCGTCGATCACCGCCTTCAGGCGGTTGCCCATCGGGCCGACAATGCCATAGGCCAGGAAGACGCCGAGGAAGGTACCGACAAGCGCGCCGCCGATCATGCCGCCCAGCACTTCCGGCGGTTCGGTGATGGCGCTCATGGTCTTGATGACGCCCAGCACGGCGGCAACGATGCCCAGCGCGGGCAGGCCGTCGGCCATGTTCTGCAGCGCATTGGCGCCGATCAGCGCCTCGTGATGGTGCTTTTCCAGCTGCTTTTCCATGTTGGTTTCGACCTGGTGCGGGTCTTCCAGGCTCATGGTCATCATCCGCAGCGTGTCGCAGATGAAGTCCAGGGCGAAATGGTCTTTGCAGATCCTGGGATAGCGCTTGAAGATGTTGCTCTCGGCGGGCTTTTCGATATGCGCTTCCAGGGCGATCAGGCCCTTGGACTTCATGGTCTTGGTCAGCAGGAAGAGCAGGCAGAGCAGGTCGCGATAATCGCCGGGCTTCCAGCGCGGGCCGGAAATCACCTGGCTGAGCGAGCCCATGATCTTCTTCAGGCCGTGGATCGAGCCGGCGATCAGCATGGCGGCGATGGCGGCGCCGAAAATGGTGAGCAGTTCGTGCGGCGCCGCTTCCATCACCACGGTCAGCTTGCCGCCGGTCATGAGATAGCCGCCGAAAACGCAGGCGAAGAGGATGACAATGCCGCCGAGTTGAAGCATGAAGCCGAACGCCCTGGACTGGAGCGTTCATTATTAAGAGCGGCGCTTAAGGACGGGTGAATGTTCCCATGTTGCGCGTCTTGCAGAGGTTAACGCCGCTTAACGCCTTGGCCGCTTCAGGCAAGGCTTGCCTGATCCGCAGCGTCGCCCGTATGGAATGCCCCGTCACCGCAGGAGGCATTTTGTCAGCTTTGGGCAATCGGCTGCTGCTGGCCCTGTTCCTCTGGGCCAAGTCGGGGTTTTCGCGGCGGGCGCTGGGCGTCAACGCGCTGGTGCTGGACGGCGGCGGCCGGGTGCTGCTGGTGCGCCATGGCTATCAATCGGGCTGGCACCTGCCGGGCGGCGGCATCGATCGGGGTGAGCTGCCGCAAGACGCTGTCCGCCGCGAGCTGGCGGAAGAGGTCGGGCTCGAAGGCGGCAGCATCTTTCGCCTCGGGGAATACAGCCGCCGCATCCTCTGGATGCAGAACATCGTCACGCTCTTTCGCGTCGAGGGCGCCGTCATCGCCTTTCGCCCCAGCCTGGAAATACGGGAAATCTGCTGGGCGGCTCCGGCATCGCCGCCGCCCGGCCTCACCCCCGCCACGGCGCGGCGGCTGGCCGAGCTGGCCGGTGCGCCGGTCACGCCCCACTGGTAATCCTTGCCTTTCATCGGCGCATTCTTTAGCGGGGCGTCATGTCCGAAACCTCCTGGCAGATCAGGCCCGAGACGGGCGCCGACGCCGCCGCCATCGCGGCGCTGAACGAAGACGGCTTCGGTCCCGGCCGCTTCGCCAAATCTGCCTATCGGTTGCGTGAAGGCGTGGCGCCTGTGGCGGTCCTGGGCTTTGTCGCCGCGGAGGGCGCCACGCTGCTGGGCTCGGTGCGCTTCTGGACCGTCAGCGTCGGCGGGCATGAGGAATTGCTGCTGGGGCCTCTGGCGGTGCGCGCCGATTTGCGCGGACGCGGCATCGGCATCGCCCTGATGCAGGCCGGCATCGACGCGGCGCGGCGGGGACCGTGGCGCGGCATCCTGCTGGTGGGCGACGAGCCTTATTACGCCAGGGTCGGCTTCTCGCGCCTGCCGCCGGGGCGGGTGCGCTTTCCCGGCCCGGTGGACCAGGACCGCATTCTCGGCCTGTCGTTGAAGGAAGGCGAGATGCTGGCGCTGACGGGGCAGGTGCGCCGGGCGCGGATCGACGAGCCGGTCTGCGCGGACAGCGCGGCTTTGGGATAAGTCGTTCAGCGCGAGCCCGGCAGCGTA
>CAZNGO010000063.1:0-50885 GCA_964572805.1 uncultured Rhizobium sp. | reverse complement strand
CCGGCGCCTCCGACAAGCATCTGGGCAAGTTCCAGGAAGCCGATGGCGGCACCCTCTTCCTCGACGAAATCGGCGAGCTGCGCCTCGACATGCAGGTCAAGCTGCTGCGCGCCCTGCAGGAAGGCGAAGTCGATCCGGTCGGCTCCAAGCGCCCGGTCAAGGTCGATGTCCGCATCATCAGCGCCACCAACCGCGACCTGGCGACGATGGCGCGCGACAACAGCTTCCGCGAAGACCTTTATTACCGCCTCAACGTCTTTCCCATCACCGTGCCGCCGCTGCGCGAGCGCCCCGCCGACATCGCCCCGCTGGCCCGCTTCTTCATCGAGCGTTTCGCGGCGGAAGAGAACAAGCCGGTGGCCGGGCTGACGCCGCAGGCCGCCCAGCTGATCGAGCGTTTCTCCTGGCCGGGCAATGTCCGCCAGCTGGAGAACACCATCTTCCGCGCCGTGGTGCTGTGCGACGGCGCCAGCCTGGATGTCTGCGACTTCCCGCAGATCGCCGCCGCCCTGGGCGTCGAGACCCTGGCGCGGCAGAACAATTATGTGCCGTCTTCCGGGGCTGCGCCCACGCCGTCCATGGCTCCCCTCGCGGCCTCGCCCTACAGCCTGTCGATGACCGGCGCCGACCGCCATATCCGCAGGTTCGAGGACATGGAGGCGGAAATCATCAAGACCGCCATCGCCCGCTATGAAGGCCATATGTCGGAAGTGGCGCGGCGCCTGGGCATCGGCCGCTCGACGCTCTACCGCAAGCTCAAGGAGTTCGGCCTGGAGCCGGACATGGAAAGCGAGCCCATGGCCAGGGTCGCCGAGGACACCGACGAATCTGTTTCGGAGACGGCGCGCAAGAGCGCGTAAAACCGTTTCCGCAAAGGGGGCAAGGGGCGGCGTGCAGGCGCCGCCCTTTTCTTTTCAGGTGGATTTTATCTGCGCCATCAATCCCAGCGGCCTGCCGTCATTGTCGGTCAGGAACGCCATCCATTCCTCGGTGCCGTCGCCATGGCGGTGGATCATGTGCGGCGCATGGGTAAAGACCGCGCCGCGCGCCGCCAGCGCTTTCTGCGCCGCGTGAATGTCGGCGACCTTGAAATACAGGATGGACTCGCCTTCTCCCACATCTTCCGCCTGCGACAGGAACAGGCGCGTCCCGCCCAGGTCGAAAAAGGCCAGCTCGCCGAAGGAATAGAGATGGGTGAGGCCCAGCACCTCGCCATACCAGGCCCGCGCCGCCGCAATGTCGCGCACCTTGCGCGAGACCTGGCCCAGCGCCCCCAAAACTTCTGAATCTTTCATCGCTCGAGTTCCTCAAAACACTGCGTCGCGATAGAGTGATCATGCCACGACGGGGGCAACAGATGAAGCGGCTTTCGACGATCAAATTCTTCGGAATTCTGTTGGCTGGAATGGCCTTGGGCTTCGCGGCGGCGACAGCTGTGAGCTTCTGGGGCAAGCCCAACTCACCTCAATTTTACGGTGCCCTATCAGCCTCACTTATAGCTGCGGCCGGGCTAATTTTTAATTCAATCTACAACGACTTTTCAATACGCCGTCGCGATGCTGAAGCAACTACACGCGAGAAAACTGCAGCGGCCATAGACTTGCATTTCTGGCTGGACCATTGCGCGACAGAATTGGACTTCATTGCTAGCGCATTGGCGCGATTGCACAAAAAGCTCACATCAGAAAACAAGCCGACTATTGACTTCTCCCTGGAGCAGTTCAAGGAGATGTTATCATCTCATTTCTATGAAGAGCTTCTCGACAGAGCTAAAGCTGCATCAAAGCTTCCACCCGAAATGGCTGGCTTCATAGCAAGCAAAATCTATGAGGCTCATACGACTGCCGATCGAATTTTCGGCATGAACCACGCATCAGAAAGGTTTTTGCCGCCCACTGAACAAGTCGATCAATATGCGAAACTGGTTTACATGCAAAAAGACAAGTTAAAGCACGCAAATAGTTTACTGGGCGAATATCTCATTCAGATACGAGCGCTGCCACGCTTCCCGGCAGACTAGTTACCTAGTCCAACATGTCCATAGCCCGTTTGTACAAATCGAGAAGAGCTTCTTGCTCTTGATAGTCGGCCTTGTCCATTTTCCGCAGCCTTATAATTTGCCGCATGATCTTGGTATCGAAGCCGGTGCCCTTGGCTTCGGAATAGACTTCGCGGATGTCGGCGGAAAGCGCGGCGCGCTCCTCCTCCAGCCGCTCGATGCGGTCGATGAAGGATTTGAGCTGTTCCTTGGCGAAGCCGGACTTGGACATGGCAATACTCGATTTTTCTGGAAGGGGCGGACCCTAAAGGAGGGTCTACCGGCTGTGAAGCCGCCTAGCTGTGGGTATCTTATCTCTGGCGGGAATGCCGCACAAAGCGGCGGCACGATTGCGTTCTTCCATCACGGCAACCCTATATTTGGCCTTCAGAACGGGATCGCGCGAGAAGAGCAAAGGCTCAAATGCCCCAAGACGCTCCCGAACCGCCTCGATGTTCGGATTCTGTTGCTCCCATGAGATGAAATCATCCCATTCCAAGTCATAGTTCATGGGTCCATCTAAAAATCGATCAAAAAGCGCAACGAGTTCGACAGGTGTCGTCGGGCCAGCCTGCACGACATGCACCCGTGAAGAATTCCAAAGCCAGCGCCGCAGAAATCCAAACATCAGCGCCGCCGTTCCATATCCTTCAGCGCCTCGGCCAGCACAAAATACAGCTTGTCGGCAAAGCCTTCGGCCAGTTCGGGCGTCCCGATCAGGTCCTGGCGGATTTCCACCAGCACATGCGGCAGGCCGCGCCGCGTGCCGTGGCGGTTGAGGCAGTCATTCTCCAGCGCCCCGGAATAGGGCTCATTGTCGCCCCAGAGGAAGGCGTGTTGCGCCAGCCGCGTCATCAGCGGTCCGGCCAGGCGCCTGTCCTTGTCCCACAAGACGCCGACTTCCCAGGACCGCGGCCTGCCCTTCCAGCTCGGGGTGAAGCTATGGATGGAGATGATCGCCGCTTTCGGTCCGATGCGGTCCAGTTCCGCCGAGATGGCGTCGTGATAGGGCGCATGGAAGTCGCGGCGGCGGCGGGCGATCTCTTCGGCGTCCACCGCCCGGTTGCCGGGAATGATGCTGCCGTCCGAAAGCTTCATCACCAGGGTGGGATCGTCGGCGCCGCGATTGAGGTCGATCAGGAGGCGCGACCAGCGCCCCAGCACCGCCGCCGCCCGGAAACGGGCGGCCAGCGCCCGCGTCACTTGGGCGGCGCCGATGTCATAGGCGATATGGGTGGCGAAGAGGCCGGGATCGAGGCCCAGAAGGCCATAATCCGGCGGCAGCGCCGGGCTGGCATGGTCGCAGAGCAGCAGAAGGCCGGAATCGGGATCGGCCGCCCGGATATGCTCGAAAGCCGTCATGAGACCGCGTTATAAAGGCGGGGACGTTGACGCGCGAGGGTGATTCGCGCCACACCGGGAGCGCGATGCGAACCGCCTTTCTTTCCGCCTTCGCGATGCTGCTGCTGACCGCAGGGCCGGCCCTGGCCGGCTTCAAGGTCTGCAACAAGACCGCCTTGCCGGTGCGCGCCGCCATCGGCCGCTTCGACGGCAAGGCCTGGTCCTCGGAAGGCTGGTGGACGGTGAAGGCCCGGGAATGCCTGGACATCCTCACCGGCCCGCTGCAGGCCCGCTACTACTATTTCTATGCCAGCGACGGCGGCGGCGGAAACTGGGAAGGCAAGACCCATTTCTGCGTCGCCCCGGCCAAGAGCTTCAAGGCCGAAGGGCGCGGCGCCTGCGCCAGGCGCGGCTTCGATTCCCGCGGCTTCCTGGAAGTCGATACCGGCCGCAATGCCGACTGGATCCAGAACCTTTCCAACTGATCGCCGGATGAGTTTTCGATGAGACGCACGCGCAAGACCAAGATTCTCGCCACACTGGGCCCGGCCTCCAGCAACCCGGCGATGATGCGCGCTTTGTTCGAGGCCGGGGCCGACGTCTTCCGCATCAACATGAGCCACACCCCGCATGCCATGCTGAAGGAGATGCATGGCCATATCCGGCAGCTGTCAAAGGAAACCGGCGGCCATATCGGCATTCTCTGCGACCTGCAGGGCCCCAAGATCCGGCTGGGCACCGTGCCGGGCGGCGCCCGCATGCTCAAGCAGGACGAGAAGGTGCGCCTGGTGCTGGGCGAGACCGTCACCGATGAAAGCCATATCCCGATCCCGCATCCGGAAATCTTCGAGGCGATCAAGCAGAAGCATGCGCTGCTGATCGACGACGGCAAGGTGCGCCTGCGCCTGCTGCGCCGGGGCGACGATTTCGCCGAGGCCGCGGTCGAGGTGCCGGGCGAGATCAAGAACCGCAAGGGCGTCAACATGCCCGACACGCTGCTGCCGATGTCGGCGATGACGCCGAAGGACCGCTCCGACCTGGATGCGGCGCTGGCACTGGGGGTGGACTGGGTGGCGCTGTCCTTCGTGCAGCGGCCCGAGGACGTCATCGAGCTGCGCGAGATCGTCAAGGGCCGCGCCGGGTGCCTGGCCAAGATCGAGAAGCCCAAGGCGCTGGAAACGCTGGACGAGATTCTCCGCCATGTCGATGCGCTGATGGTGGCGCGCGGCGACCTGGGCGTGGAAATGCCGCTGGAAGCGGTGCCGGGGCTGCAGAAGCGCATCCTGCGCGCCGCCCGCAAGGTGGGCAAGCCGGTGGTGGTGGCGACCCAGATGCTGGAATCGATGATCTCCTCGCCGGTGCCGACCCGCGCCGAAGTCTCGGACGTGGCCCAGGCGGTCTATGAAGGCGCCGACGCGGTGATGCTGTCGGCGGAATCGGCGAGCGGCGCCTATCCCGAGGCCGCGGTCGGGATGATGAACCGCATCGCCAACAGCGCGGAAAACGAGGACATCTACCGCCAGATCATCGAGAGCCAGCGCGGCGCGCCCGAACGCACCGTGCCCGATGCCCTGATGGCGGCGGTGCATGAAGTCACCGAGACCATCGATGCCCGCGCCATCCTGTGCTGGTCGACCACCGGCGTCACCGCCCTGCGCGCCGCGCGCGAGCGGCCGCGCACCCCCATCATCTGCGCCACGCCTTCGATCGCCACGGCGCGGCGCATGGCCCTGGTCTGGGGCGCCCATGCCGTGGTCACGCCCGACATCACCAGCGTCGACGAGATGGTGGACCAGGCCATCGCCATCGCCGTGCAGGAAGGCTTTGCTGTGGAAGGCGATCACATCGTGATTACCGCCGGCATTCCCTTCGGCAAGTCGGGCGGCACCAACATGCTGCGGGTGGCGAGGATTCCGGCGGCCCGGAGTTAGCCGCCGCAAGGCCCGCTTCAAATATTGAAACTCTCCATGGCCGGGCTTGACCCGGCCATCCAGGGCTTCAGCCTTTGTGATTGTGGCCCTGGATGGGCGGCTCAAGGCCGCCCATGGCGAAGAGGACTGAGATCAACTCACCAGATCGCAGCTCGGCATCTGGAACTTCGCGTCCACCCGGTGCGAGGTATAGACAAAGCCGGTCGGATCGTAGCGGTAGACCTGCTTTGCGGCGTCATGGGAAAGAATGGTGTAGTGGTCGATCCGCGGCGGCGCGATCTTCCCGCCATTCACGGTATCGACGGTGATGGTCTCGGCATTGCCGTTCAGTTCCCAGTGGCCGTCATTGGTGGCGTCGGACGCCTTGCCCTGGCGGCAGGCGCGGAACAGGACATGGAAACTGCCGTCGGCGCCGCCTTCCTCCAGCCACATCTCGCTCTTGTCGTTGGGCTGGCCGGTGCCGAACCAGCGCCCGGCGATCCAGGGCGGCGCGGCCAGGGCGGGCGATGCCGCCAGCAGCAGGACAACAAGCAGGGCCTTTTTCATTCTCAACTCGTCAGGTCGCAGGCCGGCATCGGGAAATCCGCTGCCACCCTGTGGGCGTGATAGGCGAAGCTGGTCTTGAGATAGACATAGTTCTGGTTCTTCGCGTCCACCGACAGCAGGCGATAGACATCACTGCGCGGCTCGGGCCTGCCGTCCACCGTGGCGATGTCGATGGTCAGAAGATCGCCCGCCACTTTCCAGCGCCCGGTTTCGCGGACCTCCCGGGCGATCCTGCCCTCGCGGCACCAGCGGTGCTGGTTGTGGAAGCTGCCATCGGCGTTGAACGTGTCAATATACATCTCGCTCCTGTCGTCAGGCTGGCCGGTGCCGAACCAGGCCCCCGTCATCGGATAGGTCGCAGCGCAAGCAGGCAGCGCGATGAACAACAGGAAGGCGCAAAGCAACGGTTTCACGGCGGCTTCCTCAACCGACAAGATCGCAGTCCGGCATCCTGAAGCCGTCGGCAACGCGATGGTCCCGATAGGTGAAGTTGGTCGGCTGCAGCACGGTGGTCTGCCTGTCGCCATCGAGCAGCACGACGCGATAGACGTCGTCGCGTTCTACCCGCAGATCGCCTTCGGTCGCGACATGGATGGTCAGGGTGTTGCCGGCCACCGACCAGCGCCCCGTCTGGGGATGATCGAACGCCTTGCCCTGGCGGCACCAGCGATGCTCGGCGCGAAAGACGCCGCCGGGCAGGAAATGGTCGATATACATCTCGCTGCGATCGTCGGGCTGGCCGGTGCCGAACCAGTTGCCGAGCACGGTGGGCGAAGCGGCGAAGGCCGGCGCGGCCGCAAGCAGCAGGATTGGCAGGAGGCGCCGCATCTTCTCAGATCCCCTGCCCTTCGACCTGCTTCTGCAGGGCGCGGACGGCGCGGACAGCAGATTCCAGCTGCGGATCGAGCGCCAGCGCCTTGCGATAAAGCGCCAGCGCCGCTTTCTTGTCGCCATAATCCTCCAGCATCGAGGCCAGCTCCACCATCACCGCGAAATTGCGCGGATTGAGACTGACCACCTTCTGCAGCCCGATCATGGCGGCGCTGTCATTGCCGCTCGCCGCATCCATGGTGGCGCGCATGTGCCAGCCTTCGGCATAGTTCGGCGCCAGTTTCGTCACCGCCGCCAGGATCGCGCCCGCCGTCTTGCTGTCGGCGGCGTTGAGCGCTTCCTTGGCCCGGCTCATCAGCAGATCGACGCTGGCGCTGCCGGACTGCCGGAAGGCATTCTCGATCTTGCCCTCGATCGGCTTGGCGTCCTCCGGCGATTCCGCCTTGGCGAGGTCGGCGAACCAGCGGTCGAGATCGCTTTTGGGGGCGGGCGCAGGCGGCGCGGCGAACACCGGCGCGGCAGCGGCGAGAAAAAGCAGCAAGGGCCATGCGGGGCGCATGGCGGGCACTTTAATGCGGAGACTGTGGCAAAACCAGTGCATCCGGCCGGGGTCCACCCTCGGCCCAGTCCAGCAGCTGGGCGATGTGCAGCACCGGTACGCCGTCCGCAAGCTGCTGGATGCAGCCGATATTGCCGGAGACGATGACATCCGGATTGGCCGCCGCGATATGCCCCAGCTTGCGCGCCCGCAATGTTTGCGACAGTTCCGGCTGCAGGATGGAATAGCTGCCGGCCGAGCCGCAGCAGATATGGCTTTCGCCAAAGGGCGTGACGGTAAAGCCGGCGGAGGCCAGCAGCGCCTCGCCCCTGCCCGGCAGCTTGAGGCTGTTCATCAGCGAGCAGGGCGGGTGATAGGCGACACGCAGCGCCCTCTTGCCTTCAAAAACAGGGGGCGGCGTCACGCTGGCCGCCGGCACCAGTTCCAGGAAATCCACCATGGCGGCGGCGAATTTGGCGGCGCGCGGCTCCCATACCGGATCGCCGGGGAAGACATGCTGCAATTCCTTCAGATAGCCGCCGCAGCCCGTGGCGGAAATGAAGATGCCGTCATAACTGCCGGCTTCCCAAGCGGTGATGAGCGTCTTCGCAAACGCCCTGGATTCATCCTCCCGGCCCAGATGATGCGAAAGCGCGCCGCAGCAGCCCGCCCCCTCCAGCGGCACCAGTTCGATGCCGCGCCGCGCCAGCACGCGGCTGGCCGCTGCGTCGATTTCCGGCATCACCGCCTTCTGGACGCAGCCGGGCAGCAGGGCGATGCGCTTCACCGCTTTATCGGGCCTGGCCAGCCGCTCGGGCCCGCGCGGCGGGCTCGCCTTTTTCAGCATGGTTTCCAGCCGGCCCATGGGAATGAAGAGCGCGGCGACGCGGCCCAGCGGCGCCAGCAGCAGCGCGATCTTGGTGCGGGTCGGATAGGGGAAAACCGTGGCGATGAGCCAGCGCATGAAGCGGTCGCCGGGCTTGCGCCTGTAATGCGCATGGATATAGGCGCGCGAGGTGTCGACCAGGCGGGCATAATCGACGCTGGAGGGACAGGTGGTGCGGCAGTTCAGGCAGGACAGGCAGCGGTCGATGTGATGCACCGCCTCGTCGGAAGGCGTGCCGCCCTCCTCCAGCATCTTCTGCATGAACTGGATGCGGCCGCGCGGGGAATCGCGCTCATCGCCCAGCACGACATAGGTCGGGCAGGTGGCGGTGCAGAAGCCGCAATGGACGCAGCGGCGGATGGCGGTGGCGGCCGGTTTTATTTCCGGATCGGCCCATTGCTCGGGACTAAAGTTGTTTCTCATCTGATGCGCCCCGGATTGAGCAGACCGTCGGGATCGAAAGCGTGCTTGATGCCGGCGCGCAATTTCGCCAGCGCGGGCGGCGGCGGCGCGTAAAGACCCAGCGCGGCGCGGCTTTCGTCCGACGCCTTGAGCAGCATGGCCTGGCCATCATTGGCGGCGGCAAGATCGCGGATCAGCGCGGCGCTGGAAGATGGCGCCGCCAGCCAGAGCAGTCCGCCGGCCTGGTCGCCCAGCCAGAGCGGCGCGGCGATTTCGGCGGCAAGGCGCGGCGCCTCGGTGGCCGGGATCATCAGCCGCCAGATATCGAGCTTCGTGCCGGCGAACATGGCGCCATCGCGAATCCGGTTGAAGAGGTCGAGACCGTTTTCCACGTCCTGCAGGCCCACGCCCAGCAGCGCCTTCGCCATGGCGGTCTTTTCCTGCAGCGGCACCGCTTCGCCTTCCAGCCGGATCAGGGCGGCGCCGCGGCCGATATCGGCCAGCAGGGTATTGCCGGGCGGCAGATAGGCCAGGCCCGACGGCTCCAGGGCGCTGCGGGCGATCTTGCGCAGATGGGCGAAACCTTCCAGCGGCGTCACATCCATCACCGCCAGCACGGCGGCATGGCCCGGGCGCGGATAGACCCGGAAGGTCAGCTCGGTCAGCACCGCCAGGGTGCCAAAGGCGCCGCACATCAGCTTGGGCAGGTCGAAACCGGTGACATTCTTGACCACCTTGGCACCGCCGCGAAGGCTTTCGCCCAACCCGTTGACGCCGCGCCAGGCCAGCAGCGAATCCCGCGCCGAGCCGCGCAGCAGCCGGCCGGGACCGAAGGCGTCCACCGAGACCGCGCCGCCGATGGTCGCCGTGCCGGAAACGCCATGCACGCCAGACCAGTCGGCCGGATCAAAGCCCAGGCGCTGGCCGCGCCCGGCCAGCACGCTTTCCACCTCCGGCAGCGAGGTGCCGGGGGCCAGGGTGCAGATCAGCTCTTCCGGCTCGTAATTGACGATGCCCTGGATGGCGGAGACATCGAGCTGCGGCAGCGCCGGAACCGGCGCACCGATGTTCCGCCGCGTGCCGCCGGCCAGGATCTCGAACGGCTTTCCTTCCGCGCGCGCCTGGCGCACGAAATCCACCACCTGGCTTTCGTTCTGGACCTTGCCCATCAGTAGCGCGGCAGGTGCGGATGCGGCAGCTGCGCGCCATGGACGTGCAGATGGCCTTGTTCAATGCAGGGCGAGAGCGTGGGAAAAACCTTGCCGGGATTGTAGCGCCCGCCCGGATCGAAGGCGCATTTGACCCGACCCTGCTGCTCCATCTCCTCGGTGGTGAACATTTCCGGCATCAGGTCGCGCTTTTCGATGCCGACGCCATGCTCGCCGGTCAAGACGCCGCCGACCTTGACGCAGAGGCGCAGGATGTCGGCGCCAAAGGCTTCCGCCTTTTCGAATTCGCCGGGCTTGGTCTGGTCGAACACGATCAGGGGATGCAGATTGCCGTCGCCGGCATGGAAGACATTGCAGCAGCCCAGGCCGTACTGCTCGGAGAGTTTCGCCATGCCGTCCAGCACTTGCGGCAATGCCTTGCGCGGGATGGTGCCGTCCATGCAGATCATGTCGGGCTGGATGCGCCCCATGGCGGCAAAGCTGGCCTTGCGCCCCGACCACATGCGCACGCGCTGGGCCTCGTCGGTGGCTTCCTGCGAAGTGCCGCCGCAGCGGGCGATGACCGCGGCCAGGCGCTGCATGGTGTCGGTGACGTCGGCCTC
The DNA here is from genome assembly GCA_964572805.1 of uncultured Rhizobium sp. GTDB lineage: Bacteria > Pseudomonadota > Alphaproteobacteria > Micropepsales > Micropepsaceae > Rhizomicrobium. The sequence continues at coordinate 40,601 of CAZNGO010000063.1, read as the reverse complement.
GACCCCGTCGGCGTCGATGATGAGAATCGCGGCGGCGCCGGGCGGATAGCCGGGCTGGTTGTAGGCTTCCACCGCCTCGGCGCATTGCCGGTCCATGAACTCCATCGCGGCGGGCAGGATGCCGTCACCGATGATGGCGGCCACCGCCGCGCCGGCCTTGGGCACGGTGTCGAAGGACGCCAGCAGGGTGCGGGTCACCGGCGGCTTGCGCAAAATCTTGACCGTCACTTCCACCACGGTGCCGAGCAGGCCTTCCGAACCGGTGATCAGCCCGAGCAGGTCGAGCCCGCCCTGCGCGCCGGCCTTGCCGCCAAGCCGCACCTCTTCGCCGTCGGGGGTGATGAAAACCACGCCCAGCAGATTGTTGGTGGTGAGGCCGTATTTCAGGCAATGCAGCCCGCCGGAATTCTCCCCGACATTGCCGCCGATGGAACAGGCGATCTGGCTGGAAGGATCGGGGGCATAATAGAAGCCGTTGGCCTCCACCGCCTTGGTGATGTTCAGGTTGGTGACGCCGGGCTCGACCGTGACGCAGCCATTCTCATAGTCGATTTCGATGATGGACTTCATCCGCCCCAGCGCCAGCAGGATGCCGTCGGCGCGCGGCAGCGAACCGCCGGAGAGCGAAGTGCCCGAGCCGCGCGGCACGATGGGGATGGATTCGCGATTGGCGTATTGCACCACCGCGATGACCTGGCTGCGGGTTTTGGGCAGCACCACCACCAGCGGCTGCTGGGTATAGGCGGCGAGCGCGTCGCAATCGAAGACCTGGCGCCCGGCGGCGTCATCCACCACGCCGTCGGGCACGATTGCGCGCAGCGCCGAAACGATTTCATCGCGGCGGGCGAGGATGGATTGATCGGGGGGCGGCAATTCCATGGCGCGAAGACTCCAGTCCCTATGGAGTTAAGCGCGCCGGATCAGCCTTGGCGAGCCTTGAAGCGCGGGTTCTTCTTGTTGATGACATAGACCCGGCCCTTGCGGCGGATGATGCGGCAATCCTTGTCGCGCTTCTTGAGCGAGCGGAGGGAATTACGGACTTTCATGACACGCCTTTTGACCGGAAAACCGCCGGAGCCTCCGGCGCGAAGGCGCGGAACCTATGCAAGGCCCCTCCCCAAGTCAACCCTCGGAATTGGTTGAAAAATCCGGCCAAAAAGCCGGGAAAATCCAGCAAATTCAGTGGTAGATTGGGGCGTGATGCGATTTGCCCGCCCCGGTTCCCTGATGCGCCCCGCCCTGGCGCTGGCCTGTGTGCTGGCGGGCCCGGCCTGGCCGCAGGACCAGCCGGCGGCCCCCTCGCCCTTCGACCAGTTCCTGAACCGTATGCACGCCGAGGCCCGAGCCAACGGCATCACTGAGGAAACATTCACCGCCGCCGCGGCCGGCATCGCGCCCCTGCCCGCCATCGCCAGCATGAACGACAACCAGCCGGAATTCTCCCGGCCGGTCTGGGCCTATCTCGACGGCGCAATCTCGGCCCGGCGGCTGAAGGACGGCAAGGCGAAGCTGGCCGAGTATCGCCCGGCGCTGGCCGAGATTGAAAAGCGCTCCGGCGTGCCGCGCGGCATCCTGCTGGCGATCTGGGGCCTGGAAAGCGATTTCGGCCGCGACGCCGGCCAGTTCAATCTGTTCGCGGCGCTGGCGACCCTGGGCTATCAGGGACCGCGCGCCGATTACGCCGCGCCGGAGTTCCAGGCGGCGCTGAAGATCCTGCAGGACCAGCATTACGCCGTGGCCGACATGAAGTCGTCCTGGGCCGGCGCCTTCGGCCAGACCCAGTTCACCCCCACCACCTTCCTGAAATACGCCACCGATGGCGATCATGACGGCAGGATCGATCTGTGGTCTTCGCCCGCAGACGCGCTGGCCTCGGCGGCCAACCTGCTCGCCTCGCAGGGCTGGAAGGCGCACGAAAGCTGGGGGCTTGAAGTCAGGCTGCCGAGGAAATTCGCCTATGAGGATGCCGACATCGACACGCTCAAGCCGGTGAGCGAATGGCGCAGGCGCGGCGTCAGGCGGGTGAACGGCAAGGCGCTGCCGGCTTACGCGGGCGAGGCCTCGATCTATCTGCCGGCCGGCGCGAAAGGTCCGGCCTTCCTGCTGCTGCCCAATTTCCGCGTCCTGCTGAAATACAACAATGCCGCCTCTTACGCGCTGGCGGTGGCGGAATTGTCGGAGCGGCTGATGGACCGCCCCGGCGTGCACGCCGACTGGCCGCGCCAGGAACATCCCCTGTCGCGCGATGAGCGGCTGCGCTTCCAGGCGGCGCTGGCGGCGGCGGGCTTCGATCCCGGCACGCCGGACGGCGTGCTGGGGCACCAGACACGCCTGGCGACACGGCAATATCAGAAAGTACACGGCCTTGCCGCCGACGGCTATCCCACCGCGGCGCTGCTGGAGGTGATCGAGGCCGGCGGGCGCTAGCCCGCGATGGTGTAGCGCGCCAGGAAGACCACGATCATCGCGAAGTTCGCAATCACCGCCAGCCATTGCAGCCAAGCGCGGCAGGCGAACGCCGCGGGCGCCAGCATCACGCCGGCGGCCAGGATAACGGCGTCTTCCTGCATCCAGGCCGAATGCGGAAGGCCGTTCGGCTGCGGATAGAAATAATTTCCGGCCATCGCCGCCACATAGAGAGCGCCCAGGGCGGCCATGATGACACGGCGCTGCTTTTCGAAAAATGCCGGCATGTCCACGGGACCATGTTCCGGCACCCGCATCGACAGCAGCGAACAGGTGAAATACTGGATCACCGCTTGGCCGAAATTGATCACCACGTCGGCAGGCGCCAGATGCGGCAGGATATTGAGGCCATAAATGGAAAGCCAGTTGACCAGCAGACCCAGCAGCGTGTTGACCATCCACAGCGCCTGCAGCCCGGAAAAGACCACCCGGCCGCGCGCCAGGATCAGCTCGGTGGCGCTGGCCAGCAGATGCGTCATCGCGATGGCGAAGACGAACGACAGCAGCATCACGACCTGTTCGTACATGGGCCCCCGCCCGGCGAATCCGGCCGAACCTTATCGCGCGGGTGCCGCTACAGCCAGCAGCCGCGTCCTATTTGCGCGCCGCCTTGCGCACGATCCACAGCGACAGGGCGGCATAGAGCGCGACGCCGGCCAGGGTGAGCCAGCTGTTGCCCGCCGGCGGATAGAAATTGAACAGCACCGCCAGCAGGAAAAAGCCGAGCATGACGAGAAGAAATCCAGCGACGAAAACCCGGCCCGGCATCTCAGATCATCCTCGAAGCAATCTACAGCCCGCGCGTCAGGGCGATGCGCCAGCGCCGCCCCATCCCCGGCAGGGCGCCGAGATTGGCATAGGTGTCGGCGTCGGGGGTGAAATAGCGGGCGTCGAACAGATTGTCGATATTGGCGGAAGCGCGCCAGGCGCCGCGGCTGACAAAGCCGGACAGGTTGGCGGTGACATGCGCCGGAAAGACGATGGGATCGGGCACGGTCTGCTTTGCTTCGCCGACATAGGTGCCGCCCAGCGAGGCGCCCCAGCCATCACCCGTCCAGGTCAGCCAGGGACTGACCACCGCATGGGGCACCAGCGTGTCGTCATAGCTGCCGGGGCCCTTCAGGGTGGAAAAATCGTAGACGATATAGGCGCCGCCAAAGCCGTTCTGCGGTGAAACGCCCAGGTCGCGCGCCGGGACATAGGCGAAGCTGGTGTCCGGCCCCTTGATGAAGGTGTGGGAAAGGCTGGCGGCCAGGGTGGCGCTGAGACGGTCGCTGACCAGCCAGCGCAATTCCGCTTCCACGCCTTCGCCGCGCGTGCCGGCGACATGGACGCCGCCGAGCTGGGAAAGCTGGGTGCGGCTCTGGCGGTAGAGCGAGAGCGTGGCTTCCACGCCGTCCGCCGCATATTTGATGCCAGCTTCGTCCAGGGTGGAATCCGACAACCAGCCGCCGGTCACCAGAAGCTGGGTCGGCACTTCGCCCGCCTGGCCGGTTTCCGGCGCCGAAGCGCGGGCATGGCTGAGATAGGGCATCAGGCCTGACGGGTCGCGCCAGGACAGGCTGGCCGACCAGGTGAAGCGGCCGCCATTGGCCGCGCCGGAGGGCGGCTCATAGGCCAGCACGCCGCTGTCGCGGCTGCGGATATCGTATTGGTCGAGGCGGCCGCCCAGCAGCAGATGCAGCCGGTCATAGCCGAGATCGGAAAGCGCGAAGGCGCCGAAGTCCGAGACATTGCTGGCGACGTTGTTCTCCCAGCCCAGCCCGACCGTGCCGGCCGGGTCGGTGTTGAACGGCGAGTCGATGATGTCGTTGGGCGCCGCGCCCTGACTGATGTCGCGGCGGTCCAGCGCGATGACGCCGCTGTTGAAGCTCTGCCTGCCGATGGCATGGACAAGACGCCAGCCGGCGCCGGCGGTGGTATGGGCGGTGATGTCGCCAAGGTTGCGGTCGAAATCATAGCGCAGCCGCGCCTCCGCCACTTCGGCACGCAGCGACGTGGGATAGCCATAGGAAACGAAGCGGTCATTGCTGAGCGTGTCGGCGAACAGCTGCAGGCGCAGTGAATCCTTGTCCAGATCATGCTTGATCTCGACAAAGCCGGTATGGGTGACGGTGCGGGAGAAATCCACGCCCGGCGCCAGATAGACGGTGCGCCGGTCGATGCGGGTTGTGCCGAAGCCGCTGTCGAGACGGTGGGCGGCGTCGCTGCCGCCGGGAACCGCCAGCGGCTGGAAGCCGGGATCGTAAGCGTAGGGATTGCCGCCGAATTCGTTCAGGGTCAGCCGGCCATTGCCGTCGGCATCCTTCAGCGAGGTGTTGCGGCCGGTGATGTAGGCGCCATTGTCGATAAGCGCCTGGGTCAACCGGTTCCAGCCCGGCGTCTGCACCTGGCCGTCGGCATGGAAGAAGGCGTAATTCGCCGAGAGCGACCAGTCGCCCGCCGCCAGGTCGGCGCCCAGGGTCAGGGCCTGATGGCTGGGATGGATGCCGCGGTAATAGCTGAAGCTGTCGTCGATCTCGCCGCGGGCGCTGAGGCGGCCCGCCGCTCCTGCGAATTCCACCGGCAGGCTGCCCTGCGCCGTCAGGTTGCGCTTTTCATAGGCGCCATAGGTGAGTGTGATGCTGTCGTTCGGAGCGGCGGCAGGCGAAGCGTCCACCAGCCCGCCCACCTTGCCCGCGCCATAGACCGGCGAAGGCGGCCCGCGCAGGATGGTGACGTCGCCGCTCAGCGGCGTGGCATAGGCGCCGCGATTTTCCGCCCGGCGGAAGCCGCGGAAATAATTGTCGGCCATGGTGCCGCGCAGATTCACCGCCCCATCCACGCCATAGAAGCTGCCGGTGTAGGAGGACGGGGTGATGGCAGTGAGATCGTCCAGGCCCTCGACGCCATAGCGGGCAAGCGTGATCTCGCTCACCTGGGTGGCGGCACGCGGCGTCTCGGCCAGCGGCAGCGTCAGGCCGGTCGCCGCCTCGCCCGGCGCGCCTTCCATCAGATGCACCGGATCGGCCGTGACCGTGACGGTTTCGGTCTGCGCAACAGCCGGACCGGCCAGCAGCAGCAGGGCAAGGGGAAAAACCGGCTTCATGTGAAATGTTACATAATATCCGGACGCCACAGCGCAAGGAAAAACGCCAGGCCCCCCGCAAGTAGTTGATATATAACTATTTCCAGGCCGCCGCGAGGGCGGCGGTATCCGCCAGCACGGCTCCGTTCAGCGCCAGCGCTGCCAGTGCCGCCCGGTGCAGCTCCGGCTGGTAGGCGGCGACGGCATCAGCCGCGATCACGACATGAAAGTCCCGTTCGAACGCATCCCAGGCCGAGGACTGGATGCAGCATTCGGTCGTCAGACCGCACAGCACCAGGGTGTCGATGCCGCGCGCCCTGAGCGTTTCCGCCAGACTGTTGCCGGTGAAGACGCTGTAGCGCGGCTTGCGCACCACCAGTTCGTCGCCTCGCGGCAGCGGCGCGACCAGGTCCGCGCCGGGCGTGCCGTCGCGTGCGATCTCGCCATCCGGCGCCGCGACGCGGCTGAAGGCGCAGAAGACATTTGCCCGGCGCGCCGCGGCCAGAAGAAGCGTTGCCTGCGCCACCGCCGGATGGATCGCCGTCATGTCGGCGCCGCGGCGCGCCATGGCGCCGCCCGGCGCCGCGAAGTCGCGCTGGATGTCGATCACCAGCAGCGCCGTGCGCGCCGGCGCAACGTTCGGGCCGCTCATGGCATGGCCTTGCGCAAGCTCGGCAGGATCTCCGCCCCCGCCATCGCCAGCCCGGCGGGATAATCATCGAAAATGAGCATCAGACCGTCCAGGTCACAGTGGCGCATGAAGGCTTCAATCCTCTTCGCGCAGGTCGCGGGCGAACCGATCGCGGTCTGGGTCATGAAGGCGCCTTGCGCCCGCGCCGTCATGGCGTTGCCGGCCCCACTTCCATCTTTTAACACCCCATAACTTTCCAGCATCCCGGCAACGGCGCCGGCATCCAGGCCCTCGCGGTATTTGGCGGCTTTCGCTTCGGCGGCGGCGTCGCTGTCGCCCCAGATCACCGTCATCATGGCGTAAATGCGGATCGGCTTGCCGAGTTTCGCCGCCAGGTCGCGGGCGCGGCGGCTGGCGGCCCGGGTTTCTTCCGCGTCGCGGCCACCGATGAAGCAGCCATCGGTGTGACGCACCGAGAAATCGAAGCCGCGCGGCGACATCCCGGCACAGATCAGGCGCGGGCGCCGGAGCGGCTTGGGCTCGCAGACGCAGTCGGTGATGTTGAAATGCCTGCCATGGAAATCGACGCGCGGCTCCGCCCACAGGCGGGTGAGAACTTCCGTCCATTCCTCGGCCAGGTCGTAGCGGCCGTCATGCGAGAGCCGGTCGTCCCATGCCCCCATCTGGGCGAACTCGCCGGAAAAGGCGCCCGCCACGATGTTGAGCCCGGCGCGGCCGCCGGAAATGTGATCGAGCGTGGCGATCATCTTGGCCGCGACCACCGGATTGAACAGGATGGCATGCAGGGTCGCCCAGACCTGGATGCGGGAGGTGACGGCGGCGATTCCCGCCATCATGGTGACCGCTTCGAGACTCGTGCCCCAATGGCCGGTGGCGCCGCCGAAACCGCGCCACTTGCCCATCGCCATGGCGAAGTCGAAGCCGGCCTGTTCGGCGGCGATGGCGGCGTCGCGGTTCTGCGGCCAGCCGCCATCCAGCAGCGGCGTGGCACGGCTGACGATCCAGCCGCCATTCGCCACGGGCAGGAAAACGCCATATTCCTTCACGCCAGTTCTCCATGCGGCGGCCTCATCCGCAACACCGCCATCAGGATCGCCGCCACCAGCGCCGCCAGGATCAGGAAGGCCGGCACGAAACTGCCACTGCGGTCGAAGACAAAGCCGGCAAAGGCCGGCCCCACCGATCCCACGGTGGAGATCAGATTGACCGTGGCGAACAGTTCCAGGTTGGGCTTGCGGCCGAAATAATCCAGCAGCAGGATGGTGGAAGCAAAGAAGGTAAGACCCGAACCAATTCCGATGCCGCTGGCATAGAGCAGCAACAGGAATGGACTGGTGCCGGTACACAAAGCCAGCAGTCCGCCCAGCAGCAGCAGCAACGCCACCGCCAGCAGCGACTTAGCGTCAATGAAGCGCGACAGAAGCCCGCCGCCGAACCGTCCACCTGCGTTGATCAACGCGCCCAGGCTCAGCAGGCTGATCGCCGCGGTCTCGCCCACACCATGGCTCATCAGATGGGGGATGGAGAAGGACGCGACCGTAATATCGACAAACAGGAACACGCTGTAGGCGGCAGCCAGCACGGCGAATTGCGGCGTCTTCAGCGCCGTCCGGACCACCCAGCTTTCGCGGGTAATCTCTGGATCATGTTCCGCGGCGGCGGCGAGATCGGTGCGAGCATCCACCAGCAGCGCCGCCAGCAAGGCCGTCAGCAGGGTGGCGATGCCCGAAACAATCCAGACCATGCGCCAGCCGCCCATCCCGGCAATCCAGAGATAGAGCAGCGGTCCGGCGACCGCGCCGCCCTGCCCCAAGCTGAAGTAAAGCCCAAAGATGAAGGCGGGACGTTCAAAATTGCGCGTCAGCAGATAGGTGGCGGGCACCGTCGCCAGCAGGGTGAAGCCCAGCCCGGCGAGGGAGCAGCCCGCAAGATAGAGCGTCAGGCCATGCGCCGTCGCCAGGCAGGCAAACGCGACCGCCATCACGACACCGCCCAGCGCCAGGGTGAGGCGCACACCGATGCGCCGGATCAGGAACGCGGGAATGGTGGCGGTGATGCCGCAGAACACGCCCAGCAGGGAAAAGCCGGCGCCAAATCCGCTCTCGCTCCAGTGCAGTTCGCCCACCATGTCGCCGCGCGCCGGACCCAGCGCATTGAAGGTCGCGGCGGTGATGATGAAGAACAGGGCGCTGACCAGCAGCAGCGTTGTCCAGGCGCGCAGGCTTGTCACGTCAGCCCTCAAGCGCGCGCTTCACGTCTTCGGGCAGTTCGCCCAGTACCTGTGACATCTTTTCCCGCGCGCCATCGGCATCGCGCGCGGCGATGATTTCGGCCAGGGCGCGATGTTCGTTCAGCGCCTTCAGGCTTTCGGTGCGGGTGGGCGGCGTCACCGAAATCAGCCAGTAGCGCGCCGTCTGGTGGTGCAGAGTCACCACCATCTTGGCCAGGGCGCGGTTGCCGCTGGCGGCGGCGACGGCGACATGGAAGGCCTCGTCCATTTCCGCCAGCGCCGGCGCATCATTGGCGGCGATCGCCGCCTCGCCGCCGGCCATGGTGGCGCGGATGGCGGCGATATCGGCGTCGCTGGCATGTTCGGCGGCCAGCCCGGCGCAATGAATCTCCACCAGGCGGCGGGCCTCGAAGGTGTCATGCGCCTCGGCGAGATTGAGCGGCGCCACCGTGGTGCCGACGCGGGCCTTGCGCACCACCAGCCCTTCCAGCGCCAGCCGTGCCAGGGCGTCGCGAATGCCGGCCAGGCCGCCATCGTAGCGGCGGGCCAGCGCATTCTCGTCCAGATGCTCGCCGGGCTTGAGGGCGCCGATGATGATGTCCACCAGCAGGCGGCTGTAAAGCCGCGCCTTGAGCAGCGAAGGCGCCCATTCATCCAGGCGGGCGGGGCGGGAAAGCGGGGTCATCGGCCGAGCATGGGCCGGGGGCGAATGGGTGGCAAGTCCCCACGAAACTGAGCTTCCCAGCGCCAGACGCAGGGATTTTGTCGCCTGAGCAGGAGCAAGGAGCGATGTGGGCAATAGCCCATGAGCGACGCGCGACGAACTCAGGATGCAAAAGACCGTGTCTGGCTAATCGTGCCAGCGGAATTTCGGGTCAGTCTTGCCGAAACTGGAATCCGGCCCCCAGCTGCCGGCGTCATAGGGCTGCGGCGTCATCCCCGCCTTCTTCCAGCCGGCGCGGATCGTGTCGATGAAAGCCCACTGCGCCTCGACCTCGTCGCGGCGGACGAACAGGGTGGGATCGCCTTCGAGGAAATCCAGCAGCAGCCGTTCATATGCGATGCGGCGGCGATGATTGCCGAAGGCGGTGGCCAGTGAAAGATCGAGCGCGACGCTTTCCAGCTGCATGCCGTCGCGGTCCAGGCCAGGCACCTTGCCCATCACCGAAAGGCGGACGTCTTCCTCGGGCTGCAGCCGCAGCGACAGCCGGTTGGCCTCGAGCTTGCCGCCGCGGCCCTCGAACATGGAATGCGGCACCGGCTTGAACTGGATCGCCACTTCGGTGCGCCGCGAGGGCAGCCGCTTGCCGGTGCGCAGGTAGAAGGGCACGCCCTGCCAGCGCCAATTGTCGACATAGGCCTTCAGCGCCACGAAGGTTTCGGTCCGGGACGGCTTGCCGAGATCGTCGGCATAGCCGCCGACGCGGGCATTGCCGATGGCGCCCGGCGCATATTGCCCCAGCACGCTGTGGCTTTTCACCGTCTCGGCGGTGAAGCCGCGCAGGGCGCGCAGCACCTTGACCTTTTCGTCGCGCACCGCGGTGGCGCCATAATGGCTGGGCGGCTCCATCGCCACCAGGGCGAGAAGCTGCAGCATGTGGTTCTGCGCCATGTCGCGCAGCGTGCCGGTGGAATCGAAATAGCCGGCGCGGCCCTCCAGCCCCACCGTCTCGGCGACGGTGATCTGGACATGGTCGATATACTGGCTGCGCCACATCGGCTCGAACAGCATGTTGCCGAAGCGCAGCACCAAGAGGTTCTGCACCGTCTCCTTGCCGAGATAATGGTCGATGCGGAAGGTGCGGTCTTCGGGAAACAGGCTGGCGATGGTGTCGTTGATCACCTTGCTGGAAGCCAGATCCTCGCCCAGCGGCTTTTCCAGCGCGACGCGGACATTGAAGCCCGCCATCCCGGCCTGCTTGAGGGCGGCGATGGCCTTCACGAACAGCGCCGGCGAGATCGACAGAAAGACGCCGATATCCCTGCCCACGGCATCGCCCAGCGCCTCGCGCACCGGCAGGAAACACTGGACGTCATCCAGGTCGGCGCGGCGGTAATGCAGGCAGGCGAGGAAGGCGGCAAGGCGCGCGGCATTCTGGCGGTCGCGCGGCAGGTACTTGCCGATCGCTTCGGCGGCGAATTTGCGGAAATCCTCGTCGCTCTGGGCGCTGCGGGCGACGCCCATCAGCCGGAAACCCGGCGGCAGCAGGTTCTCGGCATGGAGCGCGAAGAGCGAAGGCAGCAGCATGCGCTGCGACAGATCGCCGGTGGCGCCCAGCAGGATCAGGGTGGCGGCGTGACGATGCGACGAATCCGGTGCGGTCATGGCCTATCCAAGCCGGGAAGTATCTGTTTAAGCAACCCCTCCGGGCCTGTGCTACTTCGGGGCCTCGACCTGGTTGATGAGATAATCGGACACCGCCCCGGCATCGAAAGCCAGCGGGCTGACATCGTCCACCATGCCCTTGTGCATCACGATATCGGCGCTGAGCTGGTAGTCGGCGCCTTTCAGGTCGGGGAAAGCCTGTCCGGAGAAGGGCGACCAGTTGTTCCAGGCCTTTGCGCCCGCGGCGCGCCAGCGCCATTGCGGGCGGAAATACTCCATGCGGAAGGAAAAGCGGGGGCCGGCGGGATCGCCCTTCGGAACCGGAACCGTGTCACCCTTGGCGCGGTGCTCGACCAGGCTGAACCACTGGAACTTGCTGTCCAGCGTCGCCTCGGCGGCGCGGAAGGCGAGGTAATTCTCCAGCGCGGCTTTGGTTGTGAAATTGTGGCCGGTGACCGAAAGATGCAGCGCCGCGCCTTTTTTCGCCATGGCGAAGACGCCCGGAGCGGGCTGGGCGGGGCCAACCGGTGCCTGGGAAGCGGGCGTCTGCGGCGCCGACTGGGCCGCCGCCGCGCAGCACAGCGCCAACAATGCGAGCGTGACAAGGCTGGCCCGCATCACGCCAGCAGTTCGGAAATCGGTTTGCTGGCGAGGTTGGAGTCCGCGCCCCAGTGATCCACCGCCATCCCCATCGCCTGCTGCAGGGTCAGGCCGACGCGGCTCACCGTCTCGCTGTTGCCGGCGATGTGCATCCCGGTCTTCACCTTGCCGCCGGCGCTGCCCGCGGTGAACATCGGGATGCCGTCAATGGCGTGCAGCTTGGCGTTGGAGGTGTCGGTATAGGCCAGCACCAGGCTGTGATCGAGCAGGGTGCCCTCGCCTTCCCGGATGCCGTCCAGCGCCGCCACCAGTTCGGCGAAGCATTCCATCGAATGGGTGCTGAACTGCGAGGTGACCGGCTGGTAGCCCAGCGCCGGATCGACCGGCTCCTCATGCGTCGCCTGGTGGAAGACATGGCTGTCGCCGGGCATGAACATGGTGTTGGCCGGCTCGGTCAGCGCCATGTTGAAGATGCGGGTCTGGTTGGTGGCCAGGCCGATCGCCAGCAGCTTCGAGAACACCGGCACGGTCTTGAGCAGCACCGGCACCGACTTGTTGACCGTCATCTCGGGCGGCGCGTCCGGGATGGCGACGTCGGCGATGATCTCGGGCTTCTGCAGCTCCACCGCCATGGTGTTCTCCAGCTCGCGCACCGAGGAGAAATACTGGTCCAGCCGCGCCTTGTCCGCGGCGGAGGCGGAGGCCATCAGGCGCTGGCGGTCTTCCGCCACCACCGAAAGCACGCTCTGCTGCAGCATGATGTCGGGATCGGGCCTGAAGTCGCCCTTGCCGTCCTGGAACCCGGCGCCGAACAGGCGGGTATAGAGACCGGCAGGTGAAACCTCGGGCGGGTTCACGCTCGCGCCGCCGCTGGTGCTGGAATAGCTTTCGCGCTTGTTGCCCGAACAGGCGATCTCGATGGAACGGAAGCGGCTGCCCGTGGCCGTATGCGCGGCAATGATCTGGTCGAGCGTCGGTGCATCGAACTGGCCGTCGCCGCCCGGCGCGATGCCGGTGGCGATGGCGGCATTGCCGCTCCAGTGCTGGATGTTGGGGCGGGAATCGAGATAGGCGCGGTAGCCGCTGAGCAGGTTGAGCTTGGCCTTGAAGGGCTTGAGCGAAGCCAGCTGCGGCATGTCCTCGTAATTGGCGCCGGTGGATTTGGGCAGGAAAAGCTGCCTGGTCAGGCCGCAGCCCCAGAAGAAGGTGCCGAAGCGGGTGGGAATCGGCCGGCCATCGGCCAGCGCCGCGCCGTTGCCGTCGAGGAAGCAGTCCAGCAGCGGCAGCGCCACGGCCACGGCCGAACCCTGCAGCATCCCGCGAAGCAGCGTGCGGCGGTGAAGTTTCATTTCGTCACCTCGTTCAGCGCCGTTTTCGCAGGCAGCGGCGGCGGCACATTGAAGAATTGCGGATTGGCGGTCAGCGCCTTGAGCAGCGCCGGCACACGAAAGCCGCTGTCGCTGAAAGCCGTGACGAAACCGCGATAGACCGGCGGCGTCACCAGATTGGCGTTGCCCCCGGTGCCATAGGCGAACAGCTTGCGGGCGAAGCAGGCGGGAAAGTTGGGATTGTCGTGCAGCGCCTGGCCAAGGCCGACGGCCCCGACAAAGGACTTGCCCTGCAGCGTGGCGGAGGCGTCGATCGGATCGCCATTCTCGGCGGTGCGGTACTGGCCGATGGAGTCGAAATTCTCCAGCGCCAGGCCGATGGGATCGCTGCGGGTATGGCAGGCGGCGCAGGTGGGATTGGTGGCATGGGCCAAAAGGCGCTGGCGCACCGTCTTCAGGCTGGGATTGCCGATGTCGTTGACGATGGAGAAATCGACATTGGCCGGCGGCTGCGGCGTCGGCTGGCACATGAAGATGTCCAGCAGCGCCACGCCGCGCTTGGTCGGCGAGGAACGGTTGGGGTGGGAGAACAGGCTGAGGAACGTCGCCTGGGTGAGAAGGCCGCTGCGCCCCGATTCCGGCGCGAATTCGTAAGGCACCCACTCGCTGTCGAAATTGTAGGGCACGCCATAGACCGCCGCCAAAGTGCGGTTGATCCAGGTCTTGCGGGTGGTGAGCAGGTCGCGCAGGTCTTCCTGCCGCGTCAGGGTCAGGTCCACCATGGTGTGCAGCGTTTCTTCCCGCGCCGAACTCGCCACCGCCTCGCTGTATTTGGGATAGAAGGTGGGATCCTTCACCACCTGGGTGTCCAGCTCCAGGAAATCGGCATAGAAGGCGCGCATTCCCGCCTGCAGGCGGGGCGACGCCATCAGCCGCTCGGTCTGCCGCACGACGCCATCGGGCCGGTTCAGATCGCCATCGGCAGCGGCCTTGAGCAGCGCGGCATCGGGCGTTGAATCCCACAACAGGTAGCTGAGGCGGCTGGCGCGGCTGAAGGCGTCGAGGGTCCAGCTTTTGCCGTCGGCCTCGGCCACGGCATATTCGGTGCGGAAGAGAAAGTCCGGCGCCGCCATCAGCGAGGCCAGGGCGAAGCGCAGCCCGGCATAGAAATCGCCGGTCTTGCCGCTGACATCGCGCGCCAGCCTGACGCGCGCCGCGCTTTCCTCCGCCGTCAGCGGGCGGCGGAACAGCATCAGGCCATAGCGCGCCACCACCTGCGCGGCGCAGGCATCGTCGGCTTGGCCGGGCGAGGCGGGCTTGCAGGCCACGGAGGCGCCGCGATGTTTCGCATCCACCACCTGGGCGGCGATGCCGTCGGCCATCTGGGCATAGGCCTGGAAGCCTGCCGGGCTGATGGAAAGTATGGCGCTGGAGGCGGAGAGCAGGCCGCCGATGCGGCGGTCGGGCTCGAAGCGGCCCTGCACCTGGATGCCGGCGCCGAAAATGTCCGCGATGGTATTGCGATATTCGCTTTCGGTGAGGCGGCGCATGCCGGCCAGGCGCGGCGCGGGCGCGGCCTCGGCCGCCGCCGCGGCGGCGGTGCCGGCGGCGAGCAGGACAAGGGCAAGAATGGCGGTGATGGGCTTCAATTCGTCCGTCCCGGCGCGGCGTCTTCCCGCGCCTTTTGCCGCACAATATGCGGGCGATCCCGTGCCGACGCAAACCCTTTGGGGACCACGGTTTTTAAGGCTCTCCGGCCTGCCGGCGGCCTGGCGTCGCAAAATGGCAGCCGTTTGCGCCCTTTAGGCCTTCTGCGCCAGTTCCCGGCCCGCCGCCTGCAGCGCCTCCAGATGCGCGGGGCTGACAAAACTTTCCGCGTAAATCTTGTAGATGTCCTCGGTGCCGGACGGCCGCAGGGCGACCCAGCCCTGCTGCGATTCCAGCTTGAGGCCGCCGATGGCGGCGCCGTTGCCCGGCGCGGTGGCGAGCGCGCGGGTGACGGGGCTTCCCGCCAGTTCCTTCAGGGTGACGGCGCCGGGCGACAGCGCCGCGATCTTCCGGCGCGTGGCGGCGTCGGCGGGATGGTCGATCCGGGCATAGAAGCTGCGGCCGAGCCTGGTGGAAATCTCGCCATGAAGCTGTGACGGCGTCCTGCCGGTCCTTGCCGTCATCTCCGCCGCCAGCAGGCCGGCGATCAGTCCGTCCTTGTCGGTGGTCCAGACCGCGCCGTCCCGCATCAGGAAGCTCGAGCCGGCGCTTTCCTCGCCGGCGAAGAAGACCGACCCCGCCCGGAGCGGATCGACGAACCATTTGAAACCCACCGGCACTTCGAAGACTTCGGTGCCGAGCAGGCCGGCGACCCGGTCGATCATGCCGGAGGAGACAATGGTCTTGCCGATCCTGCGGCCCTTGAACGCCGCGCGGCTCTCGCCCAGGTAGCGCGCGCAGGTGGCGAGATAATCGTTGGGCGGCATCAGCCCGGCCGCATCGACAATGCCATGGCGGTCGGCATCGGTGTCGTTGGCGAAGGCGATATCGAACCGGCCCGCCTGCGCCAGCAGCCGCCGCATCGGATAAGGCGAGGAACAGTCCATCCTGATCCTGCCATCCCAGTCGCGCGGCACGGTGGCGAAGCTGGAATCGACGGTCGTGTCGGTGATGGTGAGATCGAGGCGATAACGCTCGGCGATGGGCTGCCAGTAGCCGATGGCCGCGCCGCCTAAGGGATCGACGCCGATCTTCACCGCCCGGATGACATCCATGTCGAGGATGCCGGCCAGGGCTTCGACATAGGAGCCGGTGAAATCGAACGGCGTGGTCGCGGGCCGGGCCCGCTTCAGCCCCGCGAGCCCGGCTTCCAGCAGGGCGTTGGCGTGGCTCTCGATCGCGGCGGTGATCGCCGATTCCGCCGGGCCGCCATGGGGCGGATTGTATTTGAAGCCGCCATCCTCCGGCGGATTGTGCGACGGGGTGATGATGATGCCGTCGGCCAGTCCCCGCTCGCGTCCCCGATTGTGGGCGATAATGGCGCGGCTGACCGCGGGCGTCGGCGTGAAGCCATCGTCCCGGTCGGCCAGGACGGCGACGCCGTGCGCGGCCAGCACCGTCAGGGCGGTATCCAGGGCGGGCCGCGAAAGCGCATGGCTGTCACGGCCGATGAACAGGGGGCCGTCGATCCCGGCGCCCTTGCGGTGGCGGCAGATGGCTTCGGTGATGGCGAGGATATGGTTTTCGTTGAAGCTGGTGTCGAAGGCCGAGCCGCGATGGCCGGACGTGCCGAAGCTGACGCGCTGGGCGGGAATGGCGGGATCGGGCCGCTTCTCGAAATAGGCGCGGGTCAGCGCCGCCACGTCCAGCCTTTCGGCGGGTGGCGTCAGCGTCCCGGCGGCGGGGTTGATGGTCATGAAATCTCCAGGCCCCTGTGGTATTGCAGAGTGCTATTGCAGAGCGGGCGAAACGGTTCCCCGCACGCGCATTATCACAGAAAGATAATCAAGGGAGAGGATGATGATCCTGGTGAAAGCCCTGCCCCTTTTGCTGCTGGCGATGACGGTGCTGCCGGCCATGGCCCAGCCCGCGCCGCTGCCGGGCCAGCGCGCCGGCGATTTCGTGCTCCGCGATTTCCGCTTCCACACCGGCGAAACCATGGAGCTGCGCCAGCACTACACCGTGCTGGGCAATCCGTCCGGCGAGGCGGTGCTGATCCTGCACGGCACCGGCGGCAACGGCGCCGGCATGATCGGCGGCTTTGCGCCGCTGCTGGCCGCCGGCGCGCCGCTGGACGTGGCGACGCATTTCATCATCCTGCCCGACGCCATCGGCCATGGCCGCTCCTCCCGGCCGTCGGAGGGATTGAAGGCGAAGTTTCCCCGCTACAATTACGACGACATGGTGGCGGCGCAGTATCGCCTGCTGACCGAGGGATTGGGCGTCAGGCATCTGCGCCTGGTGATCGGCAATTCCATGGGCGGCATGGAGACCTGGACCTGGGGCGTCAAATATCCCGCCATGATGGACGGCATCGTGCCGCTGGCCTCGCAGCCCGCCGCCATGGCGGCGCGCAACTGGATGATGCGCAAGCTGGTGATCGAGACCATCAAGGCCGACCCCGCCTACCGCAATGGCGACTACACCGCCCCGCCGGCTTCGATGAAGTACGCGGAGGCTTTTTTCAGCATCGGCACCAGCGGCGGCAATCTGGGCTGGCAGGCGCGGACGGGAACCCATGCCGCCGCCGACAAGCGGATTGACGACATGCTGAGCCGGCCGGAAAGCGGCGACGCCAACGACACGATCTGGCAGCTGGATGCGGCGCGCGACTATGACCCCGCGCCGCTCCTGGGCAACATCACGGCGGCGGTGCTGGCGGTCAATTCCGCCGATGACGAGCGCAATCCGCCGGAACTGGGCACCACCGAGGCGGCGGTCAAGAAGCTGAAGAATGCCCGCTATTACCTGATCCCGGCCAGCGGCGAGACCAGCGGCCATGGCACCACCGGCAATGTGCATCTGTGGCAGACGCCATTCACGGAATGGTTGGCGACGGTGCCGAAGCGCTAGGGAATGCGCGGGTCTTCGCCGCTATGGGCGCGGCGGATGGCTTCGCGCAGGCGCGGATCGAGTTTGCCTGAATCCAGCACCACCTTCTCGTCATGCACATCCTGGACGGCCGTCAGCGGCACCTCGAAATCGCCGGCATTCTCGACATAGACCACAATCCCGTGCTTCAGCACCTGGCGCACCGCGCCGAACGCCTTGCTGCCGTCATGGGCGAAAACGTCGAAGCCTTCCGCGATCTTTTCCATCTGCACTGTCCTTGGCTGAAATGGCGGGTCAATAGTAACGCGGAATCGGGCCAATCTGTTGCGTGGTGTCATCGCCCAGGTCGAACATCACTTCGTCGACATAGCACCAGCCCCAGCCTTCGGGCGGATCATAGCCCTCGATGATGGGATGCCTGGTGCGGTGGAAGTGTTTGGTGGCGTGCTTGCCGCGGCTCTGGTCGCAGCAGCCGACATGGCCGCAATCGCGGCAGAGCCGCAGGTGAAACCATTCCCAGCCCAGCTTGAGGCATTCCTCGCAGCCCCTGGCGGAGGGCGTGACCTTGCGAATGGTGCTCAGGTGAGTGCAGGTGTCGCTCATTCCGCCGCCATTCCTTCTCTCTGCTTCGCCAGCCAGGCATGGATGGCGGAAACCACGGTCGAGCCTTCGCCCACCGCCGCCGCGACGCGCTTGACCGAACCGCAGCGGACATCGCCCACCGCGAAGACCCCGTCGCGGCAGGTCTCCAGCGGATGGCGCCCGTCCTCGCCGGTGATGACGAAGCCCTTGCCGTCCAGCCTGACCCCGGCCTCGCCCAGCCAGTCGGTGTTGGGATCGGCGCCGATGAAGGAAAAGACATGGCCCATGGCGCGGCTGTCCTCCGCGCCGCTGTCGCGGTTCTTCCAGCGTACCTTTTTCAGTGCGCCGTCGGCGCCCTCGAAGGCGCAGATTTCGGTGCGCAGCAGCACCTCGACATTCGGCAGGGCGCGGATGCGGTCCACCAGATATTGCGACATGGTGGCCTCCAGGCTGGCGCCGCGCACGAGCATCCAGACCTTCTTCGCCTTGCCCGCCAGGAACACGGTGGCCTGGCCGGCCGAATTGCCGGCGCCGCACAGCGCCACCTCCTGGCCGTCGCAAAGCTGGGTCTCGATCGGCGAGGCCCAGTAGTGCACGCAGCTGCCTTCATAGTCGCCGAGATTGGCGATCGGCAGCCGGCGATAGCGTGCGCCGCTGGCCAGCACGATGCTGCGGGCGCGGGCCTTCTCGCCATCGCCGAGATGCAGGCGGAAAGCCTCGCCGTCATGGGCGGCATCCAGCTTCGCCGCCTCTTCGGGAATGGCGATCTCGGCGCCGAATTTCTGCGCCTGGTTGTAGGCCCGCGCCATCAGCGCCATGCCGGTGATGCCGGTGGGAAAGCCGAGATAGTTCTCGATCCGGGCCGAGGCGCCGGCCTGGCCGCCAAAACTGCGGCAATCCAGCACCAGGGTGGAGAGTCCTTCCGAAGCGGCATAGACGGCGCAGGCCAGCCCCGCCGGTCCGGCGCCGATGATGGCGGCGTCGTAGATTTTTCCGGGATCGATGTCCCGCACCATGCCGATGCAGCGCGCCAGTTCGCGTTCGCCCGGATTGCGCAGCAGCTGCCCGCCCAGGCAGAGCACGATCGGCAACTGCTCCGGCAGAACCTGGAACCGCTCCACCAGGGTGGCGGCGCAGCCGTCGGTGGCGGAATCCAGCACCCGGTGCGGATAGCCGTTGCGGCGCAGGAAATTGTCCAGCCGCAGGACATCGGCATGGCCGGCCGGGCCGATGATGACCGGACCGGCGACGCCGGTTTCCAGCAGGCCGACGCGGCGCAGGATCAGGGCGCGCATCAGCCGCTCGCCCAGCTCGGCTTCCTGCACCAAGACGTCGCGCAACGCCTTGCCCGGCAGCACCAGCGCCTCGACATCCTCCAGCGCCTCGACATCCACCAGGGCGGGGCGGTCGGAAAGCTGCGCCAGTTCGCCGGTGAACTGGCCGGGACCGTGATCGATGATGACCTGGCGGGCGCCGGCGCCGTCGCCCTGGCTGACGCGGATGGTGCCCTTCAGCACGAATACCAGTCCCGGGCTTTTCGCCCCCGCCTTGACGATGAAGGCGCCTTTCGGCCAGGCGCGCGGCACGCCGAAGCGTTCCAGCCGCGCCATGTCCGCCGCCGACAGGGTGGGGAACATCTGGCCGCGCCGGGCTTCGATGGTGGGCGAGGTGACGGCCATGCGGGGGTCCGGCGGAACTTCCGCGCCACTAAAGCCGCTGGCGCCTGCCCGGTCCAGTGTTCCGGGGCGATACCCCGGTATTTGCGGCAAAATAAGGCAACGGAATCGGGCGCGGGCAGTTACTCCGGGTATGCAACCATGGAGGCTTCAATGACCACAAGCAGCGGCCACACCAGTGCGATCCTGGCTTCGAAAGTGAAAGGCACCGCCGTGTACAACGGCCAGGGCGAGCGCATCGGCACGGTGGAGGACATCGTGCTGGACAAGCAGTCCAACCAGATCATGTTCGCGGCGCTGGGCTTTGGCAGATTTCTCGGCATGGGCGAGAAGTATCACCCCGTGCCCTGGTCCATGCTCGACTTCGACCCGAACAAGGGCGGCTATGTCGTGCCGATGAACAAGGATGTGCTGCAGAACGCGCCGGCCTATGACCTCAAGGACCTCACCAGGCATGACGGCTCGCTGGGCGGCATCCGCGAGAAGTCCTACGACTATTACAATATCGAACGCGACTGGCAGTAAGGACAGCAGGGGCCACCGCTTCCCGCCGGAAGCGGTGGCTTCACCGCCATGATCCGAAAACTTGCAGACGGCCGCTACCGCCTCTATTCCCGCAGGAAGAATCCCAAGACCGGCAAGCGCCGCAACCTGGGAACCTTCGCCAGTTGCAAGGCGGCGAAAAAGCATGAGCGGGACGTGCAGTATTTCAAGCGCCATTGAGCAAGCGCGCGAGTTCCCCTGCCGGCCTGACATGCTTGCCTGATCAGTCACCATTCCGCTTAACACCGCCTTAGCCACGCAACAGCTATGGCAGCGCATGGCGCGTCCCCCGGCGCGTCCTTCCGCGGAGGTGCGCATGCCCGAGCAAGCCGGTTTCAGCGAAAACTTTTCCGCTCCCAGACTTCCCCATCTCAGCCGACTGGTGCTCGGCGGCGGCCTTGGCCTGCTGGCGCTGCTCTGGGGCCTCTATGCCTGGCTGACCATCTCGGAATATGGGCACACACGCCGGAATCTGCAGGAACATCTGGTGGACCTCGCCGCCGCCTATGGCGAACATGCCAGCGCCCTGATGGCGGGCGGCATGGCCCTGCCCCTGGCCGGGGCGCCGGGCGGCCGTTCCGGTCCCGGCGACATCGCCGCCGGCGAAAAGGCGCTGGCGCAATTTCGCGGCGCGCTCGATATCGGTCATATCACGCTCAGCCTGCGCCGGGACGGCACGCCGCGCCAGGGCGCCCTGCAATCGGGCCTGCCCGACCTGCCGGAATTTGGCGACCGGAACGGCGTCTTCTCCGCCATCGTGCAGCGGCCCAATGCGGGCCTGGCCGTCACCGCCGCAATTCCCAAAGCGGAAGCCTTTGCCGACTGGCGCAACAACGCGATCTTCGAAACCGTGCTGGTGACCCTGATCTCGCTGCTTGGCGGCGCCAGCGCCATGGTGCTGGCCCGCATGCTCAGGCGCCGCGAAGCGATGGAGCGGCAGCTGATCGAGGCCCGCGATGCGGCCGACAGCGCCAGCCGGGCCAAGTCGGAATTTCTCGCCAACATGAGCCACGAAATCCGCACCCCGATGAACGGCGTGCTGGGCATGACCGGCCTGCTGCTCGACACCAGGCTGGACGAGGAGCAGCGCAAATACGCGGAAGTGGTGCGCGAATCCGGCGAGGCCTTGCTGGCCATCGTCAACGACATCCTCGACATCTCCAAGCTGGAAGCCGGCAAGTTCGAGCTTGAGAACATCGACTTCGACCTGGTCGCGACGGTGGAAAGCGCCACCGCCCTGATGGCGGGCCGGGCGCGGGAGAAGAACATCGATCTCGGCTCCTTCGTCGATCCGGCGGCGCGCGGCATCTACCGGGGCGACCCGTCGCGGCTGCGCCAGGTGCTGCTCAACCTGCTCTCCAACGCCATCAAGTTCACCGAGAAAGGCGGCGTCAGCGTCGCGGTCGATGTCGCAAGGGTGGAAGACCCCGCCACCGGCCGCGCCCATCTGCGCTTCGAGGTCAAGGACAGCGGCATCGGCATTCCGGAAAAGGTCTGCCAGCGCCTGTTCGAGAAATTCAGCCAGGCCGATTCCTCGGTCACCCGCCGCCATGGCGGCACCGGGCTGGGCCTGGCGATCTGCAAGCAGCTGGTCGGACTGATGGATGGGCAGATCGGGGTTTCCAGCCGGGTCGGCGCCGGCTCGGTCTTCTGGTTCGAGCTGCCGCTGGCGCGCTCCGATGCGCGTCTGCCCGACATGGCCAGCCTGCCCAGCCATCTCGCCACTCTCAGGGTGCTGGTGGTGGACGATGTGGCGATGAACCTGGAAATCCTCGGCCGCCAGCTCGGCGCCCTGGGCATCCGTGCCGAGACGGCGGAAGACGCCTTCTCCGCCATCGCTCAGATGGAACGGGCCTGGCATCGCGGCAAACCCTTCGACATCGTCTTCCTCGACCAGATGATGCCGGGCATTCCCGGCGCCGAGCTGGCGGCGCGCATCCGCGAGAACCGCAACCTGCACGAGACCAAGCTGGTGATGGTGTCCTCGGCCGGCACCCATGGCGTGGACAAGGCCGCGCTGGCGCGCCTCGACGCCAAGCTGGACAAGCCGGTGCGCCAGCATGAGCTGGTGGACTGCATGGTGCGGCTCTACAGCCTCAGGCCGGTGAAGCAGGCCGGCGCCGTCGCCCCGCGCATCGTTCCGGCCGCGGCCCGGTTGCGGGTGCTGCTGGCGGAGGACAACAAGGTCAACCAGAAATTCGCCGTCGCCCTGCTGCAGAAGGCCGGGCACTGCGTCACCCTGGCCGCCAACGGACATGAGGCGGTCGACGCCATGCGCCATGACGAATTCGACGTGGTGCTGATGGATGTGCAGATGCCGGAACTGGACGGCATCGGCGCGACGCGGGAGATCCGCGCCATGCCGGCGCCCAGGGGCCGGATCCCGATCATCGCCATGACCGCCAACGCCATGGCGGGCGCGCGCGCCGAATATCTCGCAGCCGGGATGGACGATTACATTCCCAAGCCGGTGCAGCCGGAAATTCTTTTCGCCAAGCTGTCGCAGATCAGGCTTGCCGATGTTCCCGCCGCTGACGCCGCACCGGCGCCCGAAACGACGGCCGCGCTGCTGGACCAGGCCAAGCTGGCGGTGCTGGTGGATGCCATCGGCAGCGACGGCGCGGCCGATTTCCTCACCCTTTTCCAGGAGGACAGCGTCAGTCATATGGCCGAACTCAACGCAGCCCGGGAGCGCGGCGATCGGGAGGCTGTGTTGCGCGAGGCACATCTTTTTGTCGGCATGGCGGGCAATGCCGGCGCCATGCGCATGAGCCGGCAGGCGCGGCGGCTGGAACAGGCCGCCCGGGACGGCGATCCGGCGGCCGTCGCGAATGCCGTGGCGGCGCTCACCGCCATTTTCGAGGAAACCATGGCAGTGGTCGAAGACTGGCGGCGCCAGGCGCGCAACGACGCGCGCGTCGCCTGATGATGCAGCGCACCATTGACGGGGTTTGATGGGGGTTGCGTTACGACGCGCGCAATGCGATTCGAGGACGATGCACCGTTCCCTGACGCCCCCGGCCGGGAAAATCACCGCCCTGGCGCACTTCGCCTATATCGGCACCATCGCCATAAAAGGCATCGATGGCGGCATCGAGACATTGCTGGGGCTGATCATCTGGATCAGCGGGCCATCGCGCTGGTACGCCTTTCTGCTGCACATCAACGCGCCCGAACTGCTGGAAGAGCCGGGCAATCACCATTTCATCGAGCTGATCCGCAGCGGCGCCAACAATCTGCTGCATTCCTCCATCAGCTTCATCGTCGCCTATCTCGTCATCCATGGCGTGCTCAAGCTGGCGCTGGCGTCGGTGCTGCTGCGCGGCGGCGGGCGCTGGATCTATCCGGTCGCCACCGCCATCCTGGTGGGCTTCATCGGCTTCATGAGCTGGCACCTGGCCGGGCACTGGTCGAACTGGGTGCTGGGCTTCGCCCTGTTCGACCTGATGACCCTGCTCTTGGTGCTGAACGAGTGGCGCAACGAGAAAATGCATCACCTCAAGCACCGGCGCCTGATCTAGGGCGCGGCCTTCAGCCGAACAGTCTGGCCGCCGTCTTCGCCACCAGTTCGCCCTGGTGGCGGGCGCCCTCCAGCTCGATTTGCGACGGCATGCGCTGGCCCTGGCCGCCGGCAATGGTGGTGGCGCCATAGGGCGCGCCGCCCGCGATCTCGTCCAGGGTCATCTGTCCGCCATGGCTGTAGGGCAGCCCGACGATCACCATGCCGAAATGCAGCAGGTTGGTGATGATCGAGAACAGCGTGGTTTCATTGCCGCCATGCTGGGTGGCGCTGGCGGTGAAGGCGCCGCCGACCTTGCCGTTGAGCGCGCCCTTCGCCCACAGCCCGCCGGCCTGGTCGAGGAAGGCCGCCATCTGCGAGGACATG
This sequence comes from uncultured Rhizobium sp., assembly GCA_964572805.1. GTDB lineage: Bacteria > Pseudomonadota > Alphaproteobacteria > Micropepsales > Micropepsaceae > Rhizomicrobium. The sequence goes on along the minus strand of CAZNGO010000063.1, from coordinate 16,706 downwards.
CGGCCGAAACGGGTGCCGGTGCCCACGATGATGGCGTCATAGTTGGCGAGGTCTTCGATCCTGGCCACCGGCGCCTCCTGGTCGAGCTTGAAATGCGCCGCCCTGGCCACCGCCTCCGGCGCCGTTTCCGGCACCCGCTTGACGTCCACCGTGGCGCCGGCCCGCCGGGCGCCTTCCGCCACGGCGTTCGCCATGGCTTCGATATGGCCGTAGCTGGAATAATAGAGCACCAGAACCCTGGGCATGGGCGCCTCCTGCGCTTTGCTGTAACGCGGCAAAGATAGGAAAGCTTCCCATTCCGGAAAATCGGGATAATATAGAACATATTGTTCTATTTTCCTGAAAAGCCATGCGCGGCCCCGGCACCCCCACCCTCGACCAGCTCACCGTCCTGGCCGCCATCGCCGAGGCCGGCGGACTGGCGGCGGCGGCGCGGCGGCTGGGCCGCGCCACCTCGGCCGTCAGCTATGCCCTGGACAATCTGGAGGCCCAGCTCGGCCTCAGGCTGTTCGACCGCGTCACCACCCGGCGTCCGCGCCTGACGCGCGAAGGCGAAGCGGTGCTGGCGGACGCCCGCGCCGTGCTGGCCGGGATCGACGGGCTGAAGGCGCGGGTGCGCGGCCTGAATGAAGGGCTGGAGGCGGAAGTGGCGCTGGCGGTGGATGTGATGCTGCCGACGGCGCGGCTGGTGCGCGTGCTGCGGCAATTCCAGGGGGCTTTTCCCACCGTGGCGCTGCGCCTGCATGTCGAGGCGCTGGGCGCCGTCACCCAGCTGGTGGCCACGGGCAGGGCGGTGCTGGGCATCAGCAATCCCATGCATGCCGAGATCGAGGGGCTGGAGCATCAGGCCGCGGGCTCGGTGCATCTGGTGCCGGTGGCGGCGCCCACCCATCCCCTGGCGAAGAAAGGCGCGGGGCGGGCCGAAGCCCATACCCAGCTGGTGCTCACCGACCGCTCGCCCCTCACCGAGGGCCGCGATTTCGCCGTGCTGGGACGCCAGACCTGGCGGCTGGCCGATCTTTCAGCCAAGCATGCCCTGCTGCTGGCCGGGCTGGGCTGGGGCAACATGCCGGAATTCATGGTCCAGGCCGATCTCAAGGCGCGGCGGCTGGTCCGGCTGAAGCTGCGCGACTGGCAGGGCGGCGACTATGCCCTGCAGGCGATCTGGCGCCGCGCGGCGCCGCCCGGTCCGGCGGCGCGCTGGCTGGTCGAGCGCTTCACGGCGCAGCTATAAAGGCGCTCCATGACTCGAAACGGCGCCGGCCATCATTTCCGCACCATCGCGCTGGTGGTCGGCGCCGCCGTCTTCATGGAGCAGATGGATGGCACCATCCTGGCCACCGCCCTGCCCCAGATGGCGCGCGATCTCGGCGTCAGCGCTCCCAGCCTTTCGGTCGCCCTGACCGCCTATCTCATCAGCCTGGCGATCTTCATTCCCGCCAGCGGCTGGCTGGCCGACCGGCTGGGCGGGCGCGGCCTGTTCCGCGGCGCCATCCTGTTCTTCACCGCCGCCTCGCTGCTCTGCGCCGTCGCGCCCAATGTGCCGGTGCTGGCGGCGGCGCGCTTCCTGCAGGGCATGGGCGGGGCGATGATGATCCCGGTGGCGCGGCTGCTCTTGTTCCGCAATGTCGAGAAGCGCGACATGGTCGCCGCCATGTCATGGCTCTTGGTGCCGGCGCTGCTGGGGCCCATCGCCGGGCCGCCGCTGGGCGGGCTTATCGTCACTTTCTTCAACTGGCGCTGGATCTTCCTGCTCAACCTGCCGGTCGGACTGGTCGCCGCCGCGCTGGTGACGCGCTATTTCGATCCCATGCCCGGCGAGAAAGGTACGCCGTTCGACCTGCGCGGCATGGCGCTGTCCGCCCTGTCGCTGGGCACGCTGCTGTTCGGGCTGGAGATGGCCAGCCATCCCGGCCAGCACGAGGCGGCGGCCTGGCTGATCGGCTTCGGTCTCTGCATGGGCTGGCTTTATCTGCGCCATGCCCGGGTGACGTCCGAACCGATCCTCGATCCCCAGCTGATGCAGGTGCACTCCTTCCGCACCTCGCTGCTGGCCGGCTCGATCACCCGCATCACCCAGGGGGCGCAGCCTTTCCTGCTGCCGCTGATGATGCAGCTGGGCTTCGGCCTGACCGCGGCGCAGAGCGGCCTCATCACCCTGGGCACCGCACTGGGCTCGCTGGTGATGAAATCGGTGGCGCCGCACATTCTGCGCCGCTTCGGCTTTCGCGACAGTTTGATCGTGGGCGGCTTCATCGCCTGCGGCCTCTATGCCCTGTGCGCCCTGTTCCGCCCCGGCTGGCCGCTGCCGCTGATCTTCGCCGTGCTGGTGGCGTGCGGCTTCTTCATGTCCTTCCAGTTCACCGCCTACAACACCGTCGCCTATGACCAAATTCCGCCGGAGCGGCTGGCGGTGGCGACCAGCTTCTACACCACCTTCCAGCAGCTGATGCTGTCGGTCGGCATCTGCGTCGGGGCGATGGGACTGGAGAGCGCCATGGCGCTGCGCCACCACGCCGCGCCGACCCTGCCGGATTTCTCGGTCGCCTGGGTGCTGGTCTGCGGCGTTTCCTTTGCCGCGTTTTTCTGGAACCGGCGTTTCCTGCCCACCGACGGCGTCGAGTTCAGCGGCCACACGCCGCGCACCTGGTCATTGCGCCAGGCGCTGCGCGACATGCGCGGCCTCAATCCCTGAGCGCTCAGCGCAAGCCCAGATAAAAGCCGGTGGCGACGAAGAGCTGGATGAAGATCGCGGCCGCGCTTCTTTTCGGCCCCGCCAGCGAAGGCAGGAAGCGGGAGAGAAAGACCGCCGAAGAAATGAGAAAAAGGATGGCGGCCATCACGGAAACCACTAGCAGGTTCGGGCCCTCCGGATCATTGAAGAAGGCGAACATCGCCCGCGAACAGAGGAAAGCCGTAATCACCAGAATCAGCAGGGAAGCATTCCTGAAATTGAATTTCATGAGGTGAAGTCCCCCTGGCGCAGGATGAACTCTAACCCGGCCAGGCGCTCTGACAAACCCCCATCTGGAGGATGAACGCCCGCGAGGAACCGCAGCGTCAGGTATTCAGGAGCATGGGCGCCCCGTACGACACGGACGGATAATCTGCTATTATCCCTTCCAGGGAGAAATGGGGATGAGGGCGCTTTGGCTGGCGGCAGCCATGATATCTGCCGCGTCCACTGTTCATGCCGGCGGATACGACGATCTGAATGTCGGCATCCAGCGGTACAATCTTGAACAATGGTCGGAAGTCGTACCGAGCATGGACAAGGCGCTGGAAGACCCGGCTCTATCGCCAGGCCAGCGCTACGCAGCGCTTTTTGATCGTGGCTCGGCCTATTACCACCTTCACCAGTACGATCGGGCGAGTGCGGATTTTTCGGCCGCATTGGCGTTGCGCCCCCAAAACCCCGAGGCGCTCTTTGCGCGGCAATTTGCGTATAGCCGGGCTGGCAAGTTCGACGCCGCAGAAGCCGATCTCGATCTTGTTGCCGCCGCTTGGCCGGACGCGATATTTATTCGTGTCAATCGTGCCTTCGTCAACGCCCAAATGGGCAAGACCGAAAAAGCCGGCGACGAATTCAAGGCCGTGATATCCATGTATTCACAGCGGGGCGTTCGCAGCAGCAGCCCCGAAGTGCTTGGGGAAATCTATTGGCTTGCCGGCAATATCGAAGAGGCGGACAGCAATTTTCGCGCCGGAACGGAGCATAGCAGAGGCGAGCCGGTCTATTCCTGGATATGGTATGCGCTGACGCAGGCAAGATTGGGCAAGGATATTCCCCGGCGCTTCCTGCCCGATACCGACCGCAAGTCCTGGCCCGGACCGATCGTGGACTTCATTCTCGGCGCATCTGACCAGGACGCGGTATTCGCCGAGGCCTCCAAGGGTGAAAAAAGCGCTGTTGAGCAGCAGGTCTGCGAAGCCAATTTCTTTCTCGGCGAATGGAAGCTGCGCCACCAGGACAGCGCCGGCGGCGCACCGTTGCTGCGCAAGGCAGCGGCGGATTGCCCGGTGGAGGACTTTCAATGGGTCGTGTCGCAAATGGAAGCGAGAAATCTGCCGTGACCAGGAAAATGGGGCTTCTGGCGCTGCTCTGCGTCCTTCCCGTCTCATCAGGGGCGCAGGAGAAAGCAGCCACCTGCAGCTTGACCATCGCGGCTTCGCTGGAGATGCGGACGATTGATGACGGCCGATTCACGGTGCCCATCCAGATCGAGGGGCATGAGTACCAGCTGATGCCGGACACCGGAGGTTACTGGAATACATTGATTCCGCGAGTGGTCAAAAAGGAAGGCTACCGGACGCAGCAGGCCGACCAGAATCTGATCGGCTTCGGCAGTTCGATCATGAAGATGTTTGTCACCGTCAAGGAACTGGGATTGGGCCGCGCACGCGGCCATAATTTCGACTTCTATGTGCATAATGGCGACCCCAGATTTTATGACGGCACGCTTACGCCCCAGACCATCGCCGCCTATGACAGCGATTTCGATTTTGCCCACGACAAATTCAACCTGTTCCTGCCCGATCACTGTCCCGGCAAGGTGGTGTATTGGACCCGGGAGCCGGCCGCGATAGTGCCGATGACCCTGGACTCCAGCCATCACATTCGGATTCCGGTCACCATTGACGGCAAAAAGATCATGGCGATCCTGGACACCGGAGCGACCACCTCGGTCATCACCGTAACAGCGGCAACGCGGTATCTTGGCATCGATAATAAAAATCCCGGCATTAAACCGCTGAACAGTTCCGGGACGGTTTTCAGCTATCCTTTCCAGACCATGAGTTTTGGAGACATCAGCATCAGTCATCCACATGTTGAGGTTTATCCGGACAGGGCCTGGAACGATAACGAGATGATTGTGGGTATGGGCGTCCTGCGCCAGCTTCATCTCTATGTCGCGTATGGGGAAGAGAAGCTCTACCTCACCTCCGCGACAGCAAAATAATGGCGCCAGGCTTCCGGGACGCCAGCCGAAGTTTTCGAAGGTTCGCCTTGTGCCAAAAGCGGCCTCTCAGCGCAGCCGAAAGCCGATGCGGTTCAGGAAATCGCGCAGGATGTGCCGGCCGGTGAGCGCCCTGGCGTCCCGCACGCGGCGGACCATCTGCGCGCTCCAGTCCTGCTCCTTCATGCCCTCGGCGCGCTGGAAGGCGCGCATCCGCCGGTCATATTCGGCAATGGCGGCGCGCTGTTCCTCGGTCCAGGAATACTGTTCGCGCATCAGCATCACTTCCCGCGGCAGGCGCGGCTTGACGTGCGCCGGGCGCGCCGGATCGGGCACGCCCACCGTCATGCCGAACAGGGCGAAGACTTCCGGCGGCAGGCCCAGTTCCGCCGCCACCGAAGGCGCATCGTTGCGGATGCCGCCGATATAGCAGCCGCCCAGGCCCATCGATTCAAAGGCCAGCATGGCGTTCTGCGCCGCCAGCGCGGTATCCACCACCGCCAGCAGGAAAGCCTCGAAATAGTCCAGCCCTTCGGTGGCGGCATTCAGGCTTTCGCCAAGCCGGCGCAGCCGCGCCAGATCGACCAGCCAGACCAGCAGCAGCGGCGCCTTGGCGACATGCGCCTGTCCCGCGGCATGGACCGACAGGCGCTGCCTGCGGCCTTCATCCTCGACCGCGATCACGCTCCACAATTGCAGATTGGAGGAAGTCGAGGCCGAGCCGGCCGCCGCCAGCGCCGCTTCCACCGCGCCCTCCGGCAACGGGGCATCGGTGTAATGCCGCACCGAGCGGTGCGACAGCAGAAGATCCAGCGTGCCGTTCCACACCCCGGGCGGCGGCACCGCGGCGCCATAGCGCTGGCGAAAATGTCCGGCAGGGTCCATCAGGGCTGTCCGCGATCAATGGCCCTCATCCTTCGACGGGCTCAGGATGGGGGCCAAAAACCAACTCCTCATGCTGAGCCCGTCGAAGCATGGATGGCAAGCACTACGCCGCCGTCAGCCCCGCTGCGGCGATGCCCGCCAGGGTGCAGATCTCGTCATTGTCGGAGGTGTCGCCGGTGACGCCCACCGCGCCGATGGCAAAGCCATCGCTGCCCTTGACGATGACGCCGCCCGCCGCCGGCACCAGGCCATGCGGCGGAATGGCGGCAACGGCGGTGATGAAGGCAGGGCGCTCCGCCGCCATCTCGCCGATCTTGCGCGACGACACGCCCAGCGCCAGCGCGCCGGCGGCCTTGCCCAGCGCAATGCCCAGCCGCATCGAGGAGGCGCCATCGGCCCGCTGGAAGGCCTGGACATGGCCGCCCGCATCCACCACCACGATGCTGAGCGGCTTGAGGTTCAGTTCCCTTCCCTTTGCGAAGGCGGCGGCGATGATGGTGTTGGCCTGTTCGAGGCTGATGCGGCTGGTCATGTTTTCTCCTTGAGGATCAGCGTTTGGAATCTTCCAGTACCATGGCGGCGCCCTTCTGCCCGATCATGATGCTGGGGGTGTTGGTATTGCCGGAAACAATGGTCGGCATCACCGAGGCGTCGATGATGCGCACACCGTCAAACCCGCGCAGGCGCAGGCGCTCATCCACCACGGCCATCGGGTCGCTGGCAAGGCCCATTTTCGCGGTGCCGACGGGATGGAAGATGGTGCTGCCGATGTCGCCCGCCGCATGCGCCAGTTCATCGGTGCCGTCGCCGACCTCCAGCCCGGGGCGGAACTCCTCCGGCTGGTAGCGGGCCAATGCCGGCTGGCGCATCAGCTTTCGGGTCAGGAGCAGGGCGTCGGCGGCGACGCGGCGGTCTTCGTCGGTCGAGAGATAGTTGGGGGCGATGATGGGCTTGGACCGCGCATCACCATCGCGCAAGCGCACTTCGCCGCGCGAGGTCGGGCGCAGATTGCAGGGCGCCACCGTGATGGCGCCAAACCGGTGCAGCGGCGTGCCGAAGCGGTCGAGCGACAGGGGCTGGACATGGAACTGGATGTTGGCGCGGGCTTGCGAAGGATCGGAGCGGGTGAACAGCCCCAGGGTCGAAGCCGCCATGCTCATCGGCCCGCGCCGCAGCAGCGCATATTCCAGCCCCAGCCAGGCCCGGCCGAAGGGATTGTAGTATGTCTGGTTCAGGGTCCTTGTCCCGCTGACGCGGTACATGGCGCGCAATTGCAGATGGTCCTGCAGGTTGCGGCCGACGCCTTCCATGGCCTGGAAAACCGGAATGCCCAGATCGGCGAGCCACTGGCCGGGGCCGATGCCGGACCGCTGCAATATTTCCACCGAGCCGATGGCGCCGGCCGAAAGGATCACTTCGCCCCTTGCCCGCGCCTCCATCAGCCTGCCGTCCTGCCAGAAGCGCACGCCAACGGCACGGCGGCCTTCGAACACCAGCCCTTCGGTCAGCGCGCCGGTCTCGATGCGCAGGTTGCCCCTGAGCCGCACCGGATCGAGGAAGGCGCGCGCCGCGCTCCAGCGCCGCCCGTTCTTCTGGTTGACGTGGAAATAGCTGACGCCTTCATTGTCGCCGGTGTTGAAATCGGCCGTCTTGGGAATGCCGATCTCCTCCGCCGCGTCGGCAACGGAATCGAGTATCTCCCAGCGCACCCGCGGGGCCGCGACGCACAGCTCGCCGGTGGTGGCGTGGTGCTGGCTGTCGCCGAGAAAATGATTGTCCAGGGCGCGGAAGACCGGCTGCACATCCTCCCAGCCCCAGCCGGTCAGGCCGAGCTGGCGCCAGTGATCGTAATCGCCCGCCTGCCCGCGCATCGAGATCATGGCGTTGATGGAGGAGGAGCCGCCCAGCGCCTTGCCGCGCGGATAGTTCAGGCTGCGGCCGTTCAGGCCCTTCTCCGCCACCGTCTCCAGCATCCAGTCGGAGCGGGGATTGCCGATCAGGAACAGATAGCCGACCGGAATGTGGAACCAGATCCAGTCGGCCTCGCCGCCGGCTTCCAGCAGCAGCACGCGCGTCTTCGGGTCTGCCGACAGGCGGTTGGCCAGCACCGAACCGGCCGAGCCGGCGCCCACGATGATGTAATCGAACTCTCCGTCCAGGCGGGCGGCGGCCATGTGAAATCCCAGCTAGCGCGGCGACAATAACGGGCGCGCAAGCCGGCGCAACCGCCCTGCCCGGCGGGCTGAAATGCTGCTAGAACAGGGCTCAGAACAAATGTCGGACAAATCCGGCGGGAGAACAGAATGGCGGGTTTCAATCGCGGACGGCGCAAACTTCTCAAGGCGGCGGGCGCGGCCCCCATCCTGGGCCTGACCGGCGGGGCCACGGCGCAGACCCCGCTGCAGGTCACGATCGTGACCCCGCCCGGCGACGGGGTGGCGATGTCGGTCCCGGCCCAATGGGCGGCCGGCGAACTCGAAAAGGCGCTGACCGCCAAGGGCGCCAGGGTCAGCCGCACAGCGGGCGGCCTCGCTGTCAGCTTGAAGACCGACCCCGCCCTGCCCGCCGAAGGCTTCCGCCTGGCGCCGGCCGGCGGCGGCATCGCGGTCAGCGCCGCCGATCCGCGCGGCTTTGTCTATGCCCTGCTGGAACTGGCGGAGCGGGTGACGTTCGGCGCCGATCCGCGCGCTGCCCTCACCATCACCCGCATCGAAAATGCCGCGCCCGCCACCCGCACCCGCTCCATCACCCGCCTCTTCAGCGATGAAGGCCATGACAAGCCCTGGCTGTGGGACCGGAATTTCTGGACCGCCTATCTCGACCTGCTGGCGGCCTGCCGTTTCAACCGCTTCGCCCTGACGCTTGGTCTTGCTTACGACTTTCCCACCGGGGTCACCGGCGACTATCTGCACTTTGCCTATCCCTATCTGGTTTCGGTGCCGGGCTATCCCGATGTGCGGGTCGAGCCGGCGCTGGCGCCGGGCGAACAGCAGAAGAACTGGGAGGCGCTGCGCTTCATCGCCCAGGAAGCGGCCAGGCGCGGCCTCAACTTCCAGCTCGGCATCTGGACCCATGCCTATGCCTGGACCGACAGTCCGAAATCCGATCACCGCATCGCCGGGCTGACGCCGGCCAACCACGCCGCCTATTGCCGCGATGCGCTGGCGATGATCCTGAAAGCCAATCCGGAGATCACCGGCGTCACCATGCGCATTCATGGCGAAAGCGGCATTCCCGAAGGCTCTTACGATTTCTGGCAGACCGTGTTCGATGCCTTCCCCACCATCGGGCGCACCATCGAGCTGGAGATGCACGCCAAGGGCCTGAACCAGACCATGATCGACATGGCCCACAAGACGGGGATGCGGGTGAAGGCGGGGCCGAAATATTCCGCCGAGCATCAGAGCCTGGGCTATCACCAGGCCGATATCAGGGCGCAGGAAATCCCCAGGCCCGACGCCAGCAACACCGGCACCTTCGCGGTTTCCAACGGGGCGCGGTCCTTCACCCGCTATGGCTATGCCGACATGTACCAGGACGGCGCCAATCTCGGCCTGGTCTATCGCCTCTGGCCCGGCACCCAGCGCCATCTGCTCAAGGGCGATGCGGCGCTTGCGGCGGCGATGGCGCGCTCGGCCAGCTTCTGCGACGCCGACGGGCTGGAGATCATGGAGCCGCTGACCTTCAAGGGCCGCGAGGGTTCCAGCCAGCCCGGCGGGCGCAACGCCTATCTCGATGAGAGCCTCAATCCGAAGGAAGGCGATTTCGCCAAGTTCGAGATCAGCTACCGGCAATGGGGCCGCACCTTATATGACCCGGAGACCCGTCCCGACGCCTGGCGGCGGAGCCAGCGCCTCAAGCTGGGGGCCGGCGCCGATGCGGCGCAGGATGCGCTGGCCTATGCCAGCCGCATTCTCGCCCTGCTCACCAGCGCGCATCTGCCGTCGGCTTCAAACCATGAACTCTGGTACGAGCTGCACTGGAACCAGGGGCTGCTGCCGGACGGCACGCCCTATCGCGACAATCCGCAGCCCCATACTTTCGGCAGCTGCACCGCGCTGGACCCCCAGACCTTCAGTTCCATCGCCGAACATGCCGACGATATGCTGGCGGACCGGCCCAACTGCAAATATTCCCCGGTGGAAGTGGCGAACTGGGTCGATCAGCTGGTGGCCTCGGCGCGCGCCTCGCTGGCGGTGGCGCAGCAGCGCACGCGTGCGCCCAGTGCCGATTTCCGGCGGCTGGACGAGGATGTCCGCATCCAGATCGGCACCGGCGAGTTCTTTGCCGCCAAGCTGCGCGCCGCGCTGCTGCTGCGCATCTTCGAGCTGACCCATGACCAGAAAGCCGGCAATGCGGCGGTGGCGCAGTATGAAAAGGCCCGTGCCGCCTGGGCGGCGTTTGCCGACCGGGCAAAGCTGATCTATCGCGCCGATATCGCCTATGGCCGCACGCCCTTCCGGCGCGGCCACTGGAGCGACCGGCTGGAGCGCATCGATGCCGACATCGCCGCCGTGAAGGCGGCGGTGGGCCAGATCAAAGCCGGGCCGCCGCGCGATGCCGCGCTGCTGATCGCGGCGGTGACGGCGCGCCCGGCGCGGCCGCAAGTTGCGGTGGTGCACAGCGCGCCGGAACGTTTCCGCCCCGGCAGCGACCTCACCCTGACCGTGAAAGCGGCGCCGGAAGTGACGGCGATCCTGCATTACCGCCATGTCGACCAGGCCGAACGCTGGACGCAGGTGCCGATGAGCGGCAGCGGCGGCACCTTCACCGGCACCATCCCGGCGACGTACACCCAGTCACCCTATCCGCTGCAATATTATTTTGAGTTCCGCCGCGGCAACAAGGCCTGGAGCCATCCGGCCTTCAACGCCAGCCTGTCGAACACGCCGTATTATGTGGTGTTCAGGCGGGGGTAAAATATCGGGTCAGGAGGATTTGCACCGGCACGAGGGATACCAATGAACCTATCTGTGCTTATGCCGATAGCTCTTTTAGTAATTTGGCTCGCCGCCATTTACATCGACAGCAAATTTGGCTTTCAGGCTCCGTCAGATCGAGACATATCCTCCGCACAGGGAAAGACTTGGTGGCGAAGGCTCGTCATAGAACGAAACTATACAATCAGGTACGGCGCTCTGTTCGGTCTTTGGTTTTCCCTAAGTATCGAAGTGTATCTGCGCCACAGCGCTGACTGGCCGCCTGTCCATTATACGGCAATTGTCTTTGGCAGCGTGAGTATCGCGATTTACGCCGCTGCGCAGGCTTGGCGCTTGCTCTGAAGCCCGGCGCGGGCCATTCCACGGAAGCCAAGCCTATCCCCGCGCACGACGCAGCGCGATTACTTCCTCTCCCCTTGTGGGAGAGGAAGAAAAATCATCGGGTTAGCGGAGCGCAGCGACGCTCAACCCGGTGATTTTTCAGGTGAGGGTGGGTAATCCTGCAAACGCACCCCTCACCCGGCAAAATCCAAGCACTTGGCTTCGCTGCGCTCGCCAAGTGCGGGATTTTGCGCCCTCTCCCACAAGGGGAGAGGGAAAACCTTATCCACCACGCGCAGAATTTATTTTCGCCAGCATCGTCCGTGAGATGACGGCGAATTCGCGCTCCGGCTTATCCAACCGATTTTCATCCGCCTTATCCTGCCCGGATGCAGGAATTGTGCGGCACCTTCGCGATTGAAGCCTCCTCCGGGGAGGGAGGGGGTGGAGAAAATCGCGCGGTTCAATTCAGGCGGCGGCGCGGGGCGCCGAAGGGCAACCGCAACCGGCTCAGGCATGGCCGCCACAGCAAGGCGTTCCGGGCCTGGCGCGCCGAATGCGACGCCAGGCTGGCGCCGCTGCTGGCCCGCTGCGAGGCCGCGCTGGCCGAGGCGGAGCGGGAAATCGCCTTCCGCCGCGCCTTTGCCGCGACGCTGCGGGCGGAGGCTTTACTATATTCCAAAGAATGTCATGGCCCGGCTTGCCCGGGCCATCCAGAGTCAAAAGCACCGGCGCTTGGGACTCTGGATGGCCCACGTAAAGTGGGCCATGACAATGAAGCTGGAGGCGAGCGCGCCTTATCGCGGCGCCAACTCGATCGCCGCGTCGATCGCCGCCAGCAGGCTGCGCTCGTCGGCAATCCCCTTGCCGGCGATGTCGAAGGCGGTGCCGTGATCCACCGAGGTGCGGATCACCGGCAGGCCGACGGTGATGTTCACCCCCGCCTCCAGCCCCAGCACCGTCACCTGCCCAAGCCCCTGGTCGTGGAACATCGCCACCACCAGGTCGAAATCGCCGCGCCGCGCCCGCCAGAACAGCGTGTCGGCCGGCAGCGGGCCTTCGACATCCCAGCCGCGCGCTTTGGCTGCGGCGATGGCGGGGGCGATCTTCGCCGCCTCCTCGCCCGCGCCGAACAGGCCGTTCTCGCCGGCATGGGGATTGATGCCGCAGACCGCGAGCTTCGCGCGCGCGATGCCGGCCTTGATGAGGACATCGCGGCCGCGGGCGATGGTGCGCTCCACCAGCCCCGGTTCGATGGCGTTGATCGCTTCCGCCAGCCCCATGTGGCAGGTGACCAGGATGACCCGCAGCCCCGGCCCGGTCAGCATCATCGAGACTTCCGGCGTGCCCCCTTCCGGCGTATGCGTCAGCGCCGCCAGCATTTCGGTATGGCCGGGAAAATCATGCCCGCCGGCATGCAGCGCTTCCTTGTTGAGCGGGGCGGTGACCAGGGCCTCGATCCGGCCCGCCATCGCCAGCGAAACGGCGGCGCGGACATATTCATACGCGGCATGGCCCGCCGCCGCCGATACCTTGCCGAAAGGCAGGCCGGGCGGAATCAGCTTGATGTCCAGCACATCCAGCGTGCCGGCCTCGAAGCGCGCCTCTTCTGCCGCCGCGATGGGACGCAGTGCGACATCCGTCCCGGCGATGCGGCCCGCCTGCGCCAGCCGCGCCGCATCGCCCACCGCGAAGGGGCGGCAGCGCGCATAAAGCCCGCGATGCGCCAGCGCCTTCATGACGATCTCGGGCCCGACGCCGGCGGCGTCGCCCATGGTGATGGCAAGGCGGGGCAGGCTCATGGCCGGGTGTATAGCGGCAAAGTTCAGCGGAAGCGACGGGCGATCAGGCTTTGCAGCAGGCCGGTGACGGCGCCGGGGGCCTGCACGCCTTCGCCGGCCCTGAGATCGAGCAGCATGGGATGGTGGTCGGAGGGGCCGCGCTCCAGCACTTCGGAGGCGTGGGCCACCAGCCCGCGCCCCATGCAGCGGTCCAGCCGCAGCGCCACGACATTGCCGGCGCGGTGGGTGCGGCGGCGCGGGCCGATGTCGCGGAAGCCGGGCAGCGCGATGGCGCCCACGGCATTGAAGTCGCCGATGATGGCGGCGGGGCCTTCCAGCACCTCGGCGATGTGCAGCAGCTGCCAGCGGTTGAGGAACTGGCCGTGGGAAAGATGGACATTGGCGAAATGGACGCCGCGGAATTTCACCAGCTGCGCCAGGCGCGGCGGCACCCGACCCGGCAGCACCGACACCGGCAGGCCAAGGGCCTGCGACGCCGCGAAGGGTTCGGGACTCCATGCCGCCAGGCCATAGATCCGCCGCTCCATCGGCTGGCGGCAGAAATAGCCGCCGACAAGGGCGGGCAGCTGGGCGAGGTCCTCGGTGGCTTCCTGCAGCAGCACCAGGTCGGGACGGTGGGCGCGGACCAGGGCGGCGACATCCGGGGGCTTGGCGCCCACCCGCCGCAGCAGATTCCAGCTGAGGACGCGCAGGGAGGACGGGTGAACAGGGGCGCGCAAGGAACCGCTCCGGGGGACCGCTATTTAACTAGCGGACGGCGCCAGAGTTTCAAGATGGTTTCCAACCCCGCCCCGCGCCTGTAGAAAGCCCGCATGCTGGCCCAGATCATCGCGACGGCGTCGTGGCCCACCGCCAGCCTGCTGCTGGTCCTGGTCTGGTTCGCCATCGCCGCCTCCGTCACCATCGATGTGCTGCTGACCCGCAGCGATGTGCGCGCCGCCCTGGGCTGGATCGCCGCCGCCTGGCTGTCGCCGATCCTGGGCGGGGTGCTGTATTTCCTTTTTGGCGTCAACCGGGTGACGCGGCGGGCGCTGAAGCTGACCCGCCATCGTGGCCGCAAGACCGACTGGCCCGCGAGCGGCGAGCCGCCGGTGCTGGCGGACAATATCGCCCAGCTGGAGCAAGTCAGCGCCCGGGTGATCGGCGGCGAGCTCAGCGGCGGCAATCGCCTCACACCGCTCAAGGGCGGCGACGAGGCCTATCCGCAGATGCTAGCGGCCATCGCAGGCGCCACAAAAGGCGTGGTGCTGGCCAGCTACATCTTCCGCAACGACGACGCGGGCGGCCGCTTCATCGCGGCGCTGGCGGCGGCGAAGGCGCGCGGCGTCGAGGTGCGGGTGCTGCTGGACAGCGTTGGCACCGGCTATCTCTGGTCGCCGGTGCTGCGGCGGCTGCGGCGCGCCGGCGTGCGCTGCGAACGCTTCCTGCACACCTGGCTGCCCTGGCGCATGCCGTTCCTCAACATGCGCAACCATCGCAAGCTGCTGGTGGTGGACGGGCGCCTCGCCTTTGTCGGCGGCATCAATATCGGCAGCGAGAACTGCGCCGCGCTGAGGCCAGGCCATCCGGTGGACGACGTCCATTTCCGCGTCGAGGGACCGGCCGTGCGCCAGGCGATGGCCGCCTTCGCCCATGACTGGGATTTCACCGCCGGCGAAGTGCTGGACGATCCCTGCTGGTGGCCCGACCTGCCGCAGGCGGGCGACACCTTTGTCCGCGGCCTGTCCTCGGGCCCCGACGCCGATCTTTACAAGCTGGAACCGATGCTGGGCGCCGCCCTGGCGCTGGCGCGAAAGCGGGTCCGCATCGTCACGCCCTATTTCCTGCCCGATGTCCGGCTGCAATTCGCCATCGCCCAGGCGGTGCTGCGCGGCGTCACGGTGGAGATCGTGCTGCCGCAAAAATCTGACCAGCATGTGATGGAATGGGCCATGCTGGCGGAAGTGCGCTTCTTCCGCCATGTCGGGGCGCGCTTCTTCATGACGCCGCCGCCCTTCGACCACGCCAAGCTGGCGACGGTGGACGGCGCCTGGAGCCTGATCGGCAGCTCCAACTGGGATGCGCGCAGCTTTCGCCTCAATTTCGAGTTCGACCTGGAATGCTATGGCGCGTCGTTCGCTGCCGCCCTCGACGACCTGATCGACCAGCGCATCGCGCGCGGGCGTGCCCTCAACCCGGATGAATTGCTGGCGCGGCCGGTTCTGCTGCGGCTGCGCGACGCCGCCGCCCGGCTGCTGCTGCCCTATCTCTGAGGACTAGATGTTGGCGGTCCCCAGGCCTTCGAGGCGGCCGGTGGAATCGCCATGGCGTTCCATCTTGGTTTCCATGCGGTCCATCAGCGACAGCCACAGGTTCGACATCACCGTGCCTTCCGGATAGATGATGTAGCGGCCCGGATCGAGCTGGCCGCAGCCGCGGCCCGCCAGCACCGAGAGGCAGTTCTCGTGGTCGTGGCGGGTGGCATAGCCATTGCCGTTGCCCAAGAGCACCATGGCGTTGTCCAGCATGGTCTTGTCGCCTTCCTTCACCGACTTCATCTTGTCGAGGTAATAGGCGAAATTCTCGGCCATGTAGGTGTCGATCCTGATCACCTTGGCGATCTTCTCGCGGTCGCCGGCATGGTGAGTCAGGCCGTGATGCTCTTCCGGGATGCCGATCTCGTTATAGGTGCGCCGGCTCTGCTCGACGCCGAGCATGAAGGTCGAGATGCGGGTGGCGTCCATCTGGAAGGCCAGGATCTGCAGATCCGACATCAGGCGGAAATGCTCCTTGAAGGTTTCTGGCACGCGGGTGGGACGCACCACGCCCTTGGGCAGTTCCTCGTTGCTGGGCGGCGCGTCGAGGCGGTGCTCGATCTCGCGGATGGAGGAGAGATATTCATCGACCCGGTGGCGGTCGCCCTGGCCGAGCTGGGCATTGACTTGGGTCAGGCTGTCCCTGGTGTAGTCCAGGATGGAGCGGTTGTAGGTCTCCTGCTGGTCGGCCGACTCGCCGGCATGGTTCGAGGCCTGGGCATTGCCGAACAGGCGGTCGAAGACCACGCGCGGATTGACTTCCTTGATCGCCGGAGTCTTGGCGTCTTTCCAGGAGACGTTGTTGGAATAGATGCAGGCATAGCCGGGATCGCAGCCGCCTTCCATGCGGCCATAATCCAGACCCAGTTCCAGCGAGGGAAAGCGGGTGCGATCGCCGATCTTGTTGACCATCACCTGGTCGAAGGAGATGGCGCACTGGATGTCGTCCGAGGCGGTCTTGCGGATGCGCACGCCGGTGCCGTAGCAGCCGATCGCCTTGGCATGGTCGCCGGCGGCGTCATACAGCGCCATCGGCACGGACAGGTTGCCGAGCAGCAGGAAATCCTTCTGGTGACGCTTGAGCGGCTCCATCGAGGTGCCGGTCAGGTCGTAATCGTCGCCATCCGGCCCCTTGGGATACCAGGCCGAGGATTCCAGCCCGTTGGGGTAGTAGAGCAGCGAAAAGCGGTTTTTCGGCATCGCCTTGGCAGTGCGGGCGGCGGCCTCGGCCGAGCCGATCAGGCTGTGCGGGACCATCGCCTCGAGAAAAGGCAGGGTAATGGCGACACTGCCCATGCCTCGGATAAACGCACGGCGGCTGAGCGGCGAACGGCGGGAGATCATCATTTGCTGGTTCCTCCGGTGGAGAGGCTGACGGGTTGCAGGCCCGGTTTGGCTTTGGGCTGGGACGCGGCGGTGGTGGTGGCGCCGCCCCTGGCGTTCTGGAAGGGGAAGCTTTTGACGACGTTGACGATGACGCTGTTGAAGCTGTCGCCATCCTGCTTG
>CAZNGO010000062.1:0-4043 GCA_964572805.1 uncultured Rhizobium sp. | reverse complement strand
GCTGCTGGTGTTGTCGTTGGTTGAGCTGTTGGTCGGGTTGGCACTGACATTGCCATTGGTGGCGCTGCCGCCGGTGCCGGAACCGGTAGCCGTGCTGGTGCCATTGCCGCCCTGGCTGGTGTTGTCGTTGGTCGAGCTGTTGGAATTGGTGCCGCTGACATCGCCGTTGGTGGCGGTGCCGCTGGAAGTGATGGTCGGCGTGAAGGTGATGGCCGGATTGGAGGTGGCGCTGCCGCCAAAGCCGCCGGCGCCGCCCGTGCCGCTGCCGGTGGCGCTGCTGGTGTTGTCGCCATTGGCGTTGCTGGCGGTCTGGGTCTGGCTGCCATTGCTGCCGCCGGTGCCGCTGCCGCCGGTGGCGCTGACATCGCCATTGGTGCCGCCGGTGGCGTTGGACGAGCCGGAATTGGTGATGCTGATCGAAGGCGTATTGCCCGAACCGGTGTTCGAACCCAGGCCGACGACATAGGCGGTCGAGGCGCCGCCCTGGCCGCCGGTGCCGCTGCCGCCCTGGCTGGCATTGTCGTTGGTCGAGCTGTTGGTGGGGTTGGCCGTGCTGCTGACATCGCCGTTGGTGGCGCTGCCGCCGGTGCCCGAGCCGGTGGCGTTGCCGCCCTGGCTGGTATTCTCGTTGCTCGAGCTGATGGTTGGGCTGACGGTGGCGAGGACGTCGCCATTGGTGGCGTCGCCGCCGGTGCCCGAACCGCCGGTGCCCGAGCCGGTCGCGGTGTTGGTGCCGCCGGTGATGTCGCCGAAGCTGATGGTCGGAGTGTTGGTGTTGGTGGCCGAGCCGCCGGTGCCGCTGCCGGTGGCGGCGTTGCTGGCGGTCTGGGTCTGGTCGCCATTGCTGCCGCCGGTGGCGCTGTTGCTGTTGGTGCCGGAATTGGTGATCGAGATGGACGGCGTCGAGCCCGAGCCGCTGCCCGAACCCAGGCCGACGATATAGGCGGTGGACGAACCGCCCTGGCCGCCCTGGCCGCTGCCGCCGGCGCCGCCCTGTGCGGTGGCACTGCCACCCTGGCTGGCATTGTCGTTGGTCGAAGTGTTGTTCGGCGTGAAAGTCGGCGTGAAGTCGCTGGTGTTGGTGCCAGTATTGGTATTGGTGCCGGAAACATCGCCATTGGTGGCGGTGCCCGAACCGGTGCCGGTCGCGGCGCTGCTGTTGTCGTTGGTGCTGCTGCCGCCGGTGGCGTTGCCGCCCTGGCCAGTCGCACTGGTGTCGCCGATGCTGGAGGCGCCGCCGAAGCCGCCCGCGCCGCCAGTGGCGCTGTTGTCGCCATTGGCGTTGCTGGCGGTCTGGTTGCCGTTGGCGCCGCCGGTGCCCGAACCGGTGCCGGTGGCGCTGACATCGCCATTGGTGCCACCGGTGGCGTTGGACGAGCCGGAGTTGGTGATGGTGATGCTGGGCGTCGAGCCCGAGCCGCTGGTCGAAGCCAGGCCCATGACATAGGCGGTCGAGGAACCGCCGGCGCCGCCTTGGCTGGTATTGTCGCTGGTGTTGGACGGCGTGAAGGTCAGGTTCGGATTGAACGCCGCGTTGAAGTCGTTGGTGGTGGTCGGCGTGTTGCTGTTGGTGCCGGTATTGGTGCCGCTGACGTCGCCATTGGTGGCGGTGCCGCCGGTGCCATTGCCGCTGCCGCCGGCGCCGCCCGTGGCGCTGGTGTCGCCGACATTGCCGCCGGTGCCGCTGGCGTTGTTGTTGCCGCCGGTGATGGTGCCGATCGAGATGCCGCCGCCCGAACCCGAACCGCCGGTGGGGAAGGTGAAGGTGGGCGCGAAGGTGAGAGTCGGCGTGTTGGTGTTGGTCGCCGAACCGCCGGCGCCGCCCAGGCCGCCCGCGCCGCCGGTGGCGGAGTTGGTCGGATTGGCGGTCTGGTCGCCGCCCTGGAAGCTGTTGCCGCCGCTGGAGCCGCCGGTACCGCTGCCGGTGGCGCTGGTGTCGCCGATGCTGCCGCCGCTGCCCGTGCCGGTGCCGCCGGTGGCGGAGTTGTTCAGATCCAGCGAGATGCTCGGCGTCGAGCCGGAGCCGCTGCCCGAGCCCAGGCCGACGACATAGGCGGTCGAAGAACCGCCCTGGCCGCCGGCGGCGCTGCCGCCCGCGCCGCCCTGACCGGTGCCAGTGCCGGTGGCGTTGCTGGCATTGTCGTTGGTCGAAGTGTTGTTCGGCGTGAAGGTCGGCGTGAAGTCGTTGGCGTTGCTATTGGTGCCCGTGTTCGTGCCGGTGTTGGTATTGGTGCCGCTGACATCGCCATTGGTGGCGGTGCCGCCCGTGCCATTGCCGGTGCCCGAACCGCCCGTGGCCGAAGTGTCGCCGACCGCGCCGCCGGTACCGCTGGCGGTGTTGGTGCCGGAATTGGTGATGCTGATGCTGGGGGTCGAGCCGCTGCCCGAACCGCTGCCCGAACCCAGGCCCACGACATAGGCGGTGCCCGAGCCGGTGCCGGAACCGTTGCTGGCATTGTCGTTGGTCGAGCTGTTGGTGCTCGAATTGGTGCCGCTGACATCGCCATTGGTGGCGCTGGAGGTGCCGCCGGTGCCATTGCCGCCCGTGCCGTTGCCGGTGCCGGTGGCGGCGCTGCTGTTGTCATTGGTGCTGTTGCCGCCGGTGCCCGAACCGGTAGCGTTGTTGGACGAAGTCTGGTCGCCATTCGAGGCCGTGGTGTCGCCGACCGCGCCGCCAAAGCCGCCGGCGCCGCCCGTGGCACTGCCGGTGAGGGTGTTGGGGCCGTTGGCATTGCTGGCGGCCTGGGTCTGGTTGCCATTGCTGCCGCCGGTGCCGTTGCCGGTGCCGAGCGCGCTGACATCGCCATTGGTACCGCCGGTGGCATTGGACGAGCCGGAATTGGTGATGCTGATCGAAGGCGTGGTACCGGAACCGGAGGTCGAACCCAGGCCGACGACATAGGCGGTGCTCGCGCCGCCCTGGCTGGCATTGTCGTTGGTCGAGCTGTTGGTGGGATTAAAGGTCGGCGTGAAGCTGCTGGTGACATCGCCATTGGTGGCGCTGCCGCCGGTGGCGCTGCCGCCCGTGCCGTTGCCGGTGCCCGTGCCGGTGGCGGCGCTGCTGTTGTCGTTGGTGCTGTTGCCGCCGGTGGCGTTGCTGGTGCCGTTGCCGCCCGTGCCCGAGCCGTTGGCGCTGGTGTCGCCGACCGCACCGCCAAAGCCGCCGGCGCCGCCCGTGGCGTTGCCGGTGAGAGTGTTGGGGCCATTGGCGTTGGTCGCGGTCTGGTTGCCGTTGCTGCCGCCGGTGCCCGAGCCGCCGAAACCGCCCGCGCCGCCGGTGCCGCTGGCGCTGACATCGCCATTGCTCCCGCCGGTGCCCGATCCGCTGGCATTGGACGCGCCGGACTTGGTGATGGTGATGCTGGGCGTCGAGCTGCCATTGCCGCCAGAACCGCCGCCCGAACCCAGGCCGACGACATAGGCGGTGCCCGAGCCGGTGCCGGAACCGTTGCTGGCATTGTCGTTGGTCGAAGTGTTGGTAGCGGTATTGTTCGGCGTGAAGGTCGGTGTGAACGCGTTGTCGTTGGTACCGCTGTTCGTACCGGTGTTCGTGCCCGTGTTGGTACCGGTATTGGTGCCAGTGTTCGTGTTGGTGCCGGTGTTGGTGCCGCTGACATCGCCATTGGTGGCGGTGCCGCCGGTGCCGTTGCCGGTGCCGAAGCCGCCGGCGCCGCCCGCAGCGCTGGTGTCGCCGACATTGCCGCCGGTGCCCGCGCCGGTGCCGTTGGCGCTGTTGGTGCCGCCGGTGATGGTGCCGATCGAGATGCCGCCGCCAGTGCCAGACCCGCCGGTGGGGAAGGTGAATGTCGGCGCGAAGCTGACGGTCGGCGTGTTGGTGTTGGTGGCCGAGCCGCCAAAGCCGCCGGCGCCGCCGGTGGCGGAGTTGGTCGGGTTGGCGGTCTGGGTCTGGTCGCCCGTCGTAAAGGTGTTGCCGCCGCTGGCGCCGCAGGTGACCGAGACCGTGCCGCAGCAGCCGCTGCCGGAGTAGTAGACCGTCACGCAGTCGCAGACTGAAGAACACCACTAGCCCCTGTTCGACGCTT
>CAZNGO010000061.1:0-32273 GCA_964572805.1 uncultured Rhizobium sp. | reverse complement strand
GGTGGCGCTGGTGTCGCCCACATTGCCGCCATAGCCATAGCCGTAGCCACCCGCGCCGCCGGTGGCGTTGGCGGTGCCGCCGGTGGCATTGCCGCCGCGGCTGGTGTTGTCATTGGTCGAGCTGTTGGTGCCGGTGACGCTGCCTTGCGTCTGGTCGCCATTGCTGCCGCCGGTGGCCGAATTGTCCAGCGTCAGGCAGACGCTGGGAGTCGAGCCGCCCGAGCCGCTGTTCGAGCCAAGGCCCACGACATAGGCGGTGGAGCTGCCATTGCCGCCGGCCGCGCTATTGGTCGGGTTGGCGGTGAAAGTCGGGTTCGCCGTGAGGTTGGAGGCCAGCGTCGGATTGGCCGCCTGGGTCTGGGCATTGTCGTTGGTCTGGGCCTGCGTCGAGGACAGCGTGGCGTCGGTGCTGGCGGTGTTGCTGGCGGTATTGCTGGCCGCCTGGGTGTTGCCGCCGCTGTTGGAGGTGGTGTCACCGACCGCGCCGCCGGTGCCGCTGCCGGTGGAGGTGACGTTCGGATTGGCGCTGTTGCTGTTGGTGCCGCCGCCGCCGATGCCGTTGCTGAAGCCGCCGGCGCCGCCGGTGCCGCTGCCTGTGGCGGTCTGGTCGCCGTTGCTGCCGCCGGTGCCGCTGGCGGTGTTGGTGCCGGAGTTGGTGACGGTGATGTTCGGCAGCGAGCCGGAGCCGCCCGAGCCGCTGCCCGAACCGCTGTTCAGGCCGACGACATAGACCGTACCGCCCTGGCCGCCCTGGCTGTTGTTGTCATTGGTGTTCGACGGATTGAAGGTCGGCGTGAAGTTGCTGGTGTTGGTGCCGTTGACGTCGCCATTGGTGGCGGTGCCCGAGCCGGTACCCGTGCCGGTGCCCGTCCCCGTGCCGGTGGCTGCGCTGCTGTTGTCGTTGGTGCTGTCGCCGCCGGTGCCGGTGCCATTGCCGCTGCCGCTGACATCGCCGCCGGTACCGCCGCCGCCGACGCCATTGCCGAAGCCGCCCGCGCCGCCCGTGCCCGTACCGGTGGCCCGGCCGTCAGCGGTGTTGGTGCCGGTGTTGGAAGCGGTCTGGTCGCCGCCGGTCTGGGTGACGGTGATGTTTGGCAGCGAAGAGCCGCCCGAACCGCCCGAACCCGTGCCGCCGCCCAGGCCGACGACATATACAGTGCCGCCGGCGCCGCCCGCGGCGCTGGTGTCGCCGACCGCGCCGCCGGTGGCGTTGCCGCCATAGCCGAAGCCGCCGGTGGCGGAGTTGGTGGCGGTGGTGTTGTTTTTCAGCGCGTTGTCGCTGGCCTGCGCCTGGTTGCTGCTGGCGTCGCCGCCGGTGCCGTTGCCGCTGCCGGTGCCATTGCCGCTGCCCGCGACCGTGCCGCCGGTGCCGCCACCGCCATTGGCGTTGCCGGCGCCGCCCGTACCCGAACCCGTGCCGTTGCCTGCGGCGGTCTGGTCGCCATTGGCACCGCCCGTGCCGCTGCCGGTGCCGGTGCCGTTACCGCTGCCGGTACCCGTGCCGTTGCCGCTGCCAGTACCCGTACCGGTACCGCTGCCGCCGGTGATGGAGCCGATGGTAATGCTGTTGCCCGAGCCCGAAGAGCCGCCGCTGCCGGTACCGGAGCCGTTGCCGCTGCCTGTGCCGCCGCCGCCGTGACCGCCGCCGCCATTGCCGCCGCCGCCATGGCTGCCGCCGCCCGAACCCGAACCGCCGGAATTGTTGTTGGTCTGCGTCTGCGTCTGGGTCTGATCGTTGGTCTGGTCCTGGTCGTTCTGGTTGTCAGACGAAGAGGTGGTGTCGCCGACCGCGCCGCCGCTCGCGACCACGGAAATGTTGGGCAGGGTCGAGCCGCCGCCGGTGCCGGTGCCGCCGCCGAGGCTGATGACGTAAACAGTGCCCTGGCCACCCTGACCACCTTGGCCGCCATAGCCGCCATTGCCGCCATAGCCATAGCCGCCCTGGGCGGTAAGCGTGGGATTGACCGAGATCGTCGGATTGACCGTCGGATTCGACGTGGCGCTGCCGCCATAGCCATTGCCGGTGCCGCCCGCGGCCGCGCCGCCGGTGCCTCCGGTAGCCTTGTTGCTGTTGGTGTTGCTGCCACCGGTGGCGCTGTTGTCGCCGGTCTTGTTCGAATTGTTTGCCGAGTTGTCGACATTGACGGTGACCGGCGTCGTGCCGCCGCCCGAACCGCCGCCGTGGCCGCCGCCGGAACCGGACCCGGAACCCGAACCCGAATTGTTGTTGGTCTGGGTCTGCGTCTGGGTCGGCGTATAGGTATTGGTGTTGGTCGGCGTGTCGGTGTTGGTGCCGGTAACCGTGCCGGTCGTGGTCTGGGTGCCGGTCTGGGTCTGGGTGGCGCCCGCGGCCGCGCCGCCGGTGGTGTTGGCGGTGGCGTGGTTGTCCGAGGCACCGCCATTGCCGCCATAACCGTAGCCGTAGCCGCCCGAACCGCCTTCGCCCCCAGCGCCGCCAGCGGCGGTGTTGGTGCCGCCGGTGCCGGTGCCACCATAGCCGTTGCCGCTGCCCTTGACGCTGCCGCCCTGGGTCTCCACGGAGACGTCGCTGCCATAAGAGGTGCCACCGCCCCCGCCATAGCCGACGCCGCCTTCGGAGCTGGAGGTGGAGGTGCCGCCGGTGGCGCCGATCACCGTTATGTTCGTGGTGCCGCCTGCGGTGGCCGTGCCGGTGCCGGTGCCGTTGGAGGTGCTGTTCGAACTGTTGGTGATCTTGTTGGCGAGGTTGTTGATCGCCTGCGCCAGGGCGAGCGCGGACGAGTCCGACTGCGAATAATTGTTGTTCGTCGTGTTGTTGTTATTGTTGTTATTGTTGTTGTTATTGTTGTTGTTATTGTTGCTGCCGCCACCATTGCCGCCGCCGTGGCCATTGCCACCGCCGCCGCCGTTGCCGCCGCCATGGCCACCACCATTGCCGCCCTTGTTGATCTCGATGTTCTTGTTGATCGTGATGTTCTTCGAGATATCGATGTTCTTGGAAGCATCGATATTCTTGGTGATGGTGATCGGCTTGTAGATGTCGATGTTCTTGGAAGCGTCGATCGGCTTGTTGATGGTGATGTTCTTCGAGGCGTCGATCGACTTGTTGATCGTCACCGGCTTGTAGATGTCGATATTCTTCGAGGCGTCGATATTGTTGGTGATCGACACCGGCTTGTTGATGTTGATGTTCTTCGACGCATCGATGTTGTTGGTCACGTTCACGTTCTTGTTCAACGTGATCGGCTTGTTGATGCTGATATTCTTCGAGGCGTCGATATTGTTCACGACGCTGGTGTTTTTGTTGAAGATCACCGGCTTGTTGATGGTGATGTTCTTCGAGGCGTCGACGTTGTAATTGTTCTCGACACTGCGGTTGAGGGTCACCGGCTTGTTGACGGTGATGTTGCGCGAATTGTCGATATTGGTGTTGTAGCTGTTCTGAACGTTGTTGTTCAGCGTTACCGGCTTGCTGGCCGCGATGGGGCGCGAATAGTCGGTATTGGTGCTGGGGCTGTTCTGACCGTTGCGATTCAGCGTCACCGGCTTGCTGGCCGTAATGGCGCGCGAATTGTTGTCGGCGTTGTTGTAACTGGCCCCGGCGCCGCGGTTCAGCGTCAGCGGCTTGCCGGGAGCCATGTTCTCCGTGCCGGCGGGCCGGGCGGCGGAAGCGGCGTCATAGCTGTTGCGCAGGCCAAGGTTGAGGCCCACCGGCTTGTTGACAGGGACAGTGCCGCGGGCGGCATCGATGTTGTTGACGTCCAGGCCGTGATTGAACTGAACCGGCCGCGAGGGGACGATCGCGCTGCGCGGCTGCTGGGAATTGCGGATGTCCGCCGGGGCGGCGCCATCCTGACCGGGACGGACGACGTTGAGGCTGCGCGGGCCGCCGGCGCCGTCAACGGCATTGGGGCGCACCACATTCAGGCTGCTGCTGTTGGGCCGATAGGCGTTGACGGGACCACTGTTGCCGCCGGTCGGAACGTTAACGCCGTTCGGACGCTGCACGTTGAGGCCGCCGCCGAAGATGCCGGGGCGCGCGGCATCGCCGGCCTGGGGGTTGGAGAGGGGACCCTGCAGGGTCTGCGGGCGGGCCGGCGTGAAACCGCTGGAACTGCGGGTGCCGAAATTATTGCCGACCTGGGGGACCGCCACCGGGCCGACCGGGCCGACCGGATTGACGGTTTGGGGGTGCTGCAGCTGCGGCAAATCAAGCTGGCAATCCAAGGAGTTAGCGCCAGAGGCGCTGCCCAATGCCTTGCCCCATGTATCTCCATGGGTCATGCCGCCGGCCTGGGCCGCCAACGGAGCGACGGCAACGCCGGCCGTGGCCAGCGAAGACGTCAGCAACATCAGGCGCTTAAGCGACATTACAAAACTGCTCCTGACCATCCGGGCATGAATGGACACAGGGTCCATTTCACAAACCGTGCCACCTGCATGGTGGCCGATGGGACAAGTGTCCCGTTTTGGAACAGGGTGGTTCCAAAGGGGCGGGACGTTACAAAGGTTGACGCGCGCACCACTTGGGGGAGGTGGTGCGACAGGGTTTATGGCGCGGCTTTACCCCGTATCCGCCCGCATCCCTGCGCCCTTATCCTGAAGCAGGAGGCGTGAGAGCGCCGTTAACGATCTGGGTTAACCAGAAGTATCCTTTTCGGCCTTCCAGCGCCGTCCATGGCACGGCTTCTGCTGAGTTCCCCGCGATGGCGCCGCGCGGCGTTCGAATACGGAGCAGCGCGGCCCTGCGCACAAGGAAGCACGGGGCTATGAAACACAAGAATTCGCACTTGCTGGTGGGCTATTGGAGCCGTCTGCGCAAAGGCCGGGATGTACCCGACCAGACCGACATCGATCCGCGCGCCATCAAGCGCTTGCTGTCCTATACCTTCATCCTGGATTGCGAAAATCCCGGCCGTCCCGTTTACCGCCTTGCCGGCACAGCCTTGTGCGAACGTTTCGGCTTTGAATTAAAGGGCACCGGATTTCTCGCCCATTGGGAGGCCCAGTCGGGCCTGTCACTGTCGCCGCTGCTGCGTCAGGCGCTCCGGCTGCGCCAGCCGGTCTGCATTAACTCTGTCGCCGCCACCGCCGACAATGGCATGGTTGAGCTTGAAACCACGTTGACCCCGGTCAGCTTCAACAGCGAGGAGCCGACCCGCTTCTTCGGCCTGGTGCAGATGCTGTCCGACCCCACGCCGCTGCTGGGACGCGCCATCGCCTATGAGCGCCTGGTGTCCTCCGAGCTGATCGAGGAGGGCGAGCCGCTCCCGCAATATGACCGCGACGAGCCGCCCCCGCCCCCGCCCCCGCCTTCGCAATTCCTGCGCGCCCATCCCAAGGCGCCCTACCTCAAGCTGGTGGTGTCACAGGACAGGCCCGCTTTCCTGAATTTCGGCGCCGGCGACCTGCTGCAATCCATGCTGGATGCGGTGCGCCAGTGGCGCGCCGTCAATCCCGACGATCTCATCGCCTGAAGTCTTGGCGGCCTGAGCCTTACGGCACGGCGTCGTTGCGCACGGGCGTGGTGTTACCCTGCTGGCTCTGGGCCTGCAGCGCACGGGTGGCGGAGCGGTCGGTGGGATCATTGTGCAGGATGTCGATCTCGATCCGCGCGTCCCGGTTTTTCTGTTTCAGATATTCGATCTCATAGGCGTCGATCTTGGAGCGATAGGCCTCGAACGCAGCATCGTCCTCGGGAAGACGCTTGTCGCAGCGGTCAGGCGCGATATGGGCCGTCTCCTGGCACCAGAGATCGAAATTCAGCGGCGTAACGTCGAAATTGCGCCCCACCTGGGCCGTGGCGGAACCGCCGACCAGCAATACAGCAAGCAGCGCGGCGCGCGGGGCCATCTTCATCATAACGCGACCTTATTCCGATGGTTGCCGCAATGATAGCGTGCCAAACGAAACAGGCGCCTTTCGGCGCCTGTCCGTCATTTTAATGTAACCGGTGTATTACGGCTTCAGATCGACAACCGTGCGGCGGTTCTTGGCTTCCTTGACGTTGTCGCCGGTCTGGACCGCCAGATCGGTCTCGCCGACGCCCGAAGCCTGAATGGCGGCACGGCGGGCCCCCATGTCAACCAGGGCCTCGACCACCACATTGGCCCGGCGCACCGAAAGCTTCTGATTGTAGTCGGATGAGCCGGAGGTATCGGTATGGCCGACCACGGTGATGTGGCTCTGACCGCCGGAGCGGGCGGTGTTGATGACGTTGGTCAGCACCGCCAGATCCTCTGCGGTCAGCGTCCAGGAGTCGAAGTCGAAATAGACCGTAAAGTTGCTGGTGGCCGGCGACGGCGGTGTAACCGGGGCCGCAATCGGGGCCACGGGCGCCGTAGTTACCGGGGCGGGCGGCGGCGCAATCACCGGCGCGGGTGCCGGCATGATGGGTGCGGATGCCGGGCGGATCGCCACTTCCAGCTGCGGCAGCGAGGTGTCGAGCTGGCTCTTGCAGGTGGCGGCGTTGGCGGCGGCGGCCGGTACCATCCCGAACAGAACCCAGCAATCATAGTCGGATTGGGCGCGGGCGGCCTGCTCGGGGAATTTGTCCTTGCCGACGTTCAGGGCGGCGACCAGACGGTCATGCGCCGGCGCGGCCGCTGGATTGGGAGGGGCTTCGATCGCCGGCTCTTCACCCCCATTGGCCAGATCGGCCTTGGCGGTGAAGGCACGCTTCAGCATGTCCTTCGGCGCTTCGCTGTCGAACAGGCCGAGGGTCAGGGTGGAGAAAATGCCGCTGTCCTCGTCCGGCAGGGCTTCGGCCTGGTTGGCCAGGTCAGTGTAAGCCGTGGCCAGCCCTTGCGTGAAGGGTGAGCCGGTGCCAGGGGCCTCTTCGCCGCTGCCGAAAATGTCCGAACAGGCGGAAAGGGCCAAGGCGCTGCCCAGCACAGCAAACAGGGCAAGGCGTGAAGCGGTGAAACGCATGATGAAAATCCCCCACGGGCGCGTCGGGACGCCGGCCCCGCCGCTTGGTTAGCAATCTCCTATAGCGCGTCAAAAAGGCCCGAAAAAGGCCCGAAGGGCCCGGAAGTGCCGAAATGGCAAATGCCGGGGTCTGCGGTCGTAAAAACGCCGGAATCCGGCCCAATCAGCCCAAGAGCTTGACGGCGATTGCGCTGCGGTAACCTCCTGTTGACGCTAAAGGCGTACAAAACCCTGGATCTTCCCAGGGAGCCAGCCTTGCAGGGCCTGGCGTTTGCCATGAAAGACGCAGAACCGGTCATCGCGCGTGCGAAGGCCGAGCGCCGCCGTTTCCGGCGCGTGCGCGTCGATCTGCCCGGGCGGCTGTTCATTCCGGCCGACGGCCGCGAGGCCCGCTGCACCATTCTGGACCTGTCGCCGGGTGGGGCCGCCATCCGCTGCGAACTGGCGCCCGAGTCCGGCGCTGCCGTGGTGGTCTATGTCGATGGCTTCGGCCGCTTCGAGGGCGTGGTCGCCCGTCCGGGCGGCGTCACGCCCTTCGGCGTCGCCTTCCATTGCACCCCCTCCAAGCGCGAGCGCACCGCAGAGCAGCTCACGCTCTTTCTCAACAAGGCCCTGGTGGATGACAGCGTGCTGCGCCGCCACGAACGCTCCAGCCAGAAGGGCTTCGCCAAATTCACCCGCGCCGACGGCCAGATCGTGAGTTGCGAGGTGATGGACATTTCGGTCGGCGGCGTTTCGCTCAAGACCGACGTCAAGCCGCCGATCGGTGAATTCGTGCTGATCGCCCAGATCGCCGGCCGCATTGCCCGCCATCACGAGCATGGCGTCGGCATCGAGTTTGTCGGCCGCTCCGAGCAAACCGCCGAGCCGCCGCACCACGTCAACCTGGTGCGCTAGCCTATTTCAGCACATTGCCGGCCTCGGCCTGCGCCACCAGCGCCTTGGCATCCTCGTCCAGCAAAAAGCCCTGCGCCTTCGCGTCGTCCACCGCTTTCGCCACGGCCCGCACATAGCCGGCGTGATCGCCATAGCGTTCCTGCAGCGACAGGCGCGGATCGCCGCTGGCCATCCGTTCCGCCCGGGTTTTCGCAAACGGGATGAAGCCGCCGGCATAGCTGCATTCCATGCCCTTGAAGAAGCCCTGAGGAGCAGGATTCCAGCCGGTATAGGTGCCCAGCGGCGCCCCCAGCAGCGCCACCGGCACGCCGCCGACCTCGTTGCCGTCGGCATCGGTGCGCGGCACCTTCATCTTCACCACATGCCTGATGGCGGGCGGCAGTTTTGAAATCACGCCCGAGGAATCCAGGCGGTTGAAGCCGGGGCCGTAATCATAGTCCAGCATGGGATTGACCAGGCCGGTCGGGGCGCCCGCCGGCACGCCGGGAATGGCGGGAAAGCCCATCGCCGCCTTGTCGGCATCGACCAGGTTGCCGTCGGCCAGGCGGGGATAGCGGCTGGGCGGCGGCGCAATGTCCTTCATCACCCAGTCGCGGAAATGGGCGCGGATGGCGTTGAGGGTTTCGGCCTGCGGCATCGGATTGGCGGCGAAGAGGCCATGCCCGGTATTGGCGCCGGGGCAGGCCGGCGCCGGCTGCAGATCGGTGCTGAAGCCGCCGCGTCCGCCGCCATGCTGGGTGCTGGCGATGTAATAGCGCCGCACCGTGTCGGGCAGGGGCAGGTCGCGGTCGGCGGCGGTGCCGACCCATTCCGGCGTCAGCTTCAGGCCCCAGACTTCGGCGGCGCCGAAATGCTCGATGATCCTGGGGCAGGTACTGGTTCTGGTGCAGCGGTCGAGAATGCCGGCGGAAGGCAGGCCGCGCACCGGATCGGCGGCGGGCGCCCACCATTGCGGCCCCTCGCTGCCCGGCTGGTAGAGCCAGAGAATGCCGTCGGGCTGGCCGAACCGTATATTAAGTGTGATGCGCCGTCCGGCGATGATCGGCCAGGTGCCGTCTTCGACCCGGCGGCCGCTTTCATCCTCGTTGAAGCCCAGATGCAGATACTGGCGCAGGAAATTGCCCGATTGCGAGACGCCGCGGCCGATTACCCATTGCACCTGGCCGGCAATCGGATTGGGCGTGCCGGCATCATCGGCCTGGGCGTAGCGGAAGAAATCGGCCATGTCGCGGAAGGCGGCGAAGCCGATCCCCAGCACATAGGGGTCCTTGGCCGTGAACACGACCTGGTAGAGCAGGGCGGGATCAAAGCCATGGCGCAAACAGATCTGCGTCGGGTCGGGCGTGCCGGGGAAGGGATGGGCGGCGTCGCATTTCGCCCAGGCCCAGTCGGCGGCGGGGATGGTTGCGGTCTTGCCGATCTTGCCGTCAATGGTTTCCGAGGCGTGGGTGGTCAACTTCGCCTTGCGGGTGTCCAGCGTCGCGGGCTTGTAGGGCACAGGATTGGAATAGGTCAGCAGCGGCTGCGAGTTCGGGCCGCTGACGTTGAAGATGCGCGCCAGCAGCGGGCCGGTGATGGTGGCGCCGTTCGCCTGATGCGCCACCGGCACGGTGACGGTCTCGCGCCCCGGCCCCGGCACGGTGCCGCCGACGGCATCGCCCTGCCAGCCGCTGGAAAGGCCGATATCGCCGCTGTTGCGCTCGGCGGCGACGATGGTGATGCGCCCGCCGCGATTGGGCACGTCATGCCACATCAGGTGGCTGGATTTGCCCATGTCCAGCGGCTTCACCAGCTGGAAGGTGGCGGTGTATTCCACCTTGCCGCGCGCATTCTTCGGCGCCAGCTTGATGTCGGTGATGATGGCGTTGCGCCGGTCCCTGGGATCGATCTCGCCGATGGCGTGGCCGGTGAGGATTTCATACTGCCCGGCGGTGCCGAACGAGGCGCCGCCAAAGGCAGGGCCACGGCTTTCGATCACCAGCCGCGTGACTTTGGCTTCGGCGAGGTGCGGCGCAAGGATGGCGGCGGCCGCAAGGCCGATGACGGCTTTCCTGTTCATGGCGACGATCCCCCCGGATGTTCTTTTGCCGACCTTCTAGCATCTTCCAGTGCCCGATCCGAGGCGGCGATGGCGGCCCGAATGCGCTTTATCAGCTCTCGCACCTGGCGCCGGATGGTGGATAGCGGTGGGACAGGCCTTGCCGCATTGCGGTTGCCGGGCTGACCGCCCCTTTTGCGAATGCGTGGCCGAACAGGCGCTTGCGCGCCATTCGTTTTGCCCTTTTCGTCCACCCCCCCTCCCTCCCCCGGAAGGCGCGGTGGGGGACAAGGCGGGGATAGGGGCAAGATTGCGGCGCGGCGCGGGCGTTTTCATCCGCGCATTCTACCGCGCGCCAAGGCTGCGGGGATAAGTTGTAATCTTGCCGAAAGGATCAGGCCGCTGGCGGCAACGCCAGGCTTTGCGCCGCGCGGTAGCGGCGCCGGCCCACGCTTTTCATCACTGCGATCTGCGCCAGGCACAAGGCCAGCTTGCTGACGATGCCCCAGAAGGAAATCGCCGCGCCCCAGGCCGCGATGCCGAGGGTGAAAGCCAGCGCCAGATTGAGGATTGCGGAAGCGAACATCAGCCCGGCCCAGACATAGCCGAATGCAATGGCCAGGTCGGGTACATGGGTCATGGCGTCATCGCCCATGTAGCGCATCATCCAGCCGCGCTGCAGCATCGCCGCGCCGACCAATGCGTAAATCAGGGTGGGCTTGGCCATGACGAAGCGCGGATCGCGCGTCAAAAGCGCCGCGCCGCCGCTGACAAGGACGATGCAGAGGCTGGCCCATTGCAGCGCGTCGATCTTTCTTCCCCGCCACAGCTCCCAGCCGATCTGCCCCAACGCCAGCACCACGGCCAGTGCCACCGCCAGCGTCAGGCCGCCGCCCAGCGCCATGACCGCCATGAACATCAAGGTCGAGGCGAAATCGAGCGCCAGGCCGCGCCCGGCGCGCAGAATATCGTTCATGCCAGGAGCGCCCGGTAGCGCGTCGGCGCCGGCACGTTCAGCTCGCGGCGGACATCGTCGAGCGGCCGGGCGAGCAGCGCCTCGTAGTCCAGCCCGGGAAACCAGCGCGCCGCCTTGCCCTGGCGCCAGGCCTGCCAGATGGCGCGGCGGCCCGCGCGCGGCACCCGCCTCAGGCTCATCAGCACGATCAGCAACTGGCCGAGCTGTTTGGAATGCCGGTTCATGAAGGCCAGCAGGCAGAGTTCGCCCAGCGGATCGCGGCCATAGCCGGTGAGGATGTGGGTGAGGTCATGGGCGTCGCGCATGCGGTTGCGGAAGCGCTCCATGTCCGGCGGCACGCTTTCGGGTTCGGCCCGGGACGACATCGCCACCAGGCCCTGGGCGGAAAGCTGTTCTTCTTCCATGAAGGCAAGATAGGCGCGCCCGACGCTGCCGTCGGGCATGGCGGCAAGCGCCGCGTGATCTTCAAGGCGCGGCAGCAGATCGCGCTTTTCCGCAAGGACACGCTGCCCGGCCGGCGTCGCGGCAAAGCGTTCGTAGACGCGCAATCCGGAGCGGCCGCGCAGGGCGCGGAAGATGATGAAGATCTGCCGCGTGTCTTCCGGATCGTGCAGCAGCGCGCGCAAGGCGCGCAGCGCGGTGAGCGGACGCAGGCGCGTGTCGATTGCGGGGACGGTGGCGTTCATGGGAAACCTCTATTGACAGGATTGTTATCACAACTATCTACAATATTGTCAATATAGAGGTAAGGCCTTGGCGAAGCAGGAAAAACGCGTCCGCCGGTCGCCGCAAGAAGCCCGGCGCCTGATACTGGATGCAGCGGAAAAGATTGGCGGCGGCCCGGCGGCGCTGCGGCTGCAGGACGTCGCCCGCGCGGCGGGCGTCTCCCATCCCACCATCCTGCATCATTTCGGCAGCCGCGAAGGCCTGATCCGGGCGCTGAATGTGCGGGCTGCCGAAGAACTCACCCGCTCGCTGCTGGGCCGCATGGGCAAGAGCGATGGCGACGGCATCGCCCAGGTTTTCGCCGCCTATCGGGACGGGGTGGCGGCGCGCACGGTCTGGCTGATCCAGGCCGGCGCGATGCCGGCGCCGGCGCCGTCGCCGCTGCTGGCCGAGGTGCTGGAGGCGATGCAGGCGATGCGCCGCAACTTCGCCCGTCCCGGCCATGAACCCGGCATCGCCGACAGCCGCAATCTGCTGAACCTGGTGGCGGCGGCGGCGCTGGGCGACGCGCTGATGGGACAGCGCCTGCGTGCCGGCATGGGCGCGCCGGAAAGCGGCCGCGATTTCGAGAAATTCGTGGCCGGGCTGGTCGAGGACTTTCTGAAATCGAAGGCCTGATGCGGCGACAGGATTTGGCTGGACGGGCGGCGCCGGTTACGGCGTGTCGCGCGGCTCGTGCGCTTCGATATATTGTGTCCAGCCCTGGTCGCTCAGGGTGCAGAAGGCCCTGGTCCGCTCCGGTTCGGGGGCGGGGATGGTGTGCCCCAGCTGCCGGCTCAACCGCAATTGGCGCTTCGCATTGAGAACGATCAGCCGTTCGGTGTACTGGACGGTCGCCAAATTGACCTTCAGCCGCATCAGGGTGGCAAGGTCCAGCCCGGCGGGCGGGTCCTGCAGGATGCTCAATTCGTGCCCCGCCGCGATTTCCTTGCGCAGCCAGTCCTCCATGTCGGGCAGCATGGCGTAATAGCGCCCCATCAGCGCCAGTTCCTGGCGGGGAAAATGCGTCAGGGCCTGGGCCGCGCGTTCGGACTGCCACTCGCTGTCGCTGCGCGCGGAGCCGACATTGGCGTGAAAGGTGGTGAAACGGCGCGGCGGTTTCCTCGCCTGCAGGTCGGCGATGATGGCCTGCGCCTCCGCGATCTGGCGGTCAACGCAGGGGGCATAGTCGAGACGCCGGGTGAAGAAGCTGTCGTTGATGGTGAACTCGGCCGTGAGCGCGGTGCGCGCGGCCCTGACCTCGTTTTGCCAGTGCAGCCATTCCACCGCCTGCTCGGCGGCGAGCGCGGTGACGACGCCCAGCACGATGATGGCGTATTCCTTGGCGAACTCGCGCCAGTTGCGGATCGGCCTGGGCTTGTGGATGTCCATCTTGGTTTCCTCGGGCGGGGCGGGTTCGCTCATTGCGCGCCGGGATAAGCGGTGCGGCGGATGGCTTCGTCGCGCGGCGTGACCATCGGCAGGCACAGCGGCCAGGCTTCCGGCTTCGCCAAGGCATTGGGCGCGACCCGCGGCAGGGAAAGCGGGGGGGCATTGGCCCTGACCAGGCCCATCAGTTGCTGGATGCGGCGGTCCTGGTAGCGCGCCTCGGCCAGCGCCAGGCGCATCTGCGCGATCATCTCGGGCGACAGGTTGTTCCGGCCTTCCAGCGCCTGCAGCCGGCCCCAGGCCTGGCGGTCGCGGTCCATTTCCTGGTCGATCTGATGCATGAAGGAATAGAGCGTGCTGAACTGGCGCTGTTCCAAGGGCGAGAACAACCCGCTGCGGGTCGCCTCGTTCTCGGCGGAAAATCGGAAGCGGTTGGTGGAGGCTTCCCCGACCCAGCTTGGCGCAAGGAAGGGTTCGCGCTTTTCCGCCTTGTCCAGCAGGGCGGAGATTTCGGCAATCCGGCCCGCCGCGCAGGCCGAGACCACGGGCCGGTATACCCAGGCCGCGATATTGCTGGCGAGTTCAAAGCGCATCGCTTCGCGCGATTCCAGGTACTGCCGGTGCTCGCGCCAGTGTTCCACCGCCTGTTCCCCGGCCAGCGCGGTGGCGACGCCCAGCACGATGATCACATATTCCTTGAAGAATTCGCGCCAGTTGTGGAACGGCCTGGGCTTGTGGATGTCCATCTTGGTTTCCTCGGGCGGCGTTTGCGCGGTATCGGTCACGGGACGGGCGGGTGGTAGATGCCGTAGGAGACCGCTTTCAGCGCCACCGCGCGCGGCGTGTGCAGGGGGATGCAGACCGACGGCTGCGCGGCATTTTCGTACAGGGCCGGCGTCACGCCCATGCCCGCCGCGTCATGCAGCGCGACCTGGCGGGTGAGCGTGACGCCATAGCGGGTAAGGCGCGCCTGCTGCACGGCGCTGCGCAACTGCCAGTCCAGTGTGGGCGAGGGCGGCGGGCGCTTTTCCAGCGCGCGCAGATCGGCCCAGTTGCTCATTTCCTTCTGCGACTGCTCCCAATAGGTGACGAACATGGCATAAAGGCTGGCATAGGCCGCCTGTTCCCCGTCATCGAACAGGCTGACCGCGCCGGACTGGATCGCCGCCTTGTATTTGCCGTCCAGCATGATGAAGGTGATCGGCTGGCCGATCCAGAGCGGCTCCGGCGTCGCATGGTCCGAGGCATAGGCCGCGATCAGCCCGTCCACCTCGTCCAGCCTTTTGCCCATGCAGGCCTCGGAAGCCTCGCGCACATTCATGTAGCCGAGATTGCGGGCGATCTCCTCGCGGATGCTGGCGCGCGCCTCGGTCGCCCGGGCGCGGTCATGCAGATTCTCGACTGCCTGCTCGCCCAGGAGCGCGGTGATCACGCCCAGCACGATGATGAGATATTCCTTGGTGAATTCGCGCCAGTTGTGAAACGGTTTTGGCTTGTGGATTTCCATTTGCGCGTCCTCGGGCGGCGGCGTTTCGTCAGGGTTCGTCATAGGTGGTGCCGGAGTTGCGGCCCTTGGACACCAGCTTTTCCGCTTCCGCCCGCGGCGTCGCCAGCGGGATGCAGGTGGATTGCTGGGAGAAGCGGGTGGTGATGCTGGGCTTGATCCCAAGGCCGTCGGCGCCAAGCTTGATCGCATGGGCGGAAACCTCGGTCAGCCAGCGGGCCGAACGCGCCTTCTTCAGGGCGCTGCGCAGCTGCCAGTCCAGGATCGGGCCGGCGATGGGATGGTTCTCCAGGGCGCGCAGATCGGCCCAGGCGGCCTGCTCGTTCTTTTCCGCTTCGGTATATTCGATGAAGCCGGCATAGACATTGGCATAGGCGGCCTGCTCGGCGGCGGGCAGCTGGGCGACCACGCCCGACTGGCTGGCGGCGCTGTACTGGCTGCTCAGCATCGGCCAGTAGGGCGGGTGGCCGATCCAGATCGCGTCGGGCATTGCCGCGCCGGCGATCGACGCCCGGATCAGTCCATCCACCTCGTCCAGCCGGCGCGAAACGCAGGCCTCGATGGTGGCGCGCGCGGCGAGCAGGCCGGTGTTGAAGGCGATCTCGGCGCCGATGGTCTGGCGCGCCTGCGCCGCGCGGCTGCGGTCATGGGCGGCTTCCACCGCCTGTTCCAGCGCCAGGGCGATCAGGATGCCGATCACCACGGTGCCGAGCTCGATGAAGAACTCCTTCCAGCTCTTGGCGGCGTGCGGCTTGTGGATGTCCATTTTCGCTTCCTCGGATGCCGGGGGGTCACTCATCTTTCGCCTGCAGGCGGGTACGCAGGTTCTTCAGGGAGTCTTCAAATGTCGCCTCTGGCGTATTCGCGTAGCCCTGGCCATAGCTGGCTGCGACCGCACCGGGCGGCGCGCAGACCGTGTACTGGCTCAGCGGCCGGTTCAGCGCCGCGGCCAGGCGCGCCTTTTCGTCCTGGTCAAGGCGCAGACGCAGCCTGCCGACGACGTCGATCAGCTGCTGGCTCAGGCTGGCCATGACGCTGTTGTCGATGCGGGCGCTGCTGAGGGCCTCGCGCAGCCGCGCCTCGGACGGCGGATCGAGGCGGCGGCCCGGCCCGACCATGGGATAAAGCGCCTTCCAGGATTGCACCTCCTGGGCGCTGAACTCCTCCAGCCGCTGCGTCCGCTTGTAGGCGCCGGCCATGTCGGCCAGCAGCTGGCGGGGAAAATGGGTCGCGGCCTGCGAGGCCACCACGCTTTCCCAGGCGCCGCTGGGCCAGGTGGCGCGCGGCGTCACGCCGATATTGCCCAGCGGGGGCAGGGCGCCCTTTTTCGCCGCTTCGTCCAGGATCAGCGACAGCGCGTCAAGCCGCGCCTCGGCGCAGTTGCGGATGCGCACCCGCGCGATGGCGCCGACCATGTTGTTGGTCAGTTCGCTGGCGATGACGTCGCGGGCATCGGCAACCTGCGCCCGCCAGTGCAGCCATTCCAGCGTCTGCTCGGCGGCCAGGGCGATGCCGACGCCGAGCGCGATGGTGCCGAGCTCCTTGAGGAATTCGCGTCCATTGTGCCAGGGCCTGGGCTTGCGGATGTCCATTCTGCTTTTCTCGCCGCTCACTTATAGGTTTCGATATATTCGAACATCATGCGCTCGCCTTCGGCGCGCGGCGTGGTCATGGGCAGGCAGATCGGCCAGGCCGGGGGATGCAGCCTGGTCCATTCGTTGGCCTGGTCGGCGGGAAGGTATCGCCGGGCAAAGATGGTCAGCCAGTCCAGAGTGAGGCGGAGGCGGGCGCCGGCCATGCGGGCCTCGCCCATCGCGGCGCGCATGTCGGCGATCATCTCCGGCGTCAGGCTGCTGCGCCCTTCCAGCGGCAGCAGCCGCGACCAGGCCAGCTGTTCCTGGTCCTGGTACTGGCTCATGGTGTGCAGCCAGGCATAGATCAGGCCGTAGATCTGCTGTTCGCTGGCGGGGAACAGGGTGCTGCGGCTGATGTCGCTTTCCGACGCGGTGCGGACGATCATGACCTGCGGGCGCCCGATCCAGCTTGGCGGGGTGAAAGGCTGGTGCGCTTCGGCCTTGTCCAGCAGCGCGCCGACTTCCTCCAGTCGGCGCACGGCGCAGCTGGCGGTCTGGGTGCGCCGCTGCATGTTGGCGACCTGAAGCCCCAGTTCGGTGCGCACCGCCTCGCGGTCGGCCAGATATTGGCGGTGCTCGCGCCAGCGCTCCACCCCCTGTTCGGCGGCCAGCGCGATGCCGACGCCCAGCACGATGGTGCCGACCTCTTTCACGAATTCGCGCCAGTTGTGGAAGGGCCTGGGCTTGCGGATGTCCATCTTTGCTTCCTGGGGTGGCGTTTCAGGCGCGGGCGGTGCGGGATTTCTGGCGGCGGATTTCGTCGATCTGCAGCACCAGGTCGGCGAGCGGGAAGGCGGCGGCGACGCAGCCCCAGACCACATACTCGATCGCCGATTCCGGCAGCTGGAAGAACACCCCGATGACCCGCACTTCCAGGAAGATCAGGGCGCAGGCGAAGCTGCGGATCATCCAGGCCCGGTGCTGCTGCATCCGGCCGCTGCGGATCATCACCAGCGCCATGGCGGTGGCGAACATCCAGATGCCGGCGTCCAGCATGGTGGCGATGGTGAAGCCGTGGCTGTAGGTGCCCATCTTCTCCTCGGTCCACTGGATGTAGAGGCCCAGCGGCGCGCCGACAGCGCAGCCGGCGATGTAGAGATAGCCGAATGTCTTGTGCACCATCACGTATTTGCGCCGCAGCCGTTCGGAGAACTGGAACGGCCCCAGGAAGAGGGCGAAGGCGGCGGCCAGGCCGTGCGGCAAGAGCCACCACTGGAACGGCGCGATATGCTTCCATTCCGGATCGGCCGTGTTGAAGAGAAAGCCTTCGACGTTATAGAGGACATAGACATACATCAGCCCGATCAGCGCGAAGAGGATGGTCTTGGCGTTGACGGTGAGCAGCGGCCTGGGCTTGCCGGGGGCTATTTCCATGGTCATGGCGGGCTCCTGGTTCAGGTGCGGTTGGGGAAGGATTTCTGCAGTTCGGCTTTTTCGGATGGCGTGAGATCGAGCGCGGCGGCGCGGGCGAAGTGCTTTTGTGCCTCGTCTTTCTTGCCGGCATATGTCAGCGCCTCGCCCCATTTGAGGTGCAGCCGGCCCCAGTTGGGGGCGTATTTCTCGCTTTCCGCGAATTTCGCCAGCGCCAGGTGCGAGCGGTTCTTCGCCATCAGCGCCTCGCCCCAGCCTTCGATGGCGTCGGCGAAGCGGGGGCCTTTTCTGTTCGACAGCCTGAACTGCGCGATGGCTTCGTCGGCGCGCCCACGCGCCAGCAGCGAACGGCCCCAATCCTCATGGGCGAAGGGAATGGACGGTGCTGCGGCCACGGCGCGGGCGAACCACCAGTCGGCGCGGCCCCAGGCCTTGGCCTGCGACGCGATCTGGCCGCGAAAGCGCAGGCAGTCATAACAGTCGGCGGGCGAGGGCGCGATCAGCGCCTCCGCCCCGGCGATGTCGCCGGTCATGGCCCTGGCCAGCGCCAGGCGGGGCCTGAGCGCGCTGGTGAAAATGACCTTGTGATCCCAGCCGGGGAAGTTCGTCAGCAGAAACTTCTCCAGCGCCGGCTCCGCGGCGATCGCTGCCGGCCAGTCCTGCATCGCCACGTCGGCCTGGAATTGCATCCAGGGCAGCGGGACGGCGTTGCCGCGCGCGACCTGGGGCGGTGCGTCGCGCAGCGCGGCGCGCATGCCAGCGCCGTCATGCAGCAGGGCGTAGCCCAGGACGATACGGCCGGGATTGCGGGAGCTCGCCTGTTCGTTGGGGCTCAGCTGTATGGCCAGCCATGCGGCATAGTCCCCAAGGAGTATGTCCAGCCAGCCATTGCGTTCCGCGGTGCCGGCCGAGGCGCGCGCAAAGCCCCGCCCCGCCGCCAGCGCGGTTTCCTGGCGGCCGAAATGCATCGAGGCGAGATAGGCCGTGCCGTAATAGGCCCCGGCATAGGCCGAATATTCCGCCGCGGCCCGGCCGTAATAGGCCAGTGCGGTCTCGTCGTCGTGGCGCACCGTCCAGGAAAGGTTGGCCAGCCCGTTCCAGGCATAGCCGCGCTCCACCGGGTTGGAATCGGCGACCAGGCGGCGATAAATCGCCTCGGCGGCGGCGATGTCGGTGACGCCGGGATGGTAGTCGTCGCGGTCGAGATAGTTGGCATAGCGATAGGGCTGGGTGTCGCGATAGACGTTCAGCGCCGCCTTCTGCATCAGCGCATCGAGATCGGCTTCCGCGCCGGTGACGGGCTCGCCGGTGCCGCCGCTGGCGCGCGCCGTGATGGTCAGGCCCCTGGCGCCCTGCCAGACTTCGCCGGTGATGTGGGTTTCATGGCCCAGCCAGTCGCGCAGGAAGCGGCGCAGCTCGCCCAGCGAGACGCCGGTTTCGGGAATCTCGACCTTGAGGTCGTCGCCCCAGTTGTTGGCATAGGACTTGGCCGGGCGGTTGGACTGGGTCTGGGTCTGCAGCGTCGTCAGCCTGTCCAGCAGCATGCTGGAAAAGGCCTGGCCGTTCAGGCCGCGCGCCGCCAGTTCGGCCGGGACGCTGAAGGGCTCGATCAAGAGGCCCTCGCTGTGCGCCGCATCCCACACCATCCAGCCGATGCCGGCGGCGAAGGCTACGCCAACCACCGAGGTCGCCGCGCGCAGGAAGACGCTCAGCCACTGGCCCCAGATGGTCGGCCGCATGGTCTGGCGCAGATAGTCGTTCTGCTCGTCGCTGAGGCGGCGCTGGTGCTGCAGGAAAGTGTCGGCCTCGCCGCGGCTGGCGCCGGTCAGCGCCAGCGACATGGCGGTGGGATTCTCCTCCCGCTTTTCCGGCCCTTCCAGGCGTTCGGCTTCGTGTTCAGCCATGGGATACCTTTGCGAGTTCCGATTTTTCGTCCGGCGTGAGGTCGAGGCCGGCGGCGCGGGCGAAATGGTCCTTCGCGTCGGCGGGTTTGCCGGCGGCGAGCAGCGCCAGGCCATATTTCAGGTGGAGGCGGCCCCAGTTCGGCGCGTACTTCTCGCTTTCCGCGAATTTCGCCAGCGCCGCCTGCGGCTGCTTCTGCGCCATCAGTGCCTCGCCCCAACCTTCCAGCGCATCGGCGAAATGCGGCGTCTTCTGGCCCGCGATGACGAAGCGGGCGATGGCTTCGCCGGGTTGGCCGCGCCCCAGCAGCGCGCGGCCTTCCGCCTCGAAAGCGAAGGGCAGGGAAGGGCTGGCCGCGGCGGCTTTGCCGAACCAGTAATCGGCGCGGCCGCGCTGGCCCGCCAGTTCGGCGACCTGGGCACGGGCGATCAGGCAGGGCAGGCAGTTGGCGGGCGCCAGCGCGATGGTCTTTTCGGCGGCGGCAAAATCGCCCAGATGCGCCTGGGCCAGGGCCAGCGGCGGCAGATAGGTCACGCGCGCGAACAGCATGTCGTTCGGCGCCTCCTTGAGATACTCGGCCATGGCTTCGCCAAAACCCAGCGCCTGCCGCCAATCGCCGGATGCCAGCGCGATCAGCAGGGCGTACTGGCGGGAAGTCGATCCCGGCGAAAGAGCCTGCTGGCTGGTGCGCGCTGCCGCCAGGTCATGTTCGCCCAGCTGGTCGCGGATCGCGTAGAAGACCAGGGCGTCCAGGCCAAATCCGGGCCGCCCGGTCCGCAGATCCCGCGCATGGGGGGCGATCGCGTCGTGGAAGGCGCCGGCCAGGCTGTTCAAATTGGCCTGGTTCCCCTTCTTGGCATCTTCCGTGGGCGGGGCGCCGGTCATGGTGATGCCGGCAAGCTGCTTGGCCTGGCTTTGCTTCTGCGCCTGGAACGCCTCTTCGAAGCGGCCCATTAAATACAA
This sequence comes from uncultured Rhizobium sp., assembly GCA_964572805.1. Lineage (GTDB taxonomy): Bacteria > Pseudomonadota > Alphaproteobacteria > Micropepsales > Micropepsaceae > Rhizomicrobium. Next base: position 11,985 of record CAZNGO010000061.1, on the reverse strand, counting down.
GCGCGCCGTCAGATTGGAATAGACGCCGGTTGCGTTGGGGTCGGCGTCAAGGGCCTGCCGGTACATGGCCAGTCCCAGTTCCTGGTTGCGCTCGGAATTTTCCACCGCCTGGGCCCACATATTGTAGCTCCAGCGTTTGTCATCGGGCGTGCCGTTCAAGGCCAGCTGCTTGAAGATCGGCGCCGCATCGGCGGGGCGGTTCTCATGCCGCATCAGGTAGATCGCGTAGCGATAGGGCTGGGTGAGGCGGTAGATTTCTTCCGCCAGCCTGACCGTCAGCGCATCGATGTCGGCCTCGGCGCCGCTGACGCTGACCGCGCCATCCTCGCCGGTGCGCGCCGTCAGGGTGATGCCGGCCGCGCCGCGCACCACCTCGCCGCTGAGGGGGGTTTCATGCCCGACTTTCTCGCGCAGCCAGCTATCCAGTTCTTCCAGCGAAATGCCGGCTTCAGGAAGCTCCAGCTTGATCGCCTTGTCGCCCCAGGCGTTGGAATAGGAGCGGGCGGGCCTGCCGGTGTTGGTCTGCAACTGCAGTTCGCTGAGACGGTCGATCACCCGCGATGCCACCACCTGGCCGGTCAGGCCGCGCTCGATAAAGGCGGGCGGCACGCTGAAGGGCTCGACGCGCAGGCCGTCGCTGTGTTTGGCCTGCCAGATGAGAAAGCCCAGGCCGCCCGCCACCGCCAGCCCCACCGCCAGGGTCGCCAGCCGCAGCAGCATGCCGAGCCATTTTTCCGCGATGTCGAGGTGAATCTGGCGAAGCTGCTCGTGCAGATGATGGCGCTGGTCATGCAGATAGGCGGTGAGCGCCTCGTCCACGCTCGCCGAGGGCCGGCTGAGGGCGATGCCGATGGCGACGGGATCGGCCGGTCCCTGTTCGGAAGCGGACTTGTCGTCAGCCATGGGTCATTCTCGCCAGTTCGGATTTTTCGGATGGGGTGAGGTCGAGGGCGGCGGCGCGGGAGAAATGCGCCTTGGCGTCGGCGGGCTTGCCCGTGTAAACCAGCGCCTCGCCCCATTTCAGCTGCAGCCTTCCCCAGTTGGGGGCGAGCTTTTCCGCGGCGCCGAATTTCTTCAGTGCCAGGTGGGATTGGTTCTTTGCCATCAGCGCCTCGCCCCAGCCTTCCATCGGATCGGCGAAGCGGGGACCGATCTTGCCGGCGATGGTGAAATGGGCGATGGCGTCATCCGCGCGCCCACGCGCCAGCAGCGCCTTGCCCCATTCGGTTTGGGCGTAAGGCAGCGACGGGCCGATGGCGGCAGCGCGGGCGAACCAGTAATCGGCGCGGCCCGGCTGGCCTTGCAGCGCCGCCACCTGGGCGCGCGCGATCAGGCAGGGATAGCAGTCGCCGGCCGTTGGCTTCAGCCGCGCCTCGGCTTCCGCAAAGCGCCCCAGATGCGCAAGCGCCAGGGCCATCAGCGGGTCGAAAAAAGTCGGCCTGATTTCGGCCCAGCCGGCAAAGCGCGCCTGCAGGGAGAGCAGGTCGCGTTCAGCGGTCAGCACACCCGTCCAGTCCTGCGCTTCCAGCGCGACCGACAGGCGCGCATGAAAATTCCCGAGAAAGAAGTTGGAGAGCGCCAAAGGCGAAATGGGATTTTCCGCCTGCGCGGTGCGGGCGGCGCCGGGCTCATGCAGGGCAGCGAGTGTTTCGGCATACTGGCCGATGCCCTGGTTGGCATAGGCGCCGGCCGGCGACACGGCGATGGACTTGCGGGCTTCGTCCGCGGCCTCGAGCAGGGCGCCGCGCGCCAAGAATATGGCGGCGCGATAGGAATGTTCCGGGCCCGCCAGCCGGTCAGGAAGCCCATAATTCCGGCCATGAGCCAGGATCAGTTCCAGCGCCGTCTGATTATCGCGCAGGCTGGCTTCGGCCTGGCCGAAGTTGCCCTCGAGGTTGCCGATATTGGCGACCAGAAGATAATTTTCGGGATCGAGCTCATGGCCGCGCCGGTGCATCGCCAAGGCCACCTTTGCGCTTTGGTAGGTGGCCAAGCTCGCCCCCAGGCCATTATAGGCCCAGGCGCGCTCCTTGGCGGGGCCGCCGGCCGCCAGTTCCTTCAGGACCGCGATGGCCTCTTCCACATGGCTGCCGTTTCTCTCCCGCTGCAGCCAGACGGCATAACGATAGGGCTGGGTGAGGCGATAGACCTGTTCGGCCAGGTTCTGCAGCAGGCTGTCCATGTCGCCCGGCGCGCCCGCCACCGTGGCGCTGCCATCGGTGCCGATGCGGGCCGTGAGGGCGACGGCGCCCTTGTCGGCCAGCACCAGTTCGCCGCCGATATGCAGATCATGGCCCAGCTTTTCGCGCAGGAAGCGGTCAAGCTCGGAGAGCGAGACGCCGGTTTCGGGAATATCCAGCTTGAGGCCGTCGGAAATGCCGTTGGCATAGCTTTTGGGCGCGCGCTGCGAGTTGGTCGCCGCCTGCATTGCCGCGACCTTGTCCGAGAGCTTGGCCGCCACCACCGGGCCGGACAGGCCGCGCGCCGCCAGCTCGGGCGGCACCTGGAAACTGTCGATCACCAGGTCGTTGCTCTCCGCCGCATTCCAGATCAGGAAACCCAGCCCCGCCGCCACCACCAGGCCGGTGAAGGCGGTGGCGATGCGCAGCAAGACGCCCAGCCGCATTTCCCACAGCCTGAGGCCGATCTGCTTCATCTGCTCCTGCAGATGCTCGCGCTGGTCGCGCAGAAAGGCGTCGGCCTCGGCGCGCGATGCCCCGGCCAGGGCCAGCGCGGTGGCGGTGGCGGCCTCGCCGCCGGATTCGGCGGCGTTTTCGGCTTCCTCAGACATGCCCGCTCGCCTTCGCCAGTTCGGCGTTTTCGGATGGGGTGAGATCGAGCGTGGCGGCGCGGGCGAAATGGGCGCGGGCTTCGTCTTTCTTGCCCGCGTAAACCAGCGCCTCGGCCCATTTCAGCTGCAGCCTTCCCCAGTTGGGCGCGTACTTTTCCGCCTCGGCGAATTTCGCCAGCGCCAGGTGCGATTGGTTCTTCGCCATCAGCGCCTCCCCCCAGCCTTCCATCGCGTCGGCGAAATGCGGGCCTTTCTTCACCGCGGCGGCGAATTTCGCGATGGCGCGGTCATAGTGCCGGCGGCCGAGCAGCGCCTGGCCCCATTCCTGCTCGGCCAGCGGGATGGCGGGATTGCTGGCGACGGCGCGGGCGAACCAGAAATCGGCGCGCCCATTCCGGCCTTCAAGCGCCGCCACCTGGCCGCGGGCGATCAGGCACTGGTAGCAGTCGGCGGGCATCGGCCTGACCAGCGCCTCGGCCTCGGAGAATTTTCCCAGACGGGCGGCAACCAGGGCGGTGCGGGGATCGCCGCTGCTATTGGTGCGCCGCAGTACGACACGGCCGGGAAGGGGCTGTGTCGCCCTGGTGGCTTTCTGCTGGGCGTCATAAGCCGCCGGCCAATCGTTCAAGGCAATCGCCATGCTCGCCGTAACTTCGAGCTCATTCAACTGGTCGGTGGTGGCGTTGCTGCTGAGGAAAGGAACGGGGTTGGCCAGGGCGTCGCGCGCCCCGGCCAGGTCATGGATGCGGATGCGCGCCCGCGCCAGCCCCATGGTGGGATTGCCTGTGCCGCCCCTGAGATTGGCGGCGATGGTTTCCGCCACCACCTGCGCGCTTTCCTGATAGTCACCCAGCGCCCCGGCAATGACGCCGTCGAACTGGCGCAGATTGCCGGCAGACTGCGCCGGATCGACGCTGGCATCGCTCTGCATCAGGCGGCGCCCCGCCCGCGCCATGGCCACCGCCTGTTCCGTATGTCCCAGGAGGCCTTCCATATTGGCAAGATTCACATAGGCAAGCGTGACGCCATATTGCGCGGCGGCCTGAAGCATCCGCCGGCGATTATCGATGGTGTCGGTGTCCACCAGCAGGTTGCTCCAGCCTATCAGGGCCCAGCCGCGATCGACCGGGGCTCCGCTCGCCGCCAGCGTCTTGAAAAGGGTGATTGCTTCTTCCCCTCGGCCATGGCGGGAAAGATAATTGGCGTAGCGATAGGGCTGGGTGCGGCGGTAAATGTCTTCCGCCGTCTGCTGCACCAGGGCATCAAGATCGGCGCCGGAGAAGCGGCTGCTGCCGCCGCCATTGCTGACCCGCGTGGCGATGGAAAGGCCCGCGCCGCTCTTCCACACCTCGCCGCTGACATGGGTTTCATGGCCCAGCCAGGTCTTGAGGAAGCGATAGGCCTCGCCGATGGAAACCCCGGTTTCGGGAATCTCCACCATGATGTCGTCGCCCCAGTTGTTGCTGAAGCTCTTGGGCGCGCGCGCCGTATAGGTGCCGGCATGGAATTCGGTCAGCCGGTCGATCAGCTGCCCCGCCACCACCTGGCCGGACAGGCCCTGGCTCGCCAGTTCGGGCGGCACGGCGAAGCTGTCGACGATCAGGCCTTCGCTGTGGGCGGCGTTCCACACCATGGCCGACAGGCCGCCGACCAGCGCCAGCGCCAGCAGGCCGGCGGAAAACTCGAACGCCGCCTTGGCCCAGCCGGAAAAGCGGCGCAGGCGCAGATGCGACATTTCGAACGGCGCGCGCTGGCGCATCTCCTCCATCTGCAGCGCGAGATATGCGTCGGCCTTGTCGCGGCTGGCTCCGGCCAGCGCCAGGATCTGGGCGGGATTTTCCAGGCCTGCGGACTTTTCGCTTTCCTCAGCCATGGTTCACCCTCGCCAGTTCGGCTTTTTCGGACGGGGTGAGGTCGAGCGCAGCGGCGCGGGCGAAGTGTTTTGCCGCTTCATCCTTCCTGCCGGTGTAGATGAGCGCCTCGGCCCATTTCAGCTGCAGCCGGCCCCAGTTGGGCGCGTACTTTTCGGCCTCGGCGAATTTCGCCAGCGCCAGGTGCGACTGGTTCTTCGCCATCAGCGCCTCGCCCCAGCCTTCCATCGCGTCGGCGAAATGGGGGCCCTTCTTTTTCGCCAGCGTGAACTGCGCGATGGCGTCATCGGCACGCCCGCGCGCCAGCAGGCTGCGGCCCCAGTCCTCATGGGCGAAGGGGATGGACGGCGCGTCATGCACCGCGCGGGTGAACCAGTAATCCGCCCGGCCCCATTGCCTGGCCTCGCTGGCGATCAGGGCGCGCGCGCGCACGCAGTCGTAGCAATCGCCCGGCGTCGGCCCGATCACCGCTTGGGCGCCGGCGAAATCACCCAGCTTCGCTTTCGCCCGCGCCAGCAGGGGATGATAGATGGCGGCAAAGATTTCCGTGCCGTCGAAGGCGGGATTGGCGGCGGCATAGGCCTTTTCCCAGCCGGCCTCCGACGCCGCAATCGCGCGCCAGTCTTCCAGCGCGGCCGCGGCCTCGAGGCGCAGGGTCAGCCGCGCCTGGATTTCCGCGCCGTCCAGTGTCGGGTTCTCCGCGCCCGGCTCCGGCATCGGCAACCCGGCAAACGCCGCCCGCGCCGCGGCGCCGTCATGCAGGTGGGCCAGCGCCCGCACCTGGTCGCGCGCCTGGGTTTGCAGCGTGAGGGCGGCCGAATGATTGCGGGGCATGATCTGCGACAGCGCTGCCAGCTGGGTGAAGTCGCCCGTCAGTTCACTGATGTATATCCTGTTGGTGGTGACCATTTCCGGCACGGCATCGGCGTTGACGCCGGGCACCGTCCGCTGCGCCTCGATGCGCGCCGAGAGCTGCACATGGGCAAGCGACGCCTCGGCCTGGCCCATCAGCATCTCGCTGCGGGCCAGGGTGTAATAGGCCACCGGCGCGGCGCCATAGAGCGCCAGCGCCTTGCGGTCATAGGCCTGGGACTGGTGGTATTTGCCTTCATTGCTGCTGGCGATGATGGCGAGCCCATGCCAGGCCCAGTGCTGCTCGACCGGATCGCTGTCCTGGATGAGCTGCCGGTAGACCGCCTTTGCCTCGGCGGCATGGCCATGGGTGCGCAGGAACCAGGCATAGCGATAGGGCTGGGTGACGCTGTAGACATGCTCGGCGGCCTTTTCGACCAGCGCATCCAGGTCGGAGGCGGGGCCGGAAAAAGTCGGGCTGCTGGCGCCGCCGCTGCGCGCCGTCATCGCGATGCCGCTGTCGGTGCGGAAGACTTCGCCGCGGATATGGGTCTCGTGCCCCAGCCAGCCGCGCAGGAAGCGCCAGGCCTCGCCGAGGGATACCCCGGTTTCCGGAATCTCGACCTTGAGGTCGTCGCCCCAGTTGTTGGCATAGGACCTGGCCGAGCGCACCGAGGAGGTGGCGGCCTGCAGGTCGCTGAGCCTGTCCAGCATCCGGCTGGCCACGACCTGGCCGGTTAGCCCGCGCGCCGCCAGATCCGGCGGCACGGCGAAGCTTTCGACGATCAGTCCGTCGGCCTGGGCGGCGCTCCACACCATGATGGCGATGGCGCCGACCAGCGCCAAAGCGAGCAGGCCGGCGGAGAATTCGAACACCGCCCTGGCCCAGCCGGAAAAGCGGCGCAGGCGGAAGTGGGAGAGCTTGTAGGGCTCCTCAACCTTCATCTCCTCCATCTGGAGGTGCGCCAGGCGGGTCTGCTCGCGCAGATAGCGTTCGGCCTCGGCGGCGGTGCGTTCATTCTGCGCGGCAAAGCCCAGCGCCACCGCGGCGGCGGCATGGGCGCCGGGGGTGGCGGCGGCAGGGCCTTCGGCTTCCTCAGCCATGGTTCACCCTCGCCAGTTCGGCTTTTTCGGCGGGCGTGAGGTCGAGGGTGGCGGCGCGGGCGAAATGGGCGCGCGCTTCGGCGGGCTTGCCGGCATAGGTCAGGGCCTCGCCCCATTTCAGCTGGAGACGGCCCCAGTTGGGCGCGTATTTCTCGGCTTCAGAGAATTTTTTCACCGCCAGGTGCGACTGGTTCTTCGCCATCAGCGCCTCGCCCCAGCCTTCCAGCGGGTCGGCGTAATGCGGGCCTTTCTTGTTCGACAGCATGAACTGGGTGATGGCGTCATTCGGCTTGCCGCGGTCCAGCAGCGAGCGGCCCCATTCCTCATAGGCGAAAGGAATGGAGGGCGCCGCCGCCACGGCGCGGGCGAACCAGAAATCGGCGCCGCCATAATTCTTCTCCAGCGCGTCGATCTGGGCATGCCGCCGCAGGCACGGCTGACAGTCCGCCGGGGTTCGGTCGATCCGGGCATGGGCCGCCGGGAAATTCCCCAGCTGCGCCTCGGCATAGGCAAGGCTGGGCCACAGCGTCCGCGCCGGCGTGATGGGCGAGAGATAGAATCCGGCCAGCCGGCCCGCCTCCGCTTCCAGAGCGGGGGCAAGCTGGCGAACGCGCGGCCAATCGCCTGTCGCCATCGCCAGGCTCAGTTCGAGATTGCGGAAATCGAATGCGGCCCTGTCAACGCGCGCCTGGCCGCGCACATCGCCGGCGGCAACGCTGTTGCCCTTCAGCGCCGCGATATAAATCGGTTCCTCGGCAAGAAAGCGCCGCGCTTCGCCAAAGTCATGCCGATTGATCCTTGCCCGCGCCAATGCGGCGTGCACGGTGATCGGCGTCGCCACACCGCCCCCGGTCGCCGATTGCGCCTGGCGTATCTGCGTCACCGGGTCGGCGGAAAGATCGATCATTGGGAAGACGGCAAGCTGCGCCCGAACCTGTTCGTCATAATCGCCCAGCAGGCCGGCAATGCCCTGGCCGGCGGAATTTTTCAGTTGCACCAGGGTGTCGGGCAGGAGATCGGCGGTGCCCGGTCCGACCAGGCTCAGCGATTTCCTGTAGTCCGCCAGAGCTTCTTCGAGATTGAAGGTGCTGCGCGCGAGGTCATACCAGCCATAGCTGAAACCCGGACTGACCGCGATAGCGGTACGCCTGGCCCGAATGCCTTCCTCCACGCGACCGCGTGAGGCAAGCGTGGCGCCAACGGTGCTGTATGCCCAGGCGCGTTCGGCGGCGGGACCGGTCCTGGTGCGCGCCAATGCCAGGGCTTCTTCTTCCTGCACCCGGCCCTGCGCCGCCAGAATGTTGACATAGCGATAGGGTTGGGTGCGGGCATAGATCGCCGTCGCCGCCTTCTGCAGCAACCCGTGGAAATCACCTGCGGAGCCGCTGACGCTTTCGGCGGCCTCGCTGCCGGCGCGCACCGTCAGCTCCAGGCCGCCGCCATCCTGCCTCACCACTTCGCCGGAAATGTGGGTCTCATGCCCCAGCCAGCCGCGCAGATAGCGGTTGACCTCGCCCAGCGAGACGCCGGTTTCCGGAATCGCCACCTTGAGATCGTCGCCCCAGTTGTTGGCGAAGCTGCCGGCGGCGCGGATCGAGGTGGATTGCGCCTGCATCGCCGACAGCTCGTCGAGCAGCCGCGTGGCGACGACGTCGCCGGTCAGGCCCTTCTCCGCCAGCTCCGGCGGCACCTTGAAGCTTTCGACGATCAGGCCATCGGCATGGGCGGCGCTCCACACCATGGCGCCAAGGCCGCCGACCAGCGCCAGCGCCAGCAGGCCGGCGGAGAACTCAAACGCCGCCTTGGCCCAGCCGGAAAAGCGGCGCAGGCGGAAATGCGAGAGCTTGTAGGGTTCTTCCGCCCGCATCTCCTCCATCTGCAGATGCAGCATGCGGCGCTGGTCGTCGAGAAAGGCGTCGGCCTTGGCGCGGCTGGCGGAATGGAGTCCCAGCGCCAGGGCGGCCGGATCGCCCGCGCCCATGCCACCGGATTCCGGCTCTCTACCGGTTTCTTCCGCCACCCCGACCCCCCGGTCTGCCTGTAATTTCAGGCAGTCAGGCACATCGGCGGAGGGCTGGCAACAAAGTTCCCGTCCAGGGAACTGCGGCGCCGGGCCACTCTATAAGAGAAGGGTCAGACCAGGTTCTGGACCTGGCTGGCCACCAGCATCAGCTTGGCGACGGAAAGCTCGCCCGAAGCCTCGATGGCGGCCGAAAAATCCCCAATCCGGCCAAGGGCTTCGCGGTTTTCCTGGGCCCAGCCGGCCAGGGCTTCCTCGTCCGGCTGGCCGGACCCCAGCAGCCGGGCGGTGATGGCCCGCTGCGCCGCCGCCAAATCGTCCAGCAGGCGGCGGACCGCCAGCCGGTCCCAATGTTCGGGCAGCCTGAGCTTGCCGGCCAGTCCGCGCAGCCGCTCCAGCCCCAGCCTGGCGCCGACCGCGTCGTACAGCGTGGCGGCCCGGACCGGGTCGGTGTTGGCGTCGCCGGCCAGGCGGGCGATGTCGGGCGCGGGCAGCAGCAGCGGCAGCTGCGCCACTTCGCGGGCGACCTCCGCCGGCAGGCCGGTATTGCCGGCGCAGGGCGCCAGGCGCGGGCGCAGGGTCTTGACCGTGCCGCGATAGAGCGCGATGGCGGTGGCGATGTCGCGGTGGTTGGCGGTGAGGAACCAGGGCGTCGTCCGCTGCAGGTGCCAGGCGATGGCGGCATAGGCGGCGATCTGGTCTTCGGCCTTGACCTTGCCGTCCAGCGCGTCGATGCGCTGCTTGAGGCCGGACAGGTCGAAGGCGGCGTCGGCGATGACAAAGGCCCGCGCCACCTCGACGGCGGAACGGCCCGACAATTCCTTCATCCGCTGCACGAAGAACGGCCCGGCGAGATTGACCAGCCGGTTGGTGAGGACGGTGGAGACGATCTCCTTCTTCAGGCGGTGGCGGTCGGCCTCCTGCGGGAAGGCTTCGATCGCGGCCTTCGGGAAATAGGTGAGCAGCAGATCCTGCAGCGCCGGGTCCGCGGGCAGGTCGCTTTCCAGCAGCTCGGCGTCGAGATCGAGCTTGGCATAGGCCAGCAGCACCGCCAGTTCGGGGCGGGTGAGGCCGAGCTGGTCATGCTCCAGCTTCCTCAGTTCGGCGTTGGAGGGCAGGAACTCCACCGCCCGGTCGAGGCGCCCGCGCGCCTCCAGGTCGGCGATGAGCCGCGTGGCGGCGTCGGTATCGCGATAGCCGTTCCACTGCGCCACCGAGAGGGCCAGGGTCTGGTCGTAATTGTCGGCCAGCACCAGATGCGCCACGTCGTCGGTCATGGCGGCCAGCAATTCGTCGCGCCGCGCCTCCGAAAGTTCGCCGCGCCGCGCCGGCCCGGAAAGCAGGATCTTCAGATTCACTTCATGGTCGGACGTGTCCACGCCGGCGGAATTGTCCACCGCGTCGGTGTCGATGCGGACCCCGGCGCGCGCCGCCTCGATGCGGCCCAGCTGGGTGACGCCCAGATTGGCGCCTTCGCCCACCACCAGCGCCTGAAGTTCGCCGCCATTGACGCGCACCGCGTCATTGGCGCGGTCGCCGGCATCCTGGTGGCTCTGCGACGCGGCCTTGATGTAGGTGCCGATGCCGCCGAACCAGAGCAGGTCGGTTTTGCTCTTGAGCAGGGCGTTGATCAGTTCCGGCGGCGACAGGCTGTCCTTGTCGCTGCCGATCAGCGCCTTGACCTCGGCGGAGAGCGGAATCTCCTTGAGGGTGCGGGCGAAAACGCCGCCGCCCTGGCCGATCAGGTCCTTGTTGTAGTCGTCCCAGCTCGAGCGCGGCAGGTTGAACAGCCGCTCGCGCTCCTTGAAGGCCTCCTCGGTGGGGGCATTGGGATCAAGGAAGATGTGGCGATGGTCGAAGGCCGCCACCAGGCGGATGTGCCGCGACAGCAGCATGCCGTTGCCGAAAACGTCGCCCGACATGTCGCCGACGCCGATGACGCTGAAATCCTCGTTCTGGATGTCACGGCCCATCTCGCGGAAATGGCGCTTGACCGCTTCCCAGGCGCCGCGGGCGGTGATGCCCATCTTCTTGTGGTCATAGCCCTTGGAGCCGCCGCTGGCGAAGGCGTCGCCCAGCCAGAAATTGTGTTCGATGGCGATGGCATTGGCGATGTCGCTGAAGGTGGCGGTGCCCTTGTCGGCCGCCACCACCAGATAGGGATCGTCGCCGTCCGGGCGCAGCACATTGGCCGGCGGCACCACCTTGCCATGGGCGTCGAGATTGTCGGTGATGTCGAGCAGGGCGTTGACGAAGGTCTTGTAGGCGGCAACGCCCACCGCCATGAACTGGTCGCGGCTCGGATTGGCCGGCATCTGCTTGGGGAAGAAGCCGCCCTTGGCGCCCACCGGCACGATCACCGCGTTCTTGACCTGCTGCGCCTTCACCAGGCCCAGGATCTCGGTGCGGAAATCCTCGCGCCGGTCGCTCCAGCGCAGCCCGCCGCGGGCGATGCGGCCGAAACGCAGATGCACGCCCTCGACCTCGGGCGAATAGACGAAGATCTCCCGCCAGGGGCGCGGCGCCGGCAATTCGTCCAGCTTCGCCGAATCCAGCTTGAAGGAAAGCACCGGCTTGGGATTGCCGTCCGCGCCGGGCTGGAAGTAGTTGGTGCGCAGGATGTTGCGGATGACATTGCGCAGCCGGCGTATGATGCGGTCATCGTCCAGGCTGGTGACGTCGTTGAGCGCCGCCTCGATGCGCTTCTCGATCTGCTCGATTTCCCTGGGCGCGGCGGCGCGGGCCGGATCGGTGCGGGCCAGGAACAGTTCCACCAGCAGGGCCGCGACGTCGGGATTGCGGGCAAGGGCCTGCTGCATATAAGCGAGGCTGAAGGCGATGCCGGCCTGGCGCAGATACTTGGCGGCGGCGCGCAGGATCACGGCCTGGCGCCAGGAAAGGTCGGCGGCGATGACCAGGCGGTTGAAGCCGTCATTCTCGGCGGCGCCGGCGAGCACGGCATGCAGCACGTCTTCCAGCGGCTGGCGGATGCGCTCCAGGTCGGCGGGCGCGTCGAGCGTCATCAGGAAATCCAGCACCATGCCGTGCTGGCGCGTATCCTCCTGGCGGAAGGAAACCGGGAAGGCTTCCTCGGCGATGACGGTGAGGCCGCAACTCTCGAACATGGGCAGGGTCTGCGATAGCGGCAGCACCTCGCCCAGGACATAGAGCTTGAGCCGCAGCGCGTTGGCCTCGTCGTCCGGGCGGCGCCAGGCGGCGGCGCGCACCTTGAGCGGCTGGCCGGCCAGCGCCGTCAGCACCGACAGGTCGCGTGCGGCGTCGGCGGCGGCGTAGGCGCCGCGATAGGTGGCGGGGAAATCCGGCGCCAGGCTTGCGGCCAGGGCGCG
>CAZNGO010000060.1:0-2844 GCA_964572805.1 uncultured Rhizobium sp. | reverse complement strand
CGGCCTTCGCCGCCGCCATGCGGGTGGTCGATCGGGTTCATCGCGGTGCCGCGGACGGAGGGGCGCTTGCCCTTCCAGACGTTGCGGCCGGCCTTGCCGATGATCTCGTTCATGTGGTCGGGATTGGAGACCGCGCCGACCGTGGCCATGCAGGTCAGCGGGATCTTGCGCACTTCCGCCGAATTGAGGCGGACCAGCGCATAGCTGCCGTCGCGGCCGAGATACTGGGCGAAGGCGCCGGCCGAACGGGCGATCTGGCCGCCCTTGCCCGGCTTCATCTCGATATTGTGGACGATGGCGCCGACCGGCATGGCGCCCAGCGGCATGGCGTTGCCGACCTTGACGTCCACCTTGTCGCCCGAGACCACGACGTCGCCGACCGCCAGGCGCTGCGGCGCCAGGATGTAGGACTGCGCGCCGTCCTTGTACTTGATCAGGGCGATGAAGGCGGTGCGGTTGGGATCATATTCCAGCCGTTCGACCGTCGCCGGATCGTTGAAGCGGTTGCGCTTGAAATCGATCATGCGATAGCGCTGCTTGTGGCCGCCGCCCTGCCAGCGCACCACGACGCGGCCGGTGTTGTTGCGGCCGCCCTTGGAGGTCTTGCCCTCGGTCAGCGACTTGACCGGGCCACCCTTGTGCAGGCCGGACTTGTCCACCAGCACCAGCTGCCGCTGGCCGGGAGTGGAGGGCTTGTATTTCTTCAGCGCCATGACCTAGAGCCCCGTGGTGATGTCGATCTGGTGGCCCTCTTCCAGGGTCACGATCGCTTTCTTGATGTCGGAACGGGTGTAGCGCTGGCCGCGGGCGAGCTTGCGCTTGCCCTTGACCACCACCGTGTTCACCGCCTTGACCTTGACCTTGAACAGCTCGGCCACCGCCTTGGCGATGGCGGGCTTGGTGGCGTCGAGCGGCACGCGGAACACCACCTGGTTGTTCTCGGTCAGGCGCGTGGCCTTTTCGGTGATGACCGGCGAGAGGATGACGTCGTAATTGGTGCTCATGCCAGCCTCGCTTCAATCGCCTTGAGCGCGGCCGTGGTCAGCACCAGCTTGTCGCTCTTCATGATGTCATAGACGTTGATGCCGGCGACCGGCAGCAGCGCCACGTCGGCCAGGTTGCGGGCGGAAAGCTGGAAGTTCCTGTCGAACTCGCCGTCCACCACCAGCGCCTTGCCGAGGCCCAGCTTGCCGAACTGCCTGGCCAGGGCGCCGGTCTTGATGTCCTTGGACTTGGCTTCGTCCAGCACGACGATCGAACCGGCCTTGGCCTTGGACGAAAGCGCGTGCTTGAGACCCAGCGCCTTCACCTTCTTGGGCAGGTCGAACTCATGGGAATGGTTGACCGGGCCCATCGCCTTGGCGCCGCCGACGAACAGCGGAGCCGAACGGGCGCCGTGACGGGCCTGGCCGGTGCCCTTCTGCTTGTAGAGCTTCTTCTTGGTGCGGTTGACCTCGCCGCGGGTCAGCACCTGATGCGTGCCGGCGCGGCGCTTGGCGAGTTGCCACACCACCACGCGCTGGATCAGGTCCTGGCGGGGCTCCAGGCCGAAGATGGCGTCGCTGAGTTCCACGTCGCCGGAAGCCTTGTTGTCGAGATTGAGGATCTTGGTCTTCATGGCTTAACCCTCGGCCTGCTCGGAGGCAGGCGCCTCGACCGCCGGCGCGGCTACAGCCGCGGAGGCGCGTTTCTTCACGGAGGCGGGCTTGGGCGTGTCCTTGTGCGGGCGCTTGATGGCGTCGCGCACCATCACCCAGCCGCCCTTGGAGCCGGGCACCGCGCCGCGCACCATGATCAGGCCGCGTTCGACATCGACCTTGGCCACTTCCAGGTTCTGGGTGGTGATGTTGTCGGTGCCGTAATGGCCGTGCATCTTCTTGTTCTTGAAGGTCTTGCCGGGGTCCTGGCGGCCGCCGGTGCCGCCCAGCGAACGGTGGCTGATCGAGACGCCGTGCGACGCTTCAAGACCGCGGAAGTTCCAGCGCTTCATGGCGCCGGTGAAGCCGCGGCCAATGGTGACGCCGGTGACGTCCACCTTCTGGCCGGCGACGAAGTGATCGGCCTGCAGCGCATCGCCGACTTCCAGCATGCTCTTCTCATCGACCCGGAATTCCGCAAGCTTGCGGCGCGGCTCGATCTCGGCCTTGGCGAACTGGCCGCGTTCGGCCTTGTTGGTGTTCTTGGCCTTGGCGAAGCCCGAGCCGAGCTGGACGGCGGTGTAGCCGTCCTTCTCCTGGGTGCGGACGCTCACGACGGCGCAGCCGTCGAGCTTCAGGACCGTGACGGGAACATGGGTGCCGTCTGCGAGAAACAGACGGGTCATGCCCACCTTTTGCGTAATGACGCCTGTGCGCACGAAACGCTCCTTACAACTTGATCTCGACGTCCACGCCGGCAGCCAGGTCGAGCTTCATCAGAGCATCGACGGTCTGCGGGGTGGGCTCGATGATGTCGAGCAGCCGCTTGTGGGTGCGGATCTCGAACTGTTCACGGCTCTTCTTGTCGACATGGGCCGAGCGGTTGACGGTAAACCGCTCGATGCCCGTCGGCAGCGGGATTGGACCGCGGACCTGGGCGCCGGTGCGCTTGGCCGTGTTGACGATCTCGCGCGTCGAATTGTCGAGGATCCGGTGATCGAAGGCCTTCAGCCTGATGCGGATATTCTGGCTTTGCATAGGATGTTCCTTCGATACCCGGTCCGGTTACTTCAAGATCTTGGCGACGACGCCGGCGCCGACGGTGCGGCCGCCTTCGCGGATGGCGAAGCGCAGCTTCTCTTCCATCGCGATCGGCACGATCAGTTCGACCTCGACGCTGATATTGTCGCCCGGCATCACCATCTCC
>CAZNGO010000059.1:0-8073 GCA_964572805.1 uncultured Rhizobium sp. | reverse complement strand
CCGCCCCCGCCGCCCCCCCCGCCGGCCTGCCGGGGGCGGGGGGGCCCCCCCCCCCCCCCCCCCCCCCCCCCCCCCCCCCCGATTCCGCGGCAGTGGCAGTGCTGCTCCCCCCTCCACCGCTTCGCGGTCCCCCTCCCCCGTAAACGGGGGAGGAAAGCAGGGCGCGCCGAACTGCCATCACATCGCCTCTGGCCCGCGGCTCATGGCGGCGACGCCGGTGCGCGAAATGTCCACCAGCCCCAGCGGCCGCAGCTCCTCGATGAAGGCGTTGATCTTGGCCGGGGCGCCGGTGATCTCGAAGACAAAGCTGGCCTGGCTGGTGTCCACCGTGCGGGCGCGGAAGGTGTCGGCCACGCGCAGCGCCTTCATGGCGTTTTCGCCGCCCGCCGCCACCTTGATCAGCGCCATCTCGCGCTCGATGCCGCCTTCCTGGCTGGTCCAGTTGGTGACCTTGTGCACCGGGATCAGGCGGGCGAGCTGGGCCTCGATCTGCTCGATCACCTGCGGCGTGCCACTGGTGACGATGGTGATGCGGCTGGTGTGCTCGGCCGGGTTCACCTCGGCCACCGTCAGGCTTTCGATATTGTAGCCGCGGCCGGAGAACAGGCCGATGACGCGCGCCAGCACGCCGGCCTCGTTGTCCACCAGCACCGTGATGGTGTGGCTTTCGCGGATTGTGGTGCCGGTATCCTTCTCGTACAGCATCGGATCAGACCATCGTCTTTCCGGCTTCGGAGACTTCCGCCTCGTCGAGATCGCCCAGGATCATCTCGTTGTGCGCCGCGCCCGACGGGATCATCGGGAAGATATTCTCCGCCGGATCGACGCGGCAGTCGAACAGCACCGGACGCCTGGTGTCGATCATTTCCAGGATGGCGCCATCGACCTCCGACGGTTTGCTCGCGCGCAGGCCCAGGCAGCCGAACGCTTCCGCCATCTTGACGAAATCGGGCAGCGCCTCGGAATAGGAATGCGAATAGCGCCCGCCATGCAGCAATTCCTGCCACTGGCGCACCATGCCCATATATTCGTTGTTGAGGATGAAGATCTTGATCGGCAGGTCGTACTGCATGGCGGTGCTCATTTCCTGCATCGTCATCTGCACGCTGGCCTCGCCGGCAATGTCGATCACCAGCGCGTCGGGATGGGCCACCTGCACGCCGACCGCCGCCGGCAGGCCATAGCCCATGGTGCCCAGCCCCCCGCTGGTCATCCAGCGGTTGGGCTGCTCGAAATGGAAGCGCTGCGCCGCCCACATCTGGTGCTGGCCGACTTCGGTGGTGACATAGACCTCGCGGCCGCGCGTCAGCTCATAGAGCCGGTCAATGGCGTATTGCGGCTTGATCAATGTGTCGGACGGCTTGTAGGCCAGGCTTTTGCGCGCCCGCCACTGCGCGATCTGCGCCCACCATTCGGAGATATCGGGCTTCTTCGCGCCCGCGCTTTTCCAGGCCGCGATCAGGGCGGCAATCGCCTTGCCGGCGTCGGCGACGATGCCGAGATCGACGCGCACCACCTTGTTGATCTGCGACGGGTCGATGTCGAGATGGATCTTCTTCGACCCCGGCGAAAAGGCGGCGATGCGGCCGGTGACGCGGTCGTCAAAGCGCGCGCCCAGGCAGATCATCAGGTCGCAGTCATGCATGGCATGATTGGCTTCCCAGGTGCCGTGCATGCCCAGCATGCCCAGCCATTCCGGCCGCGAGGCGGGAAAGGCGCCCAGACCCATCAGGGTCGAAGTGACGGGAAAGCCGGTGAGATCGACCAGCTCGCGCAGCAGCTGCGAAGCCTGCGGCCCCGAATTGATGATGCCGCCGCCGGTATAGAAGACCGGCTTTTTCGCCGCCGCCATCAGCGCCACCGCCTGGGCGATCGCATCGGCGTCGGGATCGGTCTTCGGCTTGTAGGTGCGGTGATGCACGGCGCTGGGGCCGACATAGGTGCCGCTCTGGAACTGGATGTCCTTGGGGATATCCACCACCACGGGACCGGGGCGGCCGGTGGTGGCGATCTCGAACGCCTCATGGATGGTGCGCGACAGGTCGCCCACATTCTTCACCAGCCAGTTGTTCTTGGTGCAGGGCCGGGTGATGCCGACCGTGTCGCATTCCTGGAAGGCGTCGGTGCCGATCAGATGCGTCGGCACCTGGCCCGACAGCATCACGATCGGGATCGAATCCATCAGCGCATCGGTGAGGCCGGTGACGGCATTGGTGGCGCCGGGGCCAGAGGTGACCAGCAGCACGCCGGGCTTGCCGGTGGAGCGGGCGTAACCTTCGGCGGCATGGGCCGCGCCCTGCTCATGACGCACCAGGACATGCTCCAGGCCCTCGGCCTCGAACAGCGCGTCATAGATCGGCAGCACCGCGCCGCCGGGATAGCCGAAGATGTGGGTGACGCCCTGGTCCTTGAGGGCGCGGATCACCATCTGCGCCCCGGTCATGGTTTCGGTCGCCGCCTGCGCCTTTTGCTTCGTCTCGCTCATCGTCCAAACCCGCTCGTGAATCCGTCAGGCCTGCCAGTACCACCAAAGAAGAAGGGGCGTTGCCGCCCCCTGCTCATGCCCGCCATGCCGATATCGAAGCTTCAGAAGCCTCGTCGGCAGGGCGGTTGGGGAACTACCAGGCTATGGTGCATTGCGGCGTAATTTATGGACAGAACGCGGACCCGTCAAGCAAGTTCATGCGTTAATTTTGCCAAATTCAGCAATAATATTGCTAATTTGGGGATCGTACCGCCGATAATGGCCCATCCGCCCCCGGAACCAGGTCATCTGACGCTTGGCGAATTGCCTTGTGGCGGTGACCGCCTCGGCCAGGGCCTGCGCGCGGCTGACCTCACCCCGCGCCAGCGCCTGCAGCGGGCGCAGGCCCAGCAGCTTGGCGGCGGGCAGCGCCGGATCGAGGCCTTCCAGTGCCCGCGCTTCCTCCAGACCGCCGGCCTCCACCATAGTCTCGAAGCGCGCGGCGATGGCGGCGCGCAGGGCGTCGCGCGGCGGATCGAGCAGCAGGCGCGCCAGCCGCAGGTCTTTCAAAACCGGTTCGGCGGGTGCGCGCTGCCATTCCGCCAACGGACGGCCGGTCGCTTCCAGCACTTCCCAGGCACGCAGGGTGCGCTGCGGATCGGTCGGGCGCAGGCCCGCCGCCGTTTGCGGATCGCGTTCCGCCAGCCTTGCATGCAGCGCCTCGACACCGATTTGCACCAGCAGCGCGCGGGCGGCATCACGCACCTCGGCTTGTATCGGCGGAATGGTCGCCAGTCCTTCCTCCAGCGCCATGAAATACATGCCGGTGCCGCCGACGAAGATCGGCACGCGCGCCGCCGCCCGCGCCTCGGCCAGCGCCGCCCTGGCGTCTTCGCCATAGCGGCCCACCGAATAAAGCGCCCGCGCCGAAACATGGCCGTAGAGCAGATGCGGCGCGCGCGCGCGACTCGCCGCATCCGGCTGCGCCGTCAGCACCGGCGCCTCCGCATAGACCTGCATGGAATCGGCGTTGATCACGACGCCGCCGATCTTTTCGGCCAGCGCCAGCGCCGCGGCCGACTTGCCGCTGGCGGTGGGGCCTGCAATAAGCACGGCATCAAATTTCATTGGCGTGAGCATGACTTCGTTTGTCCTGAATGTCATCGGCAAGGGCGCCGCGGCGGCGGATTTCGCCGCGCTCGCCACCGGCAGGACGGTTACGCTGGCCGCGGACTTCGCCTTCGATGTTCCGGTGGAAGGTGCCGCCGCCCTGGACGCGGCACGCCAGATGGCCGGCGACGCGCCCTGGGACATCAATCTCGTCGCCGCCGCGGACCGCCGCAAGCAGCTGCTGGTGGCCGACATGGATTCCACCATCATCAGCGTCGAATGCCTGGACGAACTGGCCGACCTGGCGGGGCTGAAGCCGCGGATCGCCGCCATCACCGAGCGGGCGATGCGGGGCGAAATCGCCTTCACGCCTGCGCTGAAGGAGCGCGTCGCCATGCTCAGGGGCCTGCCGCTCGCCGCCCTCCAGCGCACCTATGACGAGCGGGTGCGGCTCAATCCCGGCGCACGCGCCCTGACCGCGACAATGCGCGCCCACGGCGCCCACACCATGCTGGTCAGCGGCGGCTTCGAGTTCTTCACCGCCAAAGTGGCGAAGGCGGCAGGCTTCGATGCCGAGCGCGGCAACCGGCTGCTGGACGACGGCGCGCATCTCACCGGCGAAGTCGCCGAGCCGGTGCTGGGCCGCGAGGCCAAGCGCGAGGCGCTGGAAAGCGCCGCCGGCGCGCTTGGCCTGACACTGTCGCAGACCCTGGCGGTGGGCGACGGCGCCAACGACCTGGCGATGATTCAAGCTGCGGGCCTGGGCGTCGCCTATCATGCCAAGCCGGTGGTGGCCCAGGCGGCGGGCGCATCCATCGCGCACAACGACCTGACGGCGCTGCTTTACCTGCAAGGTTATAGCGACGCGGAGATTGTGCAGCCTGGCTGAGGCCCGCCTCCCCTTCATGCGCGAAGCGCATCCGAAGGGGGAGGTGTCCGCCGGCAGGGCGCCCCTCCTTCTTGCGCGCTTCGCGCGCGGGGGCGCCCGCGAGGCGGACGGAGGGGTTCATCAAATCAATTCAGCCGCAATCCGACATAGGTGACTTCGCCGCCCCGGCTGACCAGGAACAGCGCCACCGGCTTGCCCGATTTCGCCGCCGCCTCGATCGCCTTGCTGACATCATCCGGGGTCTTCACCGCGGCGCCCTGCACCTGCACGATGACGTCGCCGGGGCGCATGTTCTTGTCGCCCGCGGCGCTGCCCGGCTCGACGCTGGCAACCAGCACGCCCTTCACATTGCCGCCGATCTTGTAGCGGCCGCGCGCCGCGTCATCCAGCGGCCCCAGGCCCAGGCCCAGCTGCGCCAGTTTGGACTGGGCCTTGGGCGCGGGCGGCGCCTTCGCCGCCTTGTCGGCGGGGCCGTCATCGGCCAGCTTCTCCACTGTCAGCTTGCTCGCCACCTTGCGGCCCTTGCGCAGCACTTCGATGCCGACGGTCTTGCCGATCGGCGTGCCGGCGACGATGCGCGGCAAGGCGCGATTGTCGGCAATGGTCTTTCCGTCAAAGCTGGTGATCAGGTCGCCATTCTGCAGGCCAGCCTTGGCCGCCGGGCCGCCGCCGGTGACGCCGGTCACCAGCGCGCCCTGGCGGGAGGGCAGGTTGAAGGCCTGCACCAGTTCGTCGGTGACGGCCTGGACCGAAGCGCCGATCCAGCCGCGCCGCGCGCTGCCGAACTGGCGCAGCTGCTGCACCACGTCGCGCGCCAGGTTGGAGGGAATGGAGAAGCCGAGGCCGACGCTGCCGCCGGACGGCGAGAAAATCTCCGAATTGATGCCGATGACCTCGCCGTCCATGTTGAAAAGCGGGCCGCCGGAATTGCCCTTGTTGATGGGCGCGTCGGTCTGGATGAAATCGTCATAGGGCCCGGCATTGATGTTGCGGTTGCGGGCCGAGACGATGCCCGCCGTCACCGTGGTGCCGATGGCGAAGGGATCGCCGATCGCCAGCACCCAGTCGCCGATGCGGGCCTTGTCGCTGTCGCCGAATTTGGCGGAAGGCAGCGGCTTCCTGGGATCGACCTTGAGCAGCGCCAGGTCGGTCTTGACGTCGCGGCCCACCAGCCGGGCGGGCATGGTGGTGTCGTCGCTGAAGGTCACCGTGATCTGCTCGCCATTCTCGATCACATGGTTGTTGGTGACGATGTAGCCGGAAGGATCGATGATGAAGCCGGAACCCAGCGAGGTGACATGCTGGGGCCGGCCGCCCCGTCCCAGCATGTTCTTGAACAGTTCGGAGAGCGGCGAATCCGGCGGAATGTCGGGCAACGCGTTCTTGGGCGGCGCCTTCAGGGTCTGCGAAGTGGAAATGTTGACCACGCTGGGCAGCAGCCTGGCCGTCAGGTCGGCGAAGCTGTCCGGCGCCGGCCGGGCTTCGACGGAGACGGCGGCCGGCACGGCGGCAACGAGCAGGGCAGCAAGCAGGAGGCAGGGGGCGCGCATGGGAAAACAGGGCTGGATTCGCCCATCACCTTAAGCGGCCTGCCGCCCGGCCAATAGTGAAATCGCATGTTCCGGTTGATGGGCCCCCCGATCAAGTCGGGGGCAAGCGTTCCTGTAACGCTCGCGCTACACGAACGCTTGGTTTTGGAACCCCAGGCCGCTATATGGGCGCCCGAAAAAGGCGGACCATGTCCCTTTCCCGAGACGATATTCTGCGCGCGCTGGACCAGGTGATCGACCCGGTTTCCGGGCGCAGCGTGGTGCAGCAGGACATGGTGCAGGGCCTGGTCGTCCGCCCGGAGCCCAACGGCAAGGCCAATATCGGCTTCGTGCTGGAAGTGCCGGCCGCCCAGGGGCGGAGCGCCGAACCGCTGCGCGCCGCCGCCGAGGCCGCCGCCAGGGCCGTTTCCGGCGTGCTGTCGGTGACGGCGGTCCTGACCGCCCATGGCGACGGCCATGCCGGCCACGGCCATCATCACGCCGAAACCCCACCGCGCCCGACCGGACCGCAACAGATCGAAGGCGTCCGCCACATCATCGCGGCGGCCAGCGGCAAGGGCGGCGTCGGCAAATCCACCGTCGCGGTCAATCTGGCCCTGGCGCTGGCGAAGCTGGGGCTGAAGACCGGCCTGCTCGATGCCGATATCCACGGCCCTTCCCTGCCGCGCCTGCTGGGTGTGACGCAGAAGCCGGAAACCGCCCAGGGCAAGCGCATCCTGCCGGTCGAGAAATACGGCCTCAAGACCATGTCGCTGGGTTTCATCATGCGCGAGGAAGACGCGGCGATCTGGCGCGGCCCGATGGTGCAGTCGGCGCTGATGCAGTTCCTGACGCAGGTGAACTGGGCGCCGCTCGATGTTCTTGTGCTGGACATGCCGCCCGGCACCGGCGACGCCCAGCTCACCATCACCCAGCGCGCGCCGCTGAGCGGAGCGGTGATCGTCTCGACGCCGCAGGACATCGCCCTGATCGACGCCAGAAAGGCCATCGCCATGTTCCAGAAAGTCCAGGTGCCGATCCTGGGACTGGTCGAGAATATGAGCATGTTCGTCTGCGGAAATTGCGGTCACGAACACCCCATCTTCGGCCATGGCGGCGCCCGCGCCACCGCCGGGGCGATGGCGATGCCGTTCCTGGGTGAAATCCCGCTGGTGGCGAAAATCCGCGAATTGTCCGACGCCGGCACGCCGGTGATGGTGACGGAGCCGGAAGGAAAGGAAGCCGCCGCCTTCCTCGAGATCGCGAAAAAAGTGGCGACTGCGCTGGAATCGCCACAGCGTCCCGCCCCCAAAATCGTGCTGGAATAGCGCCGCCATGCCGCCGACCAAACCGCAGATTCACAGCCTGTTCGCCACGCCGCTTTGCGTGCATTTCGTGCCGGTGGCGGTGGAGATGAACAGCGAGCTCAAGCCATTGATCCTGGCGCAGACCCGGGACGTCGCCTCGCGCGGCCAGGGCGCCTATGCGAAGGAGGATTTCCGCGCCTGGGGCAATCATCACGCCCAGACCCTGCTGGCGGTGGCGACCGACCTCGCCGACAGCCTGACGGCCTCGCGCAGCGGCGGCCGCATCAAGACCGAATGGAAGATCGCCGCGCGCGCCGCCGCCCGCGTCAAGGGCGAGCATCTGGAAATGACGGCACGGCCGGGCGCCTTCTGGGCCGGGGTCTATTTCGCCGATGACGGCTACGCCAAGTCGGACGATGAGGAACTGGGCGGCCAGTGCGAGCTGGGGGATCCGCGCGGCCCGCTGCCCGCCATGGTGGCGCCGCAGCTGTCCTTTCGCATGCCCGGCGGCCTGAGCGGCGGCCTGAGCGCCGGCTTTGCCGAGATCATCCGGCCGCAATCGGGCATGATCCTGCTGCATCCCGGCTGGCAGCCGCGCGGCGAGCGCCGCTATGAAGGGGACGGCCAGCGGCTGGTGATCGAGTTCGAGCTGACGGCCCCGGTCTGATTTTTTAACCCCTCCGCCCTTCGCACGCGAAGGGGAGGCCGGCCTAGACTCGCTGCAACGTGACGAAACTGTAGGCCAGCCCATCCGCGGTGACATGATCCTCGCGC
>CAZNGO010000058.1:0-40018 GCA_964572805.1 uncultured Rhizobium sp. | reverse complement strand
CGCGGGGCCGCCGCGGCCACCGGGTCCGCCAGGGCCGCCCGGACCGCCAGGGCCACGGCCGCCGCCGAAAGCGGGTGCGCCCGCCGGGCGGATGGTACGCCAGTCGGGCCCGATCAGGCCGCCCGGACCCTGGGTGCCGCGGATCTCGCGGTTCTCGCCATGATCGATGAAGGTGCCGATGGGAATGCGCTTGAGCAGGCCTTCCAGTCCGCCGATATGATCGCTGTGGTAATGCGTGGTGATCAGATAATCGATCTTTTTGAGGCCAAAGGAGCGGGCGGCCTTCTCGATGCTCTCGGAATTGGGATGCTCGCCCCGGTCGGGATTGCCGCTGTCGATCAGCACCGACTTGCCATGCGGCGTCACAAACAGGGTGCCGCCGCCGCCTTCGACATCGATCGAGATCATCTGCAGCGCGTCATCGGCGGCGAAAGCGGCGCCGGGCATCGCGATGGCGGCGCCGGCCAGCAGCGCCAGGACTGATTTGCGGATCATGCTATTCTCCCTCTGAACCAGGCGGGCATGGCCCGCA
The DNA here is from genome assembly GCA_964572805.1 of uncultured Rhizobium sp. Lineage (GTDB taxonomy): Bacteria > Pseudomonadota > Alphaproteobacteria > Micropepsales > Micropepsaceae > Rhizomicrobium. The sequence goes on along the minus strand of CAZNGO010000058.1, from coordinate 39,486 downwards.
GGCAATTGTCTGACCAGAACCCTATCGGTAAAGCGGCGCGGTGGAAATCCCCGCCCGGCCTGGCTAGGGTCGCGGGCATGATCCCGATCCACGGCAAGAGCCATGAGCTGGGCGGCGGCTTCACCGTCACCCGCATACTGCCGGGAGGCACGCGCCGCAGCGTCGGTCCCTTCGTCTTCTTCGATTATTTCGGCCCGGTGGATTTTCCGCCCGGCCGCGGCATCGATGTGCGCCCGCATCCCCATATCGGGCTGGCCACCATCACCTATCTCTTCGACGGCGCCCAGATCCATCGCGACAGCCTGGGCTCGGTGCAGGAAATCCGCCCCGGCGACGTCAACTGGATGACTGCCGGGCGCGGCATCGTCCATTCCGAGCGCACCGGCGCGCAGACACGCGCGGGCGGCCATCGCATGCACGGCATCCAGAGCTGGGTCGGCCTGCCGCGGGCGGACGAGGAAACCCTGCCCAGCTTCCAGCATGTCGCCGCCGCCGAGCTGCCGGAGCGCGAGGAAAACGGCGTGACCTTGCGCCTGATCGCCGGCAGCGCCTTCGGCCTGGCGGCGCCGGTGCGGACTTTCTCGCCCATCTTCTATGCCGATGCCCGTTTCACGCCGGGCGGACGGCTGACCATCGCTCCCGAGCACGAAGAGCGCGCCTTCCTGGTGATCGAGGGCGAGGTGCAGAGCGGCGGGGACCTTCACGGCGCCGAAATCTGCAAGCCGGGCGCGATGATGCTGCTCTACCCCGACGAGGAAGTGACGCTCTTCGCCCATGGTCCGGCCCGGGTGATGCTGCTGGGCGGGGCCAGGCTGGACGGCGAGCGCCACATCTGGTGGAACTTCGTCGCCTCCGACCGCGAGCGCATCGAACGCGCCAAGCAGGAATGGCGCGACATGACCTTCGGCATCATTCCCGGCGACGACCAGGAGTTCATTCCGCTGCCCGAAGACCGCAAGTGACGTCATTCGCGCTTTTCCGGCGTCAGGCCTGAGCGGATCGACGGCAGGCGCGCGACCAGCGCGATGGTTTCCCGGCAATGCCGGATCAGGGCCCGCAGGGCCTTGTCGCGCCGGCGCGTTTCGGTGCTGTAGCGGCCATGCTTCCAGCGGTTGCGGTTGCCGGGCTGTCCGCCGCGCTTGCGCCTAAGTCCCGCTACCGGCCTCACATTCGACTCCATTCGAACCACCAGAACCTTCCACCCCCTCCCCCGGGGGCCATTGCTTCATCCGGGGGCCATGATAGGCCGCGGCATCGGCGCGGGGATAAGCGGCGGTGGGGTTTTGCGTGCAAGGGCCGGACGGACCAGCCGAAAATAATTTTCGCGGGGAGTGGATAGGCGGGAACACCGTCCCTGCGCTAGGAAGGCGGCAAAGGGAGCGCGCCATGAAATACAACCGGCTGGGCAATACCGGGCTGCAGGTCTCCGAACTCTGCTTCGGCACCATGACCTTTTCCGGCGAGGGCTTCCTGGGCGGCGTCATCGGCCGGCAGGGCCAGAAGGAGGCCACTTCGCTGATCGGGCGGGCGCTGGAGGCGAAGATCAACTTCATCGACACCGCCGATGTCTATTCCATCGGCGAATCCGAGAAGCTGACCGGCCAGGCGCTGAAGGAGCTGGGCGTGGCGCGCAGCGACGTGGTGCTGGCGACCAAGGTGTTCGGCCGCATCGGCCCCGGCCCCAACGATATCGGCGCCAGCCGCGGCCACATCATGGACGCCGTCAGCCGCAGCCTGGAACGGCTGCAGACCGGCCATATCGACCTCTACCAGATCCACCAGGCCGATATCGGCACCGGGGTGGAGGAAATCATGCGGGCGCTGGACGATCTCGTCTCCCAGCGCATGATCCGCTATGTCGGCGTCTCCAACTGGGAAGCCTGGCGGATCATGAAGGCCAACGGCATCGCCGAGCGGCATGGCTGGGCGCGGATCGAGACCAACCAGGCCTATTACGCACTTGCCGGGCGCGACCTGGAACAGGAACTGGTGCCGCTGATGGCCGACCAGCAGATCGGCTGCCTGGTGTGGAGCCCGCTGTCCGGCGGCTATCTTGCGGGCAAATACACGCCCGGCGGTGACGAGACAAAGCAGGAGCCGGGGCGCCGCGCCGCCTTCGACTTCCCGCCGCTGGACAAGGACAAGGCCGACAGGATCGTGGTGGCGATGCGCCCGATCGCCAAAGCGCATGGCGTCTCGGTGGCGCGGGTGGCGCTGGCCTGGGTGCGGGCCAAGCCTTTCGTCACTTCCACCATCATCGGCGCCAAGACGATGGAACAACTGAACGACAATCTGGAAGCCATCACCCTGAACCTGACGGCGGAAGAGATGGCGACGCTGGACGAAGTCAGCGCCGAGCGGCCGCAATATCCGCACTGGATGCGGATGCGCAACAACGGCACCCGTTTCTATAGCGGCGAGCCGGTGAAGCTGGGCGGGATACCGTCAGCGAAGGTTTAGCTTATCTGTCATGGCCCACTTTACGTGGACCATCCAGAGTCACGAACGCAGGAGCTTGAGATTCTGGATGGCCCGGGCAGGCCGGGCCATGACAATTTTGATTCAACCCCCGGGAATCGGCATCACCGGCATCACTTCGACCCCTTCGCCGGGGAAAATGGTGAAGTGGGGATGGTTCTCGAACAGCCTGGCCGCCGCCTCATGGCTGTCGGCCTTGACGATGACAAAGCCGCTGAGCGCGTTGCTGATGTCGGCGATGCCGTCGGGCGAGACCTTCTTGGTCTTGCCCAGCGGGCCGCCATTGAAGGCGATCGCGTCCTTGTGGCGATCCATCCAGCCATGCCAGGCGGCGATGCCTTGCTGCATTTTCGCTTTCTGCTCGGCTTCCGGCAGCGCCACCCAGGCCTTGAAGCGGGGCGTCTCCCGGTTGCCGGTGAAAATGGCGAGGAAGTTGTCGGCCATGGCTGTTCTCCCTGAATGGAAAGGCAAGTCTGCGAGACGATTGTGACGGTTCGCCGAACTAAAGGAAATTATATTCCGTGAACAAGGGCGTCAGGTCGCGGTTCCAGACGCCATAATAGTTTTTCAGCATCTCCTCGGCGCGGGTATAGCCGCGATTGACCAGTTCGCGCAGGGGGCCGAGGAACCCCTCCTCGCTCATGCCGCCAGCGTCAAGCGCGGCGCGGCGCTTCAGGCCCGCGGCCGAGATTTCCAGCATGCGGTGCGCCAGCTCATGCACCGTGCCCTTGCGGAACGGCGCCTGGAAGGCCTGGCGCGGCACCGCATCGCGCATCGCCTGGCGTTCCGCCGCCGTCCAGTCCTTGACCAGGTCCCAGGCGGCATCGAGCGCGACATCGTCATAAAGCAGCCCCACCCACAGCGCCGGCATGCCGCAGATGCGCCGCCACAGCCCGCCATCGGTGCCGCGCATTTCCAGGAACGACTTCAGCCGCACTTCGGGGAAGATGGTGGTGAGATGATCGGCCCAGTCGCTCATCATCGGCGTGATGTGCGCCACCTCGGGAATTTCGCGGGCGAGGAACTTGCGGAAACTCTGGCCCGCCATGTCGATGTACTGGCCGTCGCGGTAGAGGAAATACATCGGGACATCGAGGGCGTAGTCGACATAGCGCTCGAAGGACATGCCCTCGTCGAAAACCCAGGGCAGCATGCCGGAACGGGCATTGTCGACGTCGGTCCAGACCTGGGAGCGGTAGGAGAGAAAGCCGGACGGCCGGCCCTCGCGGAACGGGGAATTGGCGAACAGCGCCGTTGTTACAGGCTGCAGCGCCAGGCCGACGCGGAATTTCTTCACCATGTCGGCTTCGGAGGCGAAATCGAGATTCACCTGCACCGTGCAGGTGCGGAACATCATGTCCAGGCCGTAGCCGCCGACTTTCGGCATGTAGTCGCGCATGATCTTGTAGCGGCCCTTGGGCATCACCGGCACCTCGGCCAGGGTCCAGTTGGGCGCGAAGCCGAAGCCGAGCACGCCGGCACCGATCTCGCTGGCCACTTCCCTTGTTTCCTCCAGATGCGTGTTCACCTCGGCGCAGGTCTCATGCACCGTCTTCAGTGGCGCGCCGGAAAGCTCGAACTGGCCGCCCGGCTCCAGCGACAGCGAGGCGCCGTCCTTGGTGAGGCCGATGATGTTCCCGCTTTCCCGGACCGGCTGCCAGCCGAAGCGGGCCATGCCTTCCAGCAACGGACGGATGCCGCCGTCATAGGCGACCGGCTTGCGGGTCTTGAGGTCGTAGACGAATTTTTCGTGCTCGGTGCCGATGCGCCAGTCCGCCTTCGGCTTGCAGCCTTTGGACAGGTGGCGAACCAGGTCGTCGCGGCTCTCGATCGGGCCGCCTGCGGACTGCGGAATGGACATAAGGCCCCTGGAGACAAGCGCGAAGAAAAGCGGACCCGGTAGTTAGGCGTCCGCCCCTGCCTCGGCAAGGCGGGCCATATATTTTCGTATTGACTTAATTAAGTTGATGTGGAAATAAAGAGCCATGACCGCTCTCGCAGCCCTCGCAGACCCGACCCGCCAGCGCATCGTCGAGATGCTGGCCGGCGGCGCCCTTTCCGCCGGCGAGATCGCCGGGCGCTTCGAACTCAGCGCCCCCGCCGTCTCCCAGCATCTCAAGACCCTGAAGACCGCGAAGCTGGTTCTCGTCCACGCCCAGAAGCAGAAGCGCATCTATCAACTGAACCCGGAAGGCGTGACGGAGCTGGCCGAATGGGTGGACCGCATCCGCGCCTTCTGGAACCCAAGGCTCGACGCACTGGAAGCGGCGCTGAAGAACGAAACCACGAGGTGATGGCGATGGATACTTACGGCAAACTGGTCAACCCGCAGACGGTGGTGTTCGAAAGGCTGCTGCCCGGCCCGATCGAGCGGGTGTTCGCTTTCCTGGTCGAGGAAGACAAGCGCAGGCTGTGGTTCACCAGCGGCGCCATGCCGACAAAGGTGGGGACACGCTTCACCATGCACTGGAAGCACGACACCTACTCGCCGCATCCGTCGGTGGCGCCGGAAAGGATGAAGGAGACGGCCGAAAACGGCCACACCTCCACCTTCACGCTCCTGGCCTATGAGCCGCCGCATCGCCTGGCCTACACCTTCGGCGAAACCAAGCATCCGGTGAACACGCCGGAAGTGGAGTTCGTGCTCAGGCCGGAAGGCGACAAGGTGCGGCTGACGCTGACCCACACCAGGGTGCCCGACCGCGGCTATGCCCTGGGCGTTTCGGGCGGCTGGCACAGCCATCTGGATGTGCTGGAGATGCAGCTCAAAGGCGAAACCCCGCCCGGCTTCTGGGACATCTGGCGCCGCTATGACGGCGTCTACGACAAGCGTTACGTCTAAACTCACTCATTCTCAGGCGGAACAAGGTCGGCGATTACGTCTCGCGCGGGGAATCCCAGGTTTCTCATCCCGAGGTGCCTTAACTGGTCCGCTTTAAACGCATCAGATGTATATAGATCGGTTGCAATGCAGTTCATGGCGAGTTGCAGCGCCTGCACTGCGTCAATTCCGCCTGCGTAACGGACGCCCTGAATGCGCAAGCCCTCAATCTGATAAGGGCAATAAAAGCTGGCCCCCTCTGGAAATGCCTGTGGCATCCCGATCGTGATCTGTACCTTGCCACCGTCGGCAAGGTCTAATTCGCGCTTTGCGATTATCTGGCCGACACTTTTTAATTTTAGCGTTGAGAACTTCATGCCCAATCCCCTGCCACGCTCTGCCAGACCGCCAGCGCCGCCAAGGCGGCGGTGTCGGCGCGCAGGATGCGTGGCCCCAGCGTCACCGGCGTGACGAAGGCTTGCGCCCGCAGCGCCTGGCGTTCCGCGGGATCGAAGCCGCCTTCCGGACCGGTGAGGATGGCGGCACACCCCTCCCCCGCGCCGCGTTGCGGCGCGCCCCCTCCCGCAGGGGGAGGGGGAATTTCTTTCGCAACTTCCGCCAGTGGACGCGCATCGCCGCCTTCGTCGCAGAAATACAGCCGGCGATCTTTCGGCCATGACGCCAGCAATTTTTCCAGCGTCACCGGTTCGGCAATTTCAGGCACCGACAGCCGGCCGGACTGCTGCGCCGCCTCGATGGCATTGGCCAGCAGCCGTTCCTGGTTGACGCGGGCCACGATGGTGCGGCGGGTGAAGACCGGCTGCAGCCTGGCCACGCCCAGTTCCGTCGCCTTCTGCACCAGGTAGTCGGTAGGCGTCTTCTTCACCGGCGCGAAGCAGAGCCAGAGATCGGGAACCTGGCCTTGCGGCGCCGTGCGCGCCCGCGCCGTGACGATGACGCCGCGCTTGCCCGCCATGGTGATCTGCGCGGCCCATTCGCCGTCCTGGCCATTGAACAGGCGCAGGCGGTCGCCGGCCTTCGCCCGCATCACATGCAGCAGATAATGGGACTGGCCCTCTGACAGCGCCACAGCCGCGCCTTCGCCCAGGACGTCGGCGACAAAAAGCCGGATGCGCCCGCCTGCTTCTGTTAGCTCCTCAGCCATGCCACACTTGAACCCGATGCAACGCAATTCGCAACCCGCCGACGCCGTGCCCGCAAGCTGGGTGGAGCACATGCCGCCCCGGCTGAAGCCCCATGCGCAACTGATGCGGCTGGACCGGCCCATCGGCATCTGGCTGCTGTTCTGGCCCTGCGTCATGGGGCTGGCGCTGGGCGCGGCGGCGCAGGACCGGCTGCTCACCGGCTGGACCGACTATTTCTACCTGGCGCTGTTCGGCCTTGGCGCCATCGTGATGCGCGGCGCCGGCTGCACCTTCAACGATATCGTGGACCGCAAGTATGACGCGGCGGTGGCGCGCACGCGCGGCCGCCCCATTCCCTCCGGCGCCGTCAGCGTCACGGGCGCGGCGATCCTGCTGGCGGTGCTGTGCCTGATCGGGCTGGCGATCCTGCTGCAACTGAATCGCTTCGCGATCGGCATGGGCGTCGCCTCGCTGCTGCTGGTGGCCGCCTATCCCTTCATGAAGCGCATCACCTGGTGGCCGCAGGCCTGGCTGGGCCTGACCTTCAACTGGGGCGCGCTGCTGGGCTTCGCGGCCGAGGCCGGCGGCCTGGGCTGGCCGGCGCTGATGCTCTATGCCGGGCTGATCTTCTGGACCCTGGGCTATGACACCATTTACGCCCTGCAGGACAGGGACGACGATGCATTGATCGGGGTGAAATCCACCGCCCGGCTGTTCGGCGCCCGCGCCAAAAGCTGGATCGCGCGCTTCTACATCATCGCCTTCGTGCTGGTGCTGGCTGCGGGCTTTGCCGCCCATGCCGGCTGGGCCTTCACGCCGCTGATGCTGCTGGCGGGCGCGCAGATGTACTGGCAGGTGAAAAAACTGGACCTCGCGGATGCCGACGGCGCGCTGCTGCTGTTCCGCTCCAACCGCGAGGCCGGGGCCCTGATGGCGCTGGCCTTCCTGGCGGCGAGCTGGCTCAGCTAGAACGCCATCTTCCCGGTCAGTATTTGCCAGAACATCACCCAGTCGCCCATCAGGCTGTAGAGCGGATGGCTGAAGGTGGCGGGGCGGTTCTTCTCGAAGGCGAAATGGCCGAGCCAGGCAAAGCCATAGCCGCAGAGCGGCATCGCCAGCAGCCACCAGCCATTGCCGCTCGCCAGCGCCAGCACCAGGCAGAGCAGCACCAGCGCCGAACCGAGGAAATGAATCCGCCTGGTGCGGCGGTCGGCATGTTCGCCCAGATAGAAGGGATAGAATTCGGCGAAGCTGGCGAAGCGCCCCATCTTCAAATCCTCCAGCGTCATTCCCGGAACAGCCCGCCACGGCCCTGCGCCGGCGGCAGCTTCACGCCCAATGCCGTGCGCAGGTAATTGACGCTGGCCGCGACATTGTCGTCCACGCTGCCGCTGCCGTCGCCCGCGCGCGGCGCGTCGATGTCAAAGACCGCCCAGCCCTTGAAGCGCCGCCGCCGCATCACGGCGAAGACGCCGGGGAAATCCACCCCGCCGCCCTGCCCGACCGCGGCATAGACGCTGGGGCCGCGGTAATGCGCCTCCTGCGACGGCGTCGCGCTGTTGCCGCGGAATTTCGGAAAGGTGTCCTTCAGGTGGAACTCGGTGATGCGGGGGAAGAATTCGTCGGCGATCTTCACCACATCCATGCCGCCCAGCACATTGTGGCCGGTGTCGAGGATGAGATGGACATAGGCCGGATCGGTCAGCTCCATCACCCGGCGGAATTCGGGTTCCCGCTCCATCGGTCCCCAGAGATGCGGATGCAGCGACAGCCGCACGCCATGGCGGATGGTGCGCCGCCCGATCTCGTTGGCGGTATCGGCCAGAGCCTTGAGCTGGTCGTCGCTGGGACCGCCGGCCGGGCGCTGGCCCATATTGTTCTTCCAGTGATCGATGCCCAGTGGCTGCAGGAAATCGCGGGCGCAGGATTCCATTTCGGCGATCAGGGCCTCGCGGCCTTCACCGCCCAGCCAGGGCAGGTTCGCCGCCGGGATTGCCGGCGCACCCTTGCGCGCGGGCAGGTCGCCGATGCAGGCGAGGGCCACCCCCGCCTGCGCCGCCAGCCGCTTCAGGTCCTGCGGATTGTCGCGATATTGCGCCACCTGGCCGGAATAGGGCTCGAAGCCCTCCAGGCCGTAATGCTTCACATCGGCCAGCATCGTCGGCATGTCGGTGGACATCTGCAGCGCGCTGACCCCTTGCGCATTCCTGTTCCAATGCCCGAAGACCGAGCCGGTGGTGCCGAAGCGGATATCGCTGTCCTGCGGGTCGAGCCCCTGCGCCAGGGCGGCAGCAGGAAGCATGGCGGCGGCGCCTGCGAGAAATTGCCGTCTTTGCATCGCTGCCTCTTTATTTGGGTCGCGCGGCCGGATGGAAAACCGCCTCATTCAGATGAAGAGGGCCACTTTTCCTGGCCGACGCTCCTGGAAAGCCTGACGCCATGCTACACCCGGCCCGCAAGCGGAGACCAGATGACCGACACCCGGCAATTCGTGCTGGACAACACGGTGGCGATGACGCCGCCGCTGGTGCCGGAAATCGCCTTGCGCCTGGCCGCCGAGGTGGTGCCGCTGTGGAAGAAGACCGAAGAGGAACTGGCGCAGATGGGCGTGCCTCCGCCCTACTGGGCCTTCGCCTGGGCGGGCGGGCAGGCGCTGGCGCGCCATCTGCTCGATAATCCCGCCATCGCCGCCGGCAAGCGGGTGCTGGATATCGGCTCCGGCTCGGGCCTGGTCGGCATCGCGGCGGCAAAGGCGGGCGCGGCATCGGTGCTGGCCGCCGACATTGACGCTTTCTCGCGGGCCGCCATCGCTCTCAACGCCGCGGCCAATGGTGTGACGCTGAATGTGACGGGCGAAGACCTGATCGGCGGCACAGCCCGGTTCGACCTGATCCTGGTGGGCGATCTTTTCTATGAGCGGCCTCTGGCGGAGCGGCTGCTGGCATGGCTGACACCGCTCGGGGTTCCGGTGCTGATGGGCGATCCGGGACGCAGCTATTTCCCGAAGCAGGGCGTGGAGAAACGCGCCGCCTATCAGGTGCGCACGACGCGCGACCTGGAGGACCGGGAGATTCGCGACACCGGTGTTTATGCGCTTTTGCATGAAGACAAGGGCTAGGCGGCCCCAAAAGCCTCTGTCACAGTGCGGCAAACCGCTGGGGGTTCATCATGCTGTTCGACCGCATCAAGCCGCTGGACGCCATCCTGGCGACGGCCGAGAAAAAAGGCCTGCACCGTTCGCTCGGCGCCTTCCAGCTGACCCTGCTGGGCATCGGCGCGGTGATCGGCACCGGCATTTTCGTCCTGACCGCCGAAGCGGCGCAGAAGGCGGGACCGGGCATGCTGGGCTCCTTCGTCGTCGCCGGCTTTGTCTGCGCCGTGGCCGCGCTCTGCTATTCGGAACTTGCCTCGATGGTGCCGGTGGCGGGCTCGGCCTACACCTATACCTATGCCGTGGTCGGCGAGCTGATGGCCTGGATGGTGGGCTGGGCCCTGATCCTGGAATATGCCGTCGGCGCCAGCGCCGTCGCGGTGGGCTGGTCGAACCACGCCGTCGGCATGCTGCACGGACTGGGCTGGGATTTCCCGGCCGCGATCAGCAACGCCGACGCCCTGATGGCCAAGGTCGAGCTGATGTTCGGCGCCGCGCCGACGCCGGACGTGATGACGGCGCTGCAGGTCGGCGGCTGGATCAACGTGCCCGCCATCCTGGTGTCCGCCTTCGTCACCTGGCTGCTGATACTGGGCACCACCGAAAGCGCCCGCTTCAACGCCGTGCTGGTGGTGATCAAGATCACCGCCCTGACCGTTTTCATCGCCCTGACCATCCGTGTGATGCACGCGCAGAATTTCACGCCCTTCGCGCCCACCGGCGCATCGGGCGTATTCGGAGCGGCGGCCTCGATCTTCTTCGCCTATGTCGGTTTCGACGCCGTCTCCACCGCCGCCGAGGAAACCAAAAATCCGCAACGCAATGTTCCCATCGGCCTGATCGGATCGCTGGGCATCTGCACCATCTTCTACCTGCTGGTGGCGAGCGGCGCGATCGGCGCCATCGGCGCCCAGCCGGTGATGGAAGGCGGCGCGGCGCTGGCCCCCGGCTCGGCCGAACTGACCGGCCGCTGCGTCGCACTGGGCACCGGCGCGGCGCAGCCGCTGGTCTGCTCCAAGGAAGCCCTGGTGCACGTGCTGGACACCATCGGCTGGCCCGCCATCGGCCGCCTGGTCGGCCTGGCCGCCGTGCTGGCGCTGCCTTCGGTGGTGCTGATGATGATGTATGGCCAGACCCGCGTCTTCTTCACCATGGCGCGCGATGGGCTGCTGCCGGAAAAGCTGGCCTCGGTGCATCCGCGCTACAAGACGCCGCATGTGGTGACGCTGGTCACCGGCCTGGGCGCGACCATTGCCGCCGCCGTGCTGCCGGTTGGCAAGCTGGCCGACTATTCCAATTCCGGCACCCTCTTCGCCTTCCTGATGGTGGCGATCGCGGTGATGGTGCTGCGCCGGACCGATCCGGGCCGCAGGCGGCCTTTCCGCATGCCCGGCGTCTGGATCATCGCGCCCCTGGCCATCATCGGCTGCGCCTGGCTGTATTTCTTCCTGCCCCTGACAGCGATCCTGGTGCTGCCGGTATGGGGCGCGGTGGGACTGCTGGTCTATTTCCTCTACAGCCGCAAGCGCAGCCATGTCGGGCGAGGCCTCATCGAAAAGATGAGCGAGGACAAGCCGCCGATCTATGGCGTGGAAAAATAGCCGCAATTATTTATTGTCGCGGTTCCGGACGGAAAACCGGAAGTCCACTTTTCCTGGAACCGCTCTAGGCTAGACTAGGCCATGCCTTACAAGTCCCTGCGGGATTTCCTTGCGCGCCTGGAAGCGGGCGGCGAGCTGGTGCGCGTCAAGCAGCCGGTTTCCACCGTGCTGGAGATGACGGAAATCCAGACCCGCCTGATCGCCGAAGGCGGCCCGGCGGTGATCTTCGAAAAGCCCATCCGCGCCGATGGCACGCCGTCAGACATGCCGGTGATCGTCAACCTGTTCGGCACGGTGAAGCGAGTGGCGATGGGCGTCACCATGGGCGGCAAGGAGCGCACCGGCGCGCTGGACCTGCGTGAGGTCGGCGAATTGCTGGCGCAGCTGCGCCAGCCCCAGCCGCCGCGCAGTTTCGGCGAGGCGGCGGAACTGCTGCCGCTGGTGAAAACCGTGCTGGCGATGAAGCCGAAGACCGTCGGCAAGCCTGCCTGCCAGGAAATCGTTCTGCGCGGGCCTGACATCGACCTGTCGAAATTGCCGGTGCAGACCTGCTGGCCGGGCGAGCCGGCGCCGCTGATCACCTGGCCGCTGGTGGTGACCAGGGGGCCGTCGGATTCGCGCGAGGACAATTACAATCTCGGCATCTACCGCATGCAGGTCCTGTCGAAAAACCAGACCATCATGCGCTGGCTCAAGCATCGCGGCGGGGCTCAGCATCACCAGCGCTGGGGACGCGAAAAACCCACCCCCCTGCCCGCCGCGGCGGTGATCGGCGCCGATCCCGGCATCATCCTGGCAGCCGTGACGCCAGTGCCCGAAACGCTGAGCGAATACCAGTTCGCCGGCCTTTTGCGCGGCAGCCGCGTCGAACTGGCCGATTGCGTCAGCCAGCCGCTCAAGGTGCCGGCGGAAGCCGAAATCGTGATCGAGGGCGAGGTTTCGCTCAGCGATTATCGCGGGGAAGGCCCGTATGGCGACCATACCGGCTACTACAATTCGGTCGAGCCGTTCCCGGTCTTCACGGTGACGGCGATCACCATGCGGCGCGATCCGGTCTATCTCTCCACCTATACGGCGCGGCCGCCGGACGAACCTTCGGTGCTGGGCGAGGCCCTGAACGAAGTCTTCGTGCCGCTGATCAAGCAGCAATTTCCCGAGATCGTGGATTTCTGGCTGCCGCCGGAGGGCTGCTCCTACCGCATCGCGGTGGTGAGCATGAAGAAGGCGTTCCCCGGCCATGCCAAGCGGGTGATGATGGCGGCGTGGTCCTATCTGCGCCAGTTCATGTACACCAAATGGGTGATCGTGGTGGATGACGACATCGACGCCCGCGACTGGAAGGATGTCATGTGGGCGGTCTCCACCCGCATGGACCCGGCCCGCGACGTCACCCTGATCGAGAACACGCCGATCGACTATCTCGACTTTGCCTCGCCGGAGAGCGGGCTGGGTTCCAAGATCGGGCTTGACGCCACCAACAAGCTGCCCCCGGAAACCAGACGCGAATGGGGCCGCAAGATCGCCATGGACGAGGACGTCATCCGCCGGGTGACCGGGAAATGGGCGCAACTCGGCTTGCCCGGCCGCGGGCGCCCCATCTGGAAATAGCAGCGGGCCGGCAGGCCGATCCGGCAGGAACCGCTACGCCCCGTCGCCTAGGCGACACTTCGTGACATATTCCGCAGCGCAGCAACCGGGCACATGCTTGAACGCACTGGCGGTCCGTGGCGTAATTCGCAACATGGCGGGGATTTAATGCGGCACGGCGCCCGCCCGCGCCGACAATTTTTGGGGGACTTGCGATGCGTACCATTCACCTTGTTGCGGCGCTGCCGCTCACCTGCCTCTTCGCCACCGGCGCTTTCGCCCAGGCCTGCAACAAGCCGCTGGCCTTGCGCAATGAAGTGCAGATGACTTCGACCGATGGCGGGCCCTCCGCCATTCCGGTCAAGATCAACGGCACCGACCAGAGAATGACCCTCGCCACAGCCGGCACCACCACCCAGCTCAACGGCAACGGCATCAGGGTTCTCAATCTGGATCCCAAGCGCAGTGACAATGTCATCGACATTCCCCTGGCCGATCCGCGCCGCATGGACGAAGTCACCATCGCAGATTTCTCGCTGGGCACCATGCACGGCGCCAACGTCAAATGGTACACGCCCTATACCGGCGGGCGCGGCGGCGGCGGCGGCCGGGGTGGCGATGACGAGGCCGGCGGCCCCCGTCCGGTCGGCACCTTCTCGCTGAACTACCTGGCGGCCTTTGACGTCGATGTCGATTTCGGCAGCGACAAGCTGCGTTTCTTCTCCCAGGACCATTGCCCGGGCGCCGTTCTCTACTGGCAGGCGCCGGGCGCGGTGGGCGTGGCCCCCATGTCGATCGATGTCGGCCGCGTCGTGGTGCCGGTGACGGTGAACGGCAAGGCGATCAATGCCGTGATCGACACCGCCTCGCCGATCAGCACCATCCGGGCCGCGGTGGCGCAGCGCCTGCTGGGTGCCGAACTTGGCGGCCCCAAGGCGCCGGCCAAGCCCAACGCCTTCGGCGGCACCAGCTATAGCTGGACCGTGGACAGCCTCGCCATCGGCAAGCTCACGCTGGACAACGTTCCTGTGACAATCCTTCCCGACATCAATGCCGGCGCGGGCGATCACGGGGCCGGCGCGCAGGGCATGGCGCTGCGCTCATCCGGCCTGCAGGCCGAACTGAGCAAGCCGGAAATCGTCATCGGCATGGACACGCTGCGCAAGACGCATCTGTTCCTGTCGTTTGCCGAGAAGCGGCTCTACGCCACGGGCACGACCAGCACCCTGCCGGCAGCGGCGGCCGCCAAGACGCCCTGACGCCTTTTTCGCTGCAGCAGGCGATTCATCCCTTTCCGGCGTGCGGCCGACTGTGCTACTATCCGTAACAGTCAGGGCCGCCGCCAAAGGGGTATCGCCATGCGCAGCATTCTCGCCGCCTTTCTCATGCTCTCTGCCGCCACGATCCCGGCTGCCGCCGCCGATTGCGGCCCGCTGAAAGCGGTCGCCTCGATCGATCTCAAGCCGGCGCCCGCCGGCGGCCCCCGCTTCGGCGTTCCCGTCACCATCAACGGCACGCCGCGCCTGCTGCTGCTGAACACCGAATTCAAGGAGAGCCGCCTGACCCGCGCCGTGGTCAATGACCAGCATCTTTCGCCGCGCACCTATGGCAAGATGCTCCGCAGCGACGGCCAGGTCGCCAATGGCTACATGGTGATGGTCGATCTCGGCATTTCCAACAGCCTGCTCAAGGACACCGAGATGCTGCTGGACGAAAATCTCGGCGGCGGCTTTGACGGCGAATTCTCCACCGACCTGATGCAGCGCTACGATATCGAGCTGGATTTCGCCGGCCGCAAGCTGAACTATTTCCAAAGCGACCATTGCGAGGGCAAGGTGGTCTATTGGCCCACCACCGGCTTCACCAGCGTGCCGATCCGCGGCTGGGGCGCGCACGTCGCCAATACCAGCGCCATGAACAACACCGGCATGACGCCGCATCCGGTGGAATTCGGCATCACCGTCTCGATTGACGGCCATGAGATCCCCGCCTCGGTCGATACCAACCTGGCGCAGACCACGCTGAACTCCGACACCGCCCATTCCCTGTTCGGCCTGACCGCCGACAGCCCCGGCACGGTGCAGCTGGGCAGCGTGGACGGCACCCAGGCGCATCGCCGCTTCGGCTATGTCTTCAAGACGCTTTCCATCGGCAACATTACCCTGCACGACCCGCATATCGCCATGGCGCCCGACCTGCTCGGCACCAAGTCCACCGAAATGGTCCAGGCCGACAGCCGAATCCAGCGCCGCTCCGACGACCGCCTGCCCACCTTGCGCATCGGCATGGACATCCTGCGCAATTTCCACATGTTCATCGCCACCGGCGAGCAGAAGCTTTATCTCACCCTGGCGGCGGACCAGGGCAAGGGCGGAGGCGCGCCGACCCCTGCGCCCTGAGCGCCGCTTCGCGGCGCCCGACCCTCATGCTAGGGTCGGCCAGCCAGGCGGCCGGGGGGATCGCCGCGTTCCATCCTGCCCGCCCGTCAAAGCGCGAAAGGATATCCGATGCGTCCATCCGCTCTTGTCCTGCTCGTTCTCGCCGTGCTCGCCGGTTTCGCGCCGGCGGCCCAGGCGCAGCAATGCGGCAACCTGGTCCGCGCCCTGTCGGTCGATCTCGAGGATCATGGCAGCTATTTCGCCGTGCCGCTGACGATCAACGGCACGCCGCGCCGATACCTGCTCGATACCGGGGGCGCCTTGACGCAGATTTCGCTCGACACCATCAAGGCGATGGGAATGACGCCCCAGCCCAGCCGCTTCGTGATGTACGACATGTATGGCAACAAGAACAGCGGGCAGATCCGGGCCGATATCGGCCTGGGCGGGCAGACGATCAAGAACCGGGAAATGCAGGTGACGGGCATGGGCGGCCTGGACGGCATCTTCGCCGCCGACCTGATGCAGAATTTCGACATCGACATCGATTTTGCCGCGAAGAAGCTGAACTACTTCCTCACCGACCATTGCGATGGCCGTGTCGTCTACTGGCCCGCCAGCGTGATCGCCTCGGTGCCGTTTCACGGCTGGACCATCAATGGCGACAGCCACATGAATGTGACGGTGAAGCTGGACGGTCACGACGTGCCCGCCATCATTGACACCGGCGCCAGCACTTCGACCCTGGACGCCGATACCGCCCGCCAGCTTTTCGACCTCACCGCCGATTCACCCGGCGCAGTGGTGAAGGGCACCATGGCCGGCACCAGCCGCAAGGTCTTTGGCTGGACCTTCAAGACCCTGGAAATCGGCAGCATCGTCATCCGCGATCCGCGCCTGGACGTGCTGCCCAACCTGATGGGCAAGGGACGGGGAGACCGGGAAGACATCGCCGCCGACAGTCATATCCAGCGCATCACCGACGGCATGCAGCCCACCATGCTGATCGGCATGGAAACGCTGCGCAAGCTGCACCTCTATATCGCCTTCAAGGAACGCAAGCTCTACCTCACCGCCGGTTCCGACCAGACGACGCAGCGGCCGGCGGCTGCGGCGCCGGTCGCGGCCTCGACGCCGGCCGCCACGGGGAAATGAACTTCGCTTGACGGTCCCCCGGTTCTGGGGCATCGGGGACGCATGACCGACCCCCGTTCCATCCTCGATGCCGCGCTGGCCGGCGCGAAAAAAGCCGGTGCCGATGCCGCCGACGCGATTTTTGTCGAAGGCGTCGCCTCCTCCGTTTCCTACCGCCTCGGCAAGCTGGAGGATGTGGAGCGGGCCGAAAGCCAGGAACTCGGCCTGCGCGTCTTTGTCGGCAACCGCGTCGCCATCGTCTCCTCCACCGACTTCTCGGCCGACGCCCTGGCCGCGCTGCCCGGCCGCGCCGTGGCGATGGCGCGGCTGGCGCCCGAAGACCGCTTCGCCGGCCTGGCGCCGCAGGACCGGCTGGCGCGCGAGATTCCCGCCCTGGACCTCGAAGACGCAAACGAGCCGGCTTCCGAACGGCTGATCGAACTGGCCCGTTCCGTCGAGGGCGCGGCGCTGGCGGTTTCCGGCGTCAGCAATTCCGAAGGCGGCGGCGCTTCCTTTTCCCGCAACGCCGTGGCGCTGGCGACCTCCAGCGGCTTTTACGGCCGCTATGCCGGCACCAGCCTTTCCATCGGCGTGGCGGTGCGGGCGGGCGAAGGCACCGGCATGGAGCGCGACCATGATTTTTCCATGGCGCGCCATGCCGGCGACCTGGAAGGCGCCGAAGCGGTGGGAAGGCGCGCCGGGATGCGGGCCGTCAAGCGCCTCAATCCGCGCAAGGCAAAATCGCAGACCGTCCCGGTGGTGTTCGATCCGCGCGAGTCCGCCAGCCTGGTCGGCCATTTCGCCGGGGCGATCAGCGGCGCCGCCATCGCCCGCGGCGTCTCCTTCCTCAAGGAACGGATGGGCCAGAAGGTTTTCGGCGCCGGTATCGCCATCATCGACGATCCGCACCGGCCGCGCGGGCTGCGCTCCAAGCCCTTCGACGGCGAAGGCGTCGCCAACCGCCGCCGCGCCCTGGTCGAGGACGGCGTGCTCGCCACCTGGCTGCTGGACTGCGCCAGCGCCCGGCAATTGGGCCTTGAAACCACCGGCCATGCCGCGCGCGGCACCTCGGGTCCGCCCGGCCCCTCCGCCACCAACCTTTATCTGGCGGCGGGAACGGTTTCGCCGCAGGACCTGATCGCCGACATCCGGGAAGGTTTCTATGTCACCGAATTGATGGGCATGGGCGTCAATCCCGTCACCGGCGACTATAGCCGGGGCGCCGCCGGTTTCTGGATCGAGAATGGCGCCATCGCCTATCCGGTTTCGGAAGTCACCATCGCCGGCAACCTGACGGACATGTTCGCCCGCGCGGTTCCCGCCAGCGACCTTGAGTTCCGCCAGGGCACCAATGCGCCGACCGTGCGTATCGACGGGATGACCATCGCCGGAGCCTGATGTGAAGCTGTCCGAAGACCTCGCCCTGCTGGAAGCGGCCTGCCGCGCCGGGGGCGCGATCGCGCGGCGTCATTTCGAGCAGGGCTGCAAGGCCTGGAGCAAGCAGGGCGGCAGTCCCGTAACCGAAGCCGACCTGGAAGTGGACGCCCACATGAAGGCGGTGCTGACCGCGGCGCGGCCCGGCTATGGCTGGCTGTCGGAGGAAAGCGTCGATGACAGAACGCGTCTGACCCGCGAAACCCTGTTCATCGTCGATCCGATCGACGGCACCATCGCCTTCCTCAAGGGGCGGCCGCATTTCACCATCTGCGCCGCCGTGGTGCGAAACGGCGTGCCGGTTGCGGGCGCGGTGTACAACCCGATGCTCGATCATCTCTACAAGGCGATGAGCGGCGGCGGCGCTTTCCTGGGCGGCGACCGCATCCGGACCAGCGCGCGAGACGGGCTTGCCGGCTGCGCCATGCTGGGCGACCGCACCATGCTCGGCGGGCCGCCCTGGCCGGAAATGAAAGTCGAGACGCGCAACTCCGTCGCCTACCGGGTGGCGCTGGTGGCGGACGGCAGCTTCGACGCCACGGTCAGTCTTTCGGCCAAGCGCGACTGGGACCTGGCGGCGGCGGACATCATCCTGCGCGAGGCGGGCGGGCGCATCAGCGACTGCCATGGTGCGCCGCTGCTCTACAATCGGGCGGATGCCTGCCAGACGAGCATGGCGGCGGCGGGGCCCGCATTGCATGCGGAAATCATGGCGCATTTAAATGGTCGCGCCGCCTAACGCTGACGGCCGGCTGACGCCGGCCTGCTGGGCGGTCGTTCCGTGCGACAATAAAAACGCTTAGCCGCCGCGCGGGAGTCGGCTTGAATGCTGCCGGCACTTGCAACGGGACTGACATGGCCAAGGACAAACCCAGGCAGCTTCTGCATCTGGTGATGGGCGGCGAGCTGGTCTCGACCGACGGGGTCGAGTTCAAGGACCTGTCGAAAGTGGACATTGTCGGCCTCTATCCCAATTTTGCCGAGGCGCGCGCCGCCTGGGCGGCCAAGGCCCAGAGCACCGTGGACCAGGCGCAGATGCGCTATTTCGTGGTCCACATTCATCACCTGATGGACCCGGACGACCCGCACCAGCATTAAGCGGTTGCAACGCTGCGGTTTTTTGCCCTCGCGGGGCTTTCTGCCCCATGCTAGAGGTCAGGCCGATGCCCCCGGTTCCCGCCGTACCGACCGACAATCCGCCGCCGCAGGCCGCACGCCGGGTCGTGGCGCGGCTCTGGCGCAGCTATATCCGGCCCCATGCCGGCCTGTTGCTGTTCGCCATCGCCGCGATGGCGGTTTCCTCGGCGATGATCTCCGCGGTGCCGTTCCTGGTCAGCATGGCGTTCAAGTATTTCATGCGTCATGTCGCGGTGGGGCTGGTGTCGCTGGCGCTGCTCGGCTTCGGCGTCATGGCGCTGCGCGGCGTCAGCGCCTATCTCGGCCGGGTGTCGATCGACTCCCTGGGCGAACGCACGGTGGTGGCGGTCCAGCATGACATGTTCGCCAACCTGATCCGCAGCGACCTTGCCACCCTCAACGCCGTCCATTCCGGCCAGTTCGTCTCCGGCTTCCTCTATGACGCCACCCTGATGCGCGACGCCTTCACCCAGAGCGTCTCGGCCATCTTCCTCGAATTCCTCTCCATGGTCGGCCTGCTGGGCTTTGCGCTGATAAGCGACTGGAAGCTCGGCCTGCTGATGCTGGTGATGCTGCCCGCCATGGCCTGGGGCATGGAGCGGATCGGCGGCTCGATGCGCCGCGCCGCCACCCGCAACATGCGCGAGACCGGCGATCTTTCGGTGGTGCTGTCGGAAGCGCTGGATGGACGGCGCATCGTCAAATCCTATGGCCTGGAAGCCCATACCATCGAACGGGTGGACGAGCGCCTGAACGCGCGGCTGAAGACCCTGCTCAAGGCGGTGCGGCTGCGCGCCGCCTCCGCCCCGCTCACCGACATTTTTTTCGGCGTCGCGGTGGCGCTGGTGCTGCTGGTGGCGGGCTGGCAGATCCTGCAGGGCCAGATCACCCTGAACACCTTCATCGCCTTCCTCATGGCCATGGTGCTGGCGCAGCAGCCGGTGCGCAACATCAGCCAGGTGATGCCGGTCGCCGCCACCGGCATCGCCGCCGCTACCCGCATCTTTGCCGCCATTGACGCCAGGCCGGCCATCCTGGATGCGCCCAACGCCCGGATGCTCAAGGTCGCCCGCGCACCGGCGGGTGGGGCGGTGCGCTTTTCCAGGGTGAGCTTCGCCTATCATGATGCCGCCGAAGCCACGCTTAACGCGGTGGACCTCGAGATCCCACCCGGCAGCAAGGTGGCGCTGGTCGGCCCCTCCGGTGCCGGCAAGACCACCATCTTCAACCTGCTGCTGCGCTTCTATGACGTGGATGGCGGTTCCATCGCCATTGACGGGGCGGACATTCGCGGCGTCAGCCTGGCCTCGTTGCGCGCCAATATCGGCCTGGTCACCCAGGAACCCATCCTGTTCGACGAAAGCGTGGCCGACAATATCGCGCTGGGCAGGCCGGGCGCATCGCGCGCCGCCATCGAGGCCGCCGCGATGAACGCCGCCGCCCACGACTTCATCGTGGAACTGCCGCGGGGCTATGACACACGCGTCGGCGAAGGCGGCCTGAAACTCTCCGGCGGCCAGCGCCAGCGCATCGCCATTGCCCGCGCCATGCTCAAGAACGCGCCGATCCTGCTGCTGGACGAAGCCACCAGCGCCCTCGACACCGCTTCGGAGCGCCAGGTGCAGGAAGCGCTGAACCGGCTGATGGCCGAACGCACCACCATCGTCATCGCCCATCGCCTTTCCACCGTACTCGACGCCACCCGCATTTATGTGATGGACAAGGGCGGGGTGGCGGAAGCGGGCACCCACGCCGAACTGATGGCGCAGGGCGGCCTTTATGCCGATCTCTACCGCCACAATCTTGATGGGGCGGCGTGATGGGGACCCTGCCGCTCAAGGCGTGGTCGCTGCTGGGCCATGCCCTGGCGCCCCTGGCGCCCTTCTGGCTGCGCCACCGCATGGCGCGCGGCAAGGAAGACCCCGCCCGGCTTCCGGAGCGGCTGGGCGCGGCAGGCCAGGCCCGGCCCGAAGGGCGGCTGATCTGGGTGCATGGCGCCAGTGTCGGCGAGAGCCTGGCGGCCCTGCCCCTGATCGAGAAGCTGATGGCCGACGGTTTCAACCTGCTGGTGACCAGCGGCACCGTCGCCAGCGCCGCGATGCTGGCAAGGCGGCTGCCCGCTCCCAACAATGGCAGGATCGCCATCCATCAATTCGTGCCGCTTGACCTGCCCCGCGCGGTCGCCCGCTTTCTCGATTACTGGCGGCCGGAAGCGGGGCTGTTCGTGGAATCCGACCTCTGGCCCAACCTGATCAGCGGCGCGCGGGCGCGCAACGTCCGGCTGGCGCTGGTCAATGCCCGGCTTTCCGAAGACTCCGTGCGCGGCTGGCGGCGGGCGCCCAGGACCGCGGCGGAACTGCTTTCGGCCTTTTCGCTTTGCCTGGCGCAGGACGAGGAAATCGCCGCCCGCTTCGAAAGCCTGGGGGCGCGCGGCGTGATCGTGGTCGGCAGCCTGAAGGCGGATGCTCCGCCGCTGGCCGCCGACGAGGCGGCGCTGGCCCGGCTCAGGGCCGAGATCGGCGCACGGCCTGTGCTGCTGGCGGCGCAGACCCATCCCGGCGAGGACGAAACCGTGCTGCCGGCACATGACGCATTGCGCGCCGCCTTTCCCGACCTGCTCACCATCATCGTGCCGCGCCATGTCGGGCGCGGCCAGGACATCGCCATGCTGTGCGGGCCGCGGCCTTCGGCGCGGCGGGCGCTGGGCCAGCCCATCACCTCTCTCACTGCGGTTTATATCGCCGACACCATGGGCGAACTGGGCCTGTTCTATCGCCTGGCTCCGTTCTGCTTTCTGGGCGGCAGCCTGGTGCCGATGGGCGGGCACAATCCGCTGGAGCCGGCGGCGCTGGGCTGCGCCGTGCTGGCGGGCCCCGATCACAGCAGCAATCTCGCCGCCTTCGATGCCGTGCTGGCGGCGCAGGGCTTCGGCGCCGTCGCCTCCAGCGCCGACATCGCAGCCACGGCCGGGCGGCTGTTCGCCGATCCCGCCGCCGCGCGCGCCGGCGGCGATGCGGCACGCCGCGGCGCGGCCTCGCTGCAGGGTGCGGTGGCCAAAAGCGCGGCGCTGCTGGAAAAGATGTTGAACGATGCGCCCGCCTGATTTCTGGAGACATCGCGGCATCGTGGCGCGCCTGCTGGCGCCGCTGGGGGCGCTTCATGGCGCCAGCATCGCCTTCAAGGCGGCCCATGCCAGTCCCTATCGCGCGCCGATGCCGGTGATCTGCGTCGGCAACCTCACCGCCGGGGGCAGCGGCAAGACGCCGGTGGCGATCGCCATTGGCGAGCAGCTGAAGGCGCGCGGGCTGAAACCCGTCTTCCTGACCCGCGGCTATGGCGGCAAGGCCGCCGCGCCCCTGCTGGTCAAGCCGCACCATACCGCGCGCATTGCCGGCGACGAGGCCCTGCTGCTGGCGCGCGCCGCGCCCACCATCGTGTCGCGCGACCGCGCCATCGGCGCGGCGCGGGCGGTGGAGCAAAAGCCCGACGTCCTGGTGATGGATGACGGTTTCCAGAACTTCGCGCTAGCCAAGAACCTTTCCCTGGTGGTGGTGGATGGCGGCGGCGGCTTCCTCAACGGCATGGTGCTGCCGGCCGGCCCCTTGCGCGAAAAGCCCGCCCAGGGCCTGAAGCGGGCAGATGCAGTCATCATCATCGGCGAGGGAACGCCCGATCTGGCCGGTTATGCCGGACCGGTGCTGCGGGCCCGGCTGGCGCCGCTGCCCAATGACCTGGCCGGGCGGCGCGTCTTCGCCTTTGCCGGCATTGGCCGGCCGCAGAAATTCTACGACACACTGAAGGCGGTCGGCGCCATTGTCTGCGGCACGCACGATTTCGACGATCATCACCTCTATGACGCCAAGGACCTGCAGGGTCTGCGTGAAGAGGCCAAGGGGACGATGCTGGTCACCACCGAGAAGGACCTGGTGCGAATTGCGCCCGAGAAACGTGGCGGCATCGCGGCGCTGGCGGTGGAGGCGCGCTTCGAGGATGCCGCGGCGCTGGACGCGCTGCTGCGGAAAGCCGTGCCGTGAAAACCCTGCGCCATGGCGCCGAAGCGGCGCTGTTCTTTTTTTTCATGGCGCTGTTTGGCCTGCTGGGGCTGGACCGCGCCTCGGCGCTGGGCGGCTGGATCGGCCGCACGCTCGGGCCAAGACTGCGCTCCGACCGCACGGCACGCGCCAATCTGGCGGCAGCCTTTCCGGAGAAAAGCGAAACCGAACGCGACGCCATCCGGATGGCGATGTGGGACAATCTTGGCCGGGTGGTGGCGGAATATCCCCATCTGGGCAAATTCTCGCCGCATGGCGACGATCCGCGCATCACGGTCGAATATCGCACGGAACTGACGCCGGAGCGGGCAAAGGGCGTGAAGCTGATAGTCCTGTCCGGCCATTTCGCCAACTGGGAAATGCTGCCAATCGTGGCGCAACAACTCGGCTATGACGGCGCCAGCGTGGTGCGCCCGCCCAACAATCCGCTGGTGGCGCGTTATATCGAGCGCCAGCGCGGCCTGGCCGGACCGAAAACACAAATCGCCAAGCACAGTGCGGTGCGGCGCATGCTCGGCATCCTCAAGGACGGCAAGGCGCTCTTCATGCTGGTCGACCAGAAGACTGACGAGGGCCTGGCCGTGCCCTTTTTCGGGCGCAGCGCCATGACCACGCCGGCGCCGGCGGCACTGGCGCTGAAGCTGGGCGCCAGGCTGCTGCTGGCCAGCAACCGCCGCACCGGTGGGGCGCGTTTCGCCATTACCGCATGGCCCGAACTGGAATTCGCACCGGGCGGTGACGAAGCCGCCGACATCCAGGCCCTGACAGAACGCATCACCGCGCGGATCGAGGACATGGTGCGGGAGCACCCATCGCAATGGCTGTGGATCCATCGCCGCTGGCCTTCAGAAAAGAACCAGACGCCCTAGAGCGGCTGCGGCCTGGGCGTGCGAGTCGAACGCGAGGGATCAAGCCGCACCTGGAACCAGTTCATCGCCCAGTGCAGATGCGGGCCGGTGGCGCGGCCAGTCTGGCCGATATGGCCGATCAATTGCCCGCGTTTCACCTTGTCACCCTTTTTCACCAGCCGCCGCGACTGGTGCAGGTAGGAGGTGGAAACGCCCTGGCCCTGATCGATCAGGGTGAAGCCGCCATCGAGATAATAGTCGCCGCTGATGCTGACCATCCCGTCGGCAGGCGCGTGGATCGGCGTTCCCACCGGCGCCGCCATGTCCACGCCATAATGCGGCGACATCGGCACGCCATTGTCGATGCGCTGGCTGCCGAAGATTCCGGAAAGGACGCCCGGCGCCGGCCAGTCGAAGCCGGCGAGGAAATCGCCCGTGCCCGCCGTATCTTCCAGCCGGGCGAGATAGATGGTCTCGGCTTCCCTGGCGATGCGGGCCTCGACCTCCCTGGGCGGTGTCACCGTGTTCTGCGGCAGGCCACCCACGCGCTGGATGTCGTATTCGCGCTTGGTGGGGGTGAAGGAACGGCTGTCGCCGCCGCCTTCGGGATAGCGCACCGTCACCAGCGAGGCCGTGGTCTGACCGGGACCGAAGCCGAAGACAAAGCGCCCGGCCTGGGTGACGCGCAGCGGCCTGCCGTCCAGCGCCACGCGCGAACCGGCCGGGGCCTGGCCGAGGGCGAGGCTGCCCTGTTCCATCGCGCCGCTGACAGTGAAACGGGCCTCGTCGGCAGCGCGCGCCGAAAAGGGCAGCGCGGTCAGGCCGGCGACGAAGAGACGGCGCGTGGTCACCGCGGCGCCATTCATGATGGCGTAAGTCCCTTCTCCTTCGCCCGCGCCAGGGATTGCGACGGCCCGGCATAGGCTTCCTGCAGGTCGACGCTCCAGTAGCGCAACGCTTCCAGCGGAATGCGCGCGCCGCTGACGGCGCAGAGGACATAGGCGCCCGGGGATATCACTTCATATTCGCCATCGTGGTAGACCAGTTTCGCCTCGCCACCCGCATCCATCTTGTTCATGCGCCGAATCTAGAGCCTCGCACGGGCGGCAACAAGACATGTTCTGATCCGGAAGGCCGCCAAATGGTTGGTCCGCTCGCGCGCTTCGCGCCGGCGGGCCATGACAGATTCCGAGGTCAGAAAAGCGAACCTTGGTCCGCCGGGGATTTTTTCGGTTTGGCGGACTTTTCCGCCTGGCCATGGGCCAGCGCCTGCGCTTCGCCATCGGCAAAAACCAGGGTCAGCGCCTCGCCCGGCGCCAGCGAAGCGGCCCGGCGGCGCAAATTCCCGTCGGCGCCGCGCACCAGGGCGAAGCCGCGCCCCAGCACGGCCTTGTAGGAAATGCCGTCCAGCAGTCGCGTCATGGCGGCCAGCGTCCCGGCGGCGGCGGCGTGACGGGCGGCATAGGCGCGCGCGGCGCGGGCTTGCATCGCGCCCAGGCGTTCGCGCGACAGGCGCAAGCGGGCCCGCATCGCTTGCGGGCGCAGCAGGGCCACCGCTTCAGCCAGTTCAGCGCGATGGGCGGAGAGATTGCGCCGGAGCGCGCCCGTCAGTCTTTCCGCCGCCGCGTCGAAGCGCTGGCGCGGCTGCATGAACAGCGTCTCCGCTTTCGGCAGCACGCGCGCGAGTTGCACCAGGTGACGGCGCCTGTCTGCGGTCCCCTTCGAGATGCTGCGCAGGCTGCGCCGCTCCAGATCCAGGATGGCGGCGACCAGCTCGCTGCGCACCGGCACCGCCAGTTCGGCGGCGGCGGTGGGCGTCGGGGCGCGAACATCGGCGGCGAAGTCGATCAGGGTGGTGTCGGTCTCGTGCCCCACGGCCGAGATCAGCGGAATGGCGCTGGCGGCGGCGGCGCGCACCACCGCCTCGTCATTGAAGGCCATCAGGTCTTCCAGGCTGCCGCCGCCGCGCGCCACGATCAGCAGGTCCGGTCGCGGCAGGCGCTTGCCATCCATTGCGTTGAAGCCGGCAATGGCGGCGGCGATCTCGGCGGCGGCCCTCTCGCCCTGCACCGCCACCGGCCAGAGCAGGACGCGGCGGGGAAAGCGGTCATTGAGCCGGTGCATGATGTCGCGGATCACCGCCCCGGTGGGCGAGGTGACGACCCCGATCACGCCCGGCAGGAAAGGCAGTTTCTGCTTGCGCGCGGGCTCGAACAGGCCTTCGGCCAGCAGGCGCTTGCGCCGCTCCTCCAGCAGCGCCATCAGCGCCCCCTGCCCCGCCAGCTCCATCTGCTCGACGATCAGCTGATAGCGCGAGGAACCGGGATAGGTGGTGACACGGCCGGTGCAGACCACTTCCATGCCCTGCTCGGGCCTGAGGCGAAGGCTGCGCGCCTGCTGCTTCCAGACAATGGCGTTCAGCACCGCCTTCTCGTCCTTGAGGTCGAAATAGGTGTGGCCGGAGGCGGCGGCCTTGAGGCCGGAAATCTCGCCCCGCACCCGCACCAGGGGAAAGCCTTCCTCCACGGCGCGGCGAATCGCGCCCGACAGTTCGCTGACCGTGAATTCCGGGAGATTGGTGGCTGTTTCGCTCATCGGCGCGGAATGATACAGGACCGCTGCCGGAAAAGGGAAATTGCCGATGCGGGTTCTGCTGGTGGGGTCGGGCGGCCGGGAACATGCGCTGGCCTGGGCTTTGGCCCGCAGCCCCCTGCTGACAAAGCTCTATTGCGCCCCCGGCAATGCCGGCATCGCTTCGGTGGCGGAATGCGTGGCGATTGCGGCCACCGATTTCGAGGGCCTGGCGCGATTCGCCCGGGAGGCGGCCATCGACTTCGCCGTCATCGGCGCCGATGCCCAGCTGGTGGGGGGGCTGTGGGATGTGCTGGAGGCGGCCGGCATTGCGGCGCTGGGACCGAGCAAGGCAGCGGCGGTGCTGGAAGGCTCCAAGGGCTTTGTCAAAGACCTTTGCGCCGAGGCGGGCATTCCCACCGCCGCCTATCGCCGCTTCACCGACGCGGCAAACGCCAAAACGTTTGCGCACAGCCTTGGCTATCCCGTCGTCATCAAGGCCGACGGCCTGGCGGCGGGCAAGGGCGTCATCATTCCAGAAAACGCGGAAGAAACCGACAAGGCGATCGACTTCATGTTCGAGGGCGGCTTCGGCGCGTCCGGCCATGCGATCGTGGTCGAGGAATATATGGAAGGCGAGGAGGCCAGCTTCTTCGCCCTGTCGGACGGGGTGAACGTGATCCCGCTGGCCGGGGCGCAGGACCACAAGCGCGCCTTTGACGGCGACACGGGGCCCAACACCGGCGGCATGGGCGCCTATAGCCCCGCGCCGGTGCTGCCGCCTTCGCTGGAACAGGTGGCGATGGAGCGTTTCATCAAGCCCACCGTGGCGGCGATGGCGGCGCGGGGCATGCCCTATATGGGCGTGATTTTCCTGGGCCTGATGATCACGAAGGATGGTCCCAGGCTGGTGGAATATAATTGCCGCTTCGGCGATCCCGAGACGCAGGTGCTGCTGCCACGGCTGGAGAGCGACCTGCTGGCAGCCCTGGTCGCGGCGCGCGAAGGCCGGCTGCACACCCTGGACCTGCGCTGGAAACCGGAAGCGGCGCTGACGGTGGTGATGGCGTCGAAGGGCTATCCCGCCGCCTATGAAAAGGGCCATGTCATCACCGGACTGGAAGACGCCGCCGCCCTGCCCGGCGTCACCGTCTTCCATGCCGGGACCGAGCGGCGCGGCGGCGATCTCGTTGCCGTCGGCGGGCGGGTGCTGAATGTCACCGCCCTGGGCAAGGATGTGGCCGAGGCGAAAGATCGGGCCTATGCGGCGGTGGAGAAGATCGGCTGGCAGGGCAGCTTTCACCGCTCGGATATTGGCTGGCGGGCGCTGAAGCGGTAACAAGCCTGATGCTGCTCTGGGCCGGATTCCTTCTTATTGTGCTGGGCGTCGCTGCGCTGCCGCTGGACCGCGCCATTGCCCATTTCCTCTACGACCATGTCAGCCCCGCCGCCCACCGGCGGCTGGACAGCATCACCCATGCCGCCAAGGCCGGGCACTGGCTGGCCGCCGCCATCCTCGCCCTGGCCGGGGCGGCGGTGGCGCGGCGCTTCAATACCGGCGGAGAAGAAGTGCCGCTGGTGATCAGCTACAGCACGGCCTTCATCGCCAGCCTGACGGTCGGCAGCGCCGTGCTGCATGCCATCAAGCTGGTGCTGGGGCGCCGCCGGCCGCGCGACGACATGGAGATGGGGCTTTATGGCTTCATGCCCTTCGCCTTCAACACCGACTTCAATTCCTTCCCTTCGGGCCATGCGCTGACCATCTTCTGCGTCGCGGTGATCTTCACCTGTGTCTGGCCGCTCTGGTGGCCGCTCTGGTTCGCCATCGCCGCGTTCCTGGCCGGCGTGCGGGCGCTGCTGACGGCGCATTTCCTGTCCGATGTCCTGATCGGCGGCGGCATCGGCCTGATCACGGCGCGGGAAGTGCTGCTGCTGGTCTTTCCCAGCTTCGCGCCGGGGTGGTTCTGAGCCTCTCAATGTCCGCTTTGCGCCGGATGCGGTCATTGGGTTTGCTGACTAAGCGGTGCCCCTAAAGGCCGGTCATTTTCAACGCCGCTTCAGGAAGCCGCTCGCCTTGAACCTTTATCTGTGATGACGCTTTCTCAATCGCCGAGAGGTCGTCTTTGTTTAGCTTCACGTTGACCGCTCCAAGGTTTTCTTCAAGCCGGTGGAGTTTCGTTGTTCCAGGAATTGGCACAATCGAAGGCCGCTGCGCCAGCAGCCATGCCAACGCCACCTGAGCCGGAGTAGCACCTTTGCGATCAGCTACCATTTTTACCAAGTGCACTAGCGCCATATTCGCCTTGCGGGCTTCTGGAGCGAAGCGAGGGACATGATTGCGAAAATCTGCCGGATCAAACTGCGTGTTTTCATCAATCTTGCCGGTCAGGAAGCCGGCACCCAAGGGGCTGAACGGCACAAACCCGATACCCAATTTGTCCAGCAACGGAAGCAACTCAGTTTCCGGCCCTCGCCAAAACAATGAGTATTCGCTTTGCACGGCGGTAACCTTTTGGACGGCATGAGCGCGCCGAATGGTTTCGTTTCCTGCTTCGGAAAGTCCGAAGTGCAGAACCTTGCCCTGCGCGATCAGGCCTTTCACCGCCAATGCGACTTCCTCGACCGGGACATTGGGGTCAACGCGGTGCTGATAAAGAATATCGATACGGTCAGTTTTTAACCGCCGTAACATGCCCTCAGCGGCCCTCCTGATGTGATCGGGCTTGCTATTGGTGCCGGGGCGACGCGCTCCCGTGTCAGGATCAATGTCGAAGCCGAACTTTGTAGCGATTACGACCTTGCCCCTGATAGGAGCCAGCGCCTCGCCAACAAGCTCCTCATTGACGAAGGGGCCATAAGCTTCAGCGGTATCGAAAAACGTCACGCCCTTATCATGTGCGGCGTGAATGAGCCTGGTCATCCCAGCCTTATCGGCGGGCGGACCGTAGCCAGAACTCATGCTCATGCAACCGAGGCCAAGGGCCGATACCTTCAAGCCCGCATTGCCAAGAACTCGCATTTCCATTGGAAGCCTCACAGGACCATGCGTCACTCAAAATAACACGTCACTGCACCCATCGGCAGGCCAGAATCAGGGTCTCCCGAATGTCCGCTTTGGGTCAGAAGCGGTCGTCCGTGGGGGACCATGATCAGGGCTTCGCCTGCGCCGTTCAGCGCCGCGCCCTGAAAAACGCCCGCAGCATCTCGCCCGCCGCGTCTGCATCGCCCGCCCGCGCGATGGCGGGACGGTGATGGCAGGTCGGCTGCTCGAAGAAACGCGGGCCATGCAGCACCGCCCCGCCCTTGGCATCCTCGGCGGCAAAGACGATGCGGCCCACCCGCGCCAGCGCGGCGGCGGCGGCGCACATGGCGCAGGGCTCCAGCGAGACATATAAAGTGCTGCCGGTCAGCCTTTCGTTGCCGATGGCCGCTGCGCCCGCCCGCAGGACTTCCATCTCGGCATGGGCGGTGGGATCGCGGCGTTCGACGATGCGGTTGCCGTCCCGGGCCAGCAGACGGCCATCGGGCGCCAGCAGCACCGCGCCCACCGGCACTTCGCCCCGCCCCGCCGCCGCTTGGGCTTCGGCAAGGGCCAGTGCTATGGCTTCTTCGTCGGTCATGGAGAGCCCTTTGGCAGAAAAGAAGAACAAAGGCGAGCGCCCCCGGAGCGTCGGCGAGAGCCGGAGCGACCCAAAGAAACAGCCGGGCTGGAGTCCGGCGACCAATGCCCAGCGCCAGGAAAGCGCGGGGCGCCCAGCCGAGGCCGAAACCGGCGAAGGCGGCAGCGGGCGGATTGCCAAGGTGATTGCTCGCGCCGGGCTCTGCTCGCGCCGCGACGCCGAGAAGCTGATCCTGGAAGGCCGGGTCAAGGTGGATGGGGTGGCGATAACCTCGCCTGCCCTCAACGTCACCGAGGCCAATCTTGTCACCGTGGACGGCAACCCGCTGAAAGCCCCCGAATCCGCGCGGATGTGGCGCTACCACAAGCCTGCCGGGCTGGTGACCACGCACAAGGACGAGAAAGGCCGTCCCACCGTTTTTGCCGGCCTGCCGCCGGGCCTGGGACGGGTGGTCTCGGTCGGGCGGCTGGACTTCAATTCCGAAGGACTGCTGCTGCTGACCAATGACGGCGAGATCGCCCGGCGGATGGAGGTTCCCGCCGGCGGCTGGACCCGGGTCTACCGGGCACGGCTGTTCGGCAAGGTGACACAGAACCAGCTCGACAGGCTGGCAGAGGGCGTCACCATCGCCGGGGTGAAGTATGGCCCCATCGTCGCCAATCTGGAGCGCGCGAAGGGGGTCTATGCCTGGGCCAGCGTCTCGCTGAAGGAAGGCAAGAACCGGGAAGTGAAGCGGGTGATGGAGAGCCTGGGGCTGAAAGTGGCGCGGCTGATCCGCACCGCCTATGGTCCCTTCCAGCTCGGCCAGCTCGCCCCCGGGGCGGTGGAGGAAATTCCGGCGCGGCTGTGGCGGGAAAAGCTGGGAATCGGGCGGAAGAAGCGCTAGGAGCGGTTCCAGGAAAAGTGTACTTGCGGCTTTCCGTCCGGGACCGCGACCAAAAAAGAGTCCGCCATGAAGAACAAGAAGCCCAAGCTGGCGCCACCTTTCGCCGCCGAAACCAAGGATTCCCGCTTTGCCGGCACCTTCGAAGTGCTGGTGCCGGTGCCGGAACGCAACAAGCCCCACAAGGTGCCGCTGCAGTTTCCAACCCTGGCCGCCGCGGAAGGCTGGATGCACAGCCCCGAAGGCAAGGACCAGATCGCCGAGATACTGGAAGAAGCCGGCAACGCGTAAGGCGCGCGCCAATATCTCCGGCGTGAAAATTTCCTCTTTTTACCATTCCGTCCCGCGTCCGTCCCGATGCGGGACGCAATTCGCGTCAAAAGCGGCGCGGTTTGCCACCTGTTAACCGCAACTCTTGGCGTTTTCTTAAAGAGCGCGGGCTTATGGTCCGCATTGCCTGGGGGTAATCCATTTGGGGGATGCTTTCCGGCAACTGGCACGGGCACTGCATCGTGCTGGGCAAAACCTGGAGAAAGACCATGACCATGTCTCGTATTTGGACCAAATCCATCGCCGCCATCGCCATGCTGGCCTGCGGCGTCACCACCGCTTTCGCCGGCGCCTTCGAAGACGGCGCCAACGCCTACAAGAAGGGCGACTATCAGCACGCCCTCGCTTCGTGGCGCAACCTGTC
Organism: uncultured Rhizobium sp.; assembly: GCA_964572805.1. GTDB lineage: Bacteria > Pseudomonadota > Alphaproteobacteria > Micropepsales > Micropepsaceae > Rhizomicrobium. Next base: position 7,952 of record CAZNGO010000058.1, on the reverse strand, counting down.
GCAGTCCGACGCGACCGTGCAGAACAATATCGGCATCATGTACATGGACGGCCGCGGCGTGCAGCGTAGCCTGCCCCTCGCCGTGCAGTGGCTGGCCCGTTCTGCCGCCAACGGCTCCTCGCTCGGCCAGAACAATCTGGGCGGCCTGTACCGTGACGGCAAGGGCGTCAACCGCGACTTCGGCAAGGCCCTGACGTACTTCTCGGCTTCCGCCGCGCAGGGCAATGCCGCCGGTCAGCTCAACCTCGGCCTGCTGTACATGTATGGCCAGGGCGTGCGTCAGGACCTGACCAAGGCCTATATGTGGTTCGATCTGGCCGCCGCGCAGAATACCAACGCGCAGCGCCAGGCCACCTACAACCGCAGCCTGGTCGCCACCCGCATGACCGCCGCCAACCAGCTCCAGGCCCACAACCTGGCGCAGCGTTGCGCCGACCAGAACTTCAAGGGCTGCGCCTAAAGCGCATCCCTTTTCCAGGTAAATCCCCCGACTGGGGCGGCGTGAAAACGCCGCCCTTTTTCTTTGCCGCAACCACAGTCAGCTCCGGGCGTTTCAGCATCAAGGAACCCTTGAATGCCGACCGACCTTCGAATCATTCCCGCCGCCTTCGCCGCCGCCCTGGCCATGACCGTTGCCGGCTATGCCGCCGCGCCGCTGCTGCCCGCCCCGGCCGAGGCGCAGGAGGCCGGTACCGCCTACAGCCTCGATACCCCGATCGAGCAGATCGCCGCCGCCCCCGGCGGCGCCGCGATCCTGCGCCGCGACATTCCAGGCCTGCTGGAAAACAGCTCCTATCCCATGTTCAAGGCGATGAGTCTGAAGCTGGTCGCCAGCCTTTCCGGCGGCCGCCTGGACGCACAGACCATGGCCGAGACCGAGGCCGACCTGGCCAGACTGCCGCGCACCGCGCCGCCGCTGCTCAAGCAGGCGGCCAGCACCCAGGACCCCGACTTCAACTGACCGCCGTCGGCTGGCGATCGGGGGCGAGAGCGCGCAGACCGCTCGGCCATTAACCCGGGCCGGCCCGTAAAGGCCCGAGATCACACGAAAGTTGCCAGCGGCCACCCCTTCTGCCTCAATGGAACTTCGGGAACTTTCGGGGGTCGGGGTGGCGGAAGAGACGGAAGGCGCCGGTGCGCAGGCATCGGGGGCGGAGACGTCCGGATTGGCGATCGACCTCGCCATGGAGGAAGCGCGCGGCAATCCCGCGCTGCATTGCCATGTCGCTGCCTTCCTGCGCAACCAGAATTCCCTGGTCGATATCCAGAAGCATCATCTCCACAAGCAGCTGCGTCCCGCGCTGTGGGAAAAATGGCTGGGCGTGCTGCTGCGGGTGGCGACGGCTTTTGTCGGCCTCGCTGTCGCGGCGGGTATCGCCTTCATGGTCTGGGACGCCAGCCGCAGCAGCCGCCTGCTGGTCGAACCGTTTTCCGTGCCGCCGGAGCTTGCGGCGCGCGGGGTGACGGGCGAAGTGGTGGCGGCGCGGCTCCTGGCCCGCATCCGCGCCATCCAGGCCCAGACCGCCTCCTCCCGCGCGCCCCGCACATTCAGCAACAGCTGGAGCGAGAAGGACCTGCGGGTCGAGATTCCGGAAACCGGCGTCTCGCTGGGCCAGATCGACAGCTTCCTGCGCGCCCGGCTGGGCCATGACACCCATATCAGCGGCGAGATCGTCACCTCTCCCGCCGGCCTGGCGCTGAGCGCGCGCGCCGATGCCGACGAAGCCGGCACCGTCACCGGCGCCGAAGCCGATCTCGACGCCATGATCGGCAGGCTGGCCGAAGCGGTGTACAAGCAGACCCAGCCCTATCTCTATGCCGCCTGGCTGGGCGGGCATGGCCGCGGGCCGGAAGCCATCGCCATCTTCCGCGAACTGGCCGAGAACGGTGCGCCGGCAGAGCGGCCCTGGGCCTATATGGGCTGGGGCCTGCAGGTGCGCGACACGCTGGGCCTGTCGGCGGCGCTGGAGCTGATGAGCCGGGGCGTGGCGCTGGCGCCCAGGAATTTTCCGGTGCGCGGCGAGTATGCCGGGGTGCTCACCATGACGGGGCGGACCGAGCGCGGCCTCGCGGCAACGCGCGAGGCCCTGGCGCTGTCGCAAACCAGCCGGGACGAGGTTTCCGCCCAGCTCGCCTCGCGCCAGAACGCCATGCGCGCGGCGATCGCTTCCGCGTCGGGCGCCTATCTCGAGGCGCTCCGGGAAACCGCCAAAAGCCTGCAGGACCCGGATGCGCAAAGGGTCGGCCTCACCACCCGCATGGCCGGCATGCAGAGGGCCTTGCATGACCTGAAGGCGGCGCGCGCCACCCTGGCCAATCCGCTCCGGCTGACCGCCGTCATCGGTGTCGGCCAGGTGGCAATGAGCAACGTCCTGAATCCGATGCGGCTCGACATCGAGGCCGAGGACTGGAGCGCCGCCGTGGCGCGCGCCGCGGGGTTTGACGCCGTGCTGGCGCAGTATCCGGGCGACCGGGAATTGTTCGCTGTCGCCGCCGCGCCCGAACTGGCCTATGCCCAGGCGCGGCTGGGCCACTTCGCCGAAGCCGAGGCGTTGCTGCGTCCCACGCCGGGCGATTGCTATGCCTGCCTGATCGCCCGGGCGCGGGTGGCGGAATTGCAGGGCCAGCGGGGCCGCGCCGATTTCTGGTTCGCCCGCGCCGTGGCGGAAGGGCCCTCCCTGCCTTCCGCCCATGAGGATTGGGGCCGCGTGCTGCTGGCGCGCGGCAGGCCGGACGACGCCATCGCGCAATTCACCCTGGCGAACAAGCTGGGCCCGCACTTCGCCGATCCGCTGGAAGGCTGGGGCGAGGCCCTGATGGCGAAGAACCAGTCGCACCTGGCGCTGGCGAAATTCAAGGAAGCGGAGAAGTACGCCCCCAACTGGGGCCGGCTCGAACTCAAGTGGGGCGAGGCGCTGGTTTATGCGGGCAAGAAGGACGAAGCAAAGGCGCAATTCGCCCGCGCCGCCACGCTCGATCTCACACCGTCTGAAAAAGCCGAACTCGCGAAGGCCCAGTCCCATGCGTAAAGCCGCCTTTGCCGCCGCCCTGCTCCTGCTCTCCCTGCCGGCCTGCGCCCAGGACGTCATGAGTTATCACGTCAAACACATCACCCTGCTGGCCGAGGACGCGCAGACAAGGGTGTTGCGCTATGCGGCGCACAAGGGCGACAAGACGCCGATGCATTCCCATCCGGCCTCGGTGGTCTATGTCGTCAAGGGCGGGCGCGCCAAAATCACCCTGCCCGACGGCATTTCGAGCATATCGGTGATGAAGACCGGCACGGCGCTGCTGCGGCCGCCGGTCACCCATGCCGACGAGGCGCTGGATGACCTGGAACTGATCCTGATCGAATACAAATTGCGGAAATGAGCGAGCCCGCCGCGCCCGAGGAACCGAAGATGGACATCCACAAGCCCAAGCCGTTTCACAACTGGCGCGAATTCCTGAAGGAGTATGTCATCATCGTGCTGGGCGTCGCCACCGCGCTGGCCGCCGAGCAGGCGGTGGAGGCGCTTCACGACCATGCGCGCGCGGCGCAGGCGCGGACAAGCATTCGGGCCGAGATCGCCGATAACATGGCTCTGATCGACCGCCGGACCGAGACCGAGAACTGTGTCTCGCGGCGGCTGAATGAAGTGGAAGGCCTGATCCGCACGCCGGCAGCCGGATCGCAGGCGCCGGTCTGGATCGGCCATCCGCCGAACTGGCTCATGACGCACGACCAGTACACCGCAGCGGTCCAGTCCGGCGCGGTCAGCCTGCTGTCCAACCTGGAACAGGTCAGCTATTCCCTCATCTATTCCGCCACGGAGGATTATTCCCAGGCCGAAAAGAACGAGCAGGCGGCCTGGGCCGATCTGCGCATGCTGGAACTTCATCCCGCGATCACGCCAGTGCTGGACGGGCTGCTGCGCAGCGCCTTGCAGAAAGCGCGCACCGCAAGGTGGCAGACCGAAATTTCGGCGCGGGTGGCCCGAAACGGCGCAGCCGCGCTTGGAATCAAGACGGGCAAGAAACCCCGCTTCCCCCAGCAATCGGTTTGCATTCCCCTGAATACCACACGGGAGGAAGGCGAAAAGCTGGTGGTCAAGGGCCGCCCCGGCAATTTCTCCTACGACGAACCGTAAGGCCATGAGCGCCGCCGCAGAACCGCCCGAGGAAGCCAGGATGGAAGTCCACCACAAGCCCAAGCCGGTCCATTCCCGGCGCGAATTGCTGATCGAGATCGGGGTCATCGTCATCGGCGTCGCCATCGCCCTGGCGGGCGAGCAGACGGTCGAGGCCCTGCACTGGAAAAACAAGGTCGCCGATGCCGAGGCCGCGATGGGCCATGAGCTGAGCGGCGACCTGGCCTATGCCGCCTCGCAGCTGGCGATGGCCGACTGCGCCAAAAAATATCTTTCCCGCATGGAAAATGCGGTGGCGGACCGCCGCGCCGACACTCTGCGCCAGCTTGCCGCCATGGGACCGCCCTTCACCACCCATCCCTGGGTGATCGAGAGCTGGACCGCCGCCATCAACAGCCAGATTCCGGATCACATCCCGCGCGACAGGCTGGCGGCCTTTGCCATCGCCTTCCGCCGCGTCACGACCGAGCGCGAACTGCAGTTCAGCATGCTCGATCATTATGCCGAGATTGCCGGCGCGCGCCTGATCGAGGCGCCGACGCCGGACATCAGCTATGCCCAGCTGGCGGCGCTGGACAAGCTGAAGCAGGAACACAGCCTGACGCTGCTGATTGCCGCCTCGCTGCTCAACGCCGACGGCAGGCAACTCGGCATCAAGCCGGACCGGCAGCAGGTCGAAGACGCGGGCGTGGTCGCGGGCGTGGTCACCGATCCCGTCACCTGCGAGAAGAAGCTCGCCGCCATCGCGCCCTGATCCCGGCGCAGGCCGCCTTGCCGGGAACTTTGGCCCGGTTGGAACCGCAGCCCTTTTTGCCCGTTGCCGCCCTGAAGCAACGGAGCAAACCCATGGCGACGATCATCGAAAAAGACGGCAATGGCGGCGGCGGCAATGCCGTCCTCGGTTTCATCATGGGCGCGGTGCTCATTGTCGCGGCCATCATCGGCTTCTTCATGTGGGACAATTACAAGAGCGGCGGCGCTCCCAAGGCCGTCGTCATCACCGGCCAGAGCAAATAGGAGGCCCGCATGGGAGACCGCATCATCGTCACCGACGACAAGCCCGCGCCGCCGCCCGAAATCGTGGTGGTCAAGGAAAAAGAGCCGAAAGTCGAAAAGGTCGTGACCGAGAAAACCACGGTGGTCGAAACCCCGCGGAACTAGGGCTTATGCCGCGACCCCGACCCGCTGGGCGCAGGTGAACGGCAGCTCCACCGTCACGGTGGTGCCGACGCTTTCGCGGCTTTCTATCGTCATGCGCCCGCCATGCTGCTCGGCCAGCGAGCGGACCAGCGCCAGGCCCAGCCCGGTGCCCTCGCGCGCCCGCATCGGATCGTTGTCGGCCTGCTCGAAGGCGCTGCCCAGCCGCGCCAGCGCCTTGCCGGGAATGCCGATGCCGTTGTCGCGCACCACCAGCTGCAGCATCGGGCCGGCGGCCTGGGCGCGCAGGGTGATCTCGCCGCCCGCCGGGGTGAACTTGACCGCGTTGGAAAGCAGGTTGAGCAGGATCTGCTTGATCGAGCGCGGATCGGCCACCAGCACCGGCAGGTTCTGCGGCACCAGCGCGCCCAGCCGGATGCCATTGTCGGCGGCGCGGCGGCGGTTGAGTTCCAGGCAGTAATGCACCGCCTCCTTCAGGTCGACCGGCTGGGGATCGAGGACGAACTTGCCGGCCTCGATCTTGGACATGTCGAGGATGTCGGTGATCAGGCTGAGCAGATGCTCGCCCGATTCATGAATCAGGACGGCATAGTCCTCGTATTTCTTGTTCAGCGGCCCGAACAGGGCCATGCGCATCGTGTCGGAGAAGCCGATGATGGCGTTGAGCGGCGTGCGCAGCTCATGGCTCATGTTGGCGAGGAATTCCGACTTGACCCGGCTGGCCGCCTCGGCCGCCTCGCGGGCGCCGAGATTGGCCAGCAGTTCGGATTTCAGCCGCTCGCGCTCCAGCGTGGCGTCGCGGAACAGGCTGACAGTGCGGGCGAACTGCCCGAACTCGTCGCCGCGGTCCTGCATCGGGATCGGGCGCTGCATGTCGCCGGCGATCACCGCCTCCATCGCGCCGGTGAGCAGGCGCAGCGGCCGGATGACGCGGCGGAAGATGAACAGGAAAGCCAGGCCCGCAATGGCGAGGGCCAGGACGATCACGATGATGGCGACATTGAACTGGTCGCGCGCCGCCTCGGCCTGGAGGCGGATATGGGCCTCGGCGAGCTGGAACGCCATGCGCGAGACATTGGTGATGCTGGCGAGGCCGCGATTGGTGCGCCGCATCCAGCCGGCGGAGGTGATGGCGGGCTTCTCGCCGCGATCGAGCTGGGCGATCAGCGCCTGCCGTTCGGCCTCCTGGTCGGTGAAATAGACCTTTTGCGCCTGCTCCACCGCCCGGCGCAGCGAGGCCGGGAAGGCCGGGCTTTTGGCGCTGGCCTGGATCACGCTCCAGGGCGAGGCCGCCGCGACCTTGAGCTCGGCGAACTTGATGCGGTCCTTTTCGGTGAGCGCCCCGCCGCGCAGCAGCACATCGGCCAGGACGGCGCGGTCGCTGCCGGCCTCGTATCGCACCGCCTGGGCGATGTTGCCGGCCTTCATCATCTCGTCGATATAGGAGTCGATGCCGTTCAGCTGCAGCGACAGGGCGACGATGCGGTCTTCCAGCAGGGTGACCAGGGCATTGGCGGCCGCATTCCACTCCTCCACCGCCGCCTGGGAGCGTGCGCCCGCGGGAAGACGCAGCGCCGCCAGCATGGCGGGCGTCGCGCCCTGGTAGCGGCCCCTGGCGGAGCCAAGGGCCTCGCGGTCCGGCTGGGAAAGGGCGCCGCTCTCGTTTGCGCCCAGCGCGTCCAGCGCCGCCAGGCTGCGCGCATGCAGCTGGGCGAGCTGGGCGATATCGGCTTCGGCGGCGGCGTCGCCGGGACGGCGCACCGCGCCGACCGCGCCGCGCTCGTCACGCAGGAACTCATCGGCCTGGACGAATTGCTGGGCGATGGTGGCGACGGACAGCCGGGTCAGCGCCTGCTCGCGATTGTCATAGTGCTGCCCCGCCGCGTGCGCGAACAGGCCCACCAGCATCAGCACCAGCATCCCGGTGCAGACGGAGAGGATCACACTGACGGATCGAAGCTTCTTCACGCCCACCCCGGTCTTGTGGACAGAAGACTAGCGGGGTCGCGGTTATGGAACGCCTAATCCCGGCAAAAATGGCCGGGTGCGATGAATTCCGCCCTTGGCCGATCAGGCGGGAATTCGTGGTTAGTTTTGTGTTACGGCCCGCGTCCCGCCACCGTCCGCCTGTTGGGCGCGCCCGGCGTCGGCAGATCGACGGCGACTTGGGCCCCGGCGGCATGGGCTTTTGCCAGCGCCGCCCGCAGGGTCAGGCCGGTGCCGGAGACCAGCGCCCCCGAAGGGTGCGCGGCAGTCAGCGGCGCGGCGACGGTGACCGTGGCGCCGCCACGGCCGCCGGTGATGGCAGCGACGCTGGCGGCCTCGCCGTCAATGGTGATGGCCTGGCCGACGGTGAAGCCGCCGCCGCCCGGACCGCCCGCCCCCGCCAGCGGGATGGCGGTGGCGCCGGCAGCGACCGCGGCGCCGCTGCGCGCGGCGCCCGCCGTGCCGACCTGGGCGATGATTGCGGTTTCGGCATTGGCGCCGCTGTCCACCGTCACGGTCTGGTTGGCGGAAAAGCCCGCCACGCCCGCGACCTTGAGGTTGCTGGCGCCGGCGGCGGCGCCTTCCGGCAGCACGGTGACGCTCTGGGTGACGAAGTCGGTGCAGTTGCCGTCGCGGTCCTGGCCATCGGGCAGGCGCATGGCGCTGCTGTTGGTGACG
>CAZNGO010000057.1:0-11191 GCA_964572805.1 uncultured Rhizobium sp. | reverse complement strand
ACGCGCACGCCGCGCATGCCGACGCAGGCGCCGACCGGATCGATGCTGGAATCCTTGGAGATGACGGCGATCTTGGCGCGGGAGCCCGGATCGCGGGCGACGGCCCTGATCTCGATCACGCCGTCATAGATTTCCGGCACTTCCTGGGCAAAGAGGCGGCGCATGAAGTCGGGATGGCTGCGCGAGAGGAAAATCTGCGGGCCCCGCGCCTCGCGGCGCACATCGTAGATATAGGCGCGGATGCGGTCGCCGGGGCGGAAGCTCTCGCGCGGGATCATCTCGTCGCGGCGGACCACGCCTTCGGCCTTGCCCAGATCGACCACCACCGAGCCGAACTCGCTGCGCTTGACCTGGCCATGGACGATTTCGCCGATGCGGTCCTTGTATTCGTCATACTGGCGCTCGCGCTCGGCGTCGCGCACCTTTTGCACGATCACCTGCTTGGCGTTCTGGGCGTTGACGCGGTTGAAATCCACCGGCGGCAGGGTCTCGGCGATGATGTCGCCGATCTGCGCGTCGGGATTGCGCTTGCGCGCGTCGGCGTGGCTGATCTCGATCTTGTCGTTCTCCACCAGCTCCACGACATGGAGGTAGCGCGAGACATGGGTTTCGCCGGTGCGGGGATCGATATCGACCTTGATGTCGTTCTCGCTGCCATAATGGGCCTTGGCGGCGCGCTGCATCGCCTCTTCCATGGCGGTGAGGACGACCTGCTTGTCGATCGACTTGTCGCGGGCGACGGCATCGGCGATCTGCAGCAGTTCAAGCCGGTTGGCGGAAATGGCCATTGTCTTCTCCTGGTTCTTTCTTTTCAGGCCCCTTTGCGGGCCTTCAGATCTTCCTGAATCAACTTGTCGGTGAGCACGAGTTTCGCATTGACGACGCTGCGAAACGGGAAACGGATGTCCTTGCCATCAGCGCGAATGACGACATCGGCGCCATCCAGCCCCAGCACCAGCCCACGCCAGCGCTTGCGGCCTTCGTAAAGTCCGTCGAGTTCGATCTTGGCTTCATGGCCGCTCCAGCGGGCGAAGTCCTGCAGCCGGGTCAGCGGCCGGTCGATCCCGGGCGAGGAGACTTCCAGTTCATACTCCCCCTCGATCGGCTCGTGGCTTTCGATGAAATCGAGCAGGGCGCGGGAAAGTTCGGCGCAGCCTTCGACATCCATGCTGCCGTCGGGCCGCTCGGCCATCACCTGCAGGGTCTGCGCCGCACCACCCATCAGGCGCAGGCGCACCAGCCTGAACCCGGCATGTTCGATGACGGGTTCAAAGATCGGTTCCAGACGTGTGACGGCGGTGACAGCCAAACGAAAGCCTCAGGCCCGTGGCGAAAGCGGAGGGCCGATTAAAGTTCTCTTCCCGCGGCGGCCCTTCGGGACCGCCACACAACACGCTTTGTTGTTTGGGATGGCGGCTATGTACGCTTGGGGGCGGGAAAATACAAGCTGTCAGGGCTTTGGTGGCGGATTTGCCGGTTTTGCCGGGGTTTTCTTGAACAGGATGATCTCCTGCTCGCCGGGCGCCAGGTGCAGCTTCTGGTCGGGCGGAGGGCCGCGCGGCGCCGGGGGATCAGAAAAAAGCTCGCTCAGGCCCGGAATGCGGGGGTGGAAAAAGGCGACATAGAAGCCGCCGACGCTCATGGCCAGGAAGAACAGGCAGACAATCAGCATCAGGATGTCGCCGCCATTGACCTCCAGGAAGCTGCGCTCGCGGGTCCACTTGTTCTCTTTTTCCCTGAACATGCTCAGAGTTTAGGCGTGGCGACGAAGCTAAGATAGGTGGGCGGGCCCTTGATGGCCTTGGCTTCGTAGCGGGTTGGCGGCCAGCCCGGTGGGCGGATTTTCCAGTCTTTCGGCCCGCTTGCCGTCCAGGTGAAGGCGGGGTGGGCCATCAGCCGTTCCAGCGCATAAGGCAGATAGGATTTGTCGTCGGTGGCGAAGCGCAGTTCCCCGCCCGGGACCAGCACCCGCGCCAGCTGGTCCAGCATTTCCATCTGCAGGAAACGGCGTTTGTGATGCCGGGTCTTGGGCCAGGGATCGGGGAACAGCAGGAAGAAGCGGGCCAGGCTGGAATCAGGCAGCGCCTCGATGATTTCCCGGCCATCGCCTTCATAAAGCCGAACATTGTTCAGCGGTTTTTCTTCCAGCTTTGTCAATATCTTGGCCATGCCCATTTCATAGGGCTCGGCCCCGACAAAGCCGGTTTGCGGATGCCGTTCGGCCAGGGCGATCAGATGCTCACCGGCCCCGAAACCGACCTCCAGACATAGTTCACGAACGCTGTTTGGAAACTGGGAAAACGGCTCCTCGCCCACCCGCCAGGCCAGCCTGCCCAGCAGGCTCTGGCGCAGCCCCGCCTGCCGGGCGGACAGCTTCGGCCCCTTGCGGCGGCCGAACAGCTGCCTGCGCTGACGCGCAGGCTGTTCGGTTTTTTCTGGCCCCCCACTGTCCGCCACGCGGGCAAGCCCGCTAGCGGACATCTCCCCCCGCAATGCGCTGGCGCGCTGCGGGGGAAGAAAGCCGGAGTGCGCGGCCAGCCTCCAATCAGAACGCTCCCTTGATCTGGTCGGCCAGGTCGGTCTTTTCCCACGAAAAGCCGCCTTCTGAATCCGGCTCGCGGCCGAAGTGACCATAGGCGGCGGTGCGGGCGAAGATCGGCTTGTTGAGATCCAGATGCTGGCGGATGCCGCGCGGCTTCAGGTTCATGATCTGGGGCAGCAACGCTTCCAGCTTCGCCTCATCGACGCGGGCGGTACCGTGGGTGTCGACATAGACGCTCAGCGGCTCGGCGACGCCGATGGCATAGGCGAGCTGGATGGTGCAGCGGTCGGCGACGCCCGCCGCCACGACATTCTTCGCCAGATAGCGCGCGGCATAGGCGGCGCTGCGGTCCACCTTGGTGGAATCCTTGCCGCTGAAGGCGCCGCCGCCATGCGGGGCCGCGCCGCCATAGGTATCGACGATGATCTTGCGCCCCGTCAGGCCGCAGTCGCCGTCCGGCCCGCCGATCACGAAAGCGCCGGTGGGATTGATGTGCCAGACGGTCTTGTCGTTGATCCACTCACGGGGGAGCGCTGTTCGAATATAAGGCTCGACCACCTTGCGGATGATGGCGCTGGTCTGGTCTTCGCTGGTGTGCTGGGTGGAAAGCACAATCTGGGTCGCTTCGACCGGCACGCCGTTGACATAGCGCAGCGTCACCTGGCTCTTGGCGTCGGGCAGCAGGATCGGCTCCTTGCCGGCATGGCGGGCATCGGCCAGCAGCTTGAGGATCTTGTGGCTGTAGAACAGCGGCGCCGGCATCAGCGCCGGGGTTTCGCGGCAGGCATAGCCGAACATGATGCCCTGGTCGCCGGCGCCTTCATCCTTGTTGCCGGAGGCATCGACGCCCTGGGCGATATGCGCCGACTGGGCGTGCAGCAGCACTTCGACCTGGGCGTTCTTCCAGTGAAAGCCGTCCTGCTCGTAGCCGATGTCCTTGATCGCGGCGCGCGCGACGGCCTCGACTTCAGCGGCGCCAACCTTGGCGGGGCCTCGCGTCTCGCCCGCGATGACGACGCGGTTGGTGGTGCAGAGGGTTTCGCAGGCGGCGCGGATGGTCCAGGGGTCCATGCCTTCCTTGGGGCCTTCGCGGAAGAACAGGTCCACCACCTCGTCCGAGATGCGGTCGCTGACCTTGTCGGGATGGCCTTCGGAAACGCTTTCGGAGGTGAAGAGATAATCGGCGCGCGCCATGGGCTGTGCTTCCTTGAGAATTGAGGCCGCCCCTCATACAGGGAATCGAACCGGGGTCAAAGGGCCATATGCCGATTTTGACATATGCTGTCACACTTGCTCCGGCGACAACCCGAAAAGCCCGGTATTCGCGGAAAACAGGTCTGCCTCACGCCTTTGTTAACCCTCTGCGGACGGCGGTAGGTTATAGGAACCGGCCAACAGCAAGGGACTGCCCGTGCGTACCGCCACCGTCGAGAGGAAAACCCGCGAGACCGAGATTTCGGTCTCCCTCGACCTCGATGGCGGCGGCGAGGCCGACATCGACACCGGCATCGGCTTTCTCGACCACATGCTGGAAAGCTTTGCCCGCCATTCCATGATCGACCTCAAGGTCCGCGCCAGCGGCGACCTGCATGTCGATTTCCACCACACCACCGAGGACACCGCCATCGTCATCGGCCAGGCGATCAAAAAGGCGCTGGGCGATTTCTCCGGCATCACCCGTTTCGGTTCGGCCCTGATCCCGATGGACGAGGCGCTGACGCGCGTCGCCATCGATCTTTCCAACCGGCCCTACCTGATCTGGAAGGTGACCATCCCGAAGCCGAAACTGGGCGAGATGGACACCGAACTGTTCAAGGAATGGTTCCAGGCCCTGGCGCAGCAGGCCGGCATCTGCCTGCACATCGAGAATCTCTATGGCGACAACAGCCATCACATTGTCGAGACCTGCTTCAAGGGCACGGCGCGGGCGCTGCGCCAGGCGATTGCGCCGGATAAGCGTCTGGATGGCGCCTCGCCTTCTTCCAAGGGGTCGCTTTAAACGGGAGAATATATGAAGTTGGGTCGCTTGCGCCGGGTAGTTGCTACTGCGGGGTGGGCGCTGCTTCTGGTTTTTCTGCTTTGGACGATATTCAAATTTCACTGGGGCGACCCTCTTTGTCTTGGTGTGGGCGGCTGTGGCGCCGCTCCTTAACAACCTAACTCTCCATGGGCGGGCTTGACCCGCCCATCCAGGGCCACAAAACTCCCTTGTGCCCTCCGGCTTCGTTTACATCCTGGCAAGTGAGCGCAATGGTACGCTGTATATCGGCGTGACATCCGACCTTTCCTCGCGCATGGAGCAGCATCGGAGCGGAAAAGGATCGCAGTTCGTTGCGCGTCATAACGTGATGAGGCTTGTCTGGTTTGAAGAATATCAGCTTTACGCCGATGCTATCAGGCGCGAGACGGCAATGAAGCGCTGGAAGCGGGAATGGAAGTTGGCCCTGATCGAGAAGGGCAATCCGACCTGGAAAGATTTGACGGGAGAATGGCGATTTTGACTCTGGATGGCCGGGTCAAGCCCGGCCATGGTGAGATGGGGATATGATCAGTTCCTCCACCGCCGCCGAAGTGGCGCGGGGCGTCTCGCGCCTGCTGCTGCAGGCCGGCTATGCGCCGATCCTGGAATTCACCCTGCCCAATGGACGGCGGCTGGACGTCGCCGCCATCGGCCCGGGCGGCGAAATCCTGGGGGTGGAGATCAAGGTGGCGCTGGCCGATCTGCGCGGCGACGTCAAATGGCCGGAGTATCTGGACTATTGCGACCTGTTCTATTTCGCCATTCCGCCGGATTTTCCGCCTGAGCATGTGCCGGCAGCCACCGGGCTAATCGTTGCGGACCGCTATGGCGGTGAAATCGTGAAAGAGGCCGAAGCGCAGACGCTGCACGCTTCGCGGCGCAAGGCGGTGACCATCAGCTTCGCCAATGTCGCGGCGTCGCGGCTTTCCGCCGTGCTGGATGCGGTAGCGCAGAACAATTCTCCCAATCTCGTGGTGCCCGATGTCTCTGACGCGAAGTGAAGCCTGGAAGATCATCCTGGCGGTGCCGGGCGCGGAGAACCGGCTCTGGTTCAACCAGCCATCCGGTTTCATCCATGACCGCTTCCTGGCCAAGGTGCATCACAAGGAAGAGGCAGTGACGCTGCAGGTCGGCAGCATGGAAATGCGAGACATGATGCTGGAGGCCGAGCCCAGGCTTTTCTACATCACCGACCATTACCGCAAATTCCCCTTTGTCCTGATCCGTTTGAAAGCGCTGACGGCAAAGGTGCTGAAGGAAATCGTGACTGGACGGGCGAAACAGCTGGCCGAAATGCCGCCGCCCAAACGGCCTAAAAAGCCCGCCAAGAAGAAAACAGCGGCGCCGAAAAAGAAGAAAGCCCGGCGCCCCGGTTAACGGAAGATTGACTGCAACGGCGCGAAACTGCGCCATGGCCCGCTTTCCTGTCTTCCGCCCTGAATGGTGCGCCGTCGCCGCGCTGGTGCTGGCGGACGTCATCTGGTCGCGCCTGATCGGGTTTCACCTGGCGCTGGGGCCGGTGACGCTGGCGATGCCGGCGATCCTGCTTCTGCTCATCGCCGTGCCGCGCGTGATCGGCCGTGAGCGCATCGCGCTGTTCTTTGAATATGCCGCCCTGTCGCTGCTGGGCAGCTTCGGGCTGATTGTTCTTTCCTATCTCTGCATGGCCAGTTCCGGCGCGCTGGCCGATGGCTGGCTGCTGGCGTCCGACCGCGCCCTCGGCTTCGACTGGATCGGGCTTTATCGCCTCATCCAGCAGCGCCCGCTGCTGCTGCAGGGCATGGAATGGACCTATGACAGCCTGATCCTGCAAGGCTTCTACATCACGGTGTTCCTCGGCCTGCGCGGCGATGCCGCCGAAATGCGCGAGCTGTGGCGGCTGTCCACCATCGGCTGCATCCTGTGCTGCCTGGGCGCGATGGCGGCGCCGGCGCTGGGGCCGTTCCATGTCTTCGGGCTGGATGGCAAGGGCATCTTCCTGCCGGCGATGAAACAGTTGCTGGCGAAGACGGACCTGCATTTCGCCGCCGCCACTCTGACCGGCGTGATCTGCTTTCCCTCCTACCACACGGTGCTGGCGCTGACCTGCCCCTATGCGTTGCGTCGTACCGGAGTCTTCTTCTGGATTTTCGCGGTGCTGAATTTCCTGATGCTGTTCACCATTCCCTTTTTCGGCGGCCACTATCTGACCGACATGATCGCGGGCGCCGCCGTCTTCGCCGTGGCGCTGGGATGCGTGAAGCTGATCGAAAGAAAAACTGGCGCGGACTGCGTTTCGCCAGAAACCGCTGCCGGGAGCGACGGCCCGGCAGGTCAGGCCGCTCCAGCGGCCTGACCGTCAGCGTTAGGCCGCGCGACCCAAATTATCGGGGACTGCGCTTTGCCAGAATTCTTTGCAAAGTGCGCCGATGCATGTTCAGCCGGCGCGCCGTCTCGCTGACATTGTGGCCGCACAGTTCATAGACCCGCTGGATATGTTCCCAGCGCACCCGGTCGGCCGACATCGGATTCTCCGGCGGCTTGGGCTTGCCGCCCGGCGTCGCCATCAGCGCCGCCAGAATGTCGTCGGCATCGGCCGGCTTGGGCAGATAGTCGATCGCGCCGTATTTCACCGCGGCGACGGCGGTGGCGATATTGCCAAAACCGGTCAGCACCACGACACGGCTGTCGGGACGGGTGGTGTGCAGGGTCTCGACCACGTCCAGGCCGTTGCCGTCCTCAAGCTTGAGATCGACCACGGCAAAGGCCGGCGGGGCGTCCTTGGCGCGGGCCTTGCCCTCGGCCACCGATTCCGCCTGGGAGACGGCAAAGCCGCGGGTTTCCAGGGCACGCGCCAGGCGTTCGCGCAGCGGGCGGTCGTCTTCCACAAGCAACAGGGTCTTGTCTTCGGCGGTATTCATCGGGGCGCTCTATAGCCTCCGGCGCGGGCTGCGACAATGTTACTATTGGGCTTCCAGGGGAACGGGCGGCTCGGGCCCGTCGACCACGCCGCGTGCCCAGGAAATGGCCACGCGTGCCCCGCCGCCCGGCGGGTTGGTGGCCTTTACCAGGCCGCCGGTCTGTTCCAGCAGCACCTTGGCGATGAAAAAGCCCAGCCCCATGCCCTCATGTCCGTCAATGGGGGCTTCCGGCATCATCTCGGTTTCGCCCGGGGCGCGATGACCCGGGCGGGAGGTGACATAGGGCTCGCCCAGCGCCTCGAAGATTTCCGGCGCGAAGCCGGGGCCATCATCATCCACCGTCAGGTAAAGGCTGCCGGCGTCCCAGCGCCCTTCCACCGTCACCCGTTCGCGGGCGAAGTCGGCGGCATTCTCCAGGATGTTGCCCAGGCCGTGCAGCAATTCGGGCACGCGCCAGACTTCCGGCTCCTCGCCCGGCGTGGCGATGCGCACCACCATCTCCACCGCCTCGCCCCGGTCGCGGACCATGTCTTCCAGCAGCGCCCCCAGCGGCAGGCGGATGACGCCGCCCAGCATCTCCTTTCCGGGTTGCGCCAGTCCGGCGATGATGGCGCGGCAGCGTTCCGCCTGCTCGCGCAGCAGCCGGGCATCCTCGATCTCCGGGGAATTTTCCGGCAGCACCCGCTCCAGTTCCCGCGCCACCACCGCGATGGTGCCGAGCGGCGTGCCCAGTTCATGCGCCGCCGCCGTCGCCAGGGCGCCGATCGAGGCCAGCCGCCTTTCGCGGGAAAGCGCCAGTTGCGTCGCCGACAGGCCAGCGGACATCCGCGCCGCCTCCGAGGCGATGCGCCAGGCATAGACGCTGGTGAAGCCGATCCCCAGCACCAGCGCCGCCCAGATGCCGGCCTGGTAGAGCGGCGGCAGCACCAGCACATCGGTCCGGGGCCAGGGCAGCGGCCGGTGCCAGATGCCGATCAAGCTCACCGCCGCGAAGGCGAAGAAGGCCAGGATCAATGTGTTGGAAAGGTTGAGGATGGTGGCGGCGATGACCACCGGCGCCAGGAACATCAGGGCAAAGGGATTGGCGATGCCGCCGGTCAGATACAGCAGCGCCGCCAGCTGGGCGACGTCGAAGGCGAGATAGAAGGTGGCCTCGCGGTTGGAAAGCCGGTGGCTGACAGGATAGCGCAGCGCCAGCACGGTGTTGAGGGCGGCGCTGGTCAGGATGGCGATGCCGCAATAGAGAATCGGCAGCGGATAACCGAAGGCGAAATAGACCAGCAGCAGGGTGCCGGACTGGCCCGCCACCGCCATCCAGCGCAGATAGGTAAGGGTGCGAAGCCGCACCCGCCCGCCGGTGCCGGAAGAGGCGGAAAAAAAGGTTCGCCGCGGACCCTTTGGTCCTGTCGCCACTTTAGGCTTCCCCCACTATCATCGCGGCATTACAGCATGTCCCACCGGAGGCGCAAAAGTGTTCCGCAAGCCGCAATTGCTGATTCCCTATCTGCTGCTGGTGGCGGCGCTGGCCGGCGCGGCACTGTGGTGGCAGGCAAGGCAGGCGTCGGAAGCGCCGCTGCTGGGCAATGTGGTGTCGAGCGGCACCGTTGCCGTGGGCGGGCCCTTCACCCTGACCGACCAGAACGGCCAGCGCGTTTCCAGCAGCGATTTTCGCGGCCGCTACATGCTGATCTATTTCGGCTACACCATGTGCCCCGATGTCTGCCCCACCAGCCTGGCGGTGATCGCCGATGCCCTGAACAAGGTCGATCCGGCGGGCAAGAAGATCGCCCCGATCTTCATCACCATCGATCCGGAACGCGACACGCCCAAGGTGCTGGCGCCCTATGTGAAGGAATTCGGCGACAATTTCGTCGGCCTGACCGGGACGCCGGAAGAGATCGCGGCGGTGGAGAAAGCCTACAAGGTCTACGCCAAGAAGACGCCGCTGGACGACAAGAAAGGCCTCAGCGCCGGCTATGGCATGGACCATTCCAGCGTCATCTATCTGATGGGACCGGACGGCAGGATCGTCAATTACTGGGACGAGCTGGTGCCGCCCGCGAAGCTGGAAGCCGATCTGAAGGCGAAGATAAAGTAGTCAGAACTTCGGAAGCGGCAGACCGTTCTGCGCGCAAGCCGCGATCAGCGTGTTCTGCATCAGGCAGATGATTGTCATCGCCCCGACGCCGCCCGGCACCGGGGTGATCGCGCCCGCCACTTCCGCTGCCGCCGCATAATCGACATCGCCGACCAGCTTGTACTTTCCCTCGCCCGCCTCGACGCGGTTGATGCCGACATCGATCACCACCGCGCCGGGCTTGATCCAGTCGGCCTTGACGAATTCCGGCTTGCCGATGGCGGCGACCAGGATATCGGCGCGGCGCGCCAGCATCGGCAGATCCTTCGAGCGCGAATGCGCCATGGTCACCGTGGCGTTGGCCGCCAGCAGCAGCTGCGCCGCCGGCTTGCCGAACAGCAGCGAGCGGCCGATCACCAGCGCCTCTTTACCCGCGATATCGCCGACATAGTGCTTGAGCAGCAGCATGACGCCGGCCGGGGTGCAGGACACCAGATGGGCGCGGCCCGAAAGCAGCAGTCCGGCATTGGTCGGCGTCAGGGCATCGACATCCTTGGCGGGATCGAGCGCGTCCAGCACCGCATTTTCATCAAGGTGTCTGGGCAGCGGCAGCTGCACCAGGATGCCATGCACCGCCTTGTCGGCGGAGAGCGCCTTGACCTTGCCGACCAGCTCGTCCTGGGAGGTGTTTTCCGGCAGCTCGACATGGATGGAGTTGAAGCCCAGCGCCTCGGCGGTCTTGCGCTTGTTGCGGACATAGACTTCGGAGGCCGGGTCTGCCCCCACCAGCACCGTGGCCAGGCCCGGCACCAGGCTGTTCTGCGCCTTCAGCCGCGCCGCTTCGCCGGCAATGCGGCCGCGCAGGGTGGCGGCGACGGCCTTGCCGTCTATGACGGTCGCGGTCATGGGATCAGATGCCGTAGGTGTAGGACATCCAGCGGATGGTGTATTTCAGGCCTTCGATGCCCACCACCACGACCAGCGGTGACAGATCAAGGCCGGAAACCGGCGGGATCACCTTGCGGATGGGCCGGAACACCGGCTCGGTCAGGTTGTAGAGAATCCGCAGCGCCGTGCGCACGAAATTGTTGTGCTCGTTGATGACGTTGAAGGCCGCCAGCCAGCTGACCAGCACTGCCGCGATGATCACCCACTCATAAAGGTCGAGGACGGTGTAGATCAGGTAGGCGATGGGATTCATCATGGGGTGGTTTTACCGGGCGGAACCGGAGGGGTGCAAGCGGCAGAAACCCTGGAATTCGCGCTTCTCTTGACGATTCTGGGGGGCGTCCCTAAAACCCGCGCTCGGTTCGGGGCTGTAGCTCAGTTGGGAGAGCGCCTCGTTCGCAATGAGGAGGCCAGCGGTTCGATTCCGCTCAGCTCCACCAGCCTACGCCGCGCAGCGGCGGAGGCTGCCCTCCGAAGCCTTGGCGAAGGAGGGCCGAACCGAGTTCTGCCCCTGCCTCCTTCCCGGCCTCGCGTCGCGCTTGGGCGCGCGCCGCTGCGGCGTTCGGCCGGGCGAAGGGTCCACCGGACCCTTCGCTTATCCGGCCCCCTTCCCGGCCTCGCGTCGCGCTTGGGCGCGCGCCGCTGCGGCGTTCGGCCGGGCGAAGGGTCCACCGGACCCTTCGCTTATCCGGCCTCACCCCGTT
>CAZNGO010000056.1:0-4547 GCA_964572805.1 uncultured Rhizobium sp. | reverse complement strand
GTGGGGGGGGGGGGGCCCGGGGGGGGGGGGGGGGCGCCCGCAGCACTGCCACTGCCGCGGAATCTTCCCCCTCCGTCGTCGCTGCGCGCCGACACCTCCCCCGTAAACGGGGGAGGAACGTGGTGGGCTGACCCATGCAGCGCAGACTTTCCAAGGAGGAAAGCCGCCAGCGTTATGCCGAGGGCCGGAAACTTTGGAATGAGTTCGATCCGATTGGCGTTTTCCAATTTGAAGAAGATTGGCCGCTGGATGAATACGATGACTATGTCGGACCTTGCTTGCGAATTGTTATAGACGGCAAGGGACCGGAAGAAGTTGCCGTTTATGTGAGGCGGGTCGTTTTCGAAAATATAGGGTTGAATGCCACGCCTGAGGCCGAAGTCGCGATAGAATTGTTTTCTCGGAAATTCTCTGACTGGTATCGAAAAGCTTGGCCAGATACCGCATAGAAGCTCATTGATGTTCCCAGACGCTTTCCTCCCGCCCGCTACGCTGCTGTCGCTCTGCTGGTTCTCCTTTATCGGCTCAATCACGCCGGGGCCCAACAACATCCTGCTGGCGGTGTCGGGGACCAATTTCGGCGTCCGCGCCGCGCTGCCGCAGATGGCAGGCATCTTCGCCGGCATTGTCGCCGTCACGCTGGCCACCGGCTTCGGCCTGGGCGCGGTGTTCTCGGCCTTTCCCGTGGTGCGCGAGGTGATGCGGCTGCTGGGCTTCGCCTATGTGCTGTGGTTCGCCTGGCGCATCGCCACCGCCGGCAGCCTGGGCGGCGGCGAGCTGCCCCATCCCATGACGTTCGGCACCTCGCTCTCCATCCAGCCGCTCAATCTCAAGCTCTGGATGACCGCCATCGCCGTGGTGGCGCTGTATGTCCGCCCCGGCCACACCATCGCCGATACCATTACCGTTGCGGCGGCTTTCTCGCTGCTCAACCTGCCCTGCATGTTCGTCTGGGCCGGCTTCGGCGCCGCGGCTCGCGAGGCGCTCAGGGTTCCGGGCCGTATCCGGCTGTTCAACTGGGCGATGGCGGCGGCCCTGGTGGCCTCGGTGGTGCCTCTCCTTCGCGCATGAGCCATGCGGGCGGCCGGATTGCCCTTGCGGCCCACCCCTAGTAGAAACCGGGCGGAATTCAGGGGCTTTCAGACCCCAATACTAGGAAGGGCTTGAAAATGCGGGTTTATTACGACCGGGACGCCGACCTCAACCTGATCAAGAACAAGAAGGTGGCGGTGATCGGCTTCGGCAGCCAGGGCCATGCCCATGCCCAGAACATGCGCGACAGCGGCGTCAAGGATGTCGTCATCGCCGTTCGCCCCGGCGCCAGCGCCAAGAAGGCCGAAGCCGCCGGCTTCAAGACCATGGCCGTCGCCGAGGCCGCCAAATGGGCCGATGTGATGATGATGGCGACGCCCGACGAGCTGCAGGCCGACATCTACAAGGACGAACTCGCCGCCAACATGAAGAACGGTGCGGCGCTGCTGTTCGCCCATGGCTTCAATGTCCATTTCAAGCTGATCGAGGCGCGCAAGGACCTCGACGTGCTGATGGTGGCGCCCAAGGGCCCCGGCCATACCGTGCGCGGCGAATATCTCAAGGGCGGCGGCGTGCCGACCCTGATCGCCGTCCACCAGGACGCATCCGGCAACGCCCATGACCTCGGCCTCTCATACGCTTCCGCCATCGGCGGCGGCCGCGCCGGCATCATCGAGACCAGCTTCAAGGAAGAATGCGAAACCGACCTGTTCGGCGAGCAGGTGGTTCTGTGCGGCGGCCTGGTCGAGCTGATCCGCGCCGGTTTCGAGACCCTGGTGGAAGCCGGCTATGCGCCGGAGATGGCCTATTTCGAATGCCTGCATGAAGTGAAGCTGATCGTCGACCTGATCTATGAAGGCGGCATCGCCAACATGAACTATTCCATCAGCAACACCGCCGAATATGGCGAATATGTCACCGGCCCGCGCATCATCACCGCCGAAACCAAGGCCGAGATGAAGAAGGTGCTGGCCGACATCCAGCAGGGCCGCTTCGCCCGCGACTGGGTGCTGGAGAACAAGGCCGGCCAGGCCTCGTTCAAGGCCACCCGCGCCAAGGGCGACGCCCATCCGATCGAGGAAGTCGGCGGCAAGCTGCGCGCCATGATGCCATGGATCGCCAAGAACAAGCTGGTTGACACGGCGAAGAATTGACGGCGATGCCGGCGCGCCCGCCCATTCCGGCACCGCCGCACAGCGGTGGCTGTCTTTGCGGCAAGGTGCACTACACCCTGAAGGCGCGGCCGCTGGCGCTGAACGCCTGTCATTGCACCGATTGCCAGAAGCTGACCGGCGCCACAAATTTTCTGGTGGTGATCGCGTCCAGCGAGGCATTTTCGCACCAGGGCGAAACCCAGAGCTATATCAAGAAGGCCGATTCCGGGCGCGAGCTCGACATCCGGCGCTGCCCCGATTGCGGCACGCGGCTGTGGCACCACAATCTTTCCAACAAGGCGCTGGTCTTCATCGCCGCCGGCACGCTGGATGATCCGTCCTGGGTGGTGCCGACCTCGCACATCTACGTGAAGCGGGCGCTGCCTGCCGCCGCGATCCAGGACGATGCGCTTGTGTGCGACGGGCCCGCGGCCGACCGCGCCCTGCTGATGGATCACTTCATCAAGATCTACGGCGACGCACCGTGATCCCGGGCACGCCGCTGTCGCCCGCCGCCGTCAAGGTGATGCTGCTGGGCGCGGGCGAGCTGGGCAAGGAAGTGGTGCTCGAGCTGCAACGGCTTGGCGTGGAGACCATAGCGGTGGACCGCTATCCCAACGCGCCGGCGATGCAGGTGGCTCATCGCGGCCATGTCATCGACATGACCGACGCGAAGGCGCTGCGGGCGCTGGTCGAACGGGAGCGCCCGCATCTTCTGGTGCCGGAGATCGAGGCGCTGGCCACCGCCGAACTGCTGGAGATCGAGAAGGCGGGGCTCTGCACCGTCATTCCCACCGCCCGCGCCGCCCATGTCACCATGAACCGCGAGCGCATCCGGGTGCTGGCGGCGGAAGAACTGAAGCTGCCGACTTCGCCCTATGCCTTCGCCTCCTCGCTGGAAGAGATGCGCGCCGCCTGCGAGCGCATCGGCTATCCCTGCTTCGTCAAGCCGGTGATGTCGTCGTCCGGCAAGGGCCAGTCGCGGCTGAAATCCGCCGCCGAGGTCGATGCCGCCTGGGACAAGGCGCTGTCGGCGGGACGGGTGCGCGAAGCCCGCGTCATCATCGAGGGAGAGATCCGCTTCGATTTCGAGATTACGCAACTGACGGTCCGCGCCGTGGACGGAACCCATTTCTGCGAGCCCATCGGCCATGTCCAGAAGGACGGAGATTATATCGAAAGCTGGCAGCCCCAGCCCATGAGCGCGGCGGCGCTGCAAAAGGCGCGCGACATGGCCGGCGCGGTCACCGGCGCGCTGGGCGGCCTGGGCATTTTCGGCGTCGAACTGTTCGTGGCGGGCGACGAGGTCTGGTTCTCGGAAGTCTCGCCCCGCCCGCACGATACCGGGCTGGTGACGCTGGTTTCGCAGCGCCTGTCGGAATTCGCCCTGCATGCGCGCGCGATTCTCGGTCTGCCGGTCGATACGGCGCTGGCGGGCGCTGGCGCCTCCGCCGTGATCTACGGCGGTGTCGAGGCCGGGGCGATGCGGTTTGAAGGCGTGGCGGAAGCGCTGGGGGTGCCCGGCAGCGAGCTGCGCCTGTTCGGCAAGCCGGAAAGCTTCGCCCGGCGCCGCATGGGCGTGGCGCTGGCGCGGGGCGCGGATATCGTGGAAGCCCGCAGCCGCGCCAAACAGGCCGCCGCGGCAGTGAAGCCGCGCCCCGCCTAGGTCGGATTCTCGAGCGAGAAAAGTTCAGCGTCGTCGTCGTAGGAAAACAGTTCGCTGAAGCGGGCCCATGACACGATGGTCTTCATCGTTTCCTCCGCGGTATCCTCGGCCATGTGATCTTCCAGCTCATCCAGGAAGCGGCGATAGGGCGCCGAATGGCTGGCGCGCTCATCCAGGACCTTGCGGATATGCGCCGCCAGCGGAACATGGCTCTGCAGGGCGCGAGAGAAGATTTCCTTGCGCTCATTGAGTTCGGCGTCGGAGAAGCGCCTGCCCATGTGCGTGAGCTTGATGTCGCCGCCCTCGACATCGGCCAGGCGCAGCAGCTGCATCGCCTCGGCCACCGGAAAGAGTTCGTCAACCTCCAGTTCCTGCTCATAGGCGATGTCCGGCAGGTCGGCCTTGCCGTCATAGGGCGCCGCCGCCAGCGCCTCGATCAGGCCGGCGATCTGGCTGGGCGAGACGTGGGTGAGCGGCATGTCGAGGAAGTTGGCGGTCTGCTGCTGCTGGCGCATGCGCTCCACCCGCCGCGCCGTCATCTCGACATAGATGCGGTCGACATAATCCTCGAAGGCGGGGCTGGTGCGGTCGCGCGGCTGCGGCAGGTCGATCCTGATTTCCGACGCCACCCGGCCCGGATTCGACGAGAACAGCAGGACGCGGTCGCACATCAACACCGCTTCCTCGATATTGTG
>CAZNGO010000055.1:0-2731 GCA_964572805.1 uncultured Rhizobium sp. | reverse complement strand
CTTCACGCCCTGCAGGCGATAGACGTCCTGGATTTCCTTGACGAGATAGATCGCCAGTTCCTCCATGCCCTTGATGCGCAGGATGTCGTGCGGGCTGGGATTGCCCTCGACGATGTAATCGCCCTTCTCGACATAATCGCCTTCGCGCACGCTGATATGGCGGCCCTTGGGGATCAGGTATTCGGTCGGGTCGATCTTGTCAGACTTCGGCTTGACGATGACGCGGCGCTTGTTCTTGTAGTCCTTGCCGAACTCGACAAAGCCGTCGGTCTCGGCCAGCACGGCCGCTTCCTTGGGCTTGCGCGCCTCGAACAGCTCCGCCACGCGCGGCAGGCCGCCCGTGATGTCGCGGGTCTTGGCGCCTTCGGTGGGCACGCGCGCCAGCACGTCGCCGGCGCGGACGGTGCCGCCATCCTCGACCGAGAGAATGGCGTCTGGCGAAATCGCGTAGCGCGCCTCGCCGCCGCCGGCCAGCACAACCGGCTTGCCCTTCTTGTCGAGAATGACGACGGTCGGCCGCAGGTCGGGCGCGTTCTTGGAGCCCGTGCCGCGGCTGTCCATCACCACCTTGGACGACACGCCGGTCTTTTCGTCGGCGACTTCGCGCACGGTGACGCCGAAGACCAGGTCCTCGTACTTCACGGTGCCCTCGACGTCGGTCATGACCGGCAGGGCGTTCGGATTCCATTCCGCCAGACGGTCGCCGCGCTTGACGGCCGCACCCTCATCGACGCGCAGGCGCGCGCCATAGGTGATGCGGTAGGTGGCGCGTTCCTGACCCTTGTTGTCGGTGATGACGACCTGCATGTTGCGGGACATCGCGATCAGGTCGCCGTCGGAATTCTTGACGACGTTGCGGTTCACGATCTTGATCTTGCCGTCATAGGACGCCTCGATCTTGGACTGGCCCGCCACCTGCGCCGCGCCGCCGATATGGAAGGTGCGCATGGTGAGCTGGGTGCCCGGCTCGCCGATCGACTGGGCGGCGATCACGCCCACCGCTTCGCCGATATTGACGGACGTGCCGCGCGCCAGGTCGCGGCCATAGCACTTGCCGCAAACGCCTTCCGGCAGTTCGCAGGTCAGCACCGAACGGACACGCACCTTCTGGACGTGGGCGAGTTCCAGCTTTTCCGCCAGATCCTCGGTCACTTCCCTGTTGCGCTTGATGATGATCTCGCCGCTGTCGGGATGCTTGACGTCCTCGGCGGTGGTGCGGCCGAGCGCGCGCTCGGTCAGCGAAGCCACCACCTGGCCGCCATCGATCTCGGCCTGGACGGTGACACCCTTCTTGGTGCCGCAATCCTCGGCGGTAATGATGCAGTCATTGGCAACGTCCACCAGGCGGCGCGTCAGATAGCCGGAGTTGGCGGTCTTCAGCGCCGTGTCGGCCAGACCCTTGCGGGCGCCGTGGGTCGAGTTGAAATACTCGAGCACGGTGAGGCCTTCCTTGAAGTTGGACAGGATCGGCGTCTCGATGATCGAGCCGTCGGGACGCGCCATCAGCCCGCGCATGCCGGCCAGCTGCTTCATCTGCTGCGGGCTGCCGCGGGCGCCGGAATGGCTCATCATGTAGATGGAGTTCATCTCCTTGACGCGGCCGGTTTCCGGGTCGATCTTCTCGGAGGCGATCTCCTTCATCATTTCGGCGGCGACCAGGTCGGTGCATTTCGACCAGGTGTCGACGACAAGATTGTACTTCTCCTTGTCGGTGGTGAGACCCTCCTGGTACTGCTGCTCGAATTCGCGCACCTTGTGGCGGGTTTCGTCGATCAGCTTCACCTTGCTGTCGGGCACGACCATGTCGTCCTTGCCGAAGCTGATGCCGGCCTTGCAGGCCTCGCGGAAGCCAAGCGCCATCAGCGCGTCGGCGAACAGCACGGTCTCCTTCTGGCCGCAATGGCGATAGACCTCGTCGATCAGCTGGCTGATCTCCTGCTTGCGCAGCAGACGGTTGACCAGCTCGAACGGGATCTTGGGATTGCGCGGCAGGATCTCGGCGATCAGCATGCGGCCGGGCGTGGATTCGACACGCCGGGTCACCGGCTTGCCTTCGGCATCCACCGTCTTGTAGCGGGCCTTGATCCTGGCGTGCAGCGTCACCGTGCCGGAGAAGAGCGCGTGCTCGATCTCGCCGGTGTCGTTGAACACCGAACCTTCGCCCGGCTCCTTCGGCCGTTCCTGCGACAGGTAGTAAAGACCGAGCACGATGTCCTGGGTCGGCACGATGATCGGCTTGCCGTTGGCGGGGCTGAGGATGTTGTTGGTGGACATCATCAGCACGCGCGCTTCCAGCTGCGCTTCCAGCGACAGCGGCACATGCACGGCCATCTGGTCGCCGTCAAAGTCGGCGTTGAAGGCGGTGCAGACCAGCGGATGCAGCTGGATCGCCTTGCCTTCGATCAGCACCGGCTCGAAGGCCTGGATGCCGAGGCGGTGCAAGGTCGGGGCGCGGTTGAGCAGGATGGGATGCTCGCGGATGACTTCCTCGAGAATGTCCCAGACCTCCGGCTTCTCCTTTTCCACCAGCTTCTTGGACTGCTTGACGGTCTGGCTGAAGCCCTTGGCTTCCAGGCGCGCATAGATGAAGGGCTTGAACAGCTCCAGCGCCATCTTCTTGGGCAGGCCGGCCTGGTGCAGCTTCAATTCCGGGCCGACCACGATGACCGAGCGGCCGGAATAGTCGACGCGCTTGCCCAGCAGGTTCTGGCGGAAGCGGCCCTGCTTGCCC
>CAZNGO010000054.1:0-30414 GCA_964572805.1 uncultured Rhizobium sp. | reverse complement strand
GGCCGTGAACGTCGCGCCGCCCGTCTCCGCCAGAACCTTCGTAATCGCAGCCGTCAGCGAGGTCTTGCCATGATCGACATGACCAATCGTGCCAATGTTGCAGTGCGGCTTGTTACGCTCGAATTTCGCTTTCGCCATTGTCTACTCTTCTCTCTATGTCTCTTCCGGCTGGGAGCCGGCCTAACGCGTTTCGCAGCTCCGGATATATGGAGCGGGTGAAGGGAATCGAACCCTCGTCATCAGCTTGGAAGGCTGTTGCTCTACCATTGAGCTACACCCGCCTTATTCGACTTCCTTCCTTCTCTCTGCGCCCTCCTTCGCCAAGGCTTCGGAGGACACCCTTCGCTATTTGCCGGCTACATGGCCCGCCCCCCGAAGCGGCGAAGCCGCGAAGGGTGGTGGGGGAGGTTGGACTCGAACCAACGAAGCTGGAAGCAGGGGATTTACAGTCCCCCCCCTTTGCCGCTCGGGACACTCCCCCTGATTTTTTCCCATTAAAACAAGGGATTGACCCTGTCGCCGGCCGGCGCCTCATCCGCTTTTCAGTCCGGACGAGCGAAAATCATGCCTCCAAAGGTGGGCTGCGAACCGGGGGTTATTGTGCAGGCGGGCCGGGGTGTCAATAGCCGTGCCAAAAGGCCACCGCCGCGGGAAAAAGGCCGGAAAACAGCCCCGCGGATACCCCCTCGGCCGCTCAAGGCCGGATGGAGCCACTTTACCCCGGAAGACGCTTCTTTATAAGCCCCTCATGGCACCCCCCACATTCCGCAAAGATCCGCGTTCCAAAGGCCCCGGCGGGCCAAAAGGAAACCGCCCGAAAACCGACCTCAGGGGGCCGCCCAAGGGCAGTTCCAAGAACAATGGCTCCCGGGGGAGCATTCGGGACGACTTCAAAGGACCAGCCAAGGGCTTCAAGGGCGGCAAGCCGCCCTTCCGGGCAGCGCCCAAGAAGCCTGAGCATTCCCGTCCGGCCCCCGATACCCGGCCCCAGCGTCCGGAACGCCGTGACCGTCCTGCCAACGACCCGGGCAAGTGGCTTTATGGCCTGCATGCCGTCCAGGCCGCCCTGGCCAATCCCCGCCGCCGGCTGGGCCGGCTGCTGCTGACCCGCCGGGCGGCAGAGATCATCGGCGAGGAACGGCCCGATCGCATCCGCATCGAGATCATGGAACCGGACGCAATCGGCAGGCTGCTGCCCCCCGGCGCCGTGCACCAGGGCGCGGCGCTGGAAGCAGCCTCCCTGCCCGCACTCGATCTCGATGCCCTGCTGGCGGAACCGCGCGGCGGACAGCGCCGCATCGTGCTGGTGCTGGACCAGCTTTCCGATCCCCACAATGTCGGCGCCATCCTGCGCAGCGCCGCCGCCTTCGGCGTCACGGCGGTGGTGGTGCAGGACCGCCATGCCCCGCCGCAATCGGGCGCGCTCGCCAAGGCGGCGTCGGGCGCGCTGGACCTTGTTCCTTACGTCGAGGTGGTGAACATCACGCGCGCGCTGGAGAAGCTGGCCGAGCATGGTTTCTGGCGCATCGCGCTGGCCGGCGACGGCGCGCAATCGCTGCGCGAGGCCATTCCGGCCGGCGATGTGGCGCTGGTACTGGGCTCGGAAGGTGACGGCATCCGCCGCCTGGTGCGCGAGCATTGCGAAACAGCCGCCTTCATTCCCATCGGCGGAACCATGGAAAGCCTCAACGTCTCCAACGCCGCGGCCATCGCCTTATACGAGTTGCGGCGGAACTCCTGAGCCGCGCTTTTGTTATCTCCCCGTCACTTGGGAGGTTCCATGCGCTCCATCCTGCTCTGGGCGATCGGCATTCCCCTGCCGATCATCATCATTGTCTGGCTTCTGACGGGCCACGCCTGACGGTCAGAACAGCGCGACGGAATCCTCGCCGCCTGCACCGCTGTAATTTTCGATGTCCACCAGGACGCGATAGCCGTCGGCCATCCTGAGGCTTCCGTCGGGGCGGCGGGAAAATTTTCCCTTGCTGCTCATCGTGTCGCTGGCATCGATGGCAAAGCGCGGCACCTGGCCGCGATATTGCCCCTTCACCAATTCGAACAGGGTGCGGGCATTTTCCGGCGAAAGATGCACGCAACCGGCGCTGGCGCGCACGCCCAGGCGCGCAATGTCGCCGCCGGTGGCGGCGTGGATGGCCAGGCCCGTCTGCACGCCATCGCGCTGCCAGTTGAAGAACATGGCGTTGGGCATGTCCTGGTCCCAGTTGGTGGAATGATACTGGCGATACATGCGGCCGGGATCGAACTGGTAGAGTCCGGCCGGCGTGGCAGTGAAGGCAGGGTCGCCCTGTGCATCCTTTTCCGGCTTCTCGCGCCCAGTGGAAGCGGCCCAGTCATAAAGCAGCTTCAACGCCCCCTGCTCTTCCCTGAAAATGTAGGCGCGCTGCGCCAGCGGTCCCTTCGCCGCCTTGCTGACGAAAATGAAGAGGCCAAAATTCGCGCGCATCTCCGGCGTCAGGGTGGCGGCAAGGCGGGCGCGGGCACGGGTCTGCTCCAGCGTCAGCGCCTGCCCCGCATTGCGCGGCGCCTGGGCGGGCAGGGGTTTCGGTGGTGGAATTTCGGCCTGTGCGACTCGCGGCAGGCGCACCGGAGCAGGAGCGATGGTGACCGGCGTGTCCAACGCCAGTTGCACCTCCAGCGCGGGAGTCAGTGCCGGACGTTCGATTTTCGGCAGCTCGACATGGGCAAGCGTGCGCTCGTCAGCGAGAGGCGGCGGAGCCAGCGCCAGCACGACCCGCGCCCTGGACTCGGGTGCATCCAGCAGGGCGCGGTCGGCGCGCGCCAGCGCTTCGGCGGCCGGCCGCCACACCTGGTCGAACAGGCGGCTGGCCTGATCCGCGGCGTCGGGCCAGGCGCGCAGCCCCGCGGCCAGCCCGAAGGCCGAGACCGAGACCAGATAACAGACAGCAAGTTTGCGCAAACCGGACATGGGAACCCGGCCCTTATAGCCAAGCCCGGGCCGGCTGTCCCGTTTCGGAACAGGTCAGCGTTAACTCTATTGCGGATCAGAGAATTTGTGGGCTTTTGAAAAGCCGCGCGGCGCCAGGCGGCCCGCCTGGGCGCGGGCGCCTTTCCAGTCCTTGAGTTCCGCCGCCGTGAAGGCGCGGCCATTGCCATCCTTCAGCCCGTCCCTGCCCCTGTAGGCAATCGCGTCGGCGAGGTGGCTGTTGTTGTATTTCTGCAGGAAGACGCCCTGGCCGCGCCCCATCTCCGGCAACTCGGAAAGCGGGAACAGCAGCAGCTTGTGGTTCTCGCCGATCACCGCGACGCTGTCGGCATCCGGCGGCACGGCATGGCAGGCCGCCGCCTCGACACCCGGCTTCACATTCATCACCTGCTTGCCCTTCTTGGTCATGGCAATGGCGTCATCCTCGCTGGTGACGAAGCCGTGGCCCGAGGTGGCGGCCACCAGCAGCTTCCTGCCCGGCACATGCACGAACAGGGCGGCGAGATCGGCTTCGGGCGGCAGGTCGATGAAGCTGCGGATGGCTTCGCCATTGCCGCGGCCGCCGGGAAGCTTCATCCCGTCGAGTGTGAAGAAGCGGCCATCGGTGGCCAGCATCATGATGCTGTCCGTCGTCTGGGCATGGACCCAGAAGCGGGCCTTGTCGCCTTCGCGGTATTTCACCGCGTCGCTTTCTTCCTGATGGCCTTTCAGCGCCCTGAGCCAGCCCTTCTGCGAACAGACCACGGTGATCGGCTCGCGCGCCGCCTCGCTGGCATGTTCCTCGGCCTGCTCGGCCAGGACGGTCAGTTCGGCCACATCGCGGGCGGCGGCGATTTCGGTGCGGCGCCGGCCCAGCGCCGCCTTGCCGCCGAATTTGGCGTCGATCTCGCCGACTTCCGCGATCAGCCTTTCCGATTTCAGCTTTTCCGAGCCCAGCAGCTTCTTCAGCGCCGCCTGCTCTTTCGTCAGGCCGGCATGCTCGCCGCGGATTTCCATTTCCTCCAGCTTGCGCAAGGCCCGCAACCGCATGTTGAGAATGGCTTCGGCCTGCACCTCGGTGAGCTTGAATGCCTTGATCAGGACCGGCTTGGGCTCATCCTCGCTGCGGATGATCCTGATGACCTTGTCCAGGTTGAGGAAGACGGCGAGATAGCCTTCCAGCACTTCCAGCCGGGCGGCGATCTTCTCCAGCCGGTGGGCGGAGCGGCGCTCCAGCACTTCGCGGCGATGGGCGACAAAGGCGGCCAGCGCCTCCTTCAGGCTCATCACCCTGGGCACGGTGCCGCGATCCAGCACATTCATGTTCAGCGGGAAGCGCGATTCCAGGTCGGACTGCCGGAACAGCGACTCCATCAGCAGGTCCGGTTCGACCGTGCGGGACTTCGGCGTCAGGACAATGCGGATGTCCTCGGCGCTCTCGTCATGGATGTCGTCCAGCAGCGGCAGCTTCTTCTGTTCCAGCAGCTCGGCGATGCGCTCGATCAGCTTGGACTTCTGCACCTGGTAGGGAATTTCGGTGACGACGACCTGCCAGGCGCCGCGACTGCCCTCTTCCTTCTCCCAGCGGGCGCGCAGGCGAAAGCCGCCGCGCCCGGTCTTGTAGGCCTCGTAGATCGCCTCGCGGTCCTCGACCAGAATGCCGCCGGTGGGGAAGTCCGGACCTTTGATGTGTTTATAGAGGCTGCGTTCGGCGATCTGCGGGTCGGCGATCAGGTCCTTCAGCGCGGCGCAAAGCTCGCCCAGATTGTGCGGCGGGATAGAAGTCGCCATGCCGACGGCGATGCCGCTGGCGCCATTGGCCAAGAGATTGGGGAACGCGGCCGGAAGCACCACCGGCTCCTCGTCCTGGCCGTCATAGTTGGGGCGGAAATCGACCGTGCCTTCGTCCAGCCCGTCCAGCAGCGCCTGGGCGATCTCGGTCATGCGCGCCTCGGTGTAGCGATAGGCGGCGGCGCTGTCGCCGTCGATGTTGCCGAAATTGCCCTGGCCGTCGACCAGCGGATAGCGGACGGAGAAATCCTGCGCCAGGCGCACCAGCGCATCATAGATCGCCTGGTCGCCATGGGGATGGAAGCCGCCCATCACATCGCCGACCACCTTGGCGGATTTCTTGAAGGCAGCGTCGGGGGCCAGCCGCAGCAGCCGCATGCCGTAGAGAATGCGACGATGCACCGGCTTCAACCCGTCACGGGCATCGGGCAGCGCCCGCTGGGTGATGGTGGAAAGGGCATAGGCCAAATAGCGCTCGGACAGCGCCTTGCTGAGCTGTTCGGAACGGATGTCGTCTTTTGCCGGAGCCGCCGCCATTCGTCGTTTCTAATGCGATTCGCCCAGCAGGGAGTCGAGGCGGATGCGCGCCCGGGGCATTCCCACGCCATGCGGCTCCAGCACCCGCTCGGTGAGAAAATACCCGGTCAGGCGCAGCGCCTGGGCGATCTCGTCCTGGCCGGGATGGGAATCCTCGCCGCCGGTGAGGAAGCCGGGCAATCTGAACAGCCGATTGGCATAAATACCCGCTCCCGCCCTCGACACCGCCCTTCCGCTGCGGGGCGAGACATAGATAAGGTCATCGGTGCCGCCACCGGCGGCGCACTCCGACAGATCGAGGCCGAAGCCCAGCGCTTCCAGCAGGCCCGCCTCCCAGCGCGCATAGAGCGGCAGCCAGTGCGCCGCGTCCGACGCCATCATGGCATCGAGCAGGATTTCACCCGCCGCGAAAACCGGCGCATGGGCCTCGCGCTCCGGCAGGGCGGCGGCGCTGACGGCGGTGAAGGCGTTGAGACCGGCCAGCGCCTCGCGGCCTTCCATCAGGGCGCCGGCGCGGGCGCGTGAGAGTTCGGCGCTGTAGCTGCCCAGATGTTCCGCCAGCCGTCCGCGCCATTGCACGTCCAGGGTGTTGCCGGGCTGCAAGGCCGGCTTGATGCGGCGCGAGGTGCCGCCGCGCACCAGGCCGAGATGGCGGCCATGCTCGCGGGTGAGCAACTCAAGAATGACGCCATTCTCGCCATGCGGGCGGGAGGAAAGAACGATGGCGGCGTCGGACCATTCCATGCAGGGGACTTACTCGTCGGGCGGAAACTCCAGCCCCATCTCTTTATAATGTTCGCGCTGCTGGTCCCAGTCCTCGCGCACCTTCACGAACAGGAACAGGTGGACCTTGCGGCCGAACATTTCCTCCAGCTCGGTGCGGGCCAGCTCGCCGATCTTCTTGATCGTGGCGCCGCCCTTGCCCAGAACAATCGGCTTCTGGCCGTCGCGCTGGACATAAATGATCTGGTCGATCTTCACCGAACCGTCCTTGCGCTCCTCCCATTTCTCGGTTTCCACCGTGGAGGCGTAAGGAAGCTCGTCGTGCAGGCGCAGGTAAAGCTTCTCGCGCGTCACTTCCGCCGCCAGCAGGCGTGCGGGAATGTCGGCGGCTTCGTCTTCGGGATAATGCCAGGGCCCTTCAGGCATGCGCGCCCTGACCCAGTCCAGCAGCGCCTCCAGGCCGTCGCCTTTCAGGGCCGAGACCAGAAAAATGTCCTCGAACAGGCCCTCGGTGCGGAACTTCTCCACCAGCGGCAGCAGGTCGGTGCGCTTCATGCCGTCGATCTTGTTCAGCACCAGGGCGGTTTTCTTCTGCTTGCCCTCTTTCAGGCCCTGCAGAATGGAGTCGGTATCGCGCGCCGCCAGCGAAGCGGCATTGGCGGCAAGATCGGCGGCATCCACCACCAGCAAAATCGCGTCGGCCTCGCCCGCCCCGCTCCAGGCGGCGCCGACCATGGCGCGGTCCAGGCGGCGGCGCGGCCGGAAGATGCCCGGCGTATCGACAAAGACGATCTGCGCCTCGCCGCGCATGACGATGCCGCGCACATTCATCCGCGTGGTCTGCACCTTGGGGCTGACAATGGCGACCTTGGTGCCGACCAGGGCGTTGACCAGCGTGGACTTGCCGGCATTGGGCGCGCCGATCACGGCGGCGAAACCGCAGGTCTTCACGGCGGACCGCCTTCGCCCTGTCCCACCTGCCGCAGCAGGGCGGCGGCGGCGGCCTGCTCGGCCTCGCGCTTGGAGGCGCCTTCGCCGCGCCCCGGTTCATGGCCTTCCACCCGCACCTCGATGACGAAATGCGGCGCATGGTCGGGGCCGTCGCGCGAGACCAGCGCATAGACGGGGACGCCCCTGTCGCCCCGCCCTCCCCCTTGCGACCATTCCTGCAGGCGGGTCTTGGGATCGCGGCGCTCGGTTTCGATGACGTCCAGCAACGGCAGCCAGTGCCGCTCGATGAAGGCCTTCGCCACGGTGAAGCCGCCATCGAGATAGAGCGCGGCAATCAGCGCCTCGACGGCGCTGCCGGTGATGGCGCCGCGGGCGCGGCCGCGCTCATGCGCGGCCTCGGATTTGGTGAGGATCAGATGCGGCCACAGCCCGAGCTGTTCGCCGACCAGGGCGCAGGTTTCCCAGCGCACCAGGGCGTGCAGGCGGCGGGTGAGCATGCCTTCGGCTTCCTGCGGATAGCGGGCATGCAGCGTCTCGGCGATCACCAGGCCGAGGACGCGGTCGCCCAGGAACTCCAGCCGCTCGTTGGAGACGGCATTGTCGGCGCTGGCATGGGTGAGGGCGCGGCGCAGCAGCGCCGGGTCGGTGAAGGCGTGGCCGAGTTTTTCCTGCAGCGCGTCCAAGGCCGCTAGTCGATCCAGGAGCCGATGCGGCGGAAACGGATAAGCTTCCAGACCTCGAACCAGCGGGCGGAACTGTCCAGCGAGAAGAAGCGGAACAGCGCCTTGCCCTCCAGATTGTCGGCCGGCACGTAACCGACTTCCATGCGGCTGTCGTCGGAATTGTCGCGGTTGTCGCCCATCATGAAGTAATGGCCGGCCGGCACGACATAGACGCCGGTGTCGTCGCCAGGGCCTTCGGCGTCGCGGTCAAGCACGAGATAGGATTTGCCGTTGGGCAGGGTCTCGCGGAACTGCGGTACGTGATGCTCTTCGTTGCCCAGCTTCTCGACATAGTCGGCCACCCGTACCTTGGGCACCGCCTTGTCGTTGATATAGAGCACGCCGGCGCGCATCTGGATGCGGTCGCCCGGCAGGCCGATCAGCCGCTTGATGAAATCGGTGGAATTGTCCTGCGGGAACTTGAACACCACGACATCGCCGCGCGACGGCGCGAAGTCGGGGAAGCGGCCATGCATCTTGGGTCCCACCGGGCCGGCGCCGAAGGGGAAGGTGTAGCGCGAATAGCCGTAGGAGAATTTCTCGACAAAGAGATAGTCGCCGACCAGCAGCGTCGCCTCCATCGAGGCGGAAGGAATGTTGAAGGGCTGGAACAGGAAGGTGCGGATGACGATGGCGATCAGGCCGGCATAGATCACTGTCTTGGCCAGCTCGGCCCAGGAATCTTCCTGTTTTGTCTTGGTTTCGTCGGACATGGAAAAGGGCGATTCCTGCGGTGGCGCGCGGGCGGGACAGAAGCGGCAGCGCGGCCCTGCTGTCAAGCCGCAAAGCCTTAATTTTATAAGGGAATCGCCGAGATAATCACGATCGCCTGGGCCAGGGGGAAATCGTCGGTGATGGTCAGGGCGATTTCGGCGCGGCTGCCGGGGGGCGTGATCGCGGCAAGCCGGGCCGCCGCCCCGCCGGTCAGCGCCAGGGTGGGCTTGCCGCCCGGCAGGTTCACCACCCCCATGTCGCGCCAGTAGACCCCCCGGTTGAGGCCGGTTCCCAAGGCCTTGGCACAGGCTTCCTTGGCGGCGAAGCGCTTGGCGTAGCTGGCGGCGCGGTTCGCCCGCCGGTCGGACTTGGCGCGCTCGATGTCGGTGAAGATGCGGTCGAGGAAGCGCTCGCCATGCGCGGCGATGGTCTTCTCGATACGTCGGATGTCGATCAGGTCGTTGCCAAGACCGATAATCATCCGCGCGCCTCGTTCATCAGGCGGCGCATTTCGGCGATCGAGGCGGCGAGGCCGGCGAAGATCGCTTCGCCGACCAGGAAATGGCCGATGTTCAGTTCCCTGATGTGCGCAATGGCGGCGATGGCGCCGACATTGTCATAGGCAAGACCGTGGCCGGCATGGATTTCCAGGCCGAGATCGGCGCCGAACTCCGCCCCGTTGACGATGCGCTTGAGGATGTGGACGCGCGCCTCGCCCGTGGCGTTGGCATAGGCGCCGGTATGAAGCTCCACGACGGGCGCGCCGAGATTGCGGGCGGCGTCAATCTGTTTCCTGTCCGGCTCGATGAACATGGAGACGCGGATGCCCGCTTCGGTCAGCTGGCCGACAATGGGCCTCAGGCGGTTGAAGCCGGTGATGCAGTCGATGCCGCCTTCGGTGGTGCGCTCCTCCCGCTTCTCCGGCACGATGCAGCAGGCATGCGGACGATGCTTCAGGGCGATGGCCAACATCTCGTCGGTGGCGGCCATTTCCAGATTGAGCGGAATGCGCAGGTCGCGCTTGAGGGCGGCAATGTCCTCGTCGCGGATATGGCGGCGGTCTTCGCGCAGATGGGCGGTGATGCCGTCGGCGCCGGCATCCTGCGCCAGGCGGGCGGCGCGCACCGGATCGGGATTGTCGCCGCCGCGGGCGTTGCGCACCGTGGCGACGTGGTCGATGTTGACGCCGAGGCGGAGCTTGGTCATGGCGCCGGCCAAACCACAACATCTTGATCGTTGTTTGTCCGATTCCAGCCGCCCCTCCCCCCCTCTCCCGGCGGGAAAAGGATGGCCATCTGCTGGGTCAGGCGCATCTCATGCACGTTCATCGGCACATTATACCATGGCCGGAACAGGCAGGGATAAGATGGCAGCTATGCCAATCCGCGCGAACCCGGCTTGACGGCCGGGGTGTTGCGCAAATGCGGCGGCAGGCGGTCCGCAGGCCAGGCCTGCACCTTCCATTCCGCCAGGGCGATCAGCGGCACGCCGACCTTGGCCTTGCCGGCGCTGCGGTCGATCAGGCAGGCGGCGGCCACGACTTTCGCGCCGGTCTTCCTGATGGCGGCGATGCATTCGCGGCTGGAGACGCCGGTGGAGACGATATCTTCCACCATCAGCACCTTCTGGCCCTTCTTCAAGGTGAAGTTGCGGCGAAGCTGGAACTCGCCGTCCACCCGCTCGACATACATGGCGGGCAGGCCGAGCTGGCGGCCCATCTCATAGCCCGGGACGATGCCGCCGATGGCGGGCGAGACGATGGCGGTGATTTCCTCCTTCAGCTCCTTCTTCACCCTGGCGGCCAGCGCCTTGCACAGCTTGGCGGTGCGCTTGGCATCCTGGAAGACCAGCGCCTTCTGCAGGAACTTGTCGGAGTGCAGGCCCGACGAGAGGATGAAATGGCCTTCCAGCAGGGCGCCGGATTTCTTGAATTCACTGAGGACTTGTTCGACGTTCATATGATCTCTCTTACTTCACCATGGCCGCCCTTGAGGCGGCCATCCAACTTTCCTTCCAGCCCGTCTTCGACGAAGTTGGATGGGCGGGTCAAGCCCGCCCATGGAGAGTTATGATTTGGGCGGATGCGCCCAATTTCCAATCCAGCGGAACGGCCGTGTAAAAAGCCACTCCCAAGCAGCACTGAAAGACAGGCCGAGAAGAAAGCCCATCAAGTCGTCGCCCCTTCCGCCTCGCGGACGCGATCCACCATCTCCACCGCATCCGAGACCCTGAGTGCGCCGAGAATGTTCTGCAGATGCGCCACGTCGCGGACCTCGATATCAACGATGAACTCGAAGAACAGCGGATTGCGGCTGGTGACCTTGAGGTTGAAGATGTTGCCGCCATTGGCGGCGATGGCCGCCATCGCCGCGGCCAGCGAACCGGGCGCGTTCTTCACCCGCACCAGCACGCGGGCCACCGACAGGCCGCTGTCGGCCGCGCCCTGCCCCCCCACGCCAGCACCCCAGGCGACGTCCAGCCAGTCGTCCATGTTGTGCGCCTTGTCCAATTCGGCGCAGTCGATGGTGTGGATCACGGTGCCGATTTCCGGCGTCATCAGGCCGACGATGCGGTCGCCCGGCAGCGGATGGCAGCAGGTGCCCAGGGTATAGGCGATGCCTTCGGTCAGGCCGCGAATGGAGATCGGCCTGGCCTTGCCCGCCGCCTTGCCGCCCTTCGCCGTCTTGCCGCCGCGCTTGAGTTCGGGAAACACCGCCTCCAGCACCTCATGGGCGCGCAGCGCGCCGCGGCCGACATCGGCATAGACGTCTTCGGGCCTGGCCAGGCGCAGCTTTTTCACCACGCCCTCGATCGCCTTGTCGGTGAGTTCGCGGCTTTCGTCGCTGAAGGCCTTTTCCAGGATCTTGCGCCCGAACTTCACATGCTCGTCGCGCTGGGCATGGCGCAGGAAGCGGCGGATCTCGGCGCGGGCCCGGCCGGTGACGACGAACTGCTCCCACACCGATTGCGGCGCGCTGTCCTTCGTCGTGATGATTTCCACCTGGTCGCCATTGCGCAGCGGCGTGTGCAGGGCGACATGGTTGCCGTTGACCTTGGCGCCGACGGCGGTGTTGCCCAGGTCGGTATGCACGGCATAGGCAAAATCGATCGGCGTCGCCCCGCGCGGCAGGGAAATCAGCGAACCCTTGGGGGTGAAGCAGAAGACCTGGTCCTGGTAGAGCGCCAGCTTGGAATGCTCCAGCGCCTCTTCGGCGGTGTCGCCCTTCTCCAGCAAATCCACCATGTCGCGCAGCCAGCCGTAGGTGGCGCTGTCGGGCAGGCCCTTGTCGGGCACCGCCTCGCGGTAGCGCCAATGGGCGGCGACGCCGCGCTCGGCGATGTCGTGCATTTCCTGGGTGCGGACCTGGATTTCGACCCGCTGCTTTTCGGGGCCGATCACCGTGGTGTGGATGGAACGGTAGCCATTGGGCTTGGGGGTGGAGATGAAGTCCTTGAAGCGCTCCGGCACCATCTGCCAGTTGGTGTGCAGGATGCCCAGGGCGCGGTAGCAGTCGGGCGTGGAGCCGACAATGACGCGGAAGGCGAAGATGTCGGAGAGCTGCTCGAAGCTCAGCTTCTTGGTCTGCAGCTTGCGCCAGATCGAGAAGGGACGCTTGGCGCGGCCATAGACCCAGGTCTCCAGCCCCTCCTCCGCCAGCTTGCGCTTGATCTGGTCGGCGATGCGCCCGACCCGGTCGCCCGAGGCCATGTCGAGGCGGGCGAAATGGGTGACGATGGAATTGCGCGCCTCCGGATCGAGTTCGGCGAAGGCGAGGTCTTCCAGCTCCTCGCGCATGTTCTGCATGCCGATGCGGCCGGCCAGCGGGGCATAGATGTCCACCGTCTCCTGGGCGATGCGGGCGCGCTTTTCCGGCTTCTCGATGAAACCCAGGGTGCGCATGTTGTGCAGCCGGTCGGCCAGCTTGACCAGCAGCACGCGGATGTCGCCGGTGATGGCCAGCATCAGCTTGCGGAAATTCTCGGCCTGCTTGGTGCGTTCGGAGAAGACTTCCAGCTGGGAAAGCTTGGTGACGCCATCGACCAGGTTGGCGATTTC
This sequence comes from uncultured Rhizobium sp., assembly GCA_964572805.1. Lineage (GTDB taxonomy): Bacteria > Pseudomonadota > Alphaproteobacteria > Micropepsales > Micropepsaceae > Rhizomicrobium. The sequence continues at coordinate 17,975 of CAZNGO010000054.1, read as the reverse complement.
CTCGCCGAACTTTTCCCGTATGTCCTCATAGGTGGCGAGCGTGTCCTCGATCGTGTCGTGCAGCAGCGCGGTGGCGATGGTGGCGACGTCGAGCTTGAGGTCGGTGAGGATGGCCGCCACTTCCAGCGGATGGGCGAAATAGGGATCGCCCGAGGCGCGGAACTGCTTGCCATGCGCCGTCATGGCGTAGACATAGGCCTTGTTGAGCAGGGCCTCGTCGGCGCCCGGGTCATAGGCCAGCACCCGGTCCACCAGGTCGGTCTGGCGCATCAGCTTGCGCCGGCCGCGCGGCGGCCCCTTGGCGGTCAGCCGGGGGGCCGTTTCGGCCGGGGGAACGGGCGACGGGCTCGTCATCCGCCAAATATAGGCAGGAAAGCTGGAAATCAGAAATGAAGCAGAAAGCAAAAAAGCCGGATTTCTCCGGCTTTTCTGGTCTGGCATCGCGCTGGCCGCCCGCTCAGGCTCGCGGCGTTCGCCACGCAGAATGGTCCACCGGACCATTTTGCCCCGCCCTTGGCGGGTCGTGGCTCACTCTTCGTAGTCGCTTTCCGGCTCCGGCTGCGGCTCGGCGCGGCGCTGGGCCTCGGACGTGAGGGCGCGCAGCAGCTCTTCCTCGGTGATGGCGCGGCTGGCGGCATCCTCGCGGTGATCCTCTTCGGGGCGGGCCTCCTCCGGCTCGTCCACTTCGGCGTGCTTCTGCAGCGAGCGGATATAGTCTTCCTTGGCCTCGTCCGGCTTGATCAGCTTGGCGGCGATTTCGCGCAGCGCCACCACCGGGTTCTTGTCGCGGTCGCGCTCGAGCATCGGCTCGGCGCCGCCCGAGAGCTGGCGGGCGCGAAAGCCGGCGGTCAGTACCAGGTCGAAGCGGTTGGGGATCTTGTCGACGCAATCCTCGACAGTGACGCGGGCCATGGAAGTCCTTTTAATCTCAGCCGCTTAGGCGGCAGCGGGGCGGAAGGCGGGGGAAACTATACAAGCCGGGAAGCCAGGGCAAGGCCGCGGCTAGGAGTCCGGCATACGACAGGTTATAGAGTCGGGCAAGAAAAACCGGCCTAAACCGCCAAAAACGCTCTTTGGGAGATACCATGTCCAGGAAATCGCTCGCTTTTGCCGCCGCCGCCGTTGGCGCTCTGATCGCCGCCGCCCCCGCCCTGGCCCAGCAGGGCGCGGCCACCGGCCCGCTCTCGGCCAAGATCGGCCATTACGATCCGGCCCGGATGGCCCATCAGCAGCATGTGCATGCGGGCGCCGGTTCCATGTCGTTCGGCGCCCTGCTGGGCGCGCAGGCGCTGTCCACCAACCTGCTCTTCCTGCATCGCGGCGTCATCGATCCGCACAGCGGCATCGGCCAGCACTTCCACAATGCCTGCGAGGAGATGTTCGTGATCCTGGACGGCGACGACATCCAGTTCACCATCAATGGCCGCACCGCGGTGCTGAAGACTCCCGCCGGCGCGCCCGACCGCATGGGCAATGCCCATGGCATCTACAATCCATCCGACAAGCCGGTTCAGTGGCTGAACATCAATGTCGGCCTCAACAAAAATTATGACAATTTCGACCTGGATGATGACCGGGTCGGCGCGCCGCTGGACAAGATTCCCCAGTTCGTCAATTTCCACATGGACCCGGCAATGATGCGGCCGGCCCCCGCCAACCTCAACGCCACCGGCGCGGTAACGCAGCGCCGCCTGCTGGCGCCGCAGGTGTTCATGACCTCGTGGTCATTCTTCGACCAGATCGACATTCCCGCGGGCGGCAAGATCGCGCCGACGCCCGACGCCAACATGAGCGAGGCCTATTACGTCAACAAGGGCGCCGGTTCGGTGACGGTCGGCAGCGAGACGGTGCAGATCAAGGCGGGCGACGCCATTCCGGTCGACCTGGGCCTGGTGCATTCGTTCACCCAGAGCGGGGCCGAGCCGCTGGAGCTGCTGGTGATCGGCGTCGCCAAGGACCTCGCCGCCAAGCAGGCCTTCATGGCGGCGCCGCCGGCGTTTGGCGGCGGACGTGGTGGGCGTGGACCTGCTGCGGGCGGACGCGGTCCCGACGGGCGCGGCGCGCCGCCGGCGGGACGCGGCAACTAGCCGAACGCATAAGCCAAAAGAAAAGAGGCGCCGGAAACGGGTGCTGCCCTACGTCCTGAAAATGGACAAGAAAGCACTGCGTTTACGGAAGCGCCGCCGGAGGCGCATACCCGGATTCTGATTGCCAAAGCTGTGCAGCAGCTCGCGGCGGAGCGGCGACGGCCATCTCGGATTTTTCTTGGCGGCTACAATTGATCGTTGAGCAAAGGACAGATTTGCGTTTTGGCGGAAAGCGTGACTATCATAATTTTGGGGAAATGGACGTGGGCTTACGATGACGCTCACAGGCGAATGTTCCGCAGAAAAGGTCCCGCCTTTTTGGCGCCGTATTGCCGTTGTCCTGACGGCGCTCTCTTTCCTTTGGATATCCTGTCTCACGCAAGCCCATTTTCATGGTCAGCCGCTCGCACCGGCGTCGAAGCTGGTTGTCGAAATACATGGGAACGAAGGGCCGGTCCAAGCTTCGCAGAGCGGATCGCGCTCTGGCGATGGCGATTACTGCCCGCTTTGCCAGGCCTTCAATCAATTTAGCAGCCTCAGTGGTCCCCTTTCCTACGTCCTGGTCGTATTGCTTGCCCTGAGCGTCGCTCGAGCCAGCACGAGCGACTTCGATTGGGCCGGCTTTGTCGGCATTGGCCATCAAACCCGGGGCCCTCCAGCACTCTAGTCTCTGCATATGGCAAGCGTGCGGTCCGCGCCGCTCGCTTGTCCCGCACGGCCGAGCGTATTGCTCTTGGCCCTGCTTGGTGTGGGCTGGAGGGATTTTTGCTGAAATTTCAAAAGGAAGGCGCGCAGAACGCGCCGAGACCTGAACTGATACCCGGTCTCCTGTTGCTTGCGATCGCGACGGCGATCGCCGGCGCCGCCATCTTGCGCAGGTCTCTGCCGCCATATGCGACGCAGCTGGGATTTGAAATCGCGGCGGCGCTCTTGCTGGCTGCAGGGGGATTCCTCAGCTCCTACTTCGCCGCCCGGGCAAGGGAACGGGGCTCGCTTGCAACCGGCCGCACAGGGCGGTGGAAAGCGAAACTTTCGCCCCGCCTCCCCAAACTCGTTCAAAGGAAATACGACCAGGCGCTGGCCTACGTCGCCAATATAGATTGGGCGGGAGATTGGCTCCCCCCGTCTCTGATGCTCTCCAGCTGTGCTGGCGCCCTTTATCTGGTCTACCGCGCCTGGCGAATGACGGCCGGAGAAATTCCGGTGGTCATGGATCAGTGGCTGTTCGGAAGCCTGATCGGCCTGTGCTTTCCCTTTCTGGTTCTGGAACGGCGCTTCTGGTCGTTGCCGGAACGAGTTGTTTGCGATGCCAGGACTCTCGGCTTGTTGCTGAGGCTGCTGATGGCGAACATGTGCCTGCTGGCCGTTGGCTATCTGCTGCGATGGTTCTCGCTGCCCTATTGGTTGTTGCTGGAGAGAATTGCGGCCGGGTTCACGGGGCTTGTTGCGGCGGAAATCTTCCTGCGCAACGCCAGCCATGTGTTCGTGCCGTTTGCGCCTTTGGCGAGCCGGCGTCCCCCGGCGGACAGCTTCATTGCCGGTCTTCTGCGGTTTCAGAGGCCGAGCATGCGCGCGATGAGCGCGTCGGTCAGCCGGCAGTTCGGCATTGATCTGGGCCGGAGCTGGGCACTGGGTTTTATCCGCCGGGCCGCCGTGCCGACACTGCTGGGCCTGGTGTTCGCCGGCTGGCTGATGACCGGCCTGACCGCGCTCGATCTCAGCCAGCGTGCCGTCTATGAGGCTTTCGGCCGGCCGCAGGCAGTCTTTCACTCCGGGCTGCACGTTCATCTGCCATGGCCGTTCGGGCGGTTGAAACCTGTCGAATATGGCGTGGTTCGCGAGATCCCGATCGTGTTTGCCTCCGAGGCCGCCGCGCAGGCGCAACCGGACGCAGAAGCCAGCGAATCCGAAGCCTCGTCCAGGCCGCCTCCAACGCCGCCGACCATCGAGGGGCCGCCCCCGGACAGCGCCGACCGGCTTTGGGATGCATCGCACCCGACCGAAGCGAGCTATCTGGTGGCAAGCAATCGCAATGGCCAGGAAACCTTCGAAGTCGTCAACATAGACCTGCAGATTCTCTATCGTGTCGGCCTGTCTGACCAGGCGGCCTACGACGCCACCTACAGCGTGAACGCACCCGAAAGCCTGATCCGGGCCGCCGCCGGCCGCATGCTGGCACGCTACTTCGCCCGCTACACCATTCCCGATGTCCTGGGACAGAACCGCGAACGGTTCATCCGGGAGTTTCAGCAGGAATTGCAGGCAAGGCTGAAAGCGCTGGCTTCGGGCGTCGATATCCTGGGTGTCGTGATCGAGGCCATTCATCCCCCGGCCGGCGCCGCCACCGCCTACCAGAACGTTCAGGCCGCTGGCATCCGCTCTGAAACGGCGGTGGCAAACTCCAGAGGCGAAGCAACGCGTAACATATTGCGTGCACGCACCAGCGCCACCAGCATGCATGACACCACCGTTGCTGCGGGCGCCGAGGCTGTGGATCAGGCCAAGGTCGATACTGCTCTCTTTGCCGGCGACGTGACGGCCTATCACAGGGATGGCGCGGCCTTTCTCTTTGAGCGCCGCCTGACGGCGCTGAACAATGCCATCCGTCCCAACACGCCCGTGACCATTCTGGACAGCCGCATTTCTCCGGCGCAATTGCCCACGCTGGATCTGCGGCCCGCCGGTTCGGCGCAGATCCCACCACCGCCACCGCCGCCCGCTGCCGCGGACGAAGACAATTAGCAGAGGATCCGCATGGCACACACTCATCACCACCACGGTCATGGCCATCATCACCACCATCATCATGATGACGAGGATCATGAAGGGCACGATCACGCTTTCTGGTTCAACCGCCGCTTTCTCATCGCGGCCGTCGTCGTTCTCGCGTTGATGGTGTCGGCGTGTCTGGTCCTGGTCAGTCCCGGCGAAGCCATTGTCATTACCCGGTTCGGCGATCCTGTCCGCGTGATCACCTCGCCGGGCCTGGCCTTTAAACTGCCGGCGCCAATTGACAGCACAGTGCCGGTGGACCTTCGCTTGCGCACAACCTCGAGCGGCCTCCACGATGTCGGCACGCGTGACGGATTGCGCATCCTGGTGCAGGCCTACATCGCCTGGCAGATTCCCGACGATCCCGAACATGTGCGTCAATTCCTGCGCGCGGTCCGAAACGATCCCGGCGTTGCCGCGGAGCAGCTGCGAAGTTTCACGGGCTCCGCACTGGAAATCACCGCCAGCAGCTTCGATCTGGCAAGCCTGGTCAACACCGACCCGTCCAAGATACGGCTTGCCGAGTTTGAGGCTGCGCTGCAAAAACGGATCGATGATCAGGCCCTCAAGGTCTACGGCATCACCGTGCGCCAGGTGGGGCTGGAGCGGCTCACGCTGCCAAGCGCGACACTCACGGCCACCATCGAACGGATGAGTGCGGAACGCCAGACAGTCGCCGCCGAGCGCTCCGCGGAAGGACAGAGGGCAGCGGCGCAAATCCTCTCGAATGCCGACCGTGACTCCCGCGTAATCGTGGCCCAGGCCAAGGCGGATGTTGCCGCCATCGAGGCGAAATCGCGCATCGCCGCGGCCGACATCTACAAAAAGGCCTATAGCAGCGACCCGCAGCTCTACACCATGCTGCGATCCCTGGATTCCCTGAATACCGTCATCGGTCCCGGCACCTCGCTTATCTTGCGCAGCGATGCCGCGCCCTTCCGTGCTCTGGTCGAGGGCCCTGGCGGGACGCAGCAGCGGAGCGGGCGATGAGCAGCGCAGCGGAAGATCTGCGTGAGGTCGGCCCTTGGGGCCAGGCCGTCGCCCTTTCATTTCGCTTTCTGCTTTTCGGGGCGGTCGCGATCGCCATCGGCTGGCTGGTGTCGAACATCAGGCAGGTGCCGCCGGATACCCAGGCCGTAATCATCCGCCTTGGAACAGTGGCGCGGGTGCAGGGACCCGGCCTGCTTCTGGCCTGGCCAAAGCCGATTGAACGGATTGTCCTGGTCCCCGGTTCGTCACGCCAACTCCAGCTTCCCATTGCGCGTTTTGTCGACGGGGAGAACGAAGCGGAGATCGTGGCCTATTACGGATATTCCCCCAACGATCAGGCCAGGCTTAACGGCGGCTTTCTGCTTACCGGAGATTCCAGCGTCGTGCATCTGGTGGCGCAGGTCTATTATCAGATCAGCGATGCGCGGGCCTACATGATCGCGGTTGACCATGTGAATGCGGCGTTACAGCGGCTCTTTATCGCCAGCACGGTCGACATGCTGGCGGCACGGGACCTTGATGCCGTTCTGGTGGCGCGGCCCGAAATCGCGGCCCGCAATGAAGAAGCGGTACGGCGCGAGCGGCTGCGCGGCGATCTGGTGGCCGCCGTCAACCGGCGGCTTGGTGAACTGGCGAAAAATGGCGCGAACCTTGGCGTGACCGTAAGCCGCGTGGATCTGGTTCCGTCCATTCCAAACGGCGCGAAAACCGCCTTCGACAGCGTTCTGATGGTTACCCAGCAAGCGGAAGAGGGAATCGCGCAGGCCCGCACCAGCGCGGAAATCTCCATGCAGGAGGCCAATCAGAGCAAGGACAGCACGACAACCAACGCGACGGCGGCGGCGGAGGAAGCCGTGTCCAATGCCACGGTGGCGACCGCCTCCATTGCCGCCCTTGGCAGCCAGAATGCCGACATGTCGCATGCCATGCAGATGTCGCGCCTCTACTACGACCGGATCGGACCGATCATCAAAAAGGCCGGCCATCTCAGAGTGATCGGCAAGGACGGCACGGGAAAGCTTCTGTTGCCCGGAGCAATACCATGAGCATGACTCATTCAGCGGTGCACGATCCCGTATTGCTCAGCGGGCCGGAGCAGCGCGCACTGGCCTGGCGCCTGTCGCTGTCCCTGGCGGCCGGCGGGGCGCTGATCCTGTCCGTGGCACTCGAAACATGGAATCCGGCCCAAAAGGACGTGGCGCAACTGATTGCAGGCATTGCCGCTGTCCTGGTGGGCGTGCCGGCGCTGCAGGCGGCATGGCGCAGCCTGCGCTATCCCGACCTGCATGGCCTGACCGACCAGTTGATCGCGCTGGCCTTCATTGCCGCATGGGCGAGCGGCGACCTGATCACGGCAACGCTTCTTCCGCTGATCATGATGGTGGGACATATTCTGGAAGAACGCTCGCTGCTTGGCTCGCAGGAGGCCATACGGGCGCTGTCCCATCTCACCGAAAGCACGGCGCGGCGGCTCGGACAGGACGGCGAGATCGCTGAAGTCCCGGCTGCGCGGCTGCGCGGTGGCGACGTCATTGAAGTGCGCGCCGGCGATCGCGTCGCTGCCGACGGCATCGTGATTTCCGGTTCCTCCAGTGTCGATACCTCTTCCATCACCGGCGAGTCGGTGCCGATGGAGGTCACGATCAACTCGGAGGTCTTCAACGGCTCGATAAATCTCGACGGCCTGCTCCAGGTCCGGGTGACGCATGTGGGCGGTGAGACCACGCTGGGGCGGGTCATCGCCCTGATGCAGGAAGCGGAAAACATCAAACCCGCCGTGACGCGGCTCCTGGAGCGCTATGCTGGCGGCTACATGACCCTGGTCCTGCTGTTTACGGCCTGCCTGTGGTTTCTTACCGGCAGCACCATGGGCGCCCTCGCCGTTCTGGTGGCGTCCTGCCCCTGTGCGCTGGTCCTTGCCGCGCCGGCCACGTCGATCGCAGCGATCGCGGTGGCAAGCCGGCACGGGATACTGGTCAAGGGATCGGCCTTTCTCGAGCAACTCGCCAATGTCGATGCCGTGGTGTTCGACAAGACCGGAACCTTGACCATGGGCGAACTGCGTTTGATCGCGGTCTCGCCCATGCGCGATATCTCGGATGCCGCGCTGATCCGCCTGGCGGGCAGCCTCGGAGCGGCAAGCAGCCACCCGGTCAGCCGCGCGGTCGGCCTTGCGATAACCGAAGCCGACCGCCTGGCGATCACCGACTACAAGGAAACCCGCGGTCTCGGCATCGTCGGCGTCCTCGCCGGCGAGAAGGTTGCATTGGGGCGCATTGCGCTGTTCGAAAGTCTGGGTATCGCCGTGCCGCCGCCGCCCGCCGACCATCAAGGGCCGGTCGCCGGCGTGTCCAGGGGCGGCAAATTCTGGGGCTGGCTGCTGCTGGCGGATCAAATTCGTCCGGAAGCAAAGCAGGCGGTTCAGGAGTTAAGAACCCTGGGTATCGCTCATCAGTTGATGGTCACCGGAGATCGTCGGGCGGAGGCCGAGAGGATTGCGCATGCGCTTCATATTTCCGAAGTCCGCCCGGAGGCCCTCCCGGACGAGAAAATGCAGTTTGTCATGGCGGAGGCCCAGCGCGGCTACCGCACCATGGTGGTTGGTGACGGCATCAACGATGCCCTGGCGCTGAAGGTCGGCGCCGTCGGCGTGGCCATGGGGGCCAGGGGGACGGATGTGGCGCTGGCTTCGGCTGACCTGGTGCTGATGACCAATGATCTGCGCCGCCTGGGCACCTGCATCCGTTTGAGCCGGCGTTGCCGTCGGACCATCCTGGTGAATGTCGGCGTGGGTCTGGGCTGGACCGTGGTGGTGATCGGCATCGCCGCGGCCGGCATCTTCGGGAGCAGCGGCGCTCTTGTCGCGGCCGTCCTGCACAATGCGGGCACGCTGGCGGTAATGGCCAATGCGGGCCGCCTGCTCAAGTTTCAGGACAAGGAAGCATTGCCGCCGGCGAGCGGAGCCTGATCGTGCAAAACGCCGTCCTCGTGATGACCATCGCCTGCGCGGCCTTCGGGGCCACCATGATCGGGGGCGTGTTCGCCATCTCGCTGCGCGACCGGCTGCATCTTGTGCTGGGTTTCAGCGCCGGCGCCGTGATCGGCGTCTCATTTTTCGACCTGATGCCCGAAGCGCTCGAGACAGGCGCCGTGTGGGGTCCACGCACACTCATGCTGGTCTGCGCGGCAGGCTTCTTTCTCTATACCCTGATAGACCGGGCGGTGATGCTGCATACCGGCGGTGAAGGCGAGCATTGTCATCACCATGCACGAGGCTGGATGGGCGCGGGGAGCTTCTCCGCCCATAGCTTCCTGGACGGCTTCGCCATCGGGATCGCTTTTCAGGCCAGTCGTGCCGTCGGAATCATTGTCGCCGTCGCAGTCCTGATCCACGACTTCTCGGACGGCCTCAACACGGTCAATGTGGTTGTGCGCAATGGCGGCGACCGCAAGATGGCGATACGCTGGCTGCTGACGGATGCGATCGCTCCGGTGCTCGGCGCCGCCGTCAGCTTGTTCGTGGTTCTGCCCGATCACGTGATTGGCCTGGTTCTGGCCCTGTTTTCGGGATTCTTTCTCTATATCGGCGCCAGCGACCTGCTGCCGGAAAGCCATCACGCCCACCCCAAGCTGTTCACGACCATCGCCACGCTCGCGGGCGCCGCGACGCTTCTGTTTGCAACCCGGGTTGCCGGGTGATGCGGATGCTGGCGGTGCGTGCTTCTGCCGAGTACGGGGCCGGCTTCGCAGCCGCCCATGAGGAAATGCATGATCTGCGGTCTTTTTCGCGGTTCCCGGCGGGGCAGGAACGATGCGGCGCTGAAGCGGCGCCGGCGGCCCGGGATATTTGCGCCCCCCGTGCCATCGAGCCTGCGCCCCCCGCTCCGGGAACGAACCCATGAATGCCAGACTGGAGCTCTTGTGGGCCTGGCTGCACCGGACCTTCCCGGAGCGGCAGATCTATGTTCGCAGTGGTGGCCGGGTGCAGTTCGTCAAGCTGGGGCCCTCCATTCAATTGACGATCGCCGGCCTGGCGGTGATCGGCTTCGGCTGGACGGCATTCAGCACGGTGAATGTCGTCTTCAAGGATCGCATTCTCGCCGCCAGCGAGCATCGCTTTCAGCAGATGCAGGCGGCCTATGAAAACCGCGTCGCAGAGCTGCAGCTTTCCTATGACGAACTGAATGCCGCGGCGGCAAAAGCCCAAAGCCGGGCAGATGCGGCGCTCGCGGCCTTCCGCAGCCGCCAGGCGCGCTTTGCGCGCGCCGCGGGAGCCCCGGCAGAGCCGCCTTCCGGCAGAATTTCGGCACCCAACGTCATTGCGTCCGGCGCGATGCAACCCGCGCGCGAGACCTCGAGGCTTCCATTGCTGCAGAGCATTCTCGGCTGGATGAGCCACCCCCAGCCTCGCAAGTCGTTTCACCTGCCGCCGAGCCTGGCTGGGCTGGAAACCGATGCATCGGCCGTCGCCCAACTCGGAAGCGAAGCAAATCTTCTCATGGCCAATGCCCGGGCCGGCATACTTCGCCAGACAGAGGGCGAAAGGAAATTGATCGCGCAGACTGGCATTGAGCCTGGGCGGTTCCTGCAGAAGCTTGCGGGGGCGGAAGGGATGGGCGGGCCAGAGGTGCCCCTGGATCAGGTCAGACTCAAGGGCGTCCCCGATCCGGAATTCGTGCGGGCCCTTCTGGAGGCCGAGGCCAACCTGGCCCAGTTTCTGGGGCTGTCCGAGGCAATCGGCCACCTGCCGCTTTCGCTTCCGGTCACAGGCGCCTCTGCCCACATAACCAGCGGCTTCGGACCGCGGAAGGATCCCTTCACCGGTCACGCAGCCTTTCATCCTGGCGTCGACTTTGCCGGACCGGAAGGGAGCACGGTTGTCGCCACCAATGCGGGCAGAGTTGTCTCCGCCGGCTATGACGGCAGCTATGGCAACATGGTGGAAATTGATCATGGCCTGGGTCTGCGGACCCGCTATGCCCACTTGATGGCTGTAGCGGTCCGGCCGGGCCAGGTGGTGGCCAAGGGCACCTTGATCGGACGCATCGGTTCAACGGGACGCAGCACCGGCCCGCATGTCCATTACGAAGTCTGGTACGACAACACCGTGCGCAATCCCGACGGCTTTATTCGGGCCGGCCGGGCCAGTCCGCCGGACATGAGGCCCGATCAAGTGCGAGATGACCGCCGATGAAGCAGTTTCAGGGGCGCAAGGTTTTATTGGCGGCGATCGGCCTGCTGTGCTGCCTGGGCGCGCCGCCGCGCGACATGGCATCGGCGGCGCCGGAACCAGGCTCCGGCAATGTCATGCGCGCGACACTGGCAAACGGCCTGCGGGTGGTAATCGTCCGCAACACACTGGCGCCTGTGGTCGCCACGGCCGTGAATTACCTGGTGGGCTCCGACGAGGCGCCCCCGGGTTTTCCCGGCATGGCGCACGCCCAGGAGCACATGATGTTCCGTGGAAGCCCCGATCTGTCCGCAGACCAGCTCGCCACGATCGGCAGCCTGATGGGCGGCAATTTCAACGCCAACACGCGCGAAAGCGTAACCCAGTACCTGTACACGGTTCCTTCCGAGGATGTGGACCTGGCGCTGCACATCGAAGCGGCCAGGATGCGCGGCGTGCTTGACAGCGAAGAGGGCTGGGACAAGGAGCGTGGCGCCATCGAACAGGAAGTGGCGCAGGATCTTTCCAACCCTTCCTATCTTTTATACGAGCAGATGCGCGCGAGGATGTTCGCCGGATCCGTCTATGAACATTCCGCCCTGGGCACCAAGACGTCTTTCGACAAGACGACAGCGGCGATGCTCAAGCAATTTTATGACGCATGGTATGCCCCGAACAACGCCATCCTGGTCATTGTCGGAAATCTCGACCCTGGCCGGACCCTGACAAGGGTGCGCGAACTGTTTGGCGATATTCCGGCAAAGAAGCTTCCGCCGCGGCCGGGACTGCGTCTGGCGCCGTTTTCCGGCGGCCGCGCCATTCTTCCGACCGACAGGCCCACCGCCACCCAGATTGTCGCGTTCCGCCTCCCCGGATTGGACAGTCCGGATTTTCCCGCGCTGGATATCCTGTCGGATGTCCTGTCGAGCCAGCGATCGGAACTCTACGGACTGGTCGTGCAGGGAAAAGCCCTGGGCGCCGACTTTTCCCTGGATCCGTTGCCGCACGCGGGCCTGGGCTATGCGGCTGCCTCATTCGCGGCGGGCGGCGACGAGGTCCAAATGGATGCCGCGATACGCGCAATCCTGGCAAAGACCGCTGCCGATGGTGTTTCTCCCGATCTGGTAAAGGCCGCGATATTGCAGGAGCGCCGGCAGGCCGAATTCCAGAAGAACTCCATCGCCGGCCTGGCATCGGCCTGGTCCGACGCGCTCGCCCTGTATGGCCTGGAGTCCCCGGATAGCTATTTGGCGCGACTGGAAAAAGTCACAGTGGCGGACGTCAACCGCGTGGCGCGAAAATACCTGAAGCCGGCGGCGGCCTTCTCCGCGACGCTGCGGCCGGAAAATTCCGGCAACGCGGTGGCAAGCAGCGCCAGTTTCGGTGGACAGGAAGCGATAGCGCTTGAAGAAGCAAAGGAGACGCAGCTGCCGGCCTGGGCCGAAGCCGGCCTGTCGAAGCTTGTTGTCCCGCCCTCGACGCTGCGTCCGGTCGTCAGCAAGCTTTCCAATGGCATTACCCTTGTCGTTCTGCAGACAAATGTCAGCGATACGGTCAGCATTTTCGGCCACATCCGCAACCGACCGGAGCTTGCCGAAGCGGCCGGCAAGGAGGGCGCGTCCCTCGTGCTGGATGAGCTATTGTCCTTCGGAACGGAAAAACACGATCGCGTCAGCTTCCAGAAAGCGCTGGATGCCATCGGGGCACAGGAGAGCGCCGGTACGGACTTCAGCATCAAGGCCTTGCGGCCCGACTTTGCCAGGGCCGCCGAACTGCTGGCGGAAAACGAAATCGAGCCGGCCCTGCCGCAATCCGCCTTGGACTCGCTTAAAGATCAGCTTAGCCGCTATATCGTGGCGCGCAATCATAGTCCTTCCTACCTTGCGCAACGCTCTCTTCGCATCGGTCTTTACCCGCAGGGGGACCCGATGCTGCGCCAGGCGGATGGCCAATCCGTTGCCGGACTGACGCGCCAGGATATCGCGGCATATCACCGCTACGCCTTCCGCCCCGACCTGACGGCCATCGTGGTCGCCGGAAAGGTCACACCGCAGGCGGCAAAGGCCGTCATCGAGCATGCCTTTGGCCGCTGGCAGGTGGCGGGCCCGCCGCCCGATATCGACCTGCCCCTTGCACCCGCCAACAAGGCCATTGCCCTGACGGTGCCTGATTTGAGCCGGGTGCAGGATGACGTCGTCCTGGCTCAAACCGTGCAGCTGCCCCGTGCGCATCCGGATATCGATGCCCTGCAGCTCGGCAACGCGATGCTGGGCGGAGGCTTCTATGCCTCACGGCTCAGCATTGACCTGCGCAAGAATGCCGGGTTGGTATACTCGGTCAATTCCGGCCTTCAGGCGGGGCGGAACCGAAGCGTATTTCTGGTTCGCTATGCCAGCGATCCCCAGAATGTCGCAAAGGCAGCCGACGCCATAACGCGGGAGATCAAGGATATGCAGACCACGCCGGCGGGATCGGCGGAATTGCAGAAGGCAAAGGCGCTGCTGCTTCGCCAGATTCCGCTGAATGAATCGGGTATCGACAGCATTGCAGAAGAGCTGCTCGCCAACGCCGACCTCGGTGTACCGCTTGACCAGCAGCGGATTTCCGCTCAGCACTATATCGATTTGACCCCGAAAGACGTCCAGGCCGCCTTCCAGAAATGGATGCGGCCGGGGGATCTGGTGCGCGTGAGCCAGGGTCCGGCCCCTTAGGAAACAGACCGGAATGAAATTGCGGCTATCCGGCTCGGCATTCGGAAACAAACCCGGCGCTGTCGCGTTCTGCCCGCTTCATCCGCGCGCAATCCTGCCGCTCCTGACGATCCTGTCATTGGTTCCGGTCTCCCCGGCATTTGCGCAGACGGTTCCACGGCAATCAGCCGGAAGCGTGAGCACGGTTTCTCGCCAGCAGGTCATCGACAGCCCAGATCAGAATGTCGAGGAGGTGGTGGGCAGCGTGCCCAACGTCAACCAGCTGGGCTATTCCGCGCAATCCCAGCCGCCTGCCTCGAACAGCATCAGCATGCGCGGGCTTGGCGGCGGTACGCGGGAGGGCGGCATCAGTCGCGCCCTGGTGACGATGGACGGCATGCCGCTCAATGATCCCTTTTTCGGCTACATCCAATGGAGCCGCGCGCCGCTCGACGACATAGATCATATCCAGATTGCTCGCGGCGGCCAGAGCATGCTGCGGGGCAACTATGCCGAGGGCGGCGTCATTGATATTGTCACGCTGGCGCAGACACAGAACAATATCGCGCTGAATGGCGGCGGAGGATCATATGGCACCTACCGCGGCAGCATCTCGGGCGCTTATCGTGCCAATGACGATAATTTGCTGCAAGCATTCATCGAAGCGAACGGTACCAGCGGCTATCAGCAGATCCATCTTCCCGGATTTCCATTTATAGTGCCGGCGACTTCAAGCGCGGTAAACGTGCACCTGAAGGACAGTGTCACGTTCGCGTCCGACCTGACGGCACATTTGTCTCTTTTCTATCACAATGATCGCCAGCGATTCGAGACCCCGCTCGACAGGAGCACCCAGCAGAACCTTACTGTTTCCGCCGATGTCACGAAGCAGTTCTCCGGCAGCCAGCTTTTGGCGCTTACTTTTTTCTACGGCGACGGGATATTCAAATCTCCAAACTCGACCTATTCCCTGGATTCATTTCCGCCGGTGGCGCCACTCGGATTTAGTCCGCCCCCGCCGACCGAATATTTGAATGAAATACACCATGTGCGAACCCATGATGCGGGCGCCTCGCTGGTCTGGTCGCAGCACGCTCCCGATGTTTTGGATTGGCGGATGGGCGTGGACTGGCACTACATCTCCGGTGACGACCATACGGATCATCTTTTCCTGCCGAGCCATTTGCGGGGCCTTGCCGAGACCCGCGGTGGTGGAGATCAACTGTTTGCGGCGGGCTTTGCCCAAGTGGCGATATCGCCGCTGCAGGGTCTGGACGTTGTTGGCGGTGGCAGAATCCAGTATCTGCGAAACTTGAATGGCTATGACGGCAGCTTCGGCGGATTGGGAGAGATACCATCCCGCGCCTACGCCTATTTCGAGCCGAGAGTGGACGCGCGTTACGCGCTGCCCGCGGGATTCGCGTTGCGGGGTGCCTATTATCAGTCGTACAGGGCCCCGAATTTGGCTGACCAGTTTTATGCCCACGCTGCCGGCCTGAACGCCGAGTTGCCGAATCCAATGCTCAAGCCCGAAAAGCTGGAGGGCGGAGAAGCGGGCCTCGATTTCGAGCAATCGGGGTTTCGTGCCCAGATCACTCTGTACCGGACAGAGATCGGCAACTATGTCGTCATCGGCAGGGCTGCGAACGCTGCTTATGCGCCGCATGGCTGGGTGATTACACAAAACCAGAATGCTGCCTCGATGCAGGCACAGGGTATCGAGGCCGAGGCCGGCTGGGATATCGGTGCCGGGTTCTCGGCGCATCTTGCCTACACCCTCGCGGATTCGGTCTTGAAGCGTAATCCGCTCGATCCTGTAACAGTGGGGCGACAGCTTTTGGATGTGCCGCTTCAGACAGCGGCGGCGGAGCTGGCCTACGCATACGCGCAAGGCGCCCGGATATCCATCGAAGCTCGCTATACCAGTAAAACCAGATGGTTTGCGCTGGTGGCAAACGACAGCGATAATTTGCGGTCATTGGCGAAATCGAATCTGGCCATCAATCTTTTCGGCTCCTACCCGATCGATCGGGATATCGATCTTTACGCAAGTGTGCAGAACCTCTTCAATCAACGCTATACCGCGAGCGGCTATTCGGCCCCGTTGTCCGTCGTGGTTCTTGGTGCGCCGCGCGAGATGTTCGGCGGTTTGCGCCTGGCCCTTGAATAGATGTCCCAAGTGGGGCTGAGTGCCCCAACTGGCTCGTCACTTGGGACAGCACCCGGAAACGGCGCCTATTTATCTGGCCGATAACTGGATCGGATTTCCATCCGGATCCTTGCCGTTGCAGAGATAGAACGGCGCGCCGCCCGCCTTGCCGAACTTGGCGCCCCTGGCCATCAGCTTCATGCGCGTCGCCGCGACGTCCCTGGCAAAAAAGGCCAGCTTCGGCCCCTTGGTGCCCGGCAAGGCCGAACCGGAATGCAGCGCGATGCGGGTGCCGCCGGCATCGAACTCCTTCCAGCCTTTCTCATCGGTGACGAGCTTGAGGCCAAGCACTTCGCCATAGAAGGCGCTCATCTCCTCCATCCGTGCGGTGAACAGGATCACGCGAGCCAGTTTCATCAGTCCGGCAGTGCAAAGACGTAAAGCTGCTGTCCGGTGCTGGGCCGGTGCACCACATTCTGCAGCAGCTGGGTCGGCTTCTGCTCCGGGCTGCCGCCGCCCAGGCCCGCCGCCACGGCGATATACTGCTTGCCGTTGATGGCGAAGGTGACGGGATAGCCCTGGGCAGTGGTGCCCAGCCTTGTCTGCCACAGCGTCTTGCCGGTCCTGACGTCGATGGCGCGGAAGACGCGGTCGAAATCGCCGATGAAGCCGACACCGCTCCGGGTCGAGAGCATGGCGGTGAGGAAGGGCGATTTCTGCTGCCACTCCCAGACCTTCTTCATCGTCCTGGTGTCGACCGCCATCAGCTTGCCCATGTTGCGGTCGGTGCCGGGCATGAAGAAGAATTTCTGCGAATTGGCGGTGCCGCCGCCGCCCAGCCTGAGATCGACGTCGCGGCCGGTGATCATGACGCAGGACTGGCTTTCGGGAATGATCAGCAGGTCGGTGGGCTGGTTGTAGCTGGTCGCCTGCCAGTTGTGGCCGCCTTCCGGGCTGGGGCAGGAGGAAAACCACTGGTTGGTCTTCTGGTCGATGATCTCCTGGCGGTATTGCAGCGCCCCGGTCTTCTCATCGATCTTGGAATAGACGTTCTGGAAAATCGTCGGCAGCAGGGAAATGAACTTGCCGGTGACGCGGTCCAGCTTCCACAGGATGCCGGACTTGCCGATGGTCAGGACTTCCTTGCTCTTGCCATGGTCGATCAGCACCCGCTCGAACACTTCATCCAGGTCCAGGCTCTCGCCCGGGACATGCTGGAAATACCATTTCAGCTTGCCGTCATCGGGATTGAGCGCCAGGGTCGAGACGCTGTAGAGCGCGTCGCCTTCGAAGGTGCGGCGCGAGGCGCGGAACCAGGGCTTGGCCTGCGCGGTGCCCCAGTAGGTGGTGTTGAGTTCCGGATCATAGGTGCCGGCGATCCAGGTATCGACGCCGCCTTTGAAATTGTCCTCCAGCCCGTGCCAGGTATCGCCGCCCGGCGTGCCGTTCAGCGCGGTGGTGAAGAACTTCCAGTCGCGCGCGCCGGTCTCGGCGTCATAGGCGCTGATGAAGCAATGCTCGGTCGAGTAATTGTCGCAGCCCATCAGGCCCGACAGCACCTTGCCGTTGATGACCATGACGCCGCCGGTGGTGCCATGGGTGCCGCCGGCGATCTGGGTCTGCCAGGCGATCTTGCCGGTGCGCGCTTCCAGCGCATACAGGATGGCGTTGGTCGAGGCGAAATAGACCTTGTCGTGATAGACCGCGATAGAGCGGGTGCCGCCATAGGCCGAAGTCGGGGCCGGGCCGATGCGGTTCTCCCAGATCAGTTCGCCGGTTTTCGCATTCAGCGCCTGGATGGTGTTGGAGGTGTTCGACAGGAACATCACGCCGTCATGGATGATGGGCGTGACCTGGCTGGCGCCGCCCTCGTTCATCGCCCAGGACCATTTGAGCTGCAGGTTCTTGACGTTCGCCGGGGTGATCTGGTTCAGCGGCGAATAGCTCCAGCCCTGGTAGTTGCGGCGGAACATCAGCCAGTCGTTCGGCGAGGGATTGCGCAGCTCGGCGTCGCTGATGTCCTTGTAGCCGGGCACGGTGCCGAAGACGGTCTGGCCAAAGACCGGCGTCGCCGCGCCGCGGCCGCCGCGGCCGCCCCGCCCGGCCGGGGCCGCGCC
>CAZNGO010000053.1:0-25546 GCA_964572805.1 uncultured Rhizobium sp. | reverse complement strand
CTCGCGGGCGCGCTTCTCGGAGGGCTTCTCATAGGCGCCGCGCAGCTTCATCTCGCGGAAGATGCCTTCACGCTGCATCTTCTTCTTCAGGGCCTTGAGGGCCTGGTCGATGTTGTTGTCGCGGACGATGATCTGCAAAGGCGGCTCCGGGGTCGTTTTGAAGGTCGCGGGTGATAGCAGACGGGAAAAACCCTGTCTACCTGCGACTTTTAACCAATTACCCCCTCTGTCCGCCTCGCGGCGCTTCGCGCAAAAGGGGGAGAAAGCCTGAGATTCCCGGCAACCGCCCTTGGCCGGAAAAGTGGATCGGCCCATATTCCGGGCCATGGCCATCCTCAAAATCGCCCGCATGGGCCACCCTGTCCTTGCCAGCCGCTCCGCCCCGGTTTCCGATCCCACGGCCCCGGAAATCCGCCGTCTGGTCAATGACATGATCGAAACCATGATGGACGCCAACGGGGCCGGGCTGGCCGCCCCCCAGGTGCATGTGCCGCTCAGGGTGGTGGTGTTCCAGGCCCCCCGCGAGCGGAGCGAGCCATTAAACCAAGCCGAGCGCACCGCCGACCCCGGCCTGTCCGGCGAGGAGGCTTTCGACCACACCGCCCCCCTGACCGTGCTGGTCAATCCGGAGATCGCCGTCTTGGACCCCAGGCCGGAAGGCGGCTGGGAGGGCTGCCTGTCGGTGCCGGGCCTGCGCGGCTGGGTCGAGCGGCCGGCCCATATCCGCTATCGCGGCTTCGGCCTGGACGGCAAAGTCATCGAGCGCACGGCGCGCGGCTTCCATGCCCGGGTGGTGCAGCATGAATGCGACCATCTCGACGGCAAGCTTTATCCGGCGCGCATGGGCGATCTTGGCAAGCTGGTGTTCGAATCCGAAATCCGCCACGTCATGGCGGCGGCGCAATGAGCGAGACGCCAAAAAAGCCCCGCGCGACCGCCGATAAGGCGGGCGCGCAAAAAGAAAATTCTGCTCCCCGGAAGGCAAGGCCGAAAGTGCAAGCCCAGACCGAAGCGAAGACCGAAGCAAGGGATGATGAAGCGCTGAAGGCGGCGGTGCTGGAAGCCGCCCTGCCCCAGGCCGGCTTTGACGGCTTCACCGACAAGGTGCTGGAAGCCGCCGCAAGGGACACGGGAATCAGCGCAGCCGAGCTGGCGCGCCTCTTCCCGCAAGGGCCGCTGGCGCTGGTGGAGTTCTATTCGTCCTCCGTTGACCGGGAGATGGAAGCGCGGCTGGCGGCGATGGACCTGCCGGGGATGAAAATCCGCGTCCGCATCGCCGAGGCGGTGAAGACACGCCTGGCGATCCTCAAGCGCCACAAGGAGGCGGCGCGCCGGGCGGCCGCCCTGCTGTCGCTTCCCATCCATGCCGGGCTGGCGGCCAGGCTGATGTACCGCACGGTCGATGCCATGTGGCGGGCGGCGGGCGATACCGCAACCGATTTCAATTTCTACAGCAAGCGCGGCATCCTGGCCGGGGTCTATGCTTCGACCCTGGTGCGCTGGTTCGCCGACGCCTCCGCCGACGAAGCGGCGACCAATGAATTCCTTGCCGCGCGCATCGAAAACGTGATGCAGTTCGAGAAATTCAAGGCCAAGGCCAGGGAAGCGCTGTCGAACTTCCCGGCCTTCGCGGACTGGGGCAAGCCGAAAAAATAATCAGGGGCACCATGCGTCTGCATCCGGGTTTTCTTGTTTTCACCGTGATGCTGGCGACAGGCGCCGCAGCGCAGAACCTGCCCATGCCCGGCAGACCATCGGACAATCTCTCCGCTGAGAAGGTGTTCGATCCCGCCGCGCTTGCCGTGACACGCAATCCCAATGGCAGCGAGCGGCGCGACATCCTCACCGGCAAACTCGCCACCGGCGAACCGGTGCATATCCACTCCTCGATGCAGCCAGCGGGCGCGGCCCCCAGCCCGGCGCATGCCATCGAACATTCCGAATTCATCCTGGTGACCGAGGGCACACTGGAAATCACCCATGACGGCAGGACCGAACAGGCCGGCGCCGGCAGCGTGATCTATGTTGCCTATGGCACCATGCACCAGGCCCGCAATGTCGGCACCGGGCCGGTTCGCTACACCGTCATCGCCATCGGCGGCGACGCGAAATAGGAGGGAGAAGAAAGTGGAAAACATGGCCATGAATGAATTGGGCAGGCGCGACCTGTTCGCGGCTTTTTCGGTCCTGGCCGCGCTGGCGGCGACGGGTGGGGAAGCCGAGGCCCAGGCGCCTGCCATCGGACGGCTGACCACGGCGCAGCTCTCGAAGTCGCGGGTGATCCGCTACAAGGACATCGCCGTGCGCAAGCTGGACAATGGCGGCGTGCAGCGGCCGGTGATGTCGGGCACGCTGCCGACGGGAGAGTTCATCGAGATCCACGAAACCGTGCTGCCCGCCGGCAAGACGCCGCATCCACCGCACAAGCATCCCAACAGCGAATGGCTGTTCATCCAGAGCGGCAAGCTGGAATACAACGACAATGGCAGGATCATCGCCGTCGGACCGGGCGACATCGTCTTTTCCGCCTCCAATGTCAGCCATGGGCTGAACAATGTCGGCACGGCGGACGCGACCTACATCGTCTTTTCGGTTTCGAAGCAGCTGCCGGAATAGCTACAGCAGCTCCGCGATCTGCACCGCATTCAGCGCCGCGCCCTTCAGCAGCTGATCCGCCGCCACGAACATGGCGATGGAATGGCCGGAAGGATCGCTGACATCGGCGCGAATGCGGCCCACCAGCACATCGCCCTGGCCGGAGGCGTCGAGCGGCATGGGGAAATAGTTCTTCGCCCGGTCGTCCACGAGCTTGACCCCCGGCGCCGTTGACAGGATGGCGCGCACTTCATCTTCGGTGATCGGCTTCTCGCATTCGAAGGTGATGGACTCGCTGTGGGCGCGCAGCACCGGCACGCGGATGCAGGTGACGCCGACACGGATCTGGTCATCCTCAAAGATCTTTCTCGTCTCCTTGATCACCTTGGTCTCCTCGTCATTGTAGCCGGTGGCCGGATCGATGGCGGTGTTGTGGCTGAAGACGTTGAAGGCGTAAGGATGCGGCATCACCCTGGGCGTGAAGGGCTTGCCATCCAGAAAGGCGCGTGTGCCGTCTTCCAGCTCCTGCATTGCCGCCGCGCCGGCGCCCGATGCCGCCTGGTAGGTGGAGATGATCACCCGCTGGATGCGGTTCTTTTGATGGATTGGCCAGAGCGGCACCAGGGCGGCGATCGCCGAGCAGTTGGGGTTGGCGATGATGCCCTTGTGCTCCGCAATGCGGCGGGCATTGATTTCCGGCACCACCAGGGGCACATCGGAGTTCATGCGGAAGGCGGAGCTGTTGTCCACCACCACCGCGCCGGCCTCGACGGCAATCGGCCCATATTTCCTGGAGATCGAACCGCCCGCCGAGAACAGGGCGATATCGACGCCGTTGAAACTGTCGTCTTTCAACTCCTCGATGGTCAGTTCCTGGCCGCGGAAGCCCTGCTTCTGCCCGGCGGAGCGCGCCGAGGCCAGCAGCCTGAGCGACTTCACCGGCACGCCGCGCTGCTCAATGCAGCCGATGAACTCACGGCCGACAGCTCCTGTGGCCCCGACGATGGCGATAGTCTTGTTCTTCACGTCGTTCTCCGTTCAAAAATGAAAAAGCCCCGGTCCTTTCGGAGCGGGGCCGGTGTCTGTCGTGGCTCTTCGCTTACGCGCGCGCGACAACCCCAGCCCCATCGGGCTTGGTCCTGGTCGTGGTCTTGCGCTTGGTGATCATTGCGGCGGCAGGGCCTTCAGTTCCATGTCGATGGCCGCCAGCTTGTCCGGCGTCAACTGGTCGGGGACATACTGCACGATATCCTGCAGGGTCAAGGCGCGGCCTTCATTGATCCGTTCATTGTTGGCGATGTCGGGCAGGTATTTGACGAAAATCGCCTTCAGGGCGGGATGGTCGAGCAGATCGCCAATGGTGGTGGTGGCGACGGAATAGGCGGGCACGGGTGGAGCGGCCGGCGCCTGGGCCTGAGCCGGCGCCGCCAGAACCGCCAGGGCAACAGCGAAAAACCGGGCTTTCATGGGCGGCCTCCTCAATCCTGCCTCAGCCTGCCATGACGGCGCGCTATTTGGAACGGGGCGTCAGCCGCGTGACATGACCCATCTTGCGGCCGGGCTTGGCGTCCTTCTTGCCGTAAAGATGCAGCGCGCCGGAACGGGCCAGGCTTTCCCAGGCGCGGACTTCGTCGCCGATGATGTTCTCCATCACCGCATCGGCATGGCGGGTGGGCTCGCCCAGCGGCCAGCCCGCCACGGCGCGGATATGCTGCTCGAACTGCGAGCAGGCGCAGGCTTCGATGGTCCAGTGGCCGCTGTTGTGGACGCGCGGCGCGATCTCGTTGACGATCAGGCCGCCATCGCTGGCGACGAACAGCTCCACCGCCAGCACGCCGACATAATCCAGCGCATCGGCGATCCTGCGCGCGATGGCCTTGGCCTCCTCCACCTGGCTGGGCGTCAGCCGCCCCGGCACAGTGGAACGGCGCAGGATATGATGTTCATGGACATTCTCCGGCGGGTCATAGGCGGCAAAGCTGCCATCGGCGCCACGCGCCGCGATCACTGAAGCCTCGAAGGCAAAATCTACAAAGCCTTCCAGAATGCAGGGCGCGCCGCCCAGCGCCGCGAAACCCAGCGCCGCGTCATCGGCGCTGATGGCGCGCATCTGGCCCTTGCCGTCATAGCCGAGGCGGCGGGTCTTCAGGATGCCGTCACCATTCAGGTTGCCAAAGGCTTCGCGCGCCTGCTGCGCCGAGGAAACCTCGAAGAAAGGCGCGGTCTTCAGCCCCAGCGCGGCGACAAAGCTCTTTTCGCTGAAACGATCCTGGGTCGTCGCCAGCGCCGCGGGATTGGGCTGCACGGCCACGCGCTCGGCAAGAAAGGCGATGGCCTCGGCGGGAATGTTCTCGAATTCGAAGGTGACGGCATGGCAGACATTGGCCAGGGCCGAGAGCGTGGCGCGGTCGTCATAGGGCGCCACCAGCTGCAGCGGCGTCACCTGGAAGGCGGGCACGTCGGGAATGTCGCTGTAGATCAGCGCCTTCAGGCCCAGGCGCGAGGCCGCCAGCGCCATCATGCGGCCGAGCTGGCCGCCGCCGATGATGCCGATGGTGCCGCCGGGCGGCACGGGCTTGTCGAGGGTCTTCATTATTTCGGCTTCTTGGCGACCGACTTTGTCTGCCTGGCGCGCCAGGCATCCAGCCGCTGCTTCAGCGCCGCGTCTTCAAGCGCCAGGATGGCGGCGGCATGCAGGGCGGCGTTTTTCGCCCCCGCCTCCCCAATCGCAAAGGTCGCCACCGGCACGCCGCCGGGCATCTGGGCGATGGAGAGCAGGCTGTCCAGGCCCTTCAGGCTGCGGCTCTGCACCGGCACGCCCAGCACCGGCAGGGTCGTCATCGAGGCCACCATGCCGGGCAGATGCGCTGCCCCGCCTGCCCCGGCGATGATCACCTTCAGGCCGCGCGCGCCGGCGCCTTTTGCATACGCGGCCATGCGGTCGGGGGTGCGGTGGGCGGAAACGATCCGGGTTTCATGGGAGATTTTCAGCGATGCCAGCAGGTCGGCGGCCGCCTTCAGGGTCGGCCAGTCGGACTGGGAGCCCATGATGATACCAACGGGGGGGGCTTTGGAGGCCATACGCGAATCGCCCGGAATGTGGGAGTTAGGGAAAGGGCGCGGAGTATAGGGGGCAAAACCCCTTGGGAAAGGGGCAATTTAGCCGCTGTTAACCATTCATTGGGGATGATGAACGCAACCTTAAGCCAGTGCCATCAATTTTAAAGGCCGCCATGAAAGTCGAACGCACCAGCAGCCCCCGTGCCCCGCGCCAGGTGGCAGCCGCCTATGGCCGCAAGGTGGAGGCGGCAGGTCTTGTCGGCGCCGTCGATCCGGTTCCCGCCAGCGTGCTGGGCATTCCCGAAAGCGAATTCACCCCAAGGGTGCGCGACGCCATCATGGGGCTGATGAGCGAAGTGGACAATTTGCGCCGCGAGCTTTCCGACACCCGCAAGCGCCTGGACGAAGTCGAGAAGACCGCCGACCAGGATGGGCTGCTGCCGCTGCTCAACCGCCGCGCCTTTGTGCGCGAACTGACGCGCTACATCGCCTTCACCGGCCGCTACAACACGCCGGCCAGCCTGATCTATTTCGACCTCAATCACATGAAGCAGGTCAACGACGCCCATGGCCACGCCGCCGGCGACGCCGTGTTGCGGCATTTCTCAGAAGTGCTGCTGTCGCTTGTGCGAGACAGCGACAGCGTCGGCCGGCTGGGCGGCGACGAATTCGGCGTGCTGCTGTCCCATGCGAACCAGGACCAGGCGCTGAAAAAAGCCGATCTGCTGGCCGAGGCGCTGCGCGGCCAGCCGGTGCAATGGAACGGCCAGGCGATCGAAGTGTCGTTCGCCTATGGCGCTTTCGAGCTCAAGGCCGGCGACAATGCCGACCTCGCCATGGCCCGCGCCGATGAGGCGATGTATGTGCACAAGCGAGCCGGGCGTACGGCCGCCGAATAGTGGCGATGCCAAGATTTCTCAGGAGTGACACCGGCTATTGCGCCGCGGTCTTCGCGCTCGGCTTCCTGCTGAGCTGGCTGCCGCTGGTGCTGACGCCGCCGGGCGTCGGCGCGGTTGACGAAGTCTTCCAGTACATGGAGGCCGGCCATCGCCTCGCCTTCGGCTATGGCGCGGTGCCGTGGGAGTTCGACTACCAGGCGCGCTCCTGGATGCTGGGCGCCCTGTCGGCGCTGCCCATGGCCGCCGCCGGCCTGGCGGGCGCCGGCCCGCAGGTTTACCTGCCATTGACCTGGGCGCTGTTTTCGCTGCCGGCAGCGGGCGCGATCCTCTGCGCCGGGCTGTGGGGGCGGCGGGCCTTCGGGGCCGCCGGCGGCGTCGCCGTGGCGCTGGTGGCGGCGAGCTGGATTGACAATCTTGCCTTTGGCGGACGGGTGCTCAGCGAAACCGTCAGCGCGCACCTGCTGATCATCGCGGTCTGGCTTGCCGAACCTGGCCATGCCGTGGAAAGCCGCAAACGGCTGGCGCTGGCGGGCCTGCTGGCCACGCTGGCGGTCCTGCTGCGCCTGCAACTGGGGCCGGCGGCGCTGCTGCTGTGGCTGTGGCGCTGGCGCGACCGGCGCCGCCTGCTGTTGCTCAGCGCCGGCGCGGTCCTGGCGCTGCTGGCAGACGGCGCCTTCGATGCCGTCACTGTCGGCTGGCCTTTCCAGCCGCTATGGCAGAATCTGCGCTTCAACCTGTTGCTGCATGGCGCCGCCGTCTTCGGTGAACCGCCCTGGTATTATTATTTCGACGAAAGCTGGAAGCGCTGGGGCTTCACCGCGGCGCCGTTCCTGCTGCTGGCGATGCTGGGCGGGCGGCGGCAGAAACTGCTGCTGGCGATGACGGCGACGACCGTCGCGGTGCATCTGCTGATCGCGCACCAGGAATACCGCTTCCTGCTGCCGGCGGTGATGATGGCCGCGATCCTGTGCGGCCTGGGGGCGGTGGAGGCGGCGCTGTGGCTGGCGGACTGGCTGGCGCGCCGGTGGCGCCCCGCCGCGACGGCGTCGCTGCTGCTGGCGGGGACGGGCTGGACAGGCCTTGCGATCGCCAACGCCATGACGCTGGATGCCGAGGGCCTGTGGCGCACGCAACCCGCGCTGCTGGACATGGTGACGGAGGTCTCGCGGCAGCCCGGCCTTTGCGGCCTCGGCTTCGGCAACCTGATTGCCTACAGCACCGGCGGCTACACCTTCCTGCACCGGCGCGTTCCCACCTATTACAGCCTGGGCCCCGACCAGCGGGCGTTCATCCGCCTTCGGCCCGCCTTCAATGCCTTCATCATCCGTGTGGGCGACATGCCGTTTTTCGATAGTCTCGGGGAGTTCGGGGACTATGCGCTCGACCATTGCAACAACGAGGTCTGCCTGTTCATCCGGCGGGGCGGCTGCACCGCCATGGCGGAGCCGCGCCCGCCCATCGTCGCGCTGAGCGCCAGGGTCGCGCTGGACCCCCGCTATCCCTATGCCGTGGGGATCGAAGGGCGGAAATAAAAAAGGCCGGGCTCAAAGCCCGGCCTTTCGCTTTCCTGCGCGAACGGCTTACGACATCGCTTTCTGAAGGTTGGAATCCACCTTGTCGAGAAAGCCTTCGGTGGTCAGCCACTTCTGATCCGGACCGACCAGCAGCGCCAGGTCCTTGGTCATGTCGCCGCTTTCGACGGTGGCGATGGTGACCTCTTCCAGCTTCTGGGCGAATTTGGCCAGCTTGTCGTTGCCGTCCAGCTTGGCGCGGTGGGCGAGGCCGCGCGTCCAGGCGAAGATCGAGGCGATGGAATTGGTCGAGGTCGCCTTGCCTTTCTGGTGCTCGCGATAGTGGCGCGTCACCGTGCCGTGCGCCGCTTCGGCTTCCACCGTCTTGCCGTCGGGCGTCAGCAGCACGGATGTCATCAGGCCCAGCGAGCCGAAGCCCTGCGCCACCGTGTCGGACTGCACATCGCCGTCGTAATTCTTGCAGGCCCAGATATAGCCGCCGCTCCATTTCAGGGCGCTTGCCACCATGTCGTCGATCAGGCGGTGTTCATAGACGATGCCCAGTTCCTTGAACCTGGGCGCGAACTCCGCATCGAAGACTTCCTGGAACAGGTCCTTGAAGCGGCCGTCATAGGCCTTGAGGATGGTGTTCTTGGTCGAGAGGTAGACCGGCCATTTGCGCATGACGCCGTAATTCATCGAGGCGCGGGCGAAATCGCGGATGCTTTCGTCAAGATTGTACATTGCCATGGCGACGCCAGCGCCGGGCGACTTGAAGACTTCATGCTCGATCACCTTGCCGTCATCGCCGACGAACTTGATGGTCAGGGTGCCCTTGCCGGGGAAGCGGAAATCGGTGGCGCGGTACTGGTCGCCAAAGGCGTGGCGGCCGACCACGATGGGCTGGGTCCAGCCGGGAACAAGGCGCGGCACGTTCCTGCAGATGATCGGCTCGCGGAAGATGACGCCGCCCAGGATGTTGCGGATGGTGCCGTTGGGCGACTTCCACATCTTCTTGAGGTTGAACTCCTTCACCCGCGCCTCGTCCGGGGTGATGGTGGCGCATTTGACGCCGACGCCGTATTTCAGGATCGCCTCGGCGCTGTCCACCGTGACCTTGTCGTCGGTGGCGTCGCGATGCTCGACCGAGAGGTCGTAGTAATGCAGGTCGATGTCGAGATAGGGCAGGATCAGCTTTTTCTTGATCAGGTCCCAGATGATGCGGGTCATCTCGTCGCCGTCCAGCTCGACCACCGGATTGGCGACCTTGATCTTGTCCATAGGGCTTCTCTCTCTGAAGTGGGCTCGGATTTCGGCGGGAAAAAGGATATAGCGGGCCCCAATTACCCCGCCCGCCGACCCCCGTCAAAGCGACCCATGACCGCTCCTCCCGCCATCATCCTCAGCCAGCCCCAGATGGGGGAAAATGTCGGCGCCGCCGCCCGGGCGATGAAGAATTTCGGCCTGTCCGAGCTGCGCCTGATCGCGCCCAAATTCGAATGGCCCAATGACCGGGCGCAGATGCTGGCTTCGGGCGCCGGCGACATTCTGAACGCCGCCACGCTTTATCCGGATGCCGCCGCCGCCCTGTCCGGCTTCAACCTGATCCTGGCCACCACGGCGCGGGGCCGCGACATTCCCCGCGAGGTGCTGACCCCCGCCGAAGCCGCCGCC
Organism: uncultured Rhizobium sp.; assembly: GCA_964572805.1. Classification (GTDB taxonomy): domain Bacteria; phylum Pseudomonadota; class Alphaproteobacteria; order Micropepsales; family Micropepsaceae; genus Rhizomicrobium. Next base: position 15,807 of record CAZNGO010000053.1, on the reverse strand, counting down.
CGCCTGCGTCAGGCCGCTTCCCGCGGCCTGAAGACCGCCATCCTGTTCGGCGGCGAGCGCGCCGGGCTGGACAATGACGAGATCAGCCTGTGCGACGCCCTGATCACCATTCCCACCGCGCAATTCTCGTCCCTCAATCTGGGCCAGGCGGTGCTTCTGCTGGGTTATGAATGGCTGAAAACGGCCGACGCCACCCCCGCCAGCCGCATCCGCCAGACCATCGCGGTGCCGGCGACGCGGGCCGAACTGATCGGGCTGTTCGAGCATCTGGAGAAGGAACTGGACGCCGCCCAGTTCTTCTTCCCCCCCGCCAAGAGGGGGGCCATGGTGCGCAACATGCGGGCCATGATATTGCGGTCGGGCCTGACCGATCAGCAGGCCCGCACCATACGGGGAATGATTGTCGCCCTGGTGCGCAACAAATACCGGGGAAAAGCTTGAGCTTGGTTCCTTACATCGGCCTGGCGCTGCTGGCGTTGATCGCCGTCGGCTTCGTAGCCTGGCCCGTGTGGCGGACGGCGGAGAAGCGCAGCGCGCGGCTGCTCACCATCGGCGCGATTGCGCTGTTCGTGCTGGGCATCGGGGCGGGCGTCTATCTGATTGTCGGCCAGCCGCGCCTGGCGCTGCGCGAGGCGCGCGGCGTGCAGGATCGCGATCCCAACGGTCTTGCCCCCATGCTGATCAAACGGGTGCGCGCCAATCCCGACGACGCCCAGGCCTGGGTCTATCTCGCCCGCATCTACATCACCGCCGGCGATGCCGACCAGGCGGCGGGGGCGCTGGGACGCGCCGTGCTGGCGGCGCGCAAGCGCGGACAGGAAACGCCCGATCTCGACACGGCCTATGGCGAACTGATGGTGCGGGCGGCGGGCGGCCAAGTGCCCGACGGCGCCGTCGCCGCCTTCACCGCCGCCCTTGCCGCCGATCCGGCCAATGCCCCATCGCGCTATTATCTCGGCATGGCGGCGGCGCAGAAGGGCGACCGCGCCGGCGCGCAGCGTTACTGGCAGGGCCTGCTGCAGGACGTGCCGGCCAACGCCCCGCTGCATTCCGAGCTGGTGGACCGGCTTGCCTCCATCGGGGCGGCGCCGCCGGCGGTGGCGGGGGCGGGCGGCGCGCCCGACATCAACGCCATGGTGTCGGGCCTGGCGGCGCGGCTGAAGACCAATCCCAACGATCCGCAAGGCTGGCTGCGCCTGATCCGCGCCTATTCGGTGCTGGGCGAGACGGACAAGGCGAAAACAGCGCTGGCCACCGCGCGCAAAAGCGTCGGCGCGGACAGCACGGTGAAAGCCGCGCTGGACAGCGAAGCCGCCGAACTCAAGCTCAACTGAAAATCAGGAAGAGATGCGGCCCTGCCAGACAGGCCAGCAGGCTTTGTGGCCCTCGGCCTTCTCGGCCTCATAGAGCTTGTCCTGGGCATCGCCGGCGGAAAGCCCGTTCTGGGTTACGGTGCGGCTGCCGCTGCCGGCGCACCAGACATAGAACTGGTGCTTGCCCGGCGAATAGAAATCGCTGTGGCGGCTGGAGGTGAGATTGGCGGCCACGGCGACGCCCATTGCCGCCAGGGCGGCAAAGGCCAGAAGTCCGAAACAGATGCGCAGGGCCTGCATGGGTTTCACCCTTGCACGGCAAGGGGCGCGAGGCCAACTTTAATTCACGTTCACGAATGTGATGAATCTGTGGCGGCGCGCGCCAAGCGCGGCGCGAGGCCGGGACCGTCGGCAGCAAACCGCCGGCTAAAAGTTCGAAGCTGGACTATCAAAAGCCTCGCGTCTGACAAAGGCGATCCGCTCGGCATAGAGGCGCGGCGGGGGCGGCTCCCGGGGCACGCCGGCGAAAATGTCTTCGCCCGCCAGCCAGCGCTTTTCCGCATCCGGAGTATCGAGAACGCGCACCAGCGCGGCATTGAAATCATAGGAACCGTCGTCAAACGCCGACTGGGCAAGCGCGGCAAACAACGCCATGGCATAGGCGGCGCGGCTTCCATCGTACGGGGCCGGAGCAGGTATCAGCTCGCTTGCGAGGCTTCGATGAACTCGGGCGCAGATATCGGCGTCGGTTGACGCGGCCTGCCGGCAGGCCTTGGGCCGGTCTTCATAGATGGTGCAGCTGTTATTCCGCAGCATGGGGCAGTCATGCGGGTGCCGTTCCCGCTCGGCCAGTTCGAATTTCCCGGTCACTTCATGGGCAGCGCGCACGCGGGCGATTGCCTCCGCACCCATGGCGGCAACCAGCTTGCCCACATAAAGCGCTTCAGGCGCCGAAACGGTTACGCTGATCACACAGCAGTGCGAGCAGCCCTTGCCGCAGGCAACGGGAATGTCCCTGAGCCCGTGAATCGTGGCGTCGATCTTCTGATAGAGATACCGGACCGCCTCATCGAGGTTCTGCGCCGCCTTCGCCTGCTCGAACTTGTCGTGCAGGCGCCGGGCCATGGCGATGACGGCCGTCGGATCGGTGACCGCCGCCACGGGATCGACGCCCATCTGAAGGAAGCGTTCGTCGTCCTTTTCCTGCCGCCAGGCAGCGGCCTGCTGCGGCGACAGGCTCTTCAGGCGTTCGATTTCGGCGCGCCTGCGTTTCGCCTCGCCCATGTCACGGCTCCCAGGTTATTCCGATGCGGCATGAAACAAACGGGGGCCGGTTTCCACCAGCCCCCGGAATGATATCGCAATATGACGAAGTCTCAGTATGGCATCTTGCGCTTGGTATAGAGCCGGTCGGCCTGCACCGCCGCCTCGCTTCCGGCCGGGCCCATGCGGCGGCCCTCGTCAATCTGCTGCTGCGCCGTCGCACCCGGCGGACCATTGCCCAGCCATTTGACGTTGTTCGCCTTGGCCGCCAGCCGGATGCGTTCCAGATCGACCTCCAGTTGCCGCTGCGCCGGCAGGGCGGCGCGCTGGGCGGGGGTGATATCCGCACGAACCGCGTCCCAGCCCAGATGCGACAGGCCATTGTCGCTGGGGCCCGGTTCGCAGAAGGCCAGGCCCGGCACCGACAGGACTTCCTCGCAGACCTGGGCGGAGCGGCGGTTCTCCAGCTTCACGCCCATGGTGACCTCGCCCTTGGGATTGTGCGGCCAGACATCGGCGACGCGATTATACTCCGCGGTGGAGATGCCCCAGATATGGGCGGCGAAGGCCTGGCTGCCGGCACCGCGGCAACCTTCCAACGGCAGCTGTTTCACGCCCGGCCAGGTCCATTTGTAGCGCGCGCCGGCGACGGCGATCTCGGTGGCTTCCGCCGATTCGGTTTCGCAGATCAGGCAGCCATGCGCGCCGGCGGCCATGGCCTGCGCCACCTGCCAGATATTGGCGCGCATCGAGGGGCCGTCATAGCCCCAGACCGGCAGCGTCACGAACACCATCGGGGTGCGGTGACCGGAGGGCGTCGGGCCGCCATCGACCAGGCCCTGCATGAAGTTGCGCAGGCTGTCGAAATTGAAGCTGTCATTCTCCATTTCGAAATTGATGGCGTCGCACCAGGTCTTGGCCATCCGCTTGCCTTCCTCATATGAGTCGGGCGCGCCGGAAGCGCCATATTCGGCATAGGCGACGACCTGGTTGTCCTCCCACAGCTCGATCGCCTTGTTGATGCGGCGCGGCTTGTAGTTGGGATCGACAGTGGGAACCCAGGGCAGGGTGCGCGCCCAGTTGGCGCGGAAGCCGAAGCCCTTGCTGGCGGTGCCGATATAGTTCGGGCTGTCCAGCATGGAGCGGCCGGAGGCGTGCGGCACGCCATCCGGATAGCCGCCCGAGCCGGGCGGGCGCGCGGGCCCGCGTCCGCCGGCGGGCGCGCCGCCACGGCCCTGGGCAAGAGCGGCGCCACTGGCGATGACGCCAGCACTGACCATGCCGAAGCGCTTCAGAAAATCGCGCTTGCGGATGGTCTTGGTTTCCGGCTTGCCCTCATTGTTGTTGTCGCTGTCGGCCATGGCTCTCCCCTGGGTGACGTTATTTTCAGGAAGCTTGCCACCGCCTAGCCGGTCTGAACAGCGGAAATCACGCGCTGCGCTGCAACACCAAGCGTGGCAAGATGCGCTTCAATTGCCGCCGCCGCGGCTTCAACCGCCGCCCCATCGCGGCTGCGCACCACCAGTTGCACCCCGAAAGCACCGTCCGCCGTGTAAAACGGGTAGGAGCCGATGGCGGTATCCGGCTGGTTACGCTGGATCCTGGCCAGGGCTTCGGCGATGCGGCCTTCGGGAACCGGCGCGGTGATGGTGACGGCATGCACTTTCGGGCCTTGCGGCAATTCCACCGTTTCCAGCATGGCGCGGGCGATGGCGGGAACCCCGGCCAGGACAAAGACATTGCCGATCTTGAAGCCGGGCGCCACCGAGACCCGGTTTTCGATCAGCGTGGCGCCATGGGGAATGCGCGCCATGCGCTGGCGCATCGGGTTGAACTCCGCCTTGCCATACCGCGCCTCCAGCAGGGCAAAAGCCTCGGGATGAAAGCCGATACCGACGCCGAAGGCCGCGGCGATGGCGTCGGCGGTGATGTCGTCATGGGTCGGGCCGATGCCACCGGTGGTGAAGACGAAGTCATACTTCGCGCGCAGGGCGTTGAGGGCGGCGGTGATCTCGCTTTCGACATCGCCAACCACGCGAGCTTCCCTCAGGTCGATGCCCTTCAGGGCGAGAAACCGGGCAATATAGTTGGTGTTGGTGTCCTGGGTGCGGCCGGAGAGAATCTCGTCTCCGATCACCAGGACGGCGGCGGTTTTGGGCGTGTCCATGGCCGATCAAGGTCCGGGGTGTAAAAGGGCGGCCGCCAGCCTATATTGTCCGGCAATGACCGTCATGACCGACAGCGCCGTTTTCGAGGCCGCCCGCCAGGCCCATTTCGCCATCGCCCTGCATGGCGCGGAGGATTTCGAAGGCATGCGCCGCGCCGGCAGGCTGGCCGCCGAGGTGCTGGACCTGCTGATTCCGATGGTGCAGCCCGGCGTCACCACCGCGGCGCTGGACAAGGTGGCGTTCGACTATGTCACCGATCATGGCGCCCTGCCCGCCTGCCTGGGCTATCGCGGCTATCGCCACACCGTCTGCACCTCGATCAACCATGTCGTCTGCCACGGCATTCCCGCCGACAAGGCGCTGCGCGAAGGCGACATCGTCAATATCGACGTCACCGTGATCCTGGACGGCTGGCATGGCGACACCAGCCGCATGTATGCGGTGGGACCGATCAAGCGCAAGGCGGCGCGGCTGATCGACATCACTTACGAATCCCTGCAGCGCGGCATCGCGGCGGTGAGGCCCGGCGCCACCACCGGCGATATCGGCCATGCCATCCAGGCCTATGCCGAGGGCCAGGAGAAATGTTCGGTGGTGCGAGATTTCTGCGGCCATGGCCTGGGCCGGATTTTCCATTCCCTGCCCAACATCGTGCATTACGGCAAGCCGGGCGGCGGCATCGGTTTGCGCCCCGGCATGTTCTTCACCATCGAGCCGATGATCAATCTGGGGGGCTTCGGGGTGAAGGTGCTGGGCGACGGCTGGACGGCGGTGACGCGCGACCGCTCGCTCTCGGCCCAGTTCGAGCATTCGGTCGGCGTGACCGAGACGGGGGTGGAGATCTTCACCCTCTCGCCCAAGGGGTTGGACAAGCCGGCTTACGAAGTGGGCTAACGACGGGTTGCCGGAAAAAGTGGGCTTGGGCGGGAAGCGGGCGCGAGTTCACGCACTCGCTCAAATTCAAACTTATTCTTCTGTTGGCAACTCGTTCGATTTGCTGGCTCGCTTCCGCCGCTCTTTTTCGCGAACTGAATCCCAATAGGCCTTGTGATGCCGCATCCAAATGACCTGCGGCACGGCGAAAACTGCGCCAAGGCAGAAAATCGCTATTACCCACCAGTGATCAGCAAAATGGCGAACGTAATATGGGGTGCAAGGGATGGATACGATTAGGCGTATCCAAACTGCCGCACGCCCATTTCCCGAAAGCGTCGTATTGATACATTCGGGAAACAGTCTGTCGTCGTCGCTCATGATCATTACGGCAACAATCATGGCTAGGAACGGAAGAAGCCGCCAAAGTGAAATACCACGCGAGCGGCGTATTGCTCGCTCGTCGTCGGTTAGCTTTTGTCGTTGCGGGGTCGCCAAATTCTCCTACTTCATCCAGTCCGCGTTCGGCATGAAGGTGCCGGTCTTGAGGATCGCCGCCAGCACTTCCTGCTGCCGCTGCAGATAGGCTTCCTGCTTCTGCGGCGTGATGTGGTTGTGATCCGATTCCACCATCGGGATCGCTTCCTTCGCCGCCGCAATCTGGTTGAAGGCGGTGAAGACGCCGGCCGGCGGCGAAGTGGTGTCGATCAGCCCGAAGGCCACCACCGATTTGGCCCGGATGCGCGAGGCGAAATTGACCGGATCGAAATACTGGCCCGCACTCATGATGGCGGCATTGTCGGACGGCCAGTTGGGATAGCCGGGGCGCCGGCCCGCCTTCTCGCCATTGACGTCGAAGCCGGCCGGCACATTCACCACCAGGGCGGTGACATATTGCGGATTGAGGCCGGCGGCGGCGAAGCTCTGCTGCCCGCCCATGGAGGTGCCCATCACCACGATGGTCCTGCCGTCCCAGTCGGGACGGGAACGGATGTAGTCAATGGCGCGGGTGTCGCGCAGATACATGGCGAGGAAATAGGAGGTGTCGCGATTGTCCGCGCCCACATTGGCGTAATTGCGCGGCGCGCCGTCAGCGGATGCAGGGTCCTGGTCATGGGAATCGACATTGAAGGCCAGCCAGCCTTCGGCGGCGCGGTCGGCGGCGGTGCGCGGGTCGAGCGCGTACACGCCGGCATACTGATAGAGCAGGATCGCCGGGTGCTTGCCGCCGCCCTTGGGCGTGGCGAGGTAGCCCTGGACATGGCTGCCGACGCTGTCGAGCTGCACCTTGTAGAAATCAATACTGGGCTTGGGCGCGGGCAGCGGGGTCAGTTGCGGATTGACCGGAATCTTCGCCAGCTCTGCCAGCTTGCCCGCCCAGAAGGAATCGAAATCGGCGGGGCGCGGGATCGAGGGTTTGAAATTGGTCGGATCAATCGCGGCGCCGACGGTGAGCTTGTCGAGATCGGCGGGGCTGGGGCCGGCGGGGCCGCGCCCCGGTGCCGGCGTTGCAGCAGGCGGCGGCCCAGTTACAGCAGATGGGGGCGGCGTGACCATGCCGGCGCGGTTGGGCGTCAGCCGGACATAGACCATGGCGGGATGGTCGAGGGTGCCGCCAATGGTGGCCGAGCCTGAGGACAGGTCAATCGTGCCGCTGGCGATCACGGTCTGGTTGTTCTCGCGGACAGTGTAGTCGTAAGCCAACGGGTCCTGGGTGCTCATGCCCATGGGCGCGCGCACCGTCCAGCCATAGCGCTCGCCGGCCTTGTAGAGCCCGTTGGCATGGAAGGGCGTGAAGGTGATGAAGGGATTGAGCGGCTGGGCCAGCGCCGGCAGCGCCGGCAGCGCCGCCAGCATCACCGCCCCGGCCGCGAATTTCACAAACCGCTTCATTAGATCCCCCGGTCTTCTGTTGCGGCGAAGATTAGTGGCTTGGCGAAGCAGCTGCCAGCGTGTTGAATGCGCCCATGCCGCCGACCCGCAAAGGGCGATCAGACGGCGTTGCTGGCGTATCCGATGCCGGGGTCTTCTTCACCCCGGCCGAGGACGCGCATTCCGGCCACCGCGAACGTTTGCGGGCGCGCTTTTTCAAGGGCGGCGCCGAGGCGATGCCCGACTATGAATTGCTGGAACTGAGCCTGTTCGCCGCCGTGGCCCGGCGGGACACAAAGCCGCTGGCCCGGGCGCTGCTGGCCCGCTTCGGCAGCTTCGCCGAGGTGATCGCCGCGCCGCGCGAGCGGCTGCTGGAAGTGGCGGGCGTGGGTGAAAGCGTGGCGGCGCATCTGAAGATCATCGAGGCGGCGGCGCATCGCCTGGCGCGGGACAAGGTGATCGGCAAGCCCGCATTGTCGTCCTGGGCGGCGCTGCTGGATTATTGCACGGCGGCGATGGCGCGCGGCCAGAAGGAAGAATTCCGCGTCCTGTTCCTCGACCGCAAGAATGTGCTGATCGCCGACGAGGTCCAGTCGCGCGGCAGCATTGACCACACCCCGGTCTATCCGCGCGAGATCGTCAAGCGGGCGCTGGAGCTGGCGGCATCGGCCATCATCCTGGTGCACAATCATCCATCCGGCGATCCGACGCCGTCCAGGGCCGACATCGAACTGACCCGCGAAATCGCCAGGGCGGCGGGGGCGCTGGGCATCACCGTTCACGACCACCTGGTGATCGGGCGCAAGGGTCACGCCAGCTTCAAGTCTCTGAACCTGCTCTAGGCACCGTCAAAGGCTCTCTGCAGCTCCGCGATATCCAGCTTCACCATCGTCATCATGGCTTCGGCGGCGCGCCGCCCGGCCGCGCGGTCGGGGCTTTTGTGCATGTCGAGAAGAATCCGCGGCGTGATCTGCCAGGAAAGGCCCCAGCGGTCGGTGATCCAGCCACAGGCCTGCGCCTTGCCGCCCTTCTTCAGGATGGCGTCCCACAGCCGGTCGATCTCCGCCTGCGTTTCGCATTCGACCATGAATGACACGGCATGATTGAACGCGCCCGGCCGGCCGGCGGCGTTCATTGCCGCCCAGGACTGGCCGCCAAGGGTGAACTCCACCACCTGCACGCTTCCCTCGGGGCCTGAAGGGCTGTCGGCCGGCATGGTGGCGACACTGTCGATGCGGGAATCGGGCACCAGCGAGACATAGAAGTTGGCCGCTTCCTCCGCCTCCTTCTCGAACCACAGGAACGGGACAGGCGCTTTCATCGGATCCTCCGCTTTGCTTGGGTTTGTCATGCTGCTAGAAGCCACAGGAACGAAAAAGGCTCCTTGATGATCCCGCGCTATGCCCGGCCCGAAATGACGGCGATCTGGTCGCCCGAGACCAAATTCCGCATCTGGTTCGAGATCGAGGCCCATGCCACCGACGCCCTGGCCGAACTGGGCGTGGTGCCGAAGGAAGCCGCGGCCAAGGTCTGGGAAATGGGCCGCGATGCCCAGTTCGACGTGGCCCGGATCGACGCCATCGAGCGCGAGGTCAAGCATGACGTCATCGCCTTCCTGACCCACCTGGCGGAAATCGTCGGGCCGGAGGCGCGGTTCGTGCACCAGGGCATGACGTCAAGCGACGTGCTGGATACCTGTCTGAATGTGCAGCTGATGCGCGCGGCGGACCTGCTGATCGCCGATACCGACGCCCTGCTGGCGGCGCTGAAGAAGCGCGCGCTGGAATTCAAGATGACGCCCACCATCGGGCGCAGCCATGGCATCCATGCCGAGCCCACCACTTTCGGCGTCAAGCTTGCCACCTATTATGCCGAGTTCATGCGGGCGCGGGCGCGGCTGGTGACGGCACGGGCGGAAATCGCCACCTGCGCCATTTCCGGCGCCGTCGGCAGCTTCGCCAACATCGATCCGCGCGTCGAGGAACATGTCGCGGCGAAAATGGGGCTTAAGGTCGAGCCGGTCTCGACCCAGGTGATCCCGCGCGACCGCCATGCCGCCTATTTCGCCGCGCTGGGCGTGGTGGCATCGTCGCTGGAGCGGCTGGCGGTGGAGATCCGCCACCTGCAGCGCACCGAAGTGCTGGAGGCCGAGGAATATTTCTCGCCGGGGCAGAAGGGTTCCAGCGCCATGCCGCACAAGCGCAATCCGGTGCTGACCGAAAACGTCACCGGCCTCGCCCGCATGGTGCGCAGCGCCGTGATCCCGGCGCTGGAGAATGTGGCGCTTTGGCATGAGCGGGACATTTCCCACTCCTCGGTCGAGCGCTATATCGGCCCCGACGCCACCATCACCCTGGATTTCGCGCTGGCCCGCATGACCGGCGTGGTCGAGAAGCTGGTGGTCTATCCCGAACGGATGCAGAAGAATCTCGACGCCACCCACGGCCTGGTGCACAGCCAGCGGGTGATGCTGGCGCTGACCCAGGCCGGGATCAGCCGCGAGGACAGCTATCGGCTGGTCCAGCGCAACGCCATGCGCGCCTGGAACGGCGAAGGCAATTTGCTGGACCTGCTCAAGGCCGATGCCGATGTCACCAGGGCGCTGCCGGCGGCCAAGCTCGAAGCGATGTTCGACCTCGGCTACCACCTGAAACAGGTGGACACGATCTTCAGGCGGGTGTTCGACTAGCCCTTGGCCACCGCGGCAATGGCCGCATCCAGGGCTTCGCGCATCTTCGCCCGGATCACCGCATCGGGATATTTGCCGGCATCCAGTTCGCTGCGCAGCTTGCGGAAGACATCCTCGTCGCCCGCTTCCTGGAAGTCGGCGGCGATCACTTCACCGACGAAATCCTCCGCCGCCTGGCCGGAAAGGCCTTTCTCGCCCGCCGCCCACAGGCCCAGCGCCCGGTTCCGCTTCGCCTCGACCTTGAAGCGGGTTTCGGCGTCATGCGCCCACTTGTTTTCGAACGCCTTGCCGCGGTCATCCAGCCCCGTCATCGCCAACTCCCTGTTATCAAAGAAGATTCGAACATGATGCCACAAACTGGCGCCAGGAATGCGTCATGCCCAGATATGGATGTGGGTATGCAGATTGGCAAGATTGCCGATGGCCGCACCGATCCGGTAAGTTTGCTCCCCGGGCCGCGAGGCGTTAGCCGCCCCTTTTTCGAGGATCGACCCATGAAACGCCGCCGCGTCATTTATGAAGGCAAGGCCAAGATCCTCTATGAGGGGACCGAGCCGGGCACCGTCATCCAGTATTTCAAGGACGACGCCACCGCCGGCAACGGCGCCAAGAAGGACACCATCGAAGGCAAGGGCGTCCTCAACAACCGCATCAGCGAATACCTGATGACCCAGCTGGCCGGCATCGGCGTGCCGACACACTTTGTCCGGCGCCTCAACATGAGGGAGCAGCTGATCAAGGAAGTCGAGATCATTCCGCTGGAAGTGGTGGTGAGGAATGTCGCCGCCGGCTCGATGTCGCGGCGGCTCGGAATCGAGGAAGGCACGGCCCTGCCCCGCTCGATCATCGAATATTACTACAAGAACGAGTCCCTCAACGATCCCTGGGTCAGCGAGGAGCACATCACCGCCTTCGGCTGGGCCAGCCCGCAGGACCTGGACGACATGGTCAACCTCACCATCCGGGTCAACGATTTCCTTTCGGGCCTGTTTCTCGGCGCCGGCATCAAGCTGGTGGATTTCAAGCTGGAATTCGGCCGGCTGTGGGAAAACGACTATATGCGCATCGTCCTGGCCGACGAGATCAGCCCCGACAATTGCCGCCTGTGGGACGCCACCAGCGGCGAGAAGCTGGACAAGGACCGTTTCCGCCGCGACCTGGGGGGCGTCATCGAGGCCTATTCCGAAGTCGCGAAACGGCTGGGAATCATGCCCGAATCGGTGCAAGGCGAGAACAAAGGTCCGGTCCTCGTCAAATAAGAGTTGCCTCGTGAAAGCCCGCGTCTTCGTCACCCTGAAAAACGGCGTTCTCGACCCCCAGGGCAAGGCCATCGGCCATGCCCTGAACGGGCTGGGCTTTCCACAAGTCGGCGAGGTCCGCCAGGGCAAGCTGATCGAGCTGGAACTGGCCGAAAAAGACGCCGACAAGGCGAAAGCCGATATCAAGGCGATGTGCGAAAAGCTGCTTGCCAACACCGTGATCGAGAAATACGAGATCGAACTGCGGCCATGAAGAGTGCGGTGATCGTTTTTCCGGCCTCCAACTGCGACCGCGACGCCAAGGTCGCGCTGGAGGAGATGACCGGCAAGACGCCCGCCATGGTCTGGCACCAGGACAGCGAATTGCCGGACGTTGATCTGGTGATCATTCCCGGCGGCTTTTCCTATGGCGACTATCTGCGCTGCGGTGCCATGGCCAGCCAGTCGCCAGTGATGCGGGCGGTGCGCGGCCATGCCGACAAGGGCGGCGCGGTGCTGGGCATCTGCAACGGCTTCCAGGTGCTGACCGAAAGCCATCTGCTGCCCGGCGCGCTGATGCGCAATGCCGGGCTCAAATTCGTCTGCAAGCCGGTGGCGCTGACGGTGGAGGAAAGCCAGAGCGCCTTCACGCGCGGCTATGAGAAAGGCCAGACCGTCACCTTTCCCATCGCCCATGGCGAAGGCAATTATGTCGCTGACGAGGCGACACTGGACCGGCTGGAAGGCGAAGGCCGCGTCGTCTTCCGCTATCAGGCCAATCCCAATGGCAGCGCCCGCGACATTGCCGGCATTCTTTCCGAGAAGCGCAATGTGCTGGGGCTGATGCCGCATCCCGAACGGGTGGTGGATCAGGCCACCGGCGGCACCGACGGCCGCGCCCTGTTCAAATCCCTGATCGAAACGCTTTCCTGACATGACCGAGATCACGCCCGCCATCGTCGCCGAGCACGGCCTGTCGCCCGACGAATATGAGCGCATCAAGGGCCTGCTCGGCCGCAGCCCCAACCTGGTCGAGCTGGGTGTTTTCAGCGTGATGTGGTCGGAGCATTGCTCCTACAAGTCCACCCGCGCGCACCTGCGCAAGCTGCCGACCAAGGCGCCCTGGGTGATCCAGGGCCCCGGCGAAAATGCCGGCGTCATCGACATCGGCGATGGCGACGCCTGCATCTTCAAGATGGAATCGCACAACCATCCCAGCTTCATCGAACCCTACCAGGGCGCGGCCACCGGCGTCGGCGGCATCATGCGCGACGTCTTCACCATGGGCGCGCGGCCCATCGCCATGATGAACGCGCTGCGCTTCGGCGAGCCGGAGCATCCCAGGACCCGCCATCTGGTGGCGGGCGTGGTGGCGGGCATCGGCGGCTATGGCAACTGCATGGGCGTGCCGACGGTGGGCGGCGAGGTCAATTTCCACGCCAGCTACAATGGCAACATCCTGGTCAACGCCATGTGCGTCGGCCTGGCCAAGACCGACAACATCTTCTATTCCGCCGCGAAAGGCGCCGGCAATCCGGTGGTCTATTTCGGCTCCAAGACCGGGCGCGACGGCATTCATGGCGCCACCATGGCCAGCGCCGAGTTCGATGATGCCAGCGAGGAAAAGCGCCCCACCGTCCAGGTCGGCGATCCCTTCGCCGAGAAGCTGCTGCTGGAAGCGACGCTGGAACTGATGGCCACCGACGCCATCATCGCCATCCAGGACATGGGGGCGGCGGGCCTCACCTCCTCCTCGGCCGAAATGGGCGACAAGGGCGGCAGCGGCATCGAGCTCAATCTCGATCATGTGCCGCAGCGCGAGGCGAACATGACCGCCTATGAGATGCTGCTGTCGGAAAGCCAGGAGCGCATGCTGGCGGTGCTCAAGCCCGGCCGCGAAGCCGAGGCCGAGCGCATCTTCCGCAAATGGGAACTGGATTTCGCCGTCATCGGCATCACCACCGACACCGGCCGCCTGGTGATCAGGCACAAGGGCGCGGTGGTGGCCGACATGCCCATCACCGCCCTGTCGGACGCAGCGCCGGTCTATGAGCGGCCTTTCACCCGCCGCGATCCGGCAAAGGGCGAGCCGTCCTATGACAAATCCCGCCCGGTGCTGGCTTCGCTGGAAAAAATCCTCGGCTGCCCCGACATGGCTTCGCGCCGCTGGATCTGGGAGCAGTATGACAACAGCGTGATGAACGACACCATGCAGCATCCCGGCGGCGACGCCGCGGTGGTGCGGGTGCATGGCACCGGAAAGGCGCTGGCCATCACCACCGACGTGACGCCGCGCTATTGCAGAGCCGATCCCTTCGAAGGCGGCAAGCAGGCGGTGGCCGAAGCCTGCCGCAACCTCAATGCCGTGGGCGCGACGCCGCTGGCCGCCACCGACAATCTCAATTTCGGCAATCCGCAGAAGCCGCAGATCATGGGCGAGATCGTCGCCGGGATTGACGGCATCGGCGCGGCCTGCCGGGCACTGGATTTCCCCATCGTCTCGGGCAACTGCTCGCTCTACAACGAGACCAATGGCGAAGGCATCCTGCCCACCCCCGCGATCGGCGGCGTCGGCCTTTTGAAGGACGCCGCGAAGATGGCGACCATCGCCTTCAAGCGCGAGGGCGATGTGGTGATCCTGATCGGCGAGACGCGAGGGGCTCTGGGCCAGTCCATCTATCTGCGCGAGATCGAAGGCCGGGAAGAAGGCGCCGCGCCGCCGGTCGATCTGGCCGCCGAGAGGAAGCATGGCGATTTTGTGCGCGGACTGATCGCGGCGGGCCGTGTCGATACCTGCCACGACCTCTCCGATGGCGGGCTGCTGGTGGCGATCGCCGAGATGGCGCTGCCCAAGGGGATCGGTGCTTCGATTGGCCAGGCTTCGCTGCCCGAGGCCATCCCGTTCTGGTTTGGCGAGGACCAGGGGCGCTATCTGATCGCCGCGCCGTTTGCCGAAGCCGAGAAGATCGTCGCCGAAGCCCGCGCCGCCACCATTCCGGTGGCGGAACTGGGCAGGACCGGCGGCGGCGAGATCGTCATTGACGACAAGGACCGCATCGCCGTGGCGAAACTGCGCGCCGCCCATGAAGGCTGGTTCCCCGATTTCATGAAGGCTGAATTGTAGGGCTTCCCCCCTCCCGGTCTCTCCATGGGCGGGCTTGACCCGCCCATCCAACTTCGTGTCCAACCAAAAAGTTGGATGGCCGGCTCAAGGCCGGCCATGGTGAATAGCGGGATAAGACGGGGGTTGCGCCATGGGCATGAAAGGCACCGACATCGAGGCCATGATCCGCGCCGCCTTCCCCGACGCCGAGATCGAGATGAAGGACCTGGCCGGCGACGACAATCATTGGGCCGCCACGGTCCGGTCGGCCGCCTTCAAGGGCAAGAGCCGGGTAGCGCAGCACCAGATGGTTTATGCCGCGCTTCAGGGCAACATGGGCGGGGTGCTGCACGCCCTGCAACTGACCACTGCCGCCAAGGACTGAGCCCTGACTTGACCCTTCGGGGTGGCGTGCTTAGATCAGAGCCGGATTTTCGAGGTTTCCGCCATGGCAGACGCCACCCAGTCCCGGATCGCCGAAGACGTGAAGAACAACCCCGTGCTGCTCTACATGAAGGGCACGCCGGTGTTCCCGCAATGCGGCTTCTCCAGCATGGCGGTGCAGATCCTCAGCCATCTGGGCGTGAAGTTCGAGGCCCGCGACGTGCTGGCCGACCCCGAAATCCGCCAGGGCATCAAGACTTTCTCCAACTGGCCGACCATTCCCCAGCTGTATGTGAAGGGCGAGTTCATCGGCGGTGCCGACATCATGCGCGAGATGTATGAATCGGGCGAGCTGAAGAGCCTTTTCGCCGACAAGGGCATTGCGCTGGAAAGCGCCTGACCTTCCAGAAACGGAAACAAAAAAGCCCGGCATCGCTGCCGGGCTTTTTCTCTGGGATCGACGCTGAACTAGCGCGAATAAAACTCGACGATCAGGTGCGGTTCCATCTGGACGGCGTAAGGCACGTCGGCCAGCTTGGGGGTGCGCAGCAGCTTGGCCGAGCGGCCTTCGCTGACTTCCAGGTAATCGGGCGTGTCGCGCTCGGCGCTCTTGGAGGCTTCCATCACCAGCGCCATTTCCCTGGCCTTGGGGGACAGTTCCAGCTGCTCGCCTTCCTTGACGTGATAGGAGGCGATGGTGACGCGCCGGCCGTTGACGCGGACATGGCCATGGCTGACCAGCTGGCGGGCGGCGAAAGGCGTCGGCACGAACTTGGCGCGATAGACCACGGTGTCGAGACGGGTCTCGAGCAGGCCGATCATGTTCTCGCCGGTGTCGCCGGGGCGGCGGGCGGCATCCTGGTAGTATTTGCGGAACTGCCGCTCGGTGATGTTGCCGTAATAG
>CAZNGO010000052.1:0-19427 GCA_964572805.1 uncultured Rhizobium sp. | reverse complement strand
CACCCATAGCGGCACGTCGTTCTGCGCCATGATTTACCCTACTCTCGCGAGGGGGCGCTGTCGCCGGGCGTTAAGGGGCGTGGTTAACCCGAGCGGTGCTCAATTGTCGTCCATCTTCAGCGCGGCGATGAAGGCTTCCTGGGGAATCTCCACCTTGCCGAACTGGCGCATCTTCTTCTTGCCCTCTTTCTGCTTGTCGAGGAGCTTGCGCTTGCGGGAAATGTCGCCGCCATAACATTTCGCCGTCACGTCCTTGCGCAGGGCCGAAAGGGTTTCACGGGCGATGACCTTGCCGCCGATCGCCGCCTGGATCGGAATCTTGAACATGTGGCGCGGGATCAGGTCTTTCAGCTTCTCGCACATCGCCCGGCCGCGGCCTTCGGCGCGCTGGCGGTTGACGATCATCGAAAGCGCATCCACCGGATCGTCATTGACCAGGATCGACATCTTCACCAGATCGCCTTCCTCTTAATTCTCGATGTGTTAGTCGAAGCTGGCATAACCGCGCGAAACCGACTTGAGCCGGTCATAGAAGTCGAACACCACTTCGTTCAGCGGCAATTGATAAATCACCATGGCGCGGTTGCCGGCATAGGTGAGTTCGACCTGACGGCCGCGCCGGTCTTCGCACAGCTTCAATACCGAGCCGAGATATTCGTCGGGCACCAGGATGGTCGCCTTGATCCAGGGCTCCTCGATGCGATCGATGTAATTGGGGTCGGGCATGTCGGCGGGATTGTGCAGTTCCTTGGTCTCGCCGTTGTTGAGATAGATGTGATAGATCACCGACGGCGCTGTGGTGATGAGATCGAGGTTGAATTCGCGCTCCAGCCGCTCGCGCACGATCTCCAGATGCAAGAGGCCGAGAAAGCCGCAGCGGAAGCCGAAGCCCAGCGCCGCGCTGGATTCGGTCTCGTAGGTGAAGCTGGCGTCGTTGAGATGCAGCTTGCCCAGCGCGTCGCGCAGGTCTTCGAACTGCGCCGCATCGACCGGAAACAGGCCGCAGAACACCACCTGCTGCGCCGGCTTGAAGCCGGGCAGGGGCTGGGTGACGCCCTTGCGCTCGTCAGTGATGGTGTCGCCGACCTTGGTGTCGGCCACCTGCTTGATCTGGGCGGTGATGTAGCCGACCTCGCCGGGGCCAAGCTTCTCGACGCCGGTTTTCTTGGGCTTGAAGACGCCGATCTGCTCCACCTGATAGACGGCGTCGGTCGCCATCATGCGAATCTTCTGGCCCTTCTTCAGCTCGCCATCGATGATGCGCACCAGCACCACCACGCCGAGATAGGCGTCGTAATAGGAATCGATCAGCAGCGCCTTCAGCGGCGCTTCCAGCGTGCCCTTAGGGGAGGGCAGTCGGGCGACGATGGCCTCCAGCACCAGGTCGATGCCGATGCCGGTCTTGGCGCTGATCGGCACGGCGTCGGACGCGTCCAGCCCGATCACATCCTCGATCTGCTGCTTGACCCGCTCCGGCTCGGCGGCGGGCAGGTCGATCTTGTTGAGCACCGGCACGATCTCGAGCCCGGCGTCGATCGCCTGATAGACATTGGCCAGGGTCTGGGCTTCGACGCCCTGGCTGGCGTCCACCACCAGCAGCGCGCCTTCGCAGGCGGCGAGGCAGCGCGAAACCTCATAGCCAAAATCCACATGACCCGGCGTATCCATCAGGTTGAGGACATAGTTCTGGCCGTCGGCGGCCTTGTAATCGAGCCGCACGGTCTGGGCCTTGATGGTGATGCCGCGCTCCTTCTCGATGTCCATGGAATCGAGAATCTGGTCGGTCATCTCCCGCGCCGAGACCGTGCCGGTGAGCTGGATCAGCCGGTCGGCCAGGGTGGATTTGCCATGGTCGATATGGGCGACGATGGAAAAGTTGCGGATGCGGGAAAGGTCGGTCATTGGGCCGGGGTGTTAGCAGATGGCCGGGCAGGCTCCAATGGGGCTTTTGCGGCTTGGGTTTGGCCGTGCGATCATGGGGTTATGCCCCGGAGCGTCGGCGTGAGCCAGAGCGACCACTTATGAAGAAAGCCGCGCCCAAGGATGACCTGAAAGACCTCTGGCCCGGCCAGTCGGTGCCGCTGCTCAAGGCGCTGCATATCCTGACCCAGAATGGCGGGCTGAACGCCGACAGCCGCCGCAAGCTGAAACAGGTGCAGCATCTGGCGCAGCTGATCCGCCCGGCGATTGATGCGGCGCTGGCGGAAAAAGAGCAGCCGGTGCTGGCCGACCTGGGGGCGGGCAAATCCTATCTCGGCTTTGTGCTCTACGATCTCTATTTCGGCCCGGCGGGGCGCGGGAGGGTGTTGGCGGTGGAGGCGCGAGCCGAGCTGATTGCCACCGCCCGCAAGATCGCCGCCGAGAGCGGCTTCGACCGCATGGGTTTCGTTCACGGCGCCATCGCGGCCGCCGAGGTCGGGCCGGTGGATATCGTCACCGCCCTGCACGCCTGCGACACCGCCACGGACGAGGCCATCCGGTTCGCGCTTCGGCATGAGGCGAAACATGTCGCGCTGGTGCCCTGCTGCCAGGCGGAACTGGCGCGGACGCTGGAAGATATGAAGGGGCCGCTGGCGCAGCTCTGGCGCCATCCCATCCAGCGGCGGGAATTCGGCGCCCACCTCACCAATGTGCTGCGCGCGCTCTATCTGGAAGCGCATGGCTACAAGGTGCGGGTGACCGAGCTTACCGGGCTGGAACATTCCCTGAAGAACGAATTCATTTTCGCCGAGCGGCACCAGAAATCGAATCCACGCGCCAGGGCCGAATTCGAGAAGCTGGTAGCGGAGACGGGCGCGGCCCCAGCTTTGCTGAGCTTCTCTTAGTGAAAATCGAGCTCCGGACGCAGGGCAATTACGGCTGCAGATGCTTTCAAACAACTTTGAAGAAGCAAATCGCTTGGGGAACTGCCCATATGCCCAGTGGCGGTTTGATAAAGGTATGTCGCGATCGCCTCTTCATCTGATCGCTCATCCATGAGCATCACATAAACTTTGGCCGCGTAACTATCGTATTGGCGATGCACCTCAGGGAATTCGCTGACGCCAAGAACGTCCCATTCGCGTAGCAGAATTTCCCCTATGCGCTTGCGCCCTTCGCGGGATCGATCCTTGTCTCTTCCGTTTGCCAACCAGGCCTCCCGGAGTCTGCGGCCAAATCAACCGCGCAGCGTCGCGCCGGTCGCCTTGGTCACCTGCGCGACAATGGCGGCGGCCACCGCTTCGATCTCGGCGTCGGCCAAGGTCTTGTCCTTCGGCTGGATGCGCACCGCCACGGCGACAGATTTCATCCCTTCGGGCACGCCCTTGCCTTCATAGACGTCAAAGGTCGCAACACTCTCGATCAGGTTGCGCTCGGCCAGTTTCACCGCCTTGACGATCTCGCCAGCCGCCACCTCCCGCTTCACCACGAAAGCAAAGTCGCGTTCGATCGCCTGGTAGGGCGAGGGCGCGAAGAGCGGCCGCGCCTTGCCCTTCTGCTTCGGCTCGGGCAGGGCGTCGAGGAAAATCTCGAACGCTGCGGCGGGCACTTTCAGGTCGAACGCCGCCAGAACCCTGGGATGCAGTTCGCCGAACTGGGCGATCACCGTCTTGCCCAGCGCGATGACGCCGCTGCGGCCGGGATGATACCAGCCGGGGGCACCGCGCGTGACCGGCGCCGACATGGCCGAGCCTGTCACCGCTTCCAGCGCCGCCAGCATGTCGGCCTTCACGTCAAAGGTGTCGGCGTCATGGCCGGATTTGCTCCAGTCACGCACCGCATGGCCGATGCGCAATCCCGCCGCGATGGTCGCCTGCGCCTCCGGCATGCCGCTGGCAAAGCCGGGCCCGATCTCGAACAGCGACAGATTGGAAAGACCCCGCGCGGCGTTGCGCTGCGCCGCCGCCAGCAGGGCGGGCAGGGGCGTGGGCCTGAGCGCGTCGAGGTCGGAGGCGATGGGGTTGGAAAGCTGGCGCGCGTCATCGCCGCCGCCGAACAGGGCGGCATGGGCCCGGGAGATGAAGCTGAAGCTGACGCACTCATTGAAACCGCGCGCGGCGATGGCGCGCCGGGCCGCCTTGGCGCGGCGCTGGGCGCGGGTCAGCACCGGCCTGGCGACGCCGGCATCACGTGGCAGCGGCACCGACTTCACCGAGGACAGGCCATGAATGCGGACGACTTCTTCCACCAGGTCGGCGGGGCCGTCGATATCGTGACGCCAGCTTGGCGGCACCACCTGCAGCACGCCATGGTCCTCGACTACGAAACCGAGATTTTCCAGTATGCGGATGATTTCATCGCGGGGCACGACAATGCCGCCCAGCCGCTCGACAGTGATGGGGTCGAAGGCGATGGGCTTGCGGGGCGGCGGCAATTCGCCGGCGATCACAACATCACTGGGCTCGCCGCCGCACCATTCCAGGATCAGGCGGGTCGCCAGTTCCAGCCCGGGCAGCACGAACCCGGGATCGACGCCGCGCTCGAAACGGTAGCGGGCGTCGGAAATGATGCCCTGCCTGCGTCCGGCGCGGGCGATGCGGACCGGATCGAAATATGCCGACTCGATGAAGACATCCACCGTGTCGTCATAGCTGCCGGATTCCTTGCCGCCCATGATGCCGGCGATGCCCAGCGCCCGCGTCTCGTCGGCGATGACGATGGTGTCTGCATCCAGGGTGTAGGTCAGCTCGTCCAGCGCCAGAACCTGTTCGCCGTCCCTGGCCATGCGCGCCTTGAGGTTGCCGACCTTGCCGGCGTCGAAGACGTGCAGCGGGCGGCCGCGATCCTGGGAGACGAAATTGGTCGCGTCCACCAGGGCGCTGATGGATTTCAGCCCCACCGCCTTGAATCTGTCCTGCACCCATTTCGGCGCCGGCCCGTTCTTGACGCCGCGAATGAGGCGCCCGGCGAAAATCGGACAGGCGCTTTTGTCTTCCGGCGAGAACTCAAGCGTGATGGTCTTGGGGCTGGGAAACCTGCCCGGAACCGGCGTCACCTTCTCGGCTTTCAGCGTGCCCAGCCCCGCCGCCGCCAGATCCCGCGCCACGCCCCACACCGAAGCGGCATCGCCGCGATTGGGGGTGATGGAAACCTCGATCACCGGATCGTTGGCCAGCAGGCCCGCTTCTTCCAGCGCCGCCGCCACCGGCGCACCGACCCTGGCCCCCGGCTTCAGCTCGATGATGCCGTCATGATCCTCGCCCAGCAGCAGCTCGCGGGCGCTGCACATCATGCCGCGGGATTCCACACCGCGGATGGAGCCGATCTTCAGCGCCTCGCCCGAAGCGGGAATGATCGTGCCCGGCCGCGCCAGCACCACCTTGAGGCCGGCGCGCGCATTGGGCGCGCCGCAGACGATCTGCAGCGTCTCGCCGCCGGTCGAAACGGCGCAAAGGCGAAGCTTGTCGGCATTGGGGTGCTTGTCGGCAGTGACGACCTCGCCGACGATGAAATCCTTCAGCGCCGCCCCGGGATCGCTGACGCCTTCGACCTCAAGGCCGATGCTGTTGAGCTTGTCCACGATCTGCTGGACGGAAGCATCGGTGTCGAGATGCTCCTTCAGCCAGCCCAGCGTAAATTTCATCTGCTGAGCCCTCCCTCAAGCGAGGGGATGTCCAGCGCGGCAAAGCCATAATGCTTCAGCCAGCGCACATCGCCTTCAAAGAAGCTGCGGATGTCGGGGATGCCGTATTTCAGCATCGCCATGCGGTCCAGGCCGAAACCGAGGGCGAAGCCGGAATAGCGCGCGCCATCGATGCCGCAATTCTCCAGCACCTTGCGATGGACCATGCCGCTGCCGCCCAGCTCCAGCCAGTCATTGCCGGTGCCAAAGACGATCCTGCCCGGGGTTGAGCGGTCGCAGCGCATGTCCCATTCCAGCGACGGCTCGGTGAAGGGGAAGAAGGATGGCCGCGCCCGCAATTCGATGGCGTCGATCTCGAAGAAGGCCTTGCAGAACTCTTCAATCGTCCATTTCAGGTGACCGAGGTTGAGGCCTTCATCGATCGCCAGCGCCTCGACCTGATGGAACATGGGCGAATGGGTGGCGTCGCTGTCGACCCGATAGGTCCGCCCCGGCGAAATGACGCGGATGGGCGGCTTGCCGTTCAGCATGGTCCGCACCTGCACCGGCGAGGTGTGAGTGCGCAGCACATGCGAAGACCCGTCGGCCTGTGGCGCGACGTAGAAAGTATCCTGCATCTGCCGCGCCGGATGATCGGGCGGAATGTTCAGCCTGGTGAAGTTGTAATCGTCATATTCGACGTCCGGCCCCTCGGCGACGGCGAAGCCCAGGCCGGCGAAGATGGCGGTGACTTCCTCCAGCACCTGCGAAATGGGATGCACCGTGCCGCTGTTCTCGGGGCGCGGCGGCAGGGTGATGTCGATGGTCTCGGTGGCAAGGCGCTGTTCCAGCGCGGCGTCGCCCAGGCTCGCCTTGCGGGCGGCGATGGCCTCGGTGACGGCGTCGCGCAGGCCGTTGAGCAGGGGGCCCTGGACCTTGCGCTCCTCGGGCGACATGCCGCCCAGGGTCTTCATCAATTCGCTGATGCTGCCCTTCTTGCCCAGCGCCGCAACGCGCACCGCTTCGAGCGCAACCTCATCGGCGGCGTTGGCAATCTTGGCCAGAAGATCGGACTGAAGGGCGGCGGCGTCGATCATGCAAAATCCGAAGGACAGGGAACGGGAGCTTCACAGCGCCCGAATCTCTGATGGACTTTGCTTAGGCCTTCGCAGCCTGCTCCACCAGAGCCTTGAAGGCGGCGGGCTCGTGGATGGCCAGGTCGCTCAGCACCTTGCGGTCGATATCGATCTGGGCCTTGGCGAGCCCGGAGATAAATCGGCTGTAGGTGAGGCCGTGCTCGCGTACGGCGGCGTTGATGCGCTGGATCCAGAGGGCGCGGAAATTGCGCTTCTTTTCCTTGCGGCCGATGTAATTGTGCTGCAGCGACTTGTCGACCGCGGCATTGGCGGTGGTGATGTTGCTCTTGCGGCGGCCGCGAAAGCCCTTGGCGGCCTTCAGGACCTTGTTGCGGCGGGCGCGGCTGGGAACGGAACGAGGCGAACGGCTCATGGTTAGATCCCCCCGCCATACGGCATCCAGCGCTTGACGCGCCGGGTTTCGGACTCCGACAGGGTGTCCATGCCGCGCAGGTCGCGGGTACGCGCCGGCGAGTTGTTGATCAGCCGATGGCGCTTGCCCACCTGATGGGTCTTGATCTTGCCCTTGGCCGTGATCTTGAAGCGCTTCTTGGCGCCCGACTTGGTCTTCATCTTGGACATTTTGCTTTTCCTTTTATGCCCCTGTGGGAACAGATGAAGCTGTACCCGGGCGATCGCATTGAGAGCCGCCACGGCATGTCCGGCCGGGCCACTCAAGAGGGGCGCGTTTAAAAGGAAAAAAGCGGGAAAAGCAAGCCGCTAGAGGTTGGGCTTGCCGTCACCGTCCTTGCCGGATGGGGTGGAGCCGCCGGTGACGCCAAAATCCTGCGACCGGCTGCCGCTTTCCGCCTTTGCAAAACCCTCGGCGACCAGGCCGCGCTTGAGCAACTCGCGCACCGCCGCCGCCCGGCTGGGCATGCGGCAGGAAAAGCGCCAGTTGTCCAGGGCAGCCAGTTCTTCTGCCGTCAACATGATCTGAAGACGCTCACCGCGCGTCAAATCATTGGTCATCGTGAGTTAAGCCCCTGAAACTGAAAGGTTTCAAGAATGAGTAAGTGGCTAATAATTGTCAATATAACAACTCAGGGAACAATTGGTTCCATTAGGCAAGGGGGCCAAAGACCCAGAAGGGATAAAATACTAACTAAGCTATTGATATTACATTATTATTCCTATTGCGCAGGCGTTGGCATGGGGCCATTGTGGCAGTCAGAAAGGCGGTACCCCCCATGGACGCCATCCTCGCAGAGATCAGAGACATACCGAGCCCCCCCGCCAGCGACCCTGCAGCCGAGGCCAACCACCGCATCGCCAACAACCTGAATCTGCTGATGTCGATGGTGCGGATGCAGGCCGCCGCCGCGGCACGCAGCCGTGAGCTGCTCACGGCCGACGATCTGCGCCAGGCCCTGGAAGCGATCGCCGCCCGCATCAATACCATCGGCCAGCTGCATCGCATGCTTTCGCGTACTCCCTTCGAAGGGGCGATCAGCCTGCGGCCGCAGCTGCGCGAAACCAGCGCGGCGCTGGTGGCGGCCCTGTGCGCGCCAGGATGCGAAGTGCGGGTGGAGCATCGGGGCAATGACTGCCTGGTGCCGATGCGCCAGGTCCAGCCCATCATGCTGATCCTGTGCGAGGTCTTCATCAATGCGATGAAATACGCCCATCCCAGCGGCGTGAAACTGAACCTCGGCGTGGACTGCATCGGCGCCGCCGATGGACGGCTGGTGGTTGCCATTGAAGACGATGGCGTCGGCCTGCCCGAAGGTTTCGACACCGCCCGCGACGGCGGCATGGGCTTTCGCGTCATCCGCAGCCTGGCCTCGGATCTGGGGGCAGACCTGGCGATTCTGTCCTCGCCGCTTGGGCTTTGCTTCCGGCTTTCGCTGCCGGACGCGGCCATGCCGGGCGGCAAATTGGCCTGAGGCTGGTTTTCCGGTCTAATGCCGGAATGACCGGGAAATTCGCACCGCTGCTGCGCCACCGGACCAAGCAGGCCGCCTTCTGGCTGCTCTGGCCGGCCATCGCCGTCATCGCCTGGGGCGAGCTGACGCCGCATCCGCCGCAGGAGGCGGCCCTGTTCTGGGACAAGGCCGAGCATTTCATCGCCTATTTCGGCCTGGCCCTGATGGGTGTGCTGGGCTGGTCGGGACGGCGGGTCCTGCCCATCTTCCTTGCGGTGGTCGCACTGGGCGGGACGCTGGAAATCCTGCAGGCCTTTGTCGGCCGCGACGCCGAATGGGGCGACATGCTGGCCAATACCATCGGCGCCGTCGCCGGCGTGGCCGTCGCGCTTGCCCTGCTGGCAGCGGCCCGGCTTGTTGACCGCAGGCGGGCCGACTAACCTTGCCGCCGGCAGCGGGAGACTTGCGATGCTCGAGGAATTCAAGAAATTCGCCATGCGCGGCAATGTCATCGACCTGGCGGTCGGTGTCGTGATCGGCGCCGCCTTCACCGGCATCGTCAATTCCATGGTCAACGACATCATCATGCCGCCGATCGGCCTGGCGCTGGGCGGGGTGGACTTCTCCAACTTCTTCATCGTCCTCAAAGGTACGCCGGAAGAGACGCTGGCCGCCGCCAAGGCCGCCAAGGACGTCACCATCAATTACGGGATTTTCATCAATACGGTGATCAATTTCCTGATCGTCGCCGCGGCGCTGTTCATGCTGCTGCGCCAGATCAACAAGCTGGCGCCGCCGCCTCCGCCCGCCGTTCCCGCCACCCCGGAAGATGTGCTGCTGCTGCGCGAAATCCGCGACAGCCTGAAAAAATAGCAGGCGAGTGCCCATATGGGACGGTGAAAGGAAATCCCCCATGACCCAACGCCAACTCACCCCAGAGCAGCACCGTGTCCTGCGCGAGCATGGCACCGAGCGGCCGGGTTCCAGCCCCCTCAACCACGAGAAGCGCCCCGGCGAATTCGAATGCGCCGGCTGCGGCGCGCAATTGTTCGACGCCACGACCAAGTTCGACAGCGGCACCGGCTGGCCCAGCTTCTGGGACACGCTGCCCGGCGCGGTGAAGACCAGCACCGACAGCAGCCATGGCATGGTGCGGACCGAGTTCCATTGCGCCAAATGCGGCGGCCATCTCGGCCATGTCTTCAATGACGGGCCCGGACCGACGGGGCTTCGTTACTGCACGAATGGCTGCGCCCTGGATTTCAAGCCAGAGGCCAAAGATTAAGTCTGCGAAGCCATTTTGTATTTCTGGTCGCGCCGCCTAACGGCTCCGCTCCGCTCCGCCTGGGCGGTCGCTTCCTGGCTGCGCCCTGGATTTCAAGCCAGAGGCCAAGAAGCAAGCCTCAGAACGTATCGCGCGAGCGGGCTGCCGCGGTCGCCTCGGCGGCGCGCAGCAGTTCGCCTTCCGGGCCATCCAGCGCCTTTTCGGCTTCCTGGCCCATGGCGGGGATTTTCGCCTTGTTTTTCTTCACGAACCCGGCCTGGTCCTTGAGGAAGGCGCGGCTGGCTTCATAGTCGCCCTCACCCTTGTTCTGCTTTTTCTTCGGGGCAGGCGCCTTGGCCTTCGCCTTCACCGGCTTCTTGGCCGCCTTGCGGGCAGAGGACTTTTTCGCCGTCTTCCTGGCCGGTTTTCCGGTCTTCCGGACGGCCTTTTTCGCCTTCTTCGCTTTCTTCTTCGTCGCCATCGCAGTCCTCCTGGTCCCTTCGCCGCAACGGGCAGGCAGGCGGTTTGTTCCGTTCTGAAAAGAACAGGCCCGCCGCATCACTGCGGCGGGCCCTGTGTCTTCCGGCTGGCCCTTAGGGCTGGTCGGCCGGCGGCGGCGCCATCACCGGCGCGGGGGCCGGGGCAGGGGCGGCTTTCTTCTTCGGCGCGGCCTTTTTCTTCTTGGCTGCTTTCTTTTTCGCCTTCTTGGCAGGCTTCTTCGCCGCCTTCTTGGCGACTTTCTTGCCGGACTTCTTCTTGGCGGGCTTTTTCGCCTTCTTGGATTTCTTTGCCTTCTTCTTGGATGCCATCAGCTTCTCCATTGGTTTGGCCGCCAGATCCCGGCGCCGCCGGTTTTGCCCCCGAAAGGCGCTTCATCGACCTTGCGTGAAAAAACCCTACGCGGGTTCCGGCGCGTGCGCGAGAGGGAGCAATCGTTTCGGCGATAATTTTTTGCTATTGATGGTGTCATGCCTCTTCATCTCGAAGACCTCAGCGTCGGCCAGCGCTTCCTCACCGGCTCGCATGTGATGACCGAAGAGGCAATCAAGGCCTTCGCGCGCGAGTTCGATCCGCAGCCCTTCCATCTGGATGAGGCGGCGGCGGAAGCGAGCTTCTTCAAGGGGCTGGCCGCGTCGGGCTGGCACACCGCCTCCGTCACCATGCGGCTGCTGGTGACGTCCGACCTGAAACTGGCAGGCGGATTGATCGGCGCGGGCGGTGAACTCATCTGGCCCAGGGCGGTGCGGCCCGGGGATGTGCTGACGGTGGAAAGCGAAGTGCTGGCCCTCGAGCCGTCGAAATCCAAGCCGGAACGGGGACTTGTCACCGTGCGCAGCCGGACCCTGAACCAGAAGGGCGAAGTGGTGCAGGACATGACGACCCGGATGCTGGTTTGGCGGAAATCTCAAGCTTGACTCGAGCGCCGCAGCAAGTCGGGTAGCGACAGCGTACCCGACGCGGCGCGACCATCCGCTTGGGCAAAGGCCCGCCTCCCCCTTATGCGCGCAGCGCGAAGGCCGCACCGGAGGGGGTCAGGCCAAACGCGCCGCTCCTGATTCAGCGGCATGGCGCAGCCGCGCGTCCTCCAGGTCCAGCTCCCGCTCGATCCGCCGCCGCGCCTCGTCGTCGATTTCACCCCGGGCATAGATGTCGGCGATGGCGGCCCGCTCGGCCTCGACAAAATCGATCTGCAGGCGGGTGGCGGCGTCGATGGCATCGCCCTGGGCCTCGATCAGGCCCTGGCAGGCCGCGACGAAATAGGCTCGCCGGTCGCTGTGCCGCCGCCTGAGCGCCGCCACCGTTTCGGGCGCGGACACCGCCCCTTCCAGGCTGTCCAGCCGCGCCAGCGCCGCGTCGATGCTGGAAAGGCGGGCGGAAATTTCCCGGCGCTTGGCTTCATCGGTCTCCCGCTTGCCGTCGGCGGTGAGGCAGACGGCATTGATGATCCAGGGCAGGCTCAGGCCCTGGCCCACCAGCGTCACCAGGATGACGGCGAAGGTCACCATCAGCATCAGGCCGCGTTCGGGGAACGCGGCATCGCCCATGGTGAGCGGAATGGAAAGCGCCGCCGCCAGCGAGACGACGCCCCTGATGCCGGTAAAGCCGATCAGGAAGGTCCAGCGCCAGGGCGGCGGCGGATCGCGCCGGGCCAGCGGCGGCCAGAGCAGCCGGGGAAGATAGGTGGCGGCGAAGACCCAGACAAAGCGCACCAGGATAATGGCGGCGCAGACCGCGCCTGCGGCGAAGGCCAGCCGCTCCCATTCGCCCATGTCCAGGGTTTCGGCCACCACCCGCGCCTGCAGGCCGGTGAGAAGGAAGATCACGCCTTCGATCAGGTAGGTGCTGAGATCCCAGACAAAGAAGCCCTGCAGGCGGGTGGCGGGCGAAATGAAGCGGGGACCGTTCCAGCTGACGTAAAGTCCGGCGACCACGGTCGCCAGCACGCCCGAGCCGCCCAGACTTTCAGGAACCCAGAAGGCGGCGAAGGGGGTGAGCAGGGCGAAGACGATTTCCACCCGTGTTTCGCGCGCCCTGTGGCGCAGGGCCAGCGCGCCCCAGCCCATGAGGAGCCCCCAGAGAATTTCCCCCGCCACGACGGCGCCAAAGGCCAGGGTTGCCTGCGGCAGGGAGAAGCCTTTGCCTTGCGTCACCGCCGTCACTGCAAAGCTGAACAGGATCAGGGCGGTGGCGTCGTTCACCAGCCCTTCGCCTTCCAGGATGGTCAGGATGCGCGATGGAATGGCGAAGCGCCGGGCGATCGCCATGGGCGCCACCGCGTCGGGCGGCGAGACCACCGCCCCCAGCACGAAGCCGGCCGCCCAGGACAGACCGAAGAGATAGTGGGTGAGAGCGGCGACGCAGGCGGCGGTGAAGATCACCGCTCCCACCGCCAGCAGCAGGATGGGGCGCAGATTGGCCCGAAAGCCGCGCCAGCTCATCCCGACCCCGGCGCGATAGAGCAGCGGCGGCAGAAACAGGGTCAGCACCAGCCCGGGGTCCAGTTCAACGCGTGGCGTCCAGGGTATGAAGGACGATGCCAGCCCCAGCAGCACCAGCAGAATGGAATGGGGCACATGCCAGCGCCGCGCCCACAGGGCGGCAAAGGCCGTGACGGCGACAAGGCCGAAGGCGACGGGAAGGACGGGCTGAAGCAAAAGGCGGTTCCGGTTTGCGCCGCACCATCTTAGGGGGAATTTCGCGGGGCGCTACTTCCAGTGGGCTTCATGCTAGTCTTGCCGCAAGACCGGCCGCCAAGACCGGCGCAATCCAGGGAGACCGTCATGCGCAAACTCGCCCTTGCCGCTTTGGCCATGTTCGCCTTCACCGCGCCCGCTTCCACCCAGCCGGCCGCGCCGCCGGCGAACCGTCCCGCCCCGCCGCCGACGCCGGCGCCGAGCTATGCCGATGTGCAGGTCGCCCATATTGAGGATCTCGGCAAGCCGATGGACCTGAAGTCCGATGTCTGGCTGCCGGCGGCAAAGGGCGCGCCGACGCCGCTGCTGCTCTACATCCACGGCAAGGGCGGCTCCTACAAGGTGCGCGGCGACCGCGTCGCGCTGATGGCGATCGGTCTTACCCAGAAAGGTTTCGCGGTGGCGACGGTTGATTATCGCCTGTCGGGCCGCATGCCGGCGATGCTGATGGATACCAAGGCCTATATCCGCTATTTCCGCGCCCATGCCGCGCAATACAATATCGACCCCAGCCGCGTGGCGATCTGGGGCGTCTCGCGCGGCGGCAACCTGGCGGCGATGCTGGCGGTCAGCGGCGACGTCAAGGCGCTGGAAGGCGATATCGGCGGCAACACCGGCCAGTCGAGCAGGCTCAACGCCTCGGTGATCGAAAGCCCGCTGACCGACATGTTCGTCAACACCGATGTGAAGGCGGCCTCGATCTTCAACGACTATCTGGGCACCAGTGACGCGCAGTCGATGGCCATCGTGCAGGCCTATCGCCGCCACGACACCGCCAGCCCGGCCTGGGCCGATGTCGAGAAGATCCAGCAGACCAATCCGCTGAACTACATCGCCAAGGATTCGCCGCCCGCCCTGATCATCTGCGCCGGCGGCGATACCGGCAACGTCATCGCCAACTGCACCGCCATGTTCGACAAATACATCGAGAAGGCGGCCGACGCGCAGTATTACGCCTGGGCGCAAGGCGCGCATGTGCAGGTCGGCCCCACCATCGAGGATGCCTCGGTCGCCTGGCTGATGGACAAGCTGAAGGTGAAGCCGGGCGCGCAGATCGCGGCGGCGCGGGCGAACTAGGCGCGCGTGCGGCGCTTCGTACCTTTTCTCGCCTATGTCGCCGCGCTGGCGGTTTTCGCTGGCGTGGCGTGGTGGTTTCATCCGCCGACACCTCCGCCCGATCCCTCATTCTGGCCGCCGGAAATGTCGCGGCAGATGGCGGAGCACGGACTCGATGTGCCGGAGCATCTCTATCCTGAAGATGCCTTTATCGATGACCTGACGCCGAAGGGACGCAACCTGTGGCGCCTTCACCCCGATTACTCTACGTTCAAGCCGGTTCTGGAAGACGGCACGTTGCTGCTCTACCAGATCATGGACACCGGCTTTCCCGCGCAAGGCCCTTGGATGACGGGGCTCAAAAGCGCCAATGGAAAATACACGGTCTTCACCGTCAAAGGCGCGCGCAATGCTGACGCGTCGGTGCGTTGCGAGAAACCGTTCGACAAGGCGCTGGGGGATCGTGTCGCTGCGGCCTGGAAGAAGGTGCTGCTGGAAACGCGGCCCACGACAGATGTACCGTATATAGGAGCAGATGGCGCTTTCGTGCATTTCGGATTTGCGGGACGGGTCGGCATGATTACCGGCAAAATCTGGTCTCCGCCCAAGCCGTTTATGCCGGGCTGGCTTTGGCAGGTGGCCAGCGGCCTTGGGGCAGCCTGCGACAAGGCCGGGGACGCCAAGGCGGCAGCCGATTTGGAAACAGCACTCAAAGCGATCGAGGCGGCGAAGTAAGCTGTACGGGACTTCCCGCCACTCGCGCTCTCAAGTCTTCGGAAGAAATCGCTTCCTGGCTACAGCCTTGCCCGAACCCGATTTGAAATATCGTTCTAGCTGGCGAGCCAAGCTTTCTGTCTCGACCGCAACATACGCGCGAAGTTTGGCTGGTAAGCCCGGACGGGTCGATACAACGCGTCCAGAACTATGGGAAAGCATCCGCTGCTTCAAATCTTTGGTCGAGCCGACGTAAATGTCGCCGTTTGCCAGCCTTAGGAAGTACACATACCACATGCGACAGTCTCCCTACGCTCCTGACGGAGCTTCGGGAGACACCCTACGCCGAATGCAACACTGTGGCCTGCCACCCGAAGCCGCGCAGCGGCGTAGGGTGGCGCACCCGAAGGGATTCGAACCCCTGACCTCTGCCTTCGGAGGGCAGCGCTCTATCCAGCTGAGCTACGGGTGCACTTTTTTATGGTCGCGCGGCCTGACGCGAACGTCCCTACGCTGTTGCTAGGGACCGCACTTCGCGGGGCCGACGCTCCCGCAGCCTATAAAGCAAAACCGGCCCGCTAGGCAAAGCGAGCCGGTTTGCCATTTAAACCCGATGGTTACAGCCAGGTTTCGACGCCCTTGTGGCCGGAGCAGGTGCCCATCCGGGTCTTGTAGGTGACGGTGGTGCCGTCCTTGCACTTGGCCTGGCCGCCGCCACTGGCCGCGGCTGGCTTCATGGCCATCGAACCACCGGCGGGCTTGGCGGTCATCGCCATGCTGCCGGCGGCGGCGGGCTTCATTGCCATTGTCCCCGCAGCGGCAGGCTTCATCGCCATGGCGGGCGTGGCCGCGGCGGCGCTGGTGGCCGGGGCCTTCATGCAGCTGGACATGAATTCGGTGCGCTTGGTCTTGCCCTTGTCGGCGGCGGACATGGCGGTCCACTTGGCCGAGCAGTCCTTCATCACGGTCTGCTGGCTGCTGGTGGCGGCCAAGCTTGCAGTGGCGGCCAGGCTGGCAATCAGGGTAGCGGTCAGAAGCATGCGCATGGGCGTTCCTCCTTATGATTCTGAACTGGGGACAAGTTTCCGCCGGTTCCATGACAGGTTCAAGCGAGCTGTCCGCCGGTTTGCCAAAAATTCACTTCGCCGCTTCGGCAATCAGCTTTTCCACCGCGGCCCGTGCCGCGCCGCCTGGAATGACCGGCACGATGCCGAGGCTGACGCCCGGCGGGGCCGCCAGGTCCGGCATCCGGCCCAGCCCGGCGAGGGTCAGCTTTTTCGCCGCGCGCAAATCTTCGGTCATGACCGCCCCCAGCATCGCCGCCCCCCATCTTGGGTCGCTGTGGCTGTCGCCGTTCCAGGCGAAGGCGGCCGGATCGGCGCCATGCACCAGCACCAGCCGCACCCCTTCGGGCAGGCGGGCCTCGGCCTTCGCCGCCAGCAGGGCCAGCAGCACCGCCGCCCCGGCTGCGGCTTCGGCCACCGCCAGCACACCGGCTTTCGCCAAGCGCGGACCAAAGGCGGCGGCATCCAGGAACAGCGGCCCGCCATCCGGGGCCCTGGCGGGATGGACCCGGCCGATCACGTCGGCACCCGCCTTTTCGCAGGCGGCGATGAAGGCCTTGCGCGACTGGCGATAGGCGAAGCTCCTGTCCTCGCCGCCGCCGGTGGGGCCGCCATCGGTCCAGGTGCCTTTGTCGGGAGGCTGACTCATGCTCTTAGTCTAGCCGGATGAGCATCTTCGGCGCACTGGACCAATTGCGGCACCGCCCCATCGGCGACCAGGCCGGCGCGCGCGCTGCCCGGATCGGCTGCCGCCAGCGCGTGCCCATCCGCCGCGACAACGCCCTGTTCGGCGAGGCGATGGCGGAAGCTTCCGACTTTGGCCTCAAGGGGATCAATTTCTACGCCACGCCCAACAACCCGCCCTACTGGCAGGCGGTGGCGGGCGCGACGGAAAAGCTGCTGCTGCGGCAGAGCATGGGCGAGAAGCTGGCGAAGGTGAACACGCGCATCGGCGGCGCGGGTCTGGAACTGTTTCTCTATGACGCTTGGCGGCCGCGCGCCGTGCAGGCTTTCTTTCATGACATCTGGATGCCGAATGAACTGAAGCGCCGCAATCCGGCGCTGGCGGGCCAGGCGCTGACGGATGAAGTGGAGCGATACTGGGCCGCGCCCTCCGAGGACGAAAACTCGCCCGCGCCCCATGCCACCGGCGGCGCGGTGGATCTGACGCTGAAATGGAAGAATGGCGAAACGCTCTGGATGGGGTCGCTGTTCGACGATGTCACGGCGCTGGCCAATCGCGACCGCTTTGAAAGTCTCAGCGCCGAAAACTTTTCCTTCTCCGACCAGGAAGCCCAGGCCAATCGCCGTTTGCTGCACTGGCTGATGGTGGAGGAAGGCTTTGCCGGCCACCCGGATGAATGGTGGCATTTCAGCTGGGGCGACCAGATGTGGGCGGCGCTGACCGGCACGGACGCGGCGCATTATGGCTTGGCTAACGCCGACCCCTAAACACGCACCATGGCCGGGCTTGACCCGGCCATCCAGCGTTGCCTCGCAAAGAAGTTGGATGGGCGTCTCTGAGGCCGCCCATGGTGAAAAAAGTTATTTCAAAATCGGCCGAAAAGCTCCGTCCAAATTTTCGCCGGGCGGCCCCGGCGGCGACAGCCGCCCATTGGAAAATCAGTCCGACCGGCGCTACTTGAGAATGGGCCGAAAAGCTCCATCCCAATTTTCGCCGGGCGGACTGTTCTCGTAAAAGCCGATGCGGTTGAGATGCAGGTCGTAAAGCCGCGGGCTGGCGCCCGACAGCTTGCGGCATTGCTCGATCAGGGCGCGCGCCTGGCGCCATTGCTGCTTGCGCAGCGCCTGGAAGATGTGATCGTGGAAGGTGGTCAGGGCGCGGAATTTCGGCGATGCCTTCAGGACCGGATTGCCCAGGATGGCGAACAGCGTCACCGGTGGGTCGCCCGATCCCGCCGCCACCGTATCCACTTCCAGAAAGGCGAAGCTGCGGTCGGCGGCGTCTTTGGTCGCGTCGGAAACGATCACCGCCGGACCATATTGATGCGACAGCGCCTGGATGCGGCCGGCCAGCGTCACCGCCTCGCCATTGACGCTGTAGCCCATGCGGCCATGACCGCCAAAGGCGCCGGCGATCACCGGCCCGGTGGCGACGCCGATGCCGATCTCCAGCAGCGGCAGGGGCGAGCCGTCGGCCCGGGTCTGGCCCATCAGGGAATCATTCACCCGCGCCGCCATCGCCGCCATGCCGCTGGCCGCCTCGCTGGCTTGGGTGGGGTGGGTGGTATCGTCCAGCGGCGCGTACCACAACGCGGCGACGCCCTCGGCGGTGAGCCGGTCAATGGTGCCGCCATGCTGCAGCGCCTGGTCCATCAGCGGCGAGAGCATCTGCTGCATCAGTTTGGTGAAGGCGGCGGGATCGGTGCGGAAGGCCGCGCCCAGCCCGGCCAGGCCGCGCACGCCGCAGACCAGATAGGAACAGTCGCGCACTTCGCCTTCGGATTTCAGCAGCTCGGGCTGGCGCGCAATCTTCTCGATGCTGGCGCGCGGCAGGGAATCGGCGAAGGCGAGCCGAAGGCTCATCCGCGCCAGCCACAGCGACAGCGCCCAGGTTCCCAGGATCACCAGCACCAGCAGGAGCAGCGCCAGCCCGACCGCGGCGGCGTCGAACAGCCGGTTCAGGCGCAGCCAGGCGGCCCAGCCGGTCCAGGCCGCCAGCGCCGTTCCCGCCAGCCCGGCCAGTCCCGACCACAGGATGCCGAAGCGCAGCAGCCAGACCGCGCCGCCGCCGAATCCCAGCAGCCAGATGGTTTCGGCCAGCCGCAGGCCCAGCAGGGGGCGCGGCGCGGCATGGCCGGGAATGGCGGCTTCATAATGCGCCAGCAGCCAGTGTGCGATGGCCGACTCAATGTTCAAGGCATTGAAAAGAATGATAAAAACTGCGAGGCCGAGAAAAACCAGCGGGGCGGTCACGGCGCCCATTGGTTTTGCCCAGATCATTGCCTGCCGCCGTCTTCGAACCCGGCGTTAACCATAAAGTCGGGACGGCGCTTAAGCCAATGCCGCGCTAGGTTTTTGCCCGCAGCGCCACCTGCCGCAGCAGGATGCGGGCGCCTTTTTTCCTCAGGGCCCGGTCGGTGACGGCCTGCAGCCGGTCGGCGATGGCGGGCACATCAGGCTGGGTGTCGAGGCGGACATTGGTGGCGGTGTAGGCCATCAGGCTGCGCAGATAGGCGTCGCGCAGCACCGGCATGGAGTGCTCGACATCATCGCGCAATTTGGCGTCAGGAACGTCCAGCCCCAGCCGCACCATCAGCATGCCGGTTGGGCGATTGTCGCCGACGATGGTGGCGTAGAAATCGTCCACTTCGACCCAGCTTACCGATTGGGTGAGCTTGTGTTCACCGCCCTTTTTCTTCTTGGCGTCGTCGCCCTTCTCATCGGCCGCCAGGGCGGACCCGGCGGCGAAGGCCAGCAGAAAGAGGGCGGAAAGAGCGCGGCGCATCCCCCATGCTATGCGCCACAGTGGTAAATCGGGTCTTAACGGGGTGAGGCCGGATAAGCGAAGGGTCCGGTGGACCCTTCGCCCGGCCGAACGCCGCAGCGGCGCGCGCCCAAGCGCGACGCG
>CAZNGO010000051.1:0-55737 GCA_964572805.1 uncultured Rhizobium sp. | reverse complement strand
TGGCGGCAGGCGGCGGCGCGGCGGCGGCAAGCTTGGGCGCCGGCTCCGGCCTGGCCGCAACCGGTGGCGGTGCCGGTTCGGGCCGGGCGGCGGCGGGCGGCGGCGTATCTGGTTTCGCGGCCTGTTGCGGCGGCGCAGAGGGCGGCGCGGCGTCGGCCTGGTCGTCGGGCGGGGCCGGCTGCTCGTAGATCTTGAAGCCCTGATAGGGCACCGCGGTGCCGCCGGGGTTCTGCGGCGCGACTTTTTCCGGGCCGCCCGCCGCGGCCAGCACCGGGGTCTCGGTGCGCCCGCGCGCCACGCCCTGGGTATAGGCCAGCCAGACCACCCCGGCGAAAGCGCACAGCACCACCAGCGCCAGCACGATCAGCAGCGGCAGGCGCGAGCCTTCGGCGTCGTCTTCTTCCTCGGCGCCGTCAAAGACGCGCACCTCGTCGCTCGGCTCGTAAACGCCGCGCTCATACCTGGCCATGGATCAGCCCTAACCGATTCTGCCTGCCAATTTAGCACTCCCGGACGCCGATTCGGCGGCGAAAGCAGCTAAAGTTCGATTCGATTGTGGAAGACGCGGCCATATTCCGACAGGGCGTAACTGTCGGTCATGCCGGCGATATAGTCCCGCGCCACCCGGCCGGTGGCCGCATCCCCCGCCGCGCCGCACTGGGCGGTCCAGTCGGGCGGCAGCAGGGCCGGATCGGCCAGGAAGGCCTCATACAGGTCGGTGATCACCGCCGCCGCCCTTTCGCGCACGCTCAGCACCTGGGGATGGCGGTACATGCGCTCGAAGAGAAAGCGCTTCAGCGCCTTCACCTCCTCCCAGCGCCCCGGCGAGAACGCCGCCATGGCCTGGCCGGCGCCGCGCACCGCCGCGGCGCTGGCGGGGGCGGCGGCGGCCAGGTTGCGGCGGGTCTGCGCCAGCAAATCGTCGAGCAGGGAACTCATCAGGGTACGGATCAGCTCGCCGACGAAGCGCGACAGTTCCAGCCCGCCATAGCGGGCGGTGACGCCCCGGACATGCTCGCCCGCCAGCGGCGCCTCGCCCAGGTCGGCGATGGTGAAAAGGCCGGCCCGCAGCCCGTCATCCATGTCGTGGTTGACATAGGCGATGTCGTCGGAGAGCGCCGCGAGTTGTGCCTCGATCCCCGGCCAGGTGGAAAGATCGAGCGGCCAGCGTTTGTCGAAGCTTTCAATCGGGCCGGGAAGTGAGCGCAAACCCGCCTCCCCCTCATGCGAAGCATTGGAGGGGGAGGTGGCTGCAGCACGCAGCCCGCCCTCTTCCTTATTGCGCGCTTCGCGCGCAGGGGCGGGCGTTGCGTGCGAAAGCCGGAGGGGGGCATCAATCAAAGGCCCATTGTGTTTTACAATGCCTTCCAGCGTTTCCCAGGTCAGGTTCAGCCCATCGAAATCGGCATAGCGATGCTCCAGCCTGGTCACCAGCCTGAGGGCATGGGCATTGTGGTCGAAACCGCCGATATCCTTCGTCACCGCGTCCAGCGCATCCTCGCCGGTATGGCCGAACGGGGTGTGGCCAAGGTCATGCGCCAGGGCCACCGTCTCGGCCAGGTCTTCGTCGCATTGCAGGGTGCGCGCCAGGCTGCGCGCCAGCTGCGCCACTTCCAGCGAATGGGTCAGGCGGGTGCGGTAGTGATCGCCTTCATGCTGCACAAAGACCTGGGTCTTGTGCTTGAGGCGCCGGAAGGCGGTGGAATGGAGGATGCGGTCGCGATCGCGCGAATAGCAGCTGCGGGTGGGGCTTTCGTTTTCGGGATGAAACCGCCCCCGGCTGTCGCCGGGATGGGTGGCGAATGCCGCCAGCGGCCCCGGCGGCAGGATTACCGGCCCCAGCAAATGTCCGGCGGGCGCGGCATTTAGGCTTTCGGGGGGCTTTGAAGCGGCCATGGCGAGGACTACATAGACAGATAATGACGGATTGCCAGCCATGACCGCGATGCCCCCTACCCTTTCCGCCCGCGCCGCCAGGCGCATCGCCGCCATCCTGACCAGGGAGAAAGCCGGCACCATGCTGCGCCTGGCGGTGACGGGCGGCGGCTGTTCCGGCTTTCAGTACAATTTCGCCCTGGACGAAGCCCGCATGGACGACGACCTGGTGCTGGAGAAGGACGGCGCCACGGTGCTGATCGATCCGGTGTCGCTGGATTTCCTGGTCGGGGCGGAGATCGACTTCACCGACGACCTGATCGGCCAGGCCTTCAAGGTCAACAATCCCAACGCCACCGCCTCCTGCGGCTGCGGCACCAGCTTTTCGGTCTAGACGCGGCGCTTGCGGGTTTTCGGCGGCGGCGGCGGCGCGGCGGGCTCGGCAGCTTCCTTCGCCAGGCGCAGGGCTTTCAGCCGCGCGGTCTTGGCATCGAGGGCGGCATTTTCCTTCGCCACCATGTCCTTGACCAGGGCGGTGCGCTGGTCATGGACGGTTTCGGCATTGGGACGCAGCTTCGGCGGACTCATTCCGGACTCTACCATCATTCTTCCTCACCTTTTATGGCCTGGTTCAGCGCCGCCGCCTCGGCCAGTCGCTCCCAGTTGGCGGCCAGGGAGAGATAGGCATCGCGGATTTCCGGCGACTGCACCTGGGTCGCCAGTTTGCGCATCTGCGCAGCCAGTTGCCGGTAGTGCGCGGCGCGTGTGAGTTCAATCAATGCCGACGCCCCTGGACACCTGAAGGGAAGAAAACGCCCCAGGCCGGGCCCGGTTCCCGCTGCCGGGCTTGACTCTTTTTCCATATTTCGCTAAATAGCGAATTATGAATCTGGTCTTCAAGGCCCTGTCCGATCCGACCCGGCGGCAGATCCTGCAGCTGCTGCGCAGAAAGCCGATGAATGCCGGCGAGCTGGCGGAGCATTTCCCGATCGCCAAATCCACCCTTTCGGCCCATTTCGCCATCCTGCGCGAGGCCGGCCTGGTCGAGGCGCACAAGAGCGGCACCGTCATCACCTACATGCTGAAGGCCTCGGTGCTGGAGGAAGCCCTGCTCGGCTTCGCCGACACGGTGGGCATCGGCGTGCCGAAGCCCACGCCACTGAAAAAAGCCCGGGGAGAAGCCAAATGATCGATCGCAAGGCGCTGTGGTTCGCCATCACCGTCATTATCGCCATGGTTGCCGCCACCGTGTGGCGCCTGAGCCTGCTGCCCGACTGGCACAAGGTGCCGCTCGACGGTCCCGGCAGCAAACATTTCGGCAATGGACTTATCCTGCTCGCCCAGCCCTTCGCCCTCACCATGATGACGGCCTTCATGTATGCCCGCAAATGGCTCGCCGCCGGCAGCTGCGACGCCATGCGGTCATGGGGTCACTGGAGCAGCAAGTTTCTCGTCGCCTTCTGCCTCCTTGAAGGACTGATGCAGGCCTTCATGATCTCCCGTTCGCTCGGCTACGGCCTGGCCCTGGATCGCGTGACCACCGCCCGCGTCAGCATGGCCGCGATGGCGGTTCTGCTGCTGGTGGTGGGCAACGCGATGCCGAAACTGCCCTGGCTGTCGCTGCGTTTTCGCCTGCTCCGGCTCGATCCCTGGCAGCAGAACCGGCATCTGCGCTTCCAGGGCAAGCTCATGGTCGGCATGGGATTGTATTTCCTGCTGATCGCCATCGGCCTGCCGCTGCTGAAATTGCTGCCGCCGAACCTGGTGCTGACTGTGATGCTGGCGCCGGCGCCACTGATCGCGGCGGCGACCCTGTGGCATCGCGCCAAGATAAGGCGCGAGCCATCGCAGGTATCGGAATAGAAAATTCGGGGCTTTCTGCCCCTGACCTTCACACAGGCGGCAAAATCGGCCAGATAGCAAAGTCGGCACGCCAGCGGGGACGGGAATGACGACGGCAGTTGCGCTTGACGGCGTGGTGAAGAAATTCGGCGATTTCACCGCCGTGAACGATCTCAGCTTCGCGGTGCCCGAGGGCGGCGTCTTCGGCTTTCTCGGCGGCAATGGCGCCGGCAAGACCACCTCTGTCCGCATGATGCTCGACATATTGCGTCCCGATGCCGGGCGCATCGCGGTGCTGGGCCGCGCCCCGTCCCGCGAAAATGCCGCCGCGATCGGCTTCCTGCCGGAGGAACGCGGCCTTTACCGCCTGATGACGGTGACGGACACGGTGGTCTATTTCGGCCGCCTCAAGGGCATGAGCGCCGCCGACGCCGCAGCCCGGGCCTCCGCCCTGATCGAACGGCTGGGGCTGGCGCAATGGGCGGGCACCACGCTCGACAAGCTCTCCAAGGGCATGTCGCAGAAGGTCCAGCTTGCCACCGCGCTGGTGAACAGGCCGCGGCTGCTGATCCTGGACGAGCCTTTCTCGGGTCTGGATCCCGTCAACCAGGGCGTATTGGAGGATCTGGTGCGCGAAGCGGCGGAAGGCGGCGCCACGGTGATCTTCTCCACCCATGTGATGCAGCACGCCGAACGGCTGGCCGGCCGCCTGCTGCTGCTGGCCAGGGGCCGCAAGGTCTTCGAGGGCACGCAGGCCGAGGCGCGGGCAGCGCTGCCGCCGCGGCTGAAACTGACATCGCGGGCCGATCCGTCGCTGCTGCCCGGCGTGGCGCGCGCCGTCACCGCCGGCCCGGTCCGGGAAGGCTGGCAGGAATGGGAAGTGACCCTGGCGCCGGGGCGCGCGCCGGGCGATCTTTTGCAGCACTGTACCAGCAAC
The DNA here is from genome assembly GCA_964572805.1 of uncultured Rhizobium sp. Lineage (GTDB taxonomy): Bacteria > Pseudomonadota > Alphaproteobacteria > Micropepsales > Micropepsaceae > Rhizomicrobium. The sequence continues at coordinate 51,083 of CAZNGO010000051.1, read as the reverse complement.
GGCTTTTTCCTGCGCAGCTTCGACCTGCACCATCCCAGCCTGCATGATGTCTTCATTCATCTCGTCGGAGGAGCCCCATGAACCGCATCCTGCTGGTGGCGCGCCGCGATTTTCTCCAGATCGTCCGCACCCGCGCCTTCAAGATCACCCTGCTGGCCCTGCCGATCATGCTGGGGGTGATGGTGGGCGCGACGACGCTGCTGCGCCCCCCCGCCACCACCGCCTATGTCATGGTGGACCAGGGCGGCGCCTTCGCGCCCATCCTCGAACACCGCCTGGAGCTGGATTACCAGCGCCAGGTGATGCGCGATCTTTCCGCCTATGCCCTGCGCTGGAAGGCGCCGCTGCCGGCGGGCGGCCTGGCCGATGACGCGACGGTGGAAAATTTCATCCGCAATGGCGGGGCCGACGCCGCGGTCCGGCGGATGGCCCTGCCCGCGGGCACCCCTGCCTTCAAGCCCCAGCCGCGGCCTTACATCCGCGTCGCCGCGCCGAAGGATGCGCCGCTTGGCGAGGGGCCGCAGGCCTTCGGCCGCGCCATGGCGCGCTACCTGACCAACGACATCGAAACGCCGCAAGGCAAGCTGCCCCTGGCGGTGGCGGCCTTCGTTCCCGCCAGCGGCCCGGCGCAGCTCTGGACCAATGGCCGCAACGGCAATGTGCTGATCGACGAAATCCGGGACGAACGGACGCGGCTGGCCCGCCTGGCGCTGCTGCAAGGCAATGGCGTGCCGCCCGAGACGGCCGCGCGCATCCAGAGCCTGGAAGCGCCGGTGGCGGTCACCGTGCCGGCTTCGGGCGGCGGCCGGACCCAGATGATGATGCGCTCGATCGTGCCGCTGGGGCTGGTCTATCTGCTGCTGCTGGCGGCGATGATCACCGGCGGCATGATGCTGCAGGGCGTGATCGAGGAACGCTCAAATCGCCTGCTCGAGGCGGTGCTGGCCTGCGTCGAACCGCGCGAACTGATGCTGGGCAAGCTGATCGGGCTGGGCGGGGTCGGCCTCACCATCATCGTCGCCTGGATCGGTTGCGCCCTGATCGCCGCCTTCGCCATCCAGGGCGCCGTCGCCGACTATCTGCAGCCGTCGCTGGCGGCGCTGAACCAGCCCTGGATGATACCGGTGCTGGCCTTCTATTTCTTCTTTGGCTATCTGATGCTGGCGATGGTCTATCTCACCGTCGGCTCGCTTTCCAATTCCATGCAGGATGCCCAGACCTATCTCATGCCCATCACCATGGGCGTGATGCTGCCGGTGATCCTGATCATGAACAGCACGATCCAGAATCCCAACGGCCTGCTGCCCAGGGTGATGTCCTGGATCCCGATCTACACGCCGTTCGCCATGCTGGCCCGGCTGGGCAGCGGCGTGTCGATGGCGGAACTGGCCGGCACCGGCCTGCTGCTGGCCGGCTTCGTGACGCTGGAACTGGTCTTCCTGGGCCGCGTCTTCCGCGCCAGCCTGCTCAACACCGGCCAGCCGCCGAAGCTGGGTGCCTTCCTGGGACTGATGCTGCGCAAGGATTGATGCCCGCCGCCGCCAGCCTTACAAGCAGGCGATGAAGCTCGCCACCTGGAACGTCAATTCGATCAAGGCGCGGCTGGAGCCGGCGCTGGCCTGGCTGAAGCACGCCGCGCCCGACGTTCTTGCCTTGCAGGAAATCAAGACCGTGGATGAAGGCTTTCCGCGCGAGGCCTTCGAGGCGCTGGGCTATGCCTGCGCCGTCCATGGCCAGAAGACCTATAACGGCGTCGCCATCCTGTCGAAGCGGCCGATGGAGGATGTCACGCCGCGCCTGCATGGCGACGATGCCGACGACCATGCCCGCTATCTCGAAGCGGTGATCACCGGCAGCAAGGGCATTGTGCGGGTGGCCTCGATCTATGCCCCCAACGGCAATCCGCAGCCGGGACCGAAATTCGACTACAAGCTGGCCTGGCTGGAACGCTTGCGCCGGCACGCCAAGAAGCTGCTCGAGGCCGAGGAACCGGTGGTGCTGATGGGCGACTACAACATCATCCCGGAGGACAAGGACGCCGACCGGCCCAAGGCGTGGGCCAAGGACGCGCTGTTCCAGCCGGAATCGAAGGCGGCGCTGCGGCGGATCGAGAATCTCGGCTACACCGACGCCTTCCGCGCCCTGCACCCGGAAGGCGGGCATTACACCTTCTGGGACTATTTCGGGTCCTGGGAACGCAACAACGGCATCCGCATCGACCATGTATTGCTCTCGCCCCAGGCGGCGGACCGGCTGACGGGCTGCCATATCGAGCGCGAAGTGCGCGGGGCGAGCGAAAAGCCCTCCGACCATGTGCCGGTCGTTGTAGAACTCGCCATCTGACCGCCCCAATTCCGGCTAAGCTTCCGCCATGCTCCGCCCCGTCCTCGCCGTCCTTGTGCTGACCGCCCTGCCCGCGATTCATCCCGCCTGGGCGGCGGAAAAACGCGTCTGGCGGGTGGACAGTGTCGTCGCCACCCAGGCGGGCGGCACCGTCGTGGTGCAGGTCAAGGGCGCGGTGCAGAGCGGCGGCTGGAGCCATGCGCGCCTGAAGGCCGGCCATGGCGATGCGCGCACCCTGGTGGTGGAATTCGTCGCCCAGGCGCCCCCGCCCGCCGCCACGGTGATCAGCGGCCTGCTGCCGGTCACCGCCAGCATCACCCTGACCGGCACGCATGGCGCGCTGGCGGTGAAGGCGCTGGGCGAGGCCAACGAAGTCACCGCCCAGATCTTGCATTGAGGCGCTTATGCAGATTGATGTGATCTCCGACACGGTCTGTCCCTGGTGCTTCATCGGCAAGCGCCGCCTGGCGCGCGCCATGGCGCAGCGGCCGGACATTCCTTTCGACGTGAAGTGGCGGCCCTACCGCCTCGATCCCGCCCTGCCTCCCGAAGGCATGGACCGCCAGGCCTATATGCGGCTGAAATTCGGCGATGATCCGATGAAGATCGTCGAGATGCACAAGCTGATCGCCGCCGAAGGCGAGAAGGACGGTATCGCCTTCGATTTCGCGGCGATCCGGCGGCGGCCCGACACGCTCAATTCCCACCGCCTGATCCGCTGGGCCGAACCCGCCGGCGTGCAGGACGATGTGGTGGAAAAGCTGTTCATCGCCTATTTCGAGAATGGCGAGGACATCGGCGACACAAGGGTGCTGGCGGACATCGCCGATCTCTGCGGCATGGACGGACTGGAAATCGCCGAACTGCTGGAAAGCGACGCCGACCTTGCTTTGGTGGAGCGCGAGGACCGACTCGCCCGCGAGATGGGCGTCACCGGCGTGCCGGCGATGATCTTCGGCGGCAAGCTGGCGGTTTCGGGGGCGCGCGAGCCTGAACTGCTGGTTTCGGTGATCGACCGCGCGGCGGCGATGCTGGCGGGCGAGCCGGAAGAAGAAGCAGACGAAAGCGAAGAAGAATAACCCCTCACCCGATTTGTCCGCTGACCGCGGACAAATCACCCTCTCCCACAAGGGGAGAGGGAAAGAAAATGCGCCTACCCTTTCCTTCTCCCCTTGTGGGAGAAGGTGGCGCGGGGCGTCAGCCCCGCGACGGATGAGGGGTAATCAGCGCCGGTCGGTGCGGTCGTCGCGCCGGTTATCGCGACCGTCGCGGCGGCTGACCGGGCGCAGCGAGGAAAGCCGGTCGTCAAAGCCGGCACGGTTCAGGCGCGGGATGTCACGGTCCACGGTGATGCACTTGCCGCGGAAACCTTCGGCGGCGCAAAGCTCCCAGGTGCCGGACAGAACGCGGATGCTGGAAACCCGGTCGTTGAAGCGCATCCGTCTCAGATCGGAGGCGCGGGCGTCCAGCTCCAGCCGGGCGCCGCGATAATTGTCTTCCTGGAAAAGGATGATGCGCGGGCGGCCTTGCCCATGGGCGCGGGCCGTGAACGCAATCGCCGCGACGGCGGCGCAGACAAGCATCTTGCGCATGAAATCCCCCTTTTCGAATCCCCATTCGAAGGCGCGCAGGCTAGCGCGCGGCGACCGCAATTCAAAGCCGCCGGGTCAGCGGCGGAAGAACAGGAAGACGGACCAGCCCAGCATGCCGAGCGTGGCCGCGGTCGAGGCCAGGAAGTCAGCTTCCCGCAAATGCCACATTCCGCCATTCGCCAGTTCGACGCCATGGGCGACGGCGATCAGGGCGAAGATCAGCCCGCAGACAGCGATATAGGTTCTCACGATGCCCCCTTGCCCTTCCAGACACCGGAAATGTAACAGGCTCCGGGGTCGGGCAACAGGCGGCTATGCCGCGTCGGCGACGACGCGGTTGCGGCCGCTACGCTTGGCGCGATACAGCGCCTGGTCGGCGCGATACAGCAGCGCGTCGGCGGTGTCGGACGCCCCTTCCATCCTGGCGATGCCGATGGAGATGGTGAGGTTGAGCTGGCCGGGGGCGCGGCTGATCCGGACCGGGTTGGTCTCGATCGACTGGCGCAGGCGCTCGGCAATGGCATAGGCGAAGCTGACATCGGTGTCCGGCATCACCACCACGAACTCCTCGCCGCCATAGCGGCAGGCCAGGTCGATGCCGCGGACATTGGCGGCGATGCGGCCGGCGAATTCCTTCAGCACCTCGTCGCCAATGTCATGGCCATTTGTGTCGTTGACCTGCTTGAAGTGGTCGATGTCCATGATGACGAAGGTCAGCGGCCGTTCGTTGCGCTTGGCATTGTCCAGCAAATTGTCGAGGTGGCGCGCCATGTAGCGGCGATTGTGCAGGCCGGTGAGCTGGTCGGTGATCGCCATTTCCAGCGAGAGCTGGACATTGTGGCGCAGCCGGTCGGCATAGCGCTTCTTGCGCAACTGGGTGCGCACCCGCGCCGTCAGTTCGTTCCTGTCCACCGGCCGGGTGAGATAGTCGTTGACGCCCATTTCCAGCGCCTGGGTGAGCTTGCGGCGGTCGCCATCGGAAACGATGACCAGAATGGGAACGTTGCGGCCTTCCGGCAGCGAGCGCAGCTGGGAGCAGAGCCTGAGGCCGTCAAAGCCGCGCATGCCGAGCGAGACCACGATCAGGTCGTAATCGCCGCCCTTCACCCGCACCAGGGCTTCCTCGAAGGTATCGACGGCGGAGACTTCATGCGTCGGCTTCAGCGCGCTGGCGAACCAGGCGACGCTTTCGGCGCGGTCCTCGATCACCAGCAGGCGGCCGGCGGGATTGGCGTCGAGCAGCGTCTCGGTGGGATCGATCAGGCCCATGGACTGGCCGGTCGATTCGCGCATCCGCATCTCGTCGGTCATCATCTTGAGGCGCACCAGCGAGCGGACGCGGGCGAACAGGGCTGCATCATCCACCGGCTTGGTGAGGAAATCATCGGCGCCCGCTTCCAGGCCGGCGACGCGGTCGGAAGGCTGGTCGAGGGCGGTGACCATCACGACGGGCACATGGGCGGTGCGCGGATTGGACTTGATGCGGCGGCAGACCTCGAAGCCGTCCATGCCCGGCATCATCACATCGAGCAGGACGATGTCGGGAATGGTCTCTTCCATCCTGGCCAGGCACTCCAGCCCGTTGAAGGCGGACAGCACTTCGAAATACTCGGCCGAGAGCTTGGCTTCGAGCAGCTTGACGTTGGAGAGAATGTCGTCAACGACCAGGACGCGCGCGGTCATGGGGTGCTATCCTGGTGATCAGCCGGCGAAACGCTTCACGGTTTCCAGGAAACTCGTCACCGAGATCGGCTTGGAGATATAGGCCTCGCAGCCGCCCTGGCGGATCACTTCCTCGTCGCCCTTCATGGCGAAGGCGGTGACCGCGACCACGGGAATGGCCTTGAGCGATTCGTCTTCCTTCAGCCATTTGGTGACTTCCAGGCCGGAGACTTCCGGCAGCTGGATGTCCATCAGGATCAGGTCGGGATGGTGCTCGCGGGCGATGTCCAGCGCCTCCATGCCGTCCTTGGTCTGCAGGATGTTGTAGCCATGGGCGTCCAGCAGGTCGTGGAAGAGCTTCATGTTGAGCTCATTGTCCTCGACGATGAGAACGGTCTTGGTCTTGGCGTCCATGACTTGACTCTCCGGCGTCGCCCAACGCCCAATTCGCCAGCCCGGAAGGGGTTTTGGCTGCCTTGCCAGTATGCCGATAAGGTCTTAACGCTCCCTTGATGCTGAAGCCCGGAAAACCCTCGGAAAACGCGGAAATACTGGCCCTTGAGGCCCTCGCCTGGCTGGCCGGCCAGGAGGGCGGGCTGGAGCGTTTCCTGGCCGCGTCGGGCAGCGATCCGGCCAGCCTGAAGGCGGCGGCGGGCGATCCCGGCACCGCCAGGGCGCTGCTGGAATTTCTGCTGGCAAATGAAGATCTTCTGCTGGCTTTCTGCGAAAGCACTTCAGCCAGACCCCAGGCCATTCATGCCGCCCTGCGCCGGCTGGAAGAGGATTGATGCGGCTGGGCGTCGACCTTGGCGGAACCAAGACCGAGATCGCGGCCCTGGACGGCACCCGCGAAGTGCTGCGGCGGCGGGTGGCGACGCCGCGCGACTATGACGGCACCATCGCCGCCATCCGGAATCTGGTGGCGCAAAGCGGCGTCGAAGCGCCGGTGGGCATCGGCATTCCCGGCACCGAGACGGCGGACGGCACCATCAAGAACGCCAACTCGACCTGGCTGAACGGCCGCCCCCTGCGCGCCGATCTCGAGGCGGCGCTGGGCCGCAAGGTGCGGCTGGCCAATGACGCCAACTGCTTCGCCCTGTCGGAAGCCACCGACGGCGCGGCGGCGGGGGCACGCGTGGTGTTCGGGGTCATCGCCGGCACGGGGGTCGGCGGCGGCGTGGTGGTGGACGGAAAAGTCATTGGCGGCGCCCATGGCGTCGGCGGCGAATGGGGCCATATCCCCCTGCCCGCGCCATCGGCCGAGGAATTGCGCGATGCACCGCCCTGCTATTGCGGCAAGCGGGGCTGCCTGGAAGTGTGGTGCAGCGGGCCGGGGCTCGCCGCCGACTTCCACCGGGTCACCGGGCGGACAATGAGCGCGGAAGAGATCGGCGTGAGCGCCGATCCCGACGCCATCGCGGCGATGACCCGGCAGATTGACCGGCTGGCGCGCGGGCTGGCGACGGTAGTGAACATCCTCGATCCGGACGTGATCGTGCTGGGCGGCGGGCTGTCGAACGTCGCGCGCCTCCATGACGAACTGCCGCCGCTGGTGGAGAAGTACGGCTTCACCCTGGGCGGGCCGCCCCGGATCGTGAGGAACAAGCACGGGGATTCGAGCGGGGTGCGTGGCGCGGCATGGCTATGGCCGGAAAACCCATAACTTCGATGCCATGGCCCATTTTACGGGGGCCATCGAGGGCCGCATACACCACTGCCTGTTGCCCTGGATGGCCCGCGCGAGGCGGGCCATGACAAGTTAGGGTTTGTCATGACTGGCATAGAGAATTGGCCGGCCTTCTGCCGCGACTGTCTTGCCGACGCGCGGCCCGACCAGCCTTGCCCTGCCTGCGGCGGCACCCGCATCCTGGCGCATCCGGAGCTGGACACCCTCGCCATCGCCCACCTGGACTGCGACGCCTTCTATGCCGCCATCGAGAAGCGCGACGATCCCTCGCTGAACGACCGGCCGCTGATCGTCGGCGGCGAGACGCGCGGCGTCGTCTCCACCGCCTGCTACATCGCCCGCACCTATGGCGTGCGCTCGGCCATGCCGATGTTCCAGGCCAGGAAGCTCTGTCCGCAGGCGGTGATCCTCAAGCCGCGCCACAGCCACTATTCCGACGTGGCGCGGCAGATACGGGCGAAGATGAACGCCCTGACGCCGCTGGTCGAGCCGCTGTCGCTGGACGAAGCCTATCTCGACCTTTCCGGCACCACGCTGGTCCATGGCATGAGCCCCGCCCGCACCATGGCGAAGCTTTCGCTGGAGATCGCGCGCGACATCGGCATCACCGTCTCCATCGGCCTGTCGGGCAACAAGTTCCTCGCCAAGCTGGCCAGCGAACTCGACAAGCCGCGCGGCTTCGCCGTCATCGGCATGCGGGAGGCGGTGAGTTTCCTGCGCGACAAGAAGATCGGCATCATCCGCGGTGCCGGCAAGGTGCTGGAGACCCAGCTCAACCGCGACGGTTTCATGACCATCGGCGACCTGCAGGATGCCGATCCGCGCGAGCTGGCGAACCGCTATGGCGCCACCGGGCTGTGGCTGGCGCGCATCGCCCGCGCCCAGGACAGAAGCCGGGTCGATCCCGAAGGCGAAACCAAATCCATCTCGTCGGAGACCACCTTCGACCGCGACCTGTCGAATTACGCCGAGCTGGAAGCGGTATTGTGGCGGCAGGCCGAGCGGGTTTCGGCCCGCGCCAAGAAGGCGGGGCTGGCCGGCCGCACCGTGGTGCTGAAGCTGAAGACCGCCAGTTTCAAGCTGAAAACCCGCAGCGCCTCGCTGGAGGCGCCGACCCAGCTGGCCGACCGCATCTTCCGCACGGCGATAGGCCCGCTGAAGCGCGAGGCCGACGGCACCCGCTTCCGCCTGCTGGGCGTGGGCATCACCGGCCTGACCGATGCCGCCGAGGCCGATCCGCGCAGCCTGATCGACCCCGAGGGCGACAAGCGGGCGGCGGCCGAGCGGGCGATGGACCGCATCCGCGGCAAATTCGGCGGCGATGCCGTGAACACCGGACGAGGCTTGAAACGGCGGCGCTAGCGGCTAGGGTTGCGGCATGAGCATCGAAACCCGCCTGAAGGAACTCGACATCGTCCTGCCCGCCCCGCCGGCGCCGGTGGCCTGCTATGCGCCCTACACCGTTTCCGGAAAGCTAGTGCACATTGCCGGCCAGTTGCCGGTGACCGAGGACGGGCTGAGCTGCAAGGGCCGCCTGGACGGCAATGTCACCATCGAGGACGGCCAGGAGGCGGCGCGGTGCTGCGCCATGAACATCCTGGCGCAGCTGAAGGCGGCCTGTGGCGGCGATCTCGACCGGGTGGCGCGCTGCCTGAAGCTGAATGTCTTCATCGCCGCCACGCCCGACTTCACCCGCCATCCCGAAGTCGCCAATGGCGCGTCCGAACTGATCGCCGCCATTTTCGGCGAGGCCGGCAAGGCCGCGCGCTCCTCGGTCGGCGTCGCCTCGCTGCCGCGCGGCGCGGCGGTGGAAGTGGACGCCCTGTTCGAGCTGAAGTGACCGCCAAGCTGGTTGGCAGCGTCCGGGAGATCGGGGCGGCGCGCTGGAATGCGCTGGCCAATCCGGACGGTGTGGCCGAGCCGCACCCCTTCATCACCTTCCAATTCTTTTCCGCGCTGGAGGAAAGCGGCTCCGCCTGCGCCGAGACCGGCTGGCAACCGTGTCATCTGCTTTCCGATGACGGGCTGATGCCGCTCTACCTGAAAAGCCATTCCCAGGGCGAATATGTCTTCGACCATGCCTGGGCGGGGGCGCTGGAGCGGGCGGGCGGCGACTATTATCCCAAGCTGCAATGTGCCGTGCCTTTCACGCCGGTGACGGGGTCGCGCCTGCTGGCCAAGACGGACGCCGCCAAACGCGAGCTGCTGGCGCTGGCGGCGGGCACGGTGCGACAGCTGGACGCTTCCTCGCTGCACATCACTTTCCTGGCGCATGAAGAATGGCAACTGGCGGGCGAAGCCGGATATCTGCAGCGCACCGGCCAGCAATTCCACTGGGAAAACCGGGGTTACGATGCCTTCGAGCAGTTCCTGGGCGAACTCTCCTCGGCCAAGCGCAAGACCCTGCGCAAGGAGCGGGCCAGCGTGCGCGAGGCGGGGATCACGTTCGACTGGCTGACCGGCAGCGACATCGGCGAGGCCCACTGGGACCAGTTCTTCGATTTCTACAGGGAGACCGGCGGGCGCAAATGGGGCACGCCCTATCTCACCCGCGACTTCTTCAGCCGCCTGGGCGAGGGCCTGAAGCAGCAGACCCTGCTGGTGATGGCAAGGCGCGATGGACAGACCATCGCCGGAGCGCTGAACCTGTTCGGCGAAGGCGTGCTGTTCGGGCGCAACTGGGGGGCGTCGGAATATGTCCCCTTCCTGCATTTCGAGACCTGCTATTACCAGGCGATAGATTTCGCCATCGCCCGCGGGCTGAAACGGGTTGAGGCCGGGGCCCAGGGCGAGCATAAATTGCTGCGCGGCTACCTGCCCGCGCCGACCTGGAGCGCCCACCGCATCGCCCATCCGGGCCTGGCGCGGGCGGTGGATGATTACCTGGCGCGGGAGCGGCAAGCGGTGCTGGAGAACATGGCGGAGATGGCGAAAGCCTCGCCGTTCCGGAAAGGGGACTGATGGCCTACGACCCAAGCAACATCTTCGCCAAGATCCTGCGCGGCGAGATTCCTCACGTAAAGGTGTTCGAGGATGAAAAGACCCTAGCCTTCATGGATGTGATGCCGGAAGCCCAAGGCCATGTCCTGGTGGTGCCGAAGGAAGCGGCCGAGGATATTCTCGACCTTTCGGCCGATGGACTCACCGCGATGATGGCGACGGTGCAGAAGGTGGCGCAGGCGGTGGACAGGGCGCTGGCCCCCGATGGCATCCTGCTCAAGCAGTATAACCGCGCGCCCGCCGGCCAGAGCATCTTTCATGTCCACTTCCATGTCGTGCCGCGCTGGGACGGGGTGGCGCTGGCGCCGCATGGCAGGGCGATGGTGCCGGCTTCGGCGCTGGAGCCGGTGGCGGCGAAGATCCGCGCCGCGCTCTGAGCCGCCAGCCTTCCGATGCGGAAGGCTGGTCAGGCAGCAGCCGGATGCATCAGACGATCAGGGCGGCGGTGTGCAGGGCGGCCATGACCGAGAAAACCGCGACGACGGCGATGGTCACGACCTGGAAGATGGTGTTGGCGGTTTCGGAATGGGTGTTCATGACGGTTACTCCTTGGGGTTTGTTGACGAGGAGTAGAACCCGGGCCTGTCGCAAGGCGATGGAACCCTGTCGCCGCTTTGTCCCGGGCCGCGCGATAGTTTTCGCCAATTGCCGCCGCCGCTCCGTTCCCGCGACAAAGCGGTGCAACCCTGCACGTCCGTTAAGGCTGAACCGATGTTCATTTCCGGTACAATTTGGGGATTTTTGCGCGACAGATGCCGGTTTAACCTTGCCGCCTTCCTGAAAGGTCCCCATGCGCCGCCTGCTCCTGACCGTGCTATTTGCTGCCGCCCCGGTCTTCCCCGCCGCCTGGGCCCAGGCCCCGATCGAGACCATCACCTCGGAGGCGCAGGCCGCGCGCGACGAAAGCGTGGCCAAGCAGGCGGTGGGCTCGATCCTGCTGGAATCCACCAGCATGGAGGGTGAGTTTGCCCGCTGGAAGGCGCCCATCTGCCCGCATGTCTATGGCATGACGCCGGTGGCGGCCTGGCTGGTCGAGCACCGCATCCGGGAAATCGCCGAGCAGGTGGGCGCGCCGGTGGACCGCAACGATCCCTGCCGCCCCAATATCGGCATCATCGTCACCTCCGACCCGCAGAAGACCTTCGATTCCATCGCCGCGCGCGTGCCCCAGCTGATGGTCACCGGCACGCTGCACACCAAGGTCGAATATCCGGTCGAGACCTGGTACGCCGGGCTGCTGCGCGACGCCAACGGCAAGCTCAATTTCGACGAGGACTGGCAGCAGGCCGGGCTGGACGGGCCGCCTTACGTGCCGGCGCAGCTTTCGCGCCTCTCCACCGGCCAGACCGCGGAAATGGGCGCCGCCACCGTGCTGGTGAGCACCGAAGCGGTGATGGGCATGCAGCTGGGCACCCTGGCCGACTACATCGCGATCCAGACCCTGGCGCAGAGCCGGATGAACGGCCGCTGCCAGAAGCTGCCCAGCATCCTCAACCTGATGCTGAAGGACTGCGCCGCCGAAACCCATGTCGATCATCTGTCCGACATCGACCAGGCCCTGCTGATCGCGCTTTACAGCGCGCCGGAAAAGCCCGAGCTGCTGCAGCGCCAGCGCATCATCGGCGCCATGAAGCGCGCCCTGGATGCGGCGCACTAGGCGCCCGCCGCCAATTCGACACAATCGCGGACCAGCCTCCCCGGAAAATACGGGGGCGCGCATGAAAACCGCCATACCGCTATTCTTGGCCTTTCTGCTGTCCGCCAGCGCGGCGGGCGCACAGTCCGCGCCTTCGGCCCAATCCGATACCGGCAGCATGCAGTACCCGGCGCCAGCCTGCTCCGTGCCGGCCGCGGTCGATCGCGACCTGGAGCCGGTTGTGCCCTCGGGCACCAGCATCGAAGAGGCTGAGCGCTACAATGCGAAAGTCCGCGCCTACCGCGCCGCCCTGCTGGCGCGCGACCGCGAGACGAAAAGCTATGCCGCGTGCATGCAGGACTATGTCGCGGCGGGCAAGGCCGACATCCAGCGCATTCAGGCCGCCATCGATGCCGCCACCGGGGTTCCTGATGCCGCCGCTTCCGCGCCGGAGAGAACGAATATAGGCCTGGCGCGCTATCCCGCGCCGAAATGCGATGCTCCGCCGCCAATGCCGCCGGAACTGACGTTGGAGAATCCCGCCAATAATCCCACAAATCCCAGGCGCCCAAACTCTGAAATGGACGTGTTCGATTACAACAGAAGGGTCCGCGCCCATAACGCCGCTGTCAGCGCTCATAACGACGGCATAAAGGCAAATGCCGGCTGCCTGGAAGGCTATGTTGCGGCGGCAAAGGCGGACATCCGGCATATCCAGACAGCGGTGAATGACGCGGTGGCCGCCGCGAACGCCCGGAACCCGCAATGATGCCCCCCTCCTTCGGGCAGAAGGTTGGTGCTAGGATTGCGCCCCCAACGGGAGGAGCGCCATGAAAAGGACAGTCCTGGCCGTTTCCGCGGTCTTCGCGCTTTGCGCCACCCTGCCGGGCCTGGCCCAGCCTGCCGCGCCGGCCGCCGCCGCGGCGCCGACAATCGAGCCGGAAACGGTGCAGGTCCAGGCCGCCGCAATGCCCGACGCGGTGGTGACAAGCTTCGTCAAGACCTTCACCGCGCCGTCCCTGCTCAGCGGCAAGATTCCGCGCTGGTTCCAGGGCATCTGCCTCAAGACCCAGGGGCTGCCGCGCGAACTCAGCGACGCCGTCAGCAAGCGCATCCTGGAAGTGGCGAAAATGGTGGGGGCGCCGGTGCAGGAGCAGCCCTGCCCGCTCAACACCGTCGTGATCTTCGATTCCGATCCGCAGGGGGTGATGGACGACATCGCCGCGAACCATTCCGACCTGCTGGGGCCGCACGATCCGGCGCAGGTCAAGGAACTGTCGAAGGTCCGTTTCCCGGTCCAGGCCTGGTACGCCACCGAGACCCAGGACGACAAGGGCTTCACCGCCGTGGACACCAAGAACCAGTCGGCGCTGTGCGACGGCATCGACAGCACGGTGATGACCGGCAGCGGCGGCGATCTCAAGCAGCCGCTGCGCGTCGATCCGGCCCGCCTGTCGCAGGTGACCAAGGACATGCAGCAATATTGCGGCCACCGCTATGACACCGGCAGCCGGCTGCGCGACGGCATTCACAGCCACATCGTCGCCGTCACCGCCGTCGCCTCGATGGACGCGATGCGCTTCCATGAACTGGGTTCCATCGCCGACTATCTGGCGCTGGTGATCCTGTCCCAGACCCAGGCCTTCGAGAAATGCGAGAAGATGGAAACCGTCGCCAACCTACTGGTGCCGCGCTGCGACCTGGACAACCGCGTCACCGGGCTGATGCCCGGCGACATCGCATTCCTCAAGGCGCTCTACAGGGCCGATACCGGCGGCAGCCTGGTGGCGCAGCAGGCCTCGATCACGGCGGAAATGAAGAAGCTGGTGGCGGCGGAAGCCGGGCGCTGACGCTTGCCCTCATGCTTCGACAGGCTCAGCATGAGGAAAGGATTTATCCCTCACCCTGAGCCTGTCGAAGGGTGAGGCGGCCAGCTGGCCTAGCTCGGCATCACCGGCAGCATGCGGGCATCGAGCACGCGATAGCCCGCCACCTGGCCCCAGGGACCGTAGCTGGAGCCCGTGCCGCCCTGCCACAGCAGCGCGCCGTCATCGCCAAGCCGGGCGATGCCATGCTTCGACTGCTCCAGAGAATGCACATTGACCGGCACGATCCCATCCAAGCGGACATTGGCCGGCACCAGGCCATATTCGGCGCAGGGCACGCTGAGGAGCAAGGGCTGGCCGGCGCGATAGGCCGTGCCCTGCCAGACGCGGCTGGCGATGCCGGTGACGGCGCAGAGGCCGGGAAGCGCCGGCGGCGCCGCCACGGCCAGGACGTCGAACTCCACCACATTGCCGTCGGGAATGATGACGACCCGGCTGTCAGCCGCCTGGGCGGCGGTGGCGGTGACGGCGGCAAGCGCGGCGGCGGCGATCAGAAGGCGCATGGATGGACTCTCCGTGGCAACGGCGTGGAGCATAGCCAAAGACCTGCTTGCCGTGACTTTACAGTCCTGTAATCCCGTGGCGGAATTTAGACATCCGCCTTGGGCTTGGCCCGGCCCCTGGGGCCCGGCGCACGGGTCTGGGCGGGAACAAACTCGAAGGCCAGCTTGTCCTTCTGCCGGTCCAGCAGCACCCGCACGGTGCCGCCGTCCTTGAGCGCGCCGAACAGGATCTCGTCGGCCAGGGGCTTCTTGATGTTGTCCTGGATGACGCGGGCCAGCGGGCGGGCGCCGAAGGAATCGTCATAGCCCTTTTCGCCCAGCCAGCGCGTCGCTTCCGGCGCCAGCTCGAAAGTGACGTCGCGGTCGGCGAGCTGGCCTTCCAGTTCCAGCACGAATTTCTCCACCACCCGGTCGATGGTGTCGCGCGACAGCGGCGCGAAGGCGATTACGGCGTCGAGCCGGTTGCGGAACTCGGGCGTGAACAGCTTCTTGATCGCTTCCTCGTCCTCGCCCTCGCGCTTGCCGCGGCCGAAACCGATGGCGTCCTTGGCGGCGTCGGAAGCGCCGGCATTGGTGGTCATGATCAGCACGACATTGCGGAAATCGATCGTCTTGCCGTTATGGTCGGTGAGCTTGCCATGGTCCATCACCTGCAACAGGATGTTGAACATGTCCTGGTGCGCCTTCTCGATCTCGTCGAGCAGCAGGACGCAATGGGGATGCTGGTCCACCCCGTCGGTCAGCAGGCCGCCCTGGTCGAAGCCGACATAGCCGGGCGGCGCGCCGATCAGGCGGCTGACGGTGTGACGCTCCATGTATTCGCTCATGTCGAAGCGCAGGAACTCCACCCCCATGATGGAGGCCAGCTGCTTGGCCACCTCGGTCTTGCCGACGCCGGTGGGGCCGCTGAACAGATAGGAGCCGATGGGCTTTTCCGGCTGGCGCAGGCCGGCGCGAGCCAGCTTGATCGCCGACGCCAGGGCATGGATGGCCGCGCCCTGGCCGAAGACGACGCGGCCGAGGTCGGCTTCCAGGGTCTTGAGCGCGGTGGCGTCGTCCTTGGAGACCGACTTGGACGGAATGCGGGCGATCTTGGCCACCACCTCCTCGATATCCTTCACATGCATGACTTTCTTGCGCCGCGATTCCGGCACCAGCATCTGGGAGGCGCCGGCTTCGTCGATCACGTCGATCGCCTTGTCGGGCAGCTTGCGGTCATTGATGTACTTGGCCGAAAGCTCGACCGCGGCGCGGATGGCGTCGGCGGTATAGCGCAGCTTGTGATAGCTCTCGAAATAGCTCTTGATCCCCATCAGGATCTTGATCGTGTCCTCCTGGGTCGGCTCGGCGACATCGATCTTCTGGAAGCGGCGCACCAGGGCGCGGTCCTTCTCGAAATACTGGCGGTATTCCTTGTAGGTGGTCGAGCCGATGCAGCGCAGCGTGCCCGCCGCCAGCGCCGGCTTGAGCAGGTTGGAGGCGTCCATCGCCCCGCCGCTGGTGGCGCCGGCGCCGATCACGGTGTGGATCTCGTCAATGAAGAGAATGGCGCCCTTCTGGCTCTCCAGCTCCTTGACCACGGTCTTGAGCCGCTCCTCGAAATCGCCGCGATAGCGGGTGCCGGCGATCAGCGAGCCCATGTCGAGGGCGTAGATGGTGCTGGTGCGCAGCACTTCGGGCACCTCGCCATTGATGATCTTGCGCGCCAGGCCCTCGGCGATGGCGGTCTTGCCGACGCCGGGATCGCCGACAAAGAGCGGGTTGTTCTTCTGGCGGCGGCAGAGAATCTGGATGGTGCGCTCGACCTCGGCGGTGCGCCCGATCAGCGGATCGACCCGGCCGGATTTCGCCTTTTCGTTGAGGTTGACGCAATAGGCCTCCAGCGCCTCGCCGCCCTGCTTGGCCGGCTTCTCCGGCTCTTCCTCCTCCTCGGTGCCGCGCGGCGGCTTGGGCTGGCTCATGCCCGGGCGCTTGGCGATGCCGTGGGAGATGTAGCTGACCGCGTCCAGCCGGTTCATGTTCTGCTGCTGCAGGAAATAGACGGCGTTGGATTCGCGCTCGGTGAACAGCGCCACCAGGACATTGGCGCCCGTCACCTCGTCGCGGCCGGAATTCTGCACATGCAGCAGGGCGCGCGTCACCACCCGCTGGAAACCGGTGGTCGGCTTGGCGTCCTCGCCATCCTCGATCACCAGGGTGGCAAGGTCGGTATCGATGAATTTCTGCACCGTCCTGCGCAGGGCCTCGAGATCGACATTGCAGGCCTTCATCACCTGGCCGGCATCGGCATCGTCGATCAGCGCCAGCAGCAGATGCTCCAGCGTGGCGTATTCGTGATGCCGGTCGGATGCCAGCTTGATGGCCTGGTGCAGGGCCTGTTCCATGCTGCGCGACAATGAGGGCATCTATTCTTTCTCCATTGTGCATTGCAGGGGATGCTGGTGGCGGCGGGAGAGTTCGATCACCTGCGCCACCTTGGTCTCCGCCACCTCGAAGGTGAAGAGGCCGCAGACCCCGACGCCATGGCGGTGGACATGCAGCATCACCTCGACCGCGTCCTCGCGGCCCTTGCTGAAGATCTTTTCCAGGATGTGAACGACGAACTCCATCGGCGTGTAGTCGTCGTTGAGCAGCAGCACCTTGTAGAGGCCGGGCTTCTTGGTCTTGGGGCGCGTCTTGGCGACGATGCCGGTTCCGGTGCCGTCACCCTTCTGGTCGTCGGAATCGCCGTTGTCGCCGCGCATGCCAATATCCTAGCGCAGTTTGGGGGACTGCCTAGAGCCGTATATGGCCATGAAAGCGCAGGGTTAAAGGCGAGAAAGCCCGGCTTCCCTTTCGGGAACCGGGCTTTCCGCAACCTGGGAGACGAGAGGCTTCAGGCCCGGGTCGTCTGCACGACGTCGAGCCAGGCTTCGACGCGGCCCTGCAGGGGCGCGAAGCTGCTCTTGGCGGTGGCGGTGAAGAGCTCGCCGAACTTGGTCAGCTCGCCGATATAGGCCTCGAACGCCGACTTGGCGTAGTCGCTCTGATATTCGAAGGCTTCATGCAGCGACTTGGAGCTCATCACGGCCTTGGTGGCGGTGATGGAGTCTTCCAGCGACTGCTTGGAGTAGGCGTAGATCTCGCCATTGAGGGTCTCGACGCCCTTGCCGGCGACGGTGGCGGACTTCATCACCGCTTCGGCGGTGTCCTTGCCGTAGCCGAGCACGAGGTCATAATTCTTGACGGCCTTGTCGAAGCCGGTCTTGAGGGCTTCGGCGCCGTTGGCAAAAGCGAAATCGGCGGTTGCGGCTGCTTTGTCGGCCGCGGTCTTGGTCTTGGTCATGTCGCTATACCCTTTCCCTGTTTGGTGTTCCGGGCAAACCGGAACGTCCCGGCGGCCTGTTGCAGTGCAACATGAAGATATGTGGCCCATGACCCTTCCCAGGTCAAGGGTTAATTGTTGCGTTGCAGCAAATTTTTTTGCTTCCCGCCCGGGCTGGTTAACATCCGGTTAAATGCCCGGGAACTATGGTGTTTTGGAGTTGCCGCTTGCGCCGAATGGCCCGATTTGGTCTTTTCGCCCGCGGGTGGGGCATGATTTGGGGTTGTTCGCGTTGCGCTTTTCGATCCTGCCGTCTCGCCTGCCCTGCCTGCTGGGCCTGGGGGCCCTGCTGCTGGCCTGCGGCCTGAGCGGCCCGGCCGGGGCCGCGACCAAGCGGCCGGCGCTGCGCGGCACCGGCATCAAGCGGGTGGTGAAGATGCCCGCCAGCCCCACCGATCCCGACAAGGACGCCGAACTGGTGATCGATGGCGAAACCGGCAAGGTGCTCTATTCGCGCAACGAGACGGTGGAGCGCCATCCCGCCTCGCTCACCAAGATGATGACGCTCTATCTGCTGTTCGAGGCGCTGAAGGCGGGCAAGGTGGCGATGGACACGCCGCTTTCGGTCTCCGCCCACGCCGTGGCGCAGAAGCCGACCAAGCTCAACCTGCGCAGGAACGAGACCATCTCGGTCGATACCGCCATCCGCGCCATCGTCATCCGCTCGGCCAATGACGTGGCGGTGGTGATCGCCGAGGCGCTGGGCGGCACCGAGGGCCATTTCGCCGAGATGATGACCGACAAGGCCAGGCAG
Source organism: uncultured Rhizobium sp. (assembly GCA_964572805.1). GTDB lineage: Bacteria > Pseudomonadota > Alphaproteobacteria > Micropepsales > Micropepsaceae > Rhizomicrobium. Next base: position 32,656 of record CAZNGO010000051.1, on the reverse strand, counting down.
ATCGGCATGAAGGAAACCAATTTCCACAACGCCTCGGGCCTGCCCGATCCGCTGCAGATCACCACCGCCGCCGACCTGGGCGTGCTGGCGCGTCACCTGGCCTATGACTTTCCGCAGTATTTCTCCTATTTCGGCCTGGCCGGCTTTACCTACAAGGGCACCTGGATTCCGACCCATGACAATCTGATCGGCCGCTACCAGGGCGCCGACGGCATCAAGACCGGCTATACCGGCGCTTCCGGCTTCAACCTGGTCAGTTCGGTGGTGCGCGACGACCATCACATCATCGGCGTGGTGATGGGCGGGCGCACGGCGCTGCGCCGCGACCTGGAGATGGTGCGCATTCTCGACGAGGTCTTCGCCCAGGTCGCCGCCAATCCCGCCCTGGTCGTCGCCAAGGCGGTGCCCTGGCATGCCTATGGCGCCGAGGCGCCGCAGGTGGTCGCCAGCCTCAGCGTGGCGCCGGGGCCCGCCGTGCCGCCGCCGCAAAGCTTCACGCCGGCGCGGCCGAAAAATCCCTTTGCCGGCATCACCGCGATGGTTTCGCCGGCCTTTGGCGGGCGGGCGCATGAAGACGACGAGGATGCCGCCGAGAAGAAGCTGGCGCCGGACGAGGATGCCTCCATCATGGCGCCCGTGGCCCGGCCCGCCATCGCCGCGCCCGTGGTGGTGGCCTCGCCCACCGCCAAGCCCGCGCCCAGCGCGGTGCGGCCGCTGGCCCAGTCCCGGCCGGCGCCCGCGGTCCGCCCCGCGCCACGCCCCGATTATTCGCCGCAGGCAGCGGCAACCGCGCAGGTGGCACGCGCCGCGCCGCCGCCGCCCACGCCCCGGCCCGAGCTGCGCACCGCGGTGGCGGAAGGCGACACCGATACCGCTCCGGCGGCCCGGCCCGCGGTCAGCCCGGCAGTGCCGCTGACTTCAACGGGGCGCAACTGGACCATCCAGATCGGCGCCTATGCCGACCGGGCGCTGGCCCAGGCGCAACTTTCCGCCTATGCCGAGAAGGCCCGCGACGTGCTGGGCCAGACGGCGAAGATCGTTTCGCCGGGCCAGAGCGCGGACGGCCACACCATCTGGCGCGCCCGTTTCGGCCCCTTCGCCGAAAACGAGGCCCGCGACGTCTGCACCCGCCTGACCAGCCGGGGCCAGACCTGCTTCGCGGCGATCGCGTCCGCGCGCTAGTATCGGCCTTGTTTTGGTCGCGGTTCCGGACGGAAAACCGCAAATGCACTTTTCCTGGAACCGCTCCCATGACCCTTCAGGTCGTTTCCACCATCCCGGAACTGCGCGCGGCGCTGGCGCCGAAGCGCGCCGGCGGCGTCGCCATGGTGCCGACCATGGGGGCCCTGCATGACGGCCATCTGTCGCTGGTGCGCGCCGCGGAGAAGCCGGCGGTGGTGGTGAGCATCTTCGTCAATCCCACCCAGTTCGCGCCGCATGAGGATTTCGACGCCTACCCGCGCAGCCTGGACGCGGACCTGGCGAAACTGGCGACAGCGGGAAATCCGATCGTCTTCGCGCCGACAGCGCGGGAAATGTATCCGGAAGGTTTTGCCACCACCGTGACGGTGGGCGGCCCCAGCGCCGGGCTGGAAACGGATTTCCGCCCGCATTTCTTTGCCGGCGTCGCCACCGTGGTCGCCAAATTGCTGCTGGCGGCGCTGCCGGACAGGGCGATCTTCGGCGAAAAGGATTACCAGCAGCTTCTGGTGGTGAAACGGCTGGCGAAGGATCTGGGCCTGCCAACCGAGATCATCGGCGCGCCGATCCTGCGCGAGGCCGACGGCCTGGCGATGTCGTCCCGCAACGCCTATCTCTCGCCGGCCGAGCGCGCCATCGCCGGTGGGCTGAACAGGGTGCTGCAATTCGCCGCCACACGCGCCCGCAAGGGCGGCGGCCTGCGCGATGCCGAGGACATGGCGGCGGCGGAAATCCGGGGGCTGGGTTTCGACCGCGTGGATTATGTCGCCATCCGCGACGCCGAGACTTTGGCGGTGGCGGAAAATCTCAGGCGGCCGGCGCGCGTGCTGGCGGCGGCCAGGATCGGCAAGACGCGGCTGATTGACAATATGAGTATTTGATAACCCCTTCGCACGCTAACAGCCGCCCTGAGGATTCGGGCGGCCTGGCGTGCTACGGGCACCTCCCCTTTCATGCGCTTCGCGCAAAGGGGAGGATTAGTTCGACGCCACTTGTTCGCCCAGCTTGGCCTTGCTGGTATCTGCGATCACCCGGTTCTTCTGCGCGTCATAGCTGACGGCCTGGGCCGCGATCACCGCCAGGCGCCGGTCGCCGGCGACATAGCTCATGGCGGCAGGCTTGCCATCCTGGTCGGTGACGATGGCGCGGACCCTGCCGATGACGGTGCCGTTCTGGTCCAGCACCGGCGCAGCGGCGATCTTCGCCGGCGCGGCGGAGAGGCTGTTGAGCGCCACGGGGGCCAGGTCATCGGCCAGCGCCGGGGTTCCCAGCGCGATTGCGATCATCAGGGATGGAAGGAGTTTCATGGCGGGCTTCCGCTGGAACACGCAAAAGAAAACGGGACTCTTTCGAGTCCCGTTCCCTTGCCTTGAAAAGATCAGATTCCTGTCACGGATTCCGCGAGGCCATATAGGCGGCCACATTGAGGATATCGGCGTCCGACAGCTTGTTGATGATCTCCTTCATCTTGCCCAGGGCGGCGCCCTTGCGGTAGCCGGCCTTCATGTCGGCAAGCTGGCGGATCAGGTAATAGGCGCTGCGCCCGGCGATGCGCGGCGCATCCTCATGGCCGCGATAATCCTCGCCATGGCAGTTGGCGCAGGTCTTCATCTGGCCATGATTGCCCAGCGCCACGGTGCGGCCCTTGGCCAGCGAACCCACCGGCACATAGTCGACAAAGCCGACATGGTCGTTGCGCAGCTCGACTTCCTCGCCTTCCGCCACCTCGTAGATCATGTCGGGCGCCACCGGCATGGTCTGCGCCCCCTTGTCGAAGAAGCGGGCGCCGCCGGTGCCGACATGGCTGAGCGGGGCGCGGCTGGTTTCCACCACCCGGATCCAGACCTGCTGCTTTTTCGGAATCTTCGAGAAATAGACCGCGGCGTCGCGCAATTCCTTCTCGGTGATGTCGAGCGACATCTCGACCATGGCGGGAGCGCGGATGTTCTGGCGCTCGCCGTCGCGGAAGGCGTGCATCTGCTGGATGATGTAATCCACCGAGAGGCCGGAAACCGAGGCCGACTCCGGATGGCCGTTGCCGTTGGGCAGATGGCAGAGGATGCAGGCATTGACATGCGGCTTCCTGCCATGGGCGACGATATCGGGCAGCGGCGCATGTTCCTTGGGGAACCAGTCGGGCGGGCCGAAGGCGTCGCCGATCTGGCGCATGGTCAGCTTCATCGACGGATCGGCCCCCGTCGCGGTGTGCAGCTCGTTGGGGTCGGGGCGCGGCAGCCCGGCCGGCCCGACCGGATAGGCCCATTCGAACGGCGCCACCGGCTTGGGCATCAGCGGCGCCAGGTCGCGCGCGGTAGCGTCCTTCTGGTAGGGGCTGACAGCCTTGGCTTCTATTGTCGTCTCGGCCTTGGCGGCGGCGGGCCTGGCCTTCGGCGCGGCGGGCTTTTTCGCCGGCGCGGCCCAGGAAGCGGACAAGGCGATGACCGGCACAAGCGCCAGCGCGACGAATATCAGCTTTTTCATGGGAATCCCCTGCCCGTCCTTGTTGGCGGGAGAATAGCGGGGCGAACCGCCAGAGCAAGTGTCAGAGCAGGCCCAGGCTGGCCAGTTCGCGCCTGAGTGCTTCGGGCAGGTTCCTGTCGCCCTTCGCAACCGCCAGGTCGGGCGGGGCGTCGGCGGGCTCCAGATAGCGCCAGCCCTGGAAGGCGCTGCGCGGCCGCGGCCGCACCGGCACCAGTTCCCGGTCATAGACCAAGCCGCAATGGGGCACGCCCTTCACCGTCATCGGCCGCAGTTCCTTCAGTTTCTGCCGCGCGGCGATCTGGCCCTTGATCACCCAGTAGAGCGAGCCGCCGTCCAGCAGTTCGGCCTCGCGCCTGGGAGTCTGGCGGGTGATGTGGATCAGTTCCGGTTTCTGGCCCCTGGCGCGCTTTTCCTTCAGGCGCTGCTTCTGCCAGCCGGCGAGTTCGGAAAGGCTGTCGCAGCCGACACAGAGCTTGACGAGATGGAGCATGGCGGGGGTTCTAGTCCGCCGCGACGCGCCTGTCAGCCGGGATTGTGAATCTGCTGACAGCGGCTGCAGGCAATGGCGCGGCCATTGCCATGGCTGCAGATGGAGAAGTGGCCCGTGACCCGCACCGGCGTCTGGATGGGCTGAACGTCCGGGTGCCACTGCGTCACGTTCCAGACCGCCTGCCCGGTTTCGCCGCAGCCCCGGCAGTTGATCTGGCGCATCACTTCCATCGCGGCGTTCTCCCCGGTTCCCGCCGAACTGGGTAAGGCGCCAAGCCTGAACTGCCGATGAACGGGACTGTCGGGCGAAATCCGACAGCGCGCCCGTCCTGCATCAATCGCCGGAAGAACCGGGCTCGCCCGCGATCCTGCGGCCGCCTTCCAGCCAGCTTGCCAGTCCGGGCGTGCAGGCGCGATTGACGATCGCCTCGTAGCGGCTGACATCGGCCGGGGTGAGATATTCGCGCCAGCGCCCGCTGCGGCCCTTGTTGATGAACCTGTCGGCGCCGCGGTCGAAGACTTTCGGCAGACCGGGCAACAGGGCGTCGCCCGCCTTCTTCATCGCCTCAAACCGCGCCGCTTCCACCAGGGACGGCATCACCGGGGCCGGCACCGCGATGTCGAGGAAATCGGCAATCCGCTGCATCTCGCCCGCCAGGTCTTCCTTGAGGTCGTTGTAATGGACGAACAGCAGGTTGGGGCGCTGGCGCTCGCGCCAGTAGGTGGCTTCGAAATCGAAAAAGGGGTGGCCGAATCGTTGCCCGCCGGCCTGTTCGCCGGCATCGAGCTGGGCTTCAAGTTCGCCGAACCATTGCAGCAGATATTCGCGCGGATCGTCCGGCGGCGTTGGCGGCGGGCCTGAGGGCGCGGCGCCCTGCTCCGCCGCCAGGGCCCGGGCCAGCCCGCCGACATGCGCCCTCCATTCCGGGTTGAAGCCCTTTTCGTGGTTCTGCCAGGAGAGCCGCGCATCGCGGCCATCGCGCCCGACATGGATGTATTTCACCGTCTCCCACACCGGCAGGGCGCTGAACGGCAGATGGGATTTGACGAAGCGGCGATGGCGCTGCGCTTCCAGCGTCGCCAGATCGTCCTCGACGGAATTGAACATGGTGGAATCGAACCAGGGCGAGATGTCGCCGAACGGCCTGATCTCCGGCGTCTGGAAGACCAGCAGGTCGACGATGCGCTGGGTCCAGGTGGTGCCGCACTTGGCGAAGGTGGCGATGACGATGTCATCGGCGCGCGGCGCGAAGCGGTCCCAGCGCCGGCTGTCGGCGACCGGCGAGCGCACCACGCATTGAGGTGCGCGCAGCAATTTGACCATGGTGATTTCCCCCAATTGACCAATTGGGGTAGCTTTACCCGATTTTCGCGCCTTGTATCATGCCTTCCGCCAAGAATTCAGAGCCATTCCTTTTGAGGGGAAATTATGGGTTGGAAAGCAGCGCTTGCGGCGGCCGTCCTAATCGCGTCAACAGACATGGTGTCAGCACAGTCCGCTGCGGTGTCCTGCGCGCTCCCTGAACCAATCGTCAAAACCTTCACTTTCCCGCCGTATCCGCCGGCCTCGCAGCGCGCCGATGAATCGGGGACCACCATGATGATGCTTACTGTCGCTCCGGACGGCACCCCGACCGGCGCAGTGGTAACGCGCTCCAGCGGAGCGCGGCGGTTAGACGATGCGGCAACGTCTTTCGCAGTGGCTCGATATCGCTGGGAGAGGGCTGCGGAGGGCTGCCCCGCGTCCCAGCAACCCATGACTGTCATCTGGCAGTTGGGGAATCCGCCCAAGGCAGACGGCGCGATTCAAGTCCCGCTATCAAACTATCCGGCGAACGCATTGGACATGGAGGAAATGGGCGACACTTATTTGACCCTGTCACTGGGCAACGGCGGGGCCATAAACGACGTGCGCATTGTTTACAGCAGCGGATACCCCGAACTCGATAACCAGTCGATTGCCATTGTAAAAGCTTCTCCCAATCTCACAGCGGGGAAGTCTTCGGGCGCATTTACGCTGCTGGTTCGCTGGCAATTGCCTCCGGCCCAGAACAGCAAAAGGATATCGATTACCTCGCGCGCGATGCATATGCAGGACGCCATCCGGTCAGGCGGCCGCTAAGGCTCTCTGGCAATCATTTGGTCGCCCGCGAGATCAGCACAAGATTTCCTGCCGCGCCGGGCCGAAGACGCTGTCGCGCGGCCCGGCTTGGCATTCATTTCCGTTTGCGGGGCAACCGGAAATGAATGGTGCGGTCAAGAAGACTCGAACTTCCACGCCTTGCGGCGCTACCACCTCAAGGTAGTGCGTCTACCAATTCCGCCATGACCGCATGCCATTGGGAAAATCCCGGTAGGGGCCGGGGTTTAGCAACCCCCTCCCCGGCTGGCAAGCCTGCCTTCAACCCCTTTTCCAGGGCCGGATCGCCCCGCCGCTCATGATCAGATCGGGGATGACCAGGGCCACCAGCAGCACCGCCCATGAGGCGTCATTGATCGCCCAGTTGCTGGCGCCGGGCAGGAACTGGCCCAGCACCAGCCGATTGGTGACAAAAACGAAGGTCAGGCTGTAGCTGCGCGCCACCCACAGCTTGTGCACCGTGATGTTGCCGTTGCGCGCGGCAAACCAGGCGCAATGGGTGCAGACCAGCCAGATCACCGCCTGGAAAACCAGTTCCGTGATGCCGAAATCCTCGAAGCGCAGCGCGATCACCAGCGCCAGCAGTGCCGCCAGCGTCACCGAAGCGACATAGGTCTGGCCCAGGCGCCGGTGCAGCTGCAGATTGCGGGCGCGCAGGGTGCTGGAAAATTGCAGCGGCCCGATCAGGAAGGCGATGACGCCGGCAAGGCCATGCGGCAGCAATACCGCCTTGAAGCCCATCAGCCGCCCCAGATTCTTGGCGTCGTTCAGGATCGGCAGATCGTAGACATACAGCGCCCACAGCGTCAGTGCGCCCATCAGGGCGAACAGGGTACGGCGCAAAATGGATGCAGAAAGACGGCGCGGCGCAGAACCGCTCTCCAGTGTGGTCATCGGATAGCCCCCCAGCTATGCGGAGAGGCTAGATCCCCTCACCGTCCGTGCCAATATGGATGCCGCACTCGTCCTTGTCCAAGCCGGACCAGCGGCCGGCGCGGTAGTCCTCGCCCTGCTGCACGCGGCGGGTGCAGGGCATGCAGCCGATGCTCGGGTAGCCGTCCTCGACCAGCGGGTGCTGCGGCAGCTTGTGGGTCTGCACATAGGTTTCCAGGTCGGCCAGGCTCCAGTCCGCCAGCGGATTGAAGCGGAAGCGGCCGTCATGGAATTCCACCGCCTGCATGTCGGAACGCTCGCGGGTCTGGAAGCGCTTGCGCCCCGTCACCTGGGCGGCGAACGGCGCCAGGGCGCGGGAAAGCGGCACGGTCTTGCGGAACTGGCAGCAGGCATCGGCGTCACGCGACCACAGCGTGCCTTCCGGATCGTTGAGGGCGCGGTCGCCCAGCGACGGCGCCAGCGAGCGGACATCGCCCAGCCCCAGCGTGTCCTGCAGCCGGTCGCGGTAGCGCAAGGTCTCGCCGAACAGCTTGCCGGTGTTGAGGAACAGCACCGGCGTGTTGGGATCGATCTGCGCCATCAGATGCAGCAGCACCGCCGATTCCGCGCCGAAGGACGACACCACCGCGGTCCTGCCGGCGAATTCGCCGGTCAGCGCAAGCTCCAGAATGCCATGGGCATCGCGGCCTTCCGCCTTCTGCTGCAGCTGGCCCAGATGCGCCCGCACCGCCGGATCGAGCCGCGTGTCGGCGCGCGGAGCGATGCCGCGGCTGGAATCGATCACGGTGACTTTCGGAGGCGTGCTCACAGCCAGCCCTCGCTTTCGACATGGGCGCGCACCAGCTCCGAGACTTCGGCGGCGGTGAGGCCTTCGGCGCGCCAGCGGGCGCGGGCCAGCGCCAGCTCGCGCAGGCGCAGCGTCCATTCCGGGCCGAACTGTTCGGACAGGCGCAGCCGCAGGGCGCGCGACAGGCCCGGCACCTGCCCGCCGGTGGAAGCGGTCAGCAGCAGCTCGCCCCGCCGCACGATGGCCGGAACATGGAAATCGCAGAGCGAAGGCCGGTCCTCGACATTGACCAGCAGCCCCAGGGCGCGGGCGCGGGTGGCCAGGGCGCGGCTTTCCCCTTCCCCCAGCCCGGCCACGAAAAACAGGTTGAGGCCGCCCAGGACGGCATCAGGGGCGTCGGCGGGCAGCAGGCGCGTCTCGACCCCGGCGTCGGCCAGCAGGGCCGCCCGGCGCTCCAGGGCGGCTCCGGCGCCGGTCAGGCCGGCTTTGGCAGCCTGGGGAGTAAGGGTGATGGGCAACATCTAGGCCTCTCAGGCCGGACAAGTATGCCCGGCAGGCCTAAAATGCAAGTTTCAGGTGGGGAATAAATAATTCCACAGCACAGTGATGTATTATGTATAGCTGCCCAGCAGTTCGACCACCGAAACCGCGATCTTGTCGCCCTGGATTTCGATTTCGCCCTTGGCCACCGGCTTGTCGTTGGCGAGGATGGTGACAGGGTCGTCCTGGTTGGTGTCGAGCTCGATCACGGCGCCGCGGCCCATGCGCAGCAGCTGGTGCATGGGGATCACCGAGCGGCCCAGCACCACCGAAATCTCCACCTTCACATTGTCGACATTGGAAGCCATGACTGCCGCCCTTACATTCCGGATAATCCGGGCAATGCTGCCGGATCATGGTTGCTGAAAGCTTAATTTGGACGCGTCCCCAAAGCCGGAATGGAAGATAAGCGACGCCCCGGTGCCGTACCCCGCGGCCGTGGCCGCCATGGAAGCCCGCGCCGAAGCCATCGCGGCGGGCGCGGCGGGCGAGCAGATCTGGCTGCTCGAGCATCCGCCCATCTACACCGCCGGCACCAGCGCCCGGGACGAAGACCTGCTGGACGCGCGCTTTCCGGTTTTCCGCACCGGGCGCGGCGGCCAATACACCTATCACGGGCCGGGCCAGCGCATCGGCTATGTCATGCTCGACCTCAGGCGCCGCTCGATGAAGGGAAGTGGGCCCGACGTGCGCGCCTTCGTCTTCGACCTGGAGCAATGGCTGATCGAGACCCTGGCCTCGTTCAATGTCAGGGGCGAACGGCGGAAGGGGCGGGTCGGCATCTGGGTGAAACGTGGCGAACAGGAAGACAAGATCGCCGCCCTGGGCGTGCGCATCCGGCGCTGGGTGACGTTCCACGGCATTTCCCTGAACATCGATCCCGACCTGTCGCACTTTTCCGGCATCGTGCCCTGCGGCGTCAGCGGCCATGGCGTCACCAGCCTGGCTGAACTGGGCCTGCCGGTTTCCACCGCCGATGTCGATGTCGCGCTGCAACAGGCCTTTCGCAAAGTCTTTGGCTGATCTATTCCGGAAACGGGCCATTTGAATCGGGGGATTTCATGCCGCGCGTTTCCGCCGCCTTTTTCGCCTTGGGCGTCCTGTGCGTCCTGATCGGCATGGTCTTCGGCATGTGGATGGGCGCGCACCAGGATTTCGCCGCCGCGCCCGCCCATGCCCATCTCAACCTGATCGGCTGGGTGACCTCGGCGCTCTACGGCACCTTCTACGCCCTGACGGCAAGGACCATGTCGGTGAAGCTGGCCTGGATCCAGTTCGCGGTTTCGGCCATCGGCCTGCTGGTGATGATCCCGTCACTGTTCCTGCTGCTGCTCAACGGCAACGATCCGAAATTCGAGCCCGGCGTCACCGCCGGCGGCATCATCGTCGCGCTTGGCATGGTGCTGTTCGGCGTGTCGGTGGTGAAGGAACTGACGCGCAGCCGCTAATGCAAACACGCTGTCATGGCCCACTTTACGTGGGCCATCCAGGGCAACCATTGCGCTTCATGATCCCTGGATGGCCCGCGCGAGGCGGGCCATGACAAATTGGGCTAAAGCGAAGGCAGGCGCCGGAAGCCTTTTTCTTCCGGCGGCTCGCTGTTGTGCAGGTCGACATGGGCGATGCGGGCGCCGGGCGGCCCTTTCATCGCCGCGGCGACAAAGCCTTCCACCGCCCTGGTCGGGCCGCTGGCCAGCGCCTCGAGCGAGCCGTCATCGCGGTTTCGCACCCAGCCGTCCAGCTTGTAGTGCTGCGCCGCCATGACGAGATAATCGCGAAAGCCGACCCCTTGGACGAACCCTTTTACGTGCACCAGCAGGGAAGTGAGGTCGTCGCTCATCGTCAGCCCGCGGTCGCGGCTTTTTCCTGCAGGCGCTGGAGGTTGCTCAGCGACATCAGGTGCAGGTAGATCAGTTCCAGTTCACCGCTCTCATTGAGCTGGGCCAGGGTCTTGGCCGGCAGCTTGCGCAGCTTTTCGCGGCTGATGATGGTGAAGCCGCGCAGCCGCCGCTCCGGATCGCCCGGGGTCGGCAGATGCGCCTCGGCCCCGTCCAGCAGGTCGAGATCGGCGAGCTTCTTCGAGAAAAGCTGGGTGGCCTGGACGCCGCCCTGATATTCGCTGAGGAAGCCCATGATGTTCCTGAGGAAGACGGTTTCCTTGCCGTCGATGTCGAACAGGCGCTCGCCCCGGCCCTCCGTGTTGATGCCCGGATAGCTCTCGTCGAGCATCAGGGTGTAGGTCTCGTTCTTGTCGTCGGTGCCGAAGACGAAGGGATAGCGGCGGATGAAGGCGGGAATATAGGGCGCGGTCCATTTGCCGTCGGCGGCGACAAAGACGTTCTCGTCGTCGCGCACGCCCAGCACGGCGGCCGGGATCGGGCCGTCGCCGCTCTGGCCGAAGACAATGGCGTAATGCATCGCGGTGAGGGCGAATTCGCCGATCACCAGCGGCACCGAATTGGTCTGGCGGGCAAAGTCGTAATTGTTGGTGGGCATGATCGAGACGGCGCGATGCTTGTCGCGCGCCACCATCGCCACCTGATCGTAGATCAGCATCTGTTTCATGAATTCCCCGAAGCCCGCTCCTGCGCGGCGGTTGTAGCAAGGCACCCTTCCCGCCGATAGGGCGAAAGCCGCCTTGCCGTCCAGGGGCCGGCGCGTTATCGGCTGTTCCATGACTCTTTCCAGGCAATTGTCGCTGGCGGTGTTCCGGGTGCATCTGGAAAACGGCGTGGGCGTCGCGGTGGGGGTCGGGCTGACCGGCCTCTTGGCAGGCTGGGCGCTGGGCTTCGAAGCCGCCCTGGCCGCCGCCAGCGGCGCGGTCGCGGTTTCGATTAGCGACCAGCCCGATCCCTTGCGCCAGAAGCCCTGGCTGATCGGCTTCGCCCTGGCCTCGGTGCTGTTCTTCACCGCCCTTTCCTCGGCGGCGCAGTTCGATCACGGCGCCTTTCTTGCCGCCGCCGCCTTCACCGGCCTGTGGACCGGGCTGATCTCGGCCTATGGCAAGCGCGCCATCAACATCGCCATGAGCAGCGTGCTGGCCTTCGTCTTCGCCATGGCGCGGGATTTTCCCGACGCCGGCGCGGCGCTGGACCATTTCATCCTGGTGGCCTGCGGCGCCATTCTCTATTCCACCTATGCCCTGGTCGCGGCGTGGGCGGCGGACGACCGGGCGCGGCGCCTGCTGCTGGCCGAGGCCTGCCGCGCCTTCGTCGCCTATCTGCGGGCCAAGGCCGCCCTCTACAATCCCGACAGCGAGGGCCCGGCCGCCTTTCACGCCCTGATCGAGGCCCATGCCACCTTGGCCGACCGGCTGCAGGCGGCGCGCGATTCCCTCTATGCCCGAAGGGGCAACGCGCTGCAGAAAAAGCGCATCGATGTGCTGATCGCGCTGCTCGACCTGTTCGAGACCATGCTCTCCAGCGACGCCGACATCGAGCTGCTGCGGCATGCGAAGGCGCGCGACCTGCTCTGGCGCTTCAACCAGTGCATCCACCTGGTCGCCGACGAGGTCGAAGGCCTCACCCTGGCGCTGCGCCAGCGCCGCCCGCACCTGGTCCCCCGTCGCCATGAAGGCGAAATCGCGGCGCTGCTGGAGGCGGTGAAGACGGCGCGGGCGGCGGCCCCCGGCGACGAGACGCTTTATGCCTTTTCCGCCACCGCCGCCAAGCTGGCGCTGGCCGACAGTTACGCCGCCGCGCTGGCCCGGGCGCTGGATGCCGACACCCCGCCATCGCGCATGGCCGGCGAACTCGATCTCGAACTCTTCCGCCAGAACACGCCGCATGGCGCCGGCGTGCTGCTGCGCCAGTTCCGCTACCGCTCGCCGGCGCTGCGCTATGGCATCCGGCTGTCGCTGGCGATGGTGACGGGCTATGGCCTGACCCTCGCCTTCCCCGCGGTGGCGCATGGCAACTGGGTGCTGCTGACCATCGCCCTGGTGATGCGGGCCAATTACAGCGTGACGCGGCAGCGGCGCTGGGACCGCATCACCGGCACGCTGCTGGGCTGCGCCCTGGCGGTGCTGCTGGTCAACACCATGCCCCCGGCCGTGCTGATCGTCTGCATGGCGCTGGCGGTGGGCACCAGCCACGCCTATGGCGGCGTCGCCTACCGCATCACCGCCCTGGGCGCCTCGGTCTCGGCGCTGCTGCTGCTGCATTTCGCCGATCCGCATCCCCATTTTCTTGAGCGCATCGCCGACACGCTGATCGGGGCCGGAATTTCCTGGGCCTTCAGTTTCCTGTTGCCGCACTGGGAGCGCTATGACCTGCCCGGCACGGTGGAGACCCTGCGACGCGCCGATGCCGAATTCGCCGGCGCGGTGCTGCGGCGAAAGCCGGTCTATGCCGCCTACCGGCTGGGGCGGAAGAAGGCCATTGACGCCGTGGCGGCGCTGTCGGGGGCGCTCAGGCGGCTGGCAGATGAGCCCAACACCAACCGAAGGGTGCTGGCGGCGCTGAGCGAATTGCTGGGCGCCAACTACCTGCTGGCCTCCGACCTGTCATCGATGCCGGTGCTGCTGAAGCTGCGCGCCGCGGACCTGGGAGCGGATTGCGAGCCTCTGATCGAGGCAGCGCGGGCAAGGGTGGTGGCAGTGTTGTCACCGGACACAGGCGGCAGCCCGGTGCCGGAACCGCCGCCCCGGCCGGGGCTGCATGACCTGCATGCCGACGCCGCGCGGGATATCCGGGCGCGGCGGCTGGATCACATCGAACACGCCGCCCGCCGGGTGGCGCGGCTGTCGGCGCGGCCGGTGCTGGAAGATCTTTAGTGGTCGCACGGCCGGAGGGAAAAGTGGTCCCCACTTTTCCTGGCCTTGCTCCTCTCTGATTCTGTGATTTGATAGGTAGCTGATCAGGTAGGACATCCCCGGGAAGACGCGGGCTAAGTAAGAACCTGTTTGTGACGATCACCCTGACAATGGTTTTTCAAGAAGAAAGCGATCGTGGCGCTTCCCGAATTCGGCGACCCCGTGCTGGGCGACATCTACCGCTATTGGCTTTCCCGCCGCCGGGATGGCCGGGCGCCACGCCGCGTTGACATCAAGCCGAACGAGCTGGGCGCGGCCCTGCGCCATATCAACCTGATCGATGTCGTGCGCGAGCCGGGAAAGCCGCTTCAGTTCCGCCACCGCCTGGTCGGAACCGGGATCATCGAATGGCTGAGCCTGGACGCCACCGGACGGATGGTGGATGAAGCGCTCTACGGCCCGGAGGCCGCGAAGATCGTCGCCAGCCTTGCGAGCATCGTCGAGACCGGGCAGCCGCATCACCGCCTGGCGCGGCTGGACTGGAACAACCGCAAATACGCCCTGATGGAGTCGGTGGACCTGCCGCTGACCGACGATAACGGCCAGATCATCATGATCCTGCGCGGCGCGGTCTATCGCCATGCCACCGGACGGGAACAGGAACCGTTTTTCGAAATCCTGCCGGTTGACGAGACCTAATGCCCGTCATCGGACCAGTGTGGCGGATCGCTCACCAGCTTGATGACGCCGAAGCTGGCGCCCACCTTGATCAGTTCAGGATTGGAACCGTCGCGCGGGCTTGAGGCAATGCTGTGGGCGTTGCCGTCGAAATCGGTGATCGCCAGCGCGCCCTGCCAGGAAATCGTCATGTCCACGGCGCGGCGCTGGGTGTGGCGGCTGACCAGGGCGGCGGGAAACTGGATGTCGTATTTGTCCATCATCGCCTTCGCGGCAGCCTTGGCGGCGGGCAGATTGTGGCCGCAGGTCCAGTCGATGGCGACGCCGGCCATGGGCGGCACGCTGGCGGGGTCCTGGCCGCTGCCGCCGATCATGCAGCACCAGTGCATCAGATAGGCGCGCTCCGCCGGCCGGTAGGTGGCGCCGATGGAGACCGTGGCCCCGCCCTTTTTCATCGCCGAGATGAAGGCGCGGGTGGCATCGCCGAAATCGGGCAGCAGGTCATCCAGGCTGGTGCTGGTGGGAAAGCGCGGACACCATTGCGGACCGGACGGTTCGGACATGCATTACCCCTGCTCAGCCGGGCGCAGCCTAGTCCGATTCTGCGGCGGCTTGTGCGGCGAGAACCTCGCGGATCTTGTGGATCGCGGACGGCAAATCGCGTTCGGCCTCGATGCGCCACAGCCGCAGGACGACATAGCCCTGCTCGGACAGCAGACGGTCGCGGACGGGATGGGCCGGGGCTTTGCGCTGGCCGGGCTCACCGTCGAGAAGATCAATCACCAGCCGCGCCTCGTGCTCGACGAAATCCAGGGTGAAGGTCCGATAAGGCGCGGCGCGGCGGAAATGCCAGCCCTGCTGTTTCAGTTCGCGCAGCCGCGCCCAGAGGCGGACATCGAGCGTGTTTCGCGGCCTGAGCGCGAACCGGCGCTGCAACTTCTTCAATTTCTGGCGCGCGCCGCGGTGATGAACGCCGCCGCGCTGTTCAGCTCGCGGGCCAGATTGGCGGCGCGGACTTCCGCTTCCTTGTCACGGCCCCATTTGCCGGCCTGGTAATCCTCGTCAATCCGCGACAGGGCGAAGACCTGCCCCGGCGCCAGCTCGCCTTCGGCCAGGGCCAGCGCCAGCACCACCGAGCCGGCGATGGCGGCCACCACATGCAGCGCCGCCAGGCAAAAGGAATCCTGCGCCTCCAGTGCGGCGCGGAAGGCCGCCAGGGTGACGGCGGGCTGGTCCTGGTGGCCAAGACCCGCGACCACATGGAACGCCACGCCATAAGTGCGGCTGGCCCAGGCCAGCACCGGGTCCCAGGCTTCCGCCTGCGCCTTCGCCAAATCCGGCGGCTGCTGGGCGCGATAGCAGAGCAGGTCGTTCTCGCCGAAACGCAGGATGGCGGCGATGACTTCGGCGCGGCCCACGGCGACGCCGTCAATCACCGTGTTGGCCAGCTTGAGGAAGGGCATGGAAACCGGATCAATGGTTTCGCCCTGCCCCGCCCACTCGGCCGCAATGGCATCGGCCAGGGCGCGGGTCGGCAGCGCCAGCATGTTCCTTGCCGGGGTCTTGACGGCACGGCCATCGAGCAGGATGCGCAAACCGTCTTCGCCCGCACCGACGGACACCGCTTTATAGAAGCGCTTCATTTGCGCTTGCGTCCGGTGCTGGTCGCCTTGCGCCGCGCCTTCTGCATCGGCGGCTTCGGCTTCTTGCCATGCGGACCGCCATCACGCGGCGGTGGCGCATTCGGCGGCTGCCGCTCATGCTTCTTCGGCGGGAAAGGGCTCTTTGCCTCATCCGGATCGAACCCCAGCACCTGCCAGCTTTTTTCCATGTGCGGGGGCAGCGGCGCGGTGACGTCCAGCCGCCCGCCATCGGGGCGGGCGATGTCGATCTGGCGGGCATGCAGATGCAGCCGGTCGGCGATCTCGCCGCGGCCGCGCGACTCCGCGCCGCCATACTTGAAGTCGCCGACGATGGGCGTGCCCAGGCTGGCGAGATGGACGCGAATCTGATGCGTGCGGCCGGTGATGGGGCGCGCCGCCACCCACGCGAATTCCGTGCCCGCCGTCGCCACCACGGCATATTCGGTGAGGGCGAATTTGGCGCCCTCTTCATCCTCATCCACCGTGGTCATGCGCTCGTCGCGGCCATGCGGGCCGTGGCCGCCCTCTTTCGCCAGTGCCGCCTTGACGACGCCGCGGCGCTGTTTCGGCACCCCGCGCGTCAGCGCCCAATAGACCTTGCTGGCGTCGCGATGCGCCAGCGCCTGGGCCAGGCCGGAAGCGGCCAGCGCCGTGCGCGCCAGCAGCAGGACGCCGGAAGTGTCGCGGTCGAGGCGATGCACCAGCTTGGGCCGGCTGTTCTTCTCGAACATCAGGCTGTCCAGCATGCCGTCAACATGTTTGGTGAGCCCGCTGCCGCCCTGGGTCGCCAGGCCCGCCGGCTTGTCCAGCACGATCACATGCTTGTCCATGTAGAGAATGCGGTCGGCCAGCGAGCCCATCGGTTTCGCCGCTTCCGGCTTGGGCTTTTCCGGCGCCTCGGACCTGGCATGGATCACCTGCGGCGGCAGTTTCAGCGCCTGCCCCGCCGCGATGCGATCCGCCGACTTCACCCGGCCGCCATCGAGGCGGATTTCGCCCTTGCGCAGCAGCTTTTCCAGCAGGGTATGGGTGACGGCGGGAAAATGCCGCCTGAACCAGCGGTCCAGCCGGATGCCGTCATCGTCGGCTTCAATTTTCCGTATCTCAGGCATAGATCGCGCGCACGATCCAGAAGCCGGCAAAGATGGCCAGAATGGAGAGCAGCGTCGAGCCGCCGACATAGGCCGCCGTCTGGAGATAGGCGCCGCGCTCGATCAAAAGCGCGCTCTGCAGGGAGAATGTGGAAAAGGTGGTGTAGCCGCCCAGGATGCCGGTGGTGAGGAACATGCGCATTTCCTGCGACATCTGGAACTTCAGCGCTCCCAGCGCCGTGATCAGGCCCATCGCCAGGCCGCCGGTGATGTTGACGACGAAGATGCCGAAGGGAAAGCCCGGCCACCAGGAAGGCTCAATGGCGCGGTCAACGAAATAGCGCAGCAATGCACCCAGCCCGCCACCAAGGCCCACCGCCAGGATAACGCCCATGTCTCAGCCCCCGCTCTTTTTCGCCCGCAGCTTTGACCAGTATTCCAGCCGCTTGGCAATCTCGCGCTCAAAGCCGGTTTCCTTCGGGGCGTAGAATTGCCGGCGCGCCATGGCGTCGGGAAAATAATTCTGCCCTGAAAAGCCGTCCTCGGCGTCATGGTCGTAATCATAGCCCGCGCCATAGCCGAGATTCTTCATCAGCTTCGTCGGCGCGTTGAGGATATGCGCCGGGGGCATCAGCGAACCATGTTCCTGCGCCGCCGCCTTCGCCGCCGGAAAGGCCGTATAGACCGCGTTGGATTTGGGCGCGGTCGCCATGTAGACGACGGCCTGGGCCAGCGCCAGCTCGCCTTCCGGGCTGCCGAGGAATTCGTAAACGTCCCTGGCCGCCAGCGCCTGGTGCACCGCTTCGGGATCGGCGAGGGAAATGTCTTCAATGGCCATGCGCACGACGCGGCGGGCGATGTAGAGCGGCTGCTCGCCTCCCGCCAGCATCCGCGCCAGCCAGTAGAGCGCCGCGTCGGGATCGCTGCCGCGCACCGATTTGTGCAGGGCGGAGATGAGATTGTAATGCTCCTCGCGGCTCTTGTCGTAGAGCGGCATGCGCCGCTGCACCGCCGCCATCAGGCCTGCGGGATCGAGCGGCCTGACGATTTTCAAATTCGCCACTTCCTCGGCCAGGTTGAGCAGATAGCGGCCATCGCCATCGGCCATGGCACGCAAGCTGGCGCGGGCGTCGGGGTCGAGCTTCAGCGTCTCGCCATAATGCGCCTCGGCCCGCGTCAGCAGCGTTTCCAGCGCCGCATCGTCCAGCCGCCGCAGCACCAGAACCTGGCAGCGCGACAGAAGCGCGCCGTTCAGCTCGAAAGACGGATTCTCGGTGGTGGCGCCCACCAGAACGACGGTGCCGTCCTCCACCACCGGCAGGAAGCTGTCCTGCTGGCTGCGGTTGAAGCGATGGATTTCGTCCACGAACAGCAGCGTGCCGCGCCCCATGCGGCGGCGGGCGCGGGCGGCCTCGAAGGCCTTCTTCAGGTCGGCGACGCCGGAGAAGACCGCCGAGAGCTGTTCGAACTCCAGGTCGAAGGCGGTGGAAAGCAGCCTGGCGATGGTGGTCTTGCCGGTGCCGGGCGGTCCCCAGAGGATGACCGAATGTGGCCGACCTGCCGCCACCATGCGGCCGAGCGGTGCGCCGGGACCGAGCAGATGCTCCTGCCCCACCACTTCGGCGAGGGTTTTGGGGCGCAGGCGGTCGGCCAGCGGACGCGGCGTATCGGCAGCCAGATCGCTGGCGTCGAAAAGATCGGACATGAAGGGAATGTATCGCGCCCGCCGCCAGGTATTCCAGAGGCCCCTCCTCCCCTTCGCGTGCGAAGCACGCAAGAAGGGGAGGTGCCCGTAGCTGGCCAGCGAAGCGGTTAAGCCAGCGGAGGGCGGAGGGGTTAAATCAAAGCCGGAACTTCACGCCCACCGAGAGATTGTTGCTGGTGTTGCCCACCGGGCCGCCGCCGATATTGGCGTCATGGGCGTTCTGGTAGCGATATTCCGCGAACATCGCGGCAGTGGCGGTGAACTGGTGCTCCACCCCGCCCAGCGCCTGCCAGCCGAAAATGGTGGAACTGCCGCTGCCGCGCAGATTGTCGTTCACCGCGCCCAGGCCGGCGCCCCCATACAGGCTCCAGTCGCCGCCGATGGGCGCATGATAGGTCAGGTCGGCCATGAAGCTGCTGGAATCCAGCCGTGCCGCGGACCCCCTGGCGTAATCGGCGCGGTTGTAGAAATAGTCCGCATCTACCGAAAAGCCCGAGAGCGGCAGCATGCCCATGTCGTAGCTGAGGCGCGCGCCGGCATTTACGCCGTCGCCGCCGTTCGGCCGCGACGCGCCCAGCGTCAGGCCCGGATGGCTGGCCCAGCCGCCCAGAACGGAGACACTGACCGGGCTGGTGGTGGCGGCGTCCTGCGCCAGCGCGGCAGCTCCGCTCATCACAATCGCGGCGGCGGCGAACAAAAGTCTTTTCATGGTCGGTTCCCTTGCTTGGTGCTCCCCAGCAAAGGCCTAACGCGGCGCGGCGGCTTTGGCCGCGATGAAAGAATCTTCAGTGTGCAGAGTTGATTGGGCGCAACAATCGGTAATGCACAAACTCGCGGGAACCAATCCCGCGCCGCGATTTGGCCGCAAGCGTGAATGAATCCGTTTCGTGCTCGCTTCGGTCGCGGCCTCGCGTCGCGCCGGGCCGCGCGCCGCCGCGGCGTTCGCCGGGGCATAAGGTCCGCTGGACCTTATGCCATGTTCCCGGCTCACCCCGAGAAGGCCAGGGCCACGCGGCGGCCGCCGCGCTCCAGCACGATGCTCCAGCTGCGGCTGGCATTCAGCGCCCGCGCCAGGTCGGCGACGCGGGAAATTTCGGCGCCGTTGACGGAGCGGATGATGTCGCCGGCCTGGAAGCCCTGGGCGGCGGCATAGCCATTGTCCTCCACCGCCGTGATGGCGACGCCCTTGCTGAAAAGATCGAGGCCCAGGTCCAGGGCGGCGGCGGGCGAGAGATTGGCCACTTGGGCGCCGCCCAGCGGATTGCGCCCCGCCAGGGTCTGGGCGTCGCGCGGCGGGTTTTCCGGCGGCAGCGTCACGGTTGCGCTGACATCGCGGCCATTGGCGCCGCTGGCGACATGCAGGCGGACCTTGTCGCCCGGCCGGTGGACGGCGACGCGGTAGTTCAGCGCCTGCATGTCGTCCACCGCATTGCCATCCACATTCTGCACGACTTCGCCGCTCTTGACCCCGGCATTGGCGAGCGGGCCGCCGGGATAGACCTGGCGGATCAGCACCCCGCCGGGCCGCGGCAGGCCAAGGCTGCTGGCAAGGCGCTGGTCCACCGGCTGGCCGGTGGCGCCGATCCAGGACAGGCGCACGCTCTTGGCGCCCTGCCCGCCTTCGACGCCCTCGACGACGCGGCGGGCGAGATTGGCGGGAATGGCGAAGCCGATGCCGATCGAACCGCCGCTGCGCGAATAGATCGCGGTGTTGATGCCGGCCAGCTTGCCGTCGGTGGTGACCAGGGCGCCGCCCGAATTGCCCGGATTGATCGCGGCGTCGGTCTGGATGAAGAACTGGTAGTCGCCCTCGCTGATCTGGGTGCGGGCCAGCGCCGAGACGATGCCCATGGTGACGGTCTGGCCGACGCCGAAGGGATCGCCCACCGCCAGCACCAGGTCGCCGACCTGCACCCGGTCGGAATCGGCGAAGGGCACGGTGGGCAGCTTCTCGCCCTTGGTGTCGATCTTCAGCACCGCCAGGTCGGTATGCGGATCGGCGGTGAGGACACGGGCGGGGAACTCGCGCTTGTCCGACAGCGCCACGACGATGTCGGTGCCGCCCTGGATGACATGGTTGTTGGTGAGGATGATGCCGTCGGCGCGCACGATGACGCCCGAGCCCAGGCTTTGCTGCACGCGCTGGCGCATTTCCGGCGTGCCGCCGAACAGCTGGGAGAAGAAGGGGTCGGCGAAAAGCGGGTTGAGCTGGCTCTGCACCACCGAGCGGGCATAGACGTTGACCACCGCCGGCACCACCTTCTTGACCACCGGCGCGAAGGTGAGCTGCACCTCCGACATGCTGGTGGGGGTGATGAGGGAAGGCAGCGGCCGGTTGGAGCCGGGCGTGGCCAGCTGGACCGGCCGGGGCAAGGTGTTCTGCGCCGACAGCCGGTCGACCAAGGAATAGGCCAGCGCGCCGCCGATGAAGATCACGGCGGCGGAAAGCAGGACGACCAGTCGGTCACGCGGCGCAAGAGGTTTCATCGGCAGAACCCAAAGCAGAAAGGGGCGGCATCGCTGCCGCCCCCATAGTCTAGCAAATCTTGGCGAAAATCGGGATTACGCTTCCCTTACTCTTCCGCCGCGACTTCGACCGGACCGGAATCCTGGCCCCGGGCGGACACATCGCGATCCACGAACTCGATGATCGCCATCGGGGCGTTGTCGCCATGGCGGAACCCGGCCTTGAGCACGCGGGTATAGCCGCCCTTGCGGTCGGCATAGCGCGGCGCCAGCACGTCGAACAGCTTGGTCACCTGGGCGGCATCCTTGACCTGGGCCAGGGCCTGGCGGCGGGCATGCAGGTCGGCGGGGCCGCGGCGCGACAGGGTCACCAGCTTCTCGATCACCGGGCGCAGGTCCTTGGCCTTGGGCAGGGTGGTCCTGATCTGCTCATGCTTGATCAGCGCGGCGGTCATGTTGCCCCACATCGCCTTGCGGTGCGAAGCGGTGCGGTTGAACTTGCGGCCTTGATTGCCGTGACGCATTCGTAACTCCTGTCATCCCGGCAAGCGCGAAGCGCGCGAGCCGGGATCCAACTCAGTATTGGTCTTCGTAACGCTTGGCGAGATCTTCGATATTCTCCGGCGGCCAGCCCGGCACTTCCATGCCGAGGTGCAGGCCCATCTCGGCCAGCACCGCCTTGATCTCGTTCAGCGACTTGCGGCCGAAGTTCGGGGTGCGCAGCATCTCGCCCTCGGTCTTCTGGATGAGGTCGCCGATATAGACGATATTGTCGTTCTTCAGGCAGTTGGCGGAGCGGACGGAAAGCTCCAGTTCGTCCACCTTCTTCAGCAGCACCGGATTGAAGGCGAGGTCGGGCTTGGCCTCCTCGGTGGTGCGCAGCTGCGGCTCTTCGAAATTGATGAAGACCTGGAGCTGGTCCTGCAGGATGCGGGCGGCATAGGCCACGGCATTGTCGGCGGTGACGGCGCCGTTGGTCTCCACGCTCAGGGTCAGCTTGTCATAGTCGAGGATCTGGCCCTCGCGGGTGTTCTCGACCTTGTAGGAGACGCGCTTGACCGGGCTGAAGAGGCTGTCCACCGGGATCAGGCCGATGGGGGCGTCCTCGGGACGGTTGCGGTCGGCGGGGACATAGCCCTTGCCGGTGGCGATGGTCAGTTCCATGCGGAAATCGACCTTCTCGTCCAGGGTGCAGAGCACCAGTTCCGGATTGAGGACCTCGATGTCGCCCGAGACCTGGATGTCGCCGGCCTTGACCTCGCCCGGACCCTGCTTGCGCAGCGTGACGCGCTTGGGGCCCTCGGCATGCATGCGCAGCGCGATCTGCTTGACGTTGAGGACGATGTCGGTGACGTCCTCGCGCACGCCCTGGATCGAGGAGAATTCGTGCAGCACGCCCTCGATCGAGATGGCGGTGACGGCGGCGCCCTGCAGCGAGGACAGCAGCACGCGGCGCAGCGCATTGCCCAGGGTCAGGCCGAAGCCGCGCTCCAGCGGCTCGGCGGTGATGGTCGCGGCGCGGCCGCCCTCATGACCGATATCGGTCTTGAGCTTCTGCGGCTTGATCAGTTCCTGCCAGTTCTTCTGAAACATGTTTTCCTCATCGTGTCCCGGCCATGTCGGACCATGGCCATACATTCGACGGGTTAGCGGTACGTCCGAAGTAACTCGTATGCCTTAGACGCGGCGGCGCTTGGGCGGCCGGCAGCCATTGTGCGGGATGGGGGTGACGTCGCGGATCGAGGTGACGGTCAGGCCCACCGCCTGCAGCGCACGCAGCGCCGACTCGCGGCCGGAGCCGGGACCGGAAACCTCGACCTCAAGCGTGCGCATGCCGTGCTCGACCGCCTTGCGGCCGGCATCCTCGGCGGCCATCTGCGCCGCATAGGGCGTGGATTTGCGCGAACCCTTGAAACCCATCATGCCGGCGCTGGACCAGGAAATCGCGTTGCCCGATGCGTCGGTGATGGTGACGATGGTGTTGTTGAAGGTGGCGGCGACATGGGCGACGCCCACCGCCACGTTCTTCTTTTCCTTCTTGCGGGCGCGGCCGGCCTGCTTCTTCTCTGCGACTGCCATGTTACTTGGTCACTTTCTTCTTGCCGGCGATCGCCTTGGCGGGCCCCTTGCGGGTGCGGGCATTGGTGTGGGTGCGCTGGCCGCGGACCGGCAGGCCCTTGCGGTGGCGCAGGCCCCGATAGCAGCCCAGGTCCATCAGCCGCTTGATGTTCATCGCGACGTCGCGGCGCAGATCGCCTTCGACCAGATAGTCGCGGTCGATCAGTTCGCGGATCTGGATGATCTCGGACTCGGTCAGGTCGCTGACCCGGCGGCTGGAATCGATCCCCAGCTGGGTGACGATCTGGTGGGCGACATGGGGGCCGATTCCATGAATGTAGCGCAGGCCGATTTCGACGCGCTTCTGGGTCGGGATATTGACGCCGGCGATACGTGCCAAGATGCTTCTCCGCTGGCCGATAGGCCGTTGAATCCGTTACAAAATTACTGCGCGCCGGTGGTCCGGCCAAACCGAGGGCCCGGGCGGCCTGCAAAACGCCCCGAAAACCCTTGAAATGACAGGAAAACTGTCGCGAGGGCGCGGATTATATGAATGCGCCCCTCCCCGTCAATGGCTGGCAGGGATTTATTGACGCAGCCCTAGGCCGGAGCCGGCTGGCCCAGGGCGGCCGCGATCTGGGCCGTGACCGCCTCCACGGGGGCCATGCCGTCCAGGCTCTTGAGCTTGCCCTGGGCGCGGTAGAAATCGATCAGGGGGGCGGTATTGCTGTAATAGACCCCCAGGCGGTGCTTCAGCGTCTCGGGCGTGTCATCCGAGCGCAGCACCCCCCCCGCCCTGATGCGGGCCTCGACGCGGGAGAGCAGCACCGCATCGTCCACCTTCAGTTCCAGCACCAGGTCGATCTTGCGGCCGCGGGCGGCCAGCATCCTGTCCAGGGCCTCGGCCTGGGGAATGGTGCGGGGAAAACCGTCGAACACCGCGCCACCGGCGCAGTCGGGCTGGTCGTAGCGCTGGCCGATGATGTCGATCACCAGCGCATCGGGCACCAGCTCGCCCTTTTCCAGGATGGACTTGACCCGCAGGCCGAGCGGCGAACCCGCGGTAACGGCGGCGCGCAGCATGTCGCCGGTGGAGAGTTGCGGCAGCCCCCGTGTCTCGGTGAGGATTTTCGCCTGTGTGCCCTTCCCCGCCCCCGGAGGTCCGAACAGTACCAGGTTCACCTTCGCGCTCCCCGCAGCTTGGACTTCTTCAGCAGCCCTTCATATTGCTGGGCAATCAGATGGCTCTGGATCTGCGCCACCGTGTCCATGGTGACCGAGACCACGATCAGGATCGAGGTGCCGCCCAGCGTGAAGCTGGTATTGTATTCGTAGAACAGGATTTCCGGGATCAGGCAGACCGCCGCCAGATAGGCCGCGCCGACCACGGTGACGCGGGTGAGCGTATAGTCGATGAACTCGGCGCTCTTCTTGCCGGGACGGATGCCGGGAAAGACCCCGCCATACTTCTTCAGATTCTCCGCGGTCTCCTCCGGCGGCATCACCACCGAGGTGTAGAAGAAGGAGAAGAAGAAGATCAGCAGCGCGTAAAGGATGATGTAGAGCGGCTGGCCGCGGCTGAGATAGGTGACCACGATCGACAGCCATTCCGGCATGTTCTGGGCGTTGAAGCTGGCATAGGTCGAGGGCAGCAGCAGCAGGGACGAAGCGAAGATCGGCGGGATCACGCCCGAGACATTGAGCTTGATCGGCAGATGCGAGGACTCGCCGCCAAAGACCTTGTTGCCGACCTGGCGCTTGGGATAGCTGACGAACAGCCGGCGCTGCGCCCGTTCCATGAAGACGATGACGCCGACCAGCACGATCGCGAAGACGGCGAAGACCACCACCATGGCGGGGGAAAGCGCGCCGGTGCGCACCTGCTCCAGCGTCTGCAGGAAAATCTGCGGCAGGCGGGCGACGATGCCGGCGAAGATGATCAGCGAGATGCCGTTGCCGACGCCGCGGGCGGTGATCTGCTCGCCGATCCACATCAGGAAGATGGTGCCGGCGGTGAGCGTGATCATCGACTCGATCCGGAAATACCAGCCGGGATGGATGACGATGCCGTTGTTGAAATGCTCCAGCCCGATGGCGATGCCATAGGCCTGGATGGCGGCGATGAAGACCGTGGCGTAGCGGGTGTACTGGTTGAGGGTCTTGCGGCCCGACTCGCCTTCCTTCTTCAGCGCTTCCAGCTCGGGAAACACCGTGGTCATCACCTGGATGATGATCGAGGCGGTGATGTAGGGCATGATCGAGAGGGCGAAGATCGCCATGCGGCTGACCGCGCCGCCGGCGAAGGTGTTGAAGACGTCGAGCAGGCCGCCGCCGGACTGCGTCATCTGCTGCTGCAGGATCACCGGATCGATGCCGGGCATCGGGATATAGGTGCCCAGGCGCGCCACGATCAGCGCTCCCAGGGTGAAAAAGATGCGCTGGCGCAGCTCCTGGGACTTGCCCAGGTTCCCGAAGCTGAAATTGGCGGCCAGTTGTTCGGCTGCTGACGGCATGGCTGCTCCCAAATCGGGCCCAAGTCCCGTAATTGGCACCCTAACGGACGGGGCCGGGTTCCGGAACCGGCATTCCGGCTTTATATGGGGGGCCCGGCCGCCCCTTCGAGGGACCGGAAAGCCACACCCTCCTGCATTAAGCCTTGCGCGCCTCGCGCTTCTTGGCGGATTCGGCGCGGCGGGTCTGGCGCTTGCCTGGGGCGCCCTTCTTGTTGGCGTAGGTCTTCTTGGCGAAGGTGGTGGTGACGCTGCCGCCGGCCTTCTCGACCGCTTCCCTGGCGGAGGCGGAGGCGCCCGCCACTTCAATGGTCAGCTTGGCCTTGATCTCGCCCTTGCCCAGCAGGCGCACGCCGTCGCGGCTCTTGTGCGCCAGGCCGGCCTTGCGCAGGACTTCCTCGGTGATCTTGGCGCCGCCGTCCAGGCGCTTGGCATCGATCGCCTTCTGGAGGCGGCCCAGATTCACTTCCGAGAAGTCCTTGGCGAAGATGTTGCGGAAGCCGCGCTTGGGCATGCGCATGTGCAGCGGCATCTGGCCGCCTTCAAAGCCGTGCACCTGGGTGCCGGTGCGCGCCTTGGCGCCCTTGACGCCGCGCCCCGAGGTCTTGCCCAGGCCCGAGGAGGAGCCGCGGCCGAGCTTGTCCTTGCGCTTGTGGGCGCCGGGATTGTTCCTGATCTCATTCAGCTTCATTGCAACTCTCCATCACCGCGTCGCCACGCGCTGGACGCGCTGGCGACCGGCAACCAGCTACTTCTTGTCTTCGACGATCTCGACCAGATGCGAAATCGAGTGGATCATGCCGCGCACCGAAGGGGTGTCCTCGAGCGTGCGGGTGGCGTGCATCTTCTTCAGGCCGAGGCCGCGCAGCGTCGCCGCCTGGACGGCGGGACGGCGGGCGGCGCTGCGGATCTGGCGCACCGTGATGGTCTTTTTCCCGGTCATGACTGTCGTTCCTTACTGCGCCGACGCGGATTCGGACGTCGAATCCTCGCGCCGGGCCAGAATTTCCGCCACCGAGCGGCCGCGGCGCTGCGCCACCATGCGGGGGCTCTGCTGGTTCTTCAGCGCGTCGAAGGTGGCGCGCACCATGTTGTAGGGATTGGAGGTGCCCAGCGACTTGGACACGACATCGCCGACGCCCAGCGCCTCGAACACCGCGCGCATCGGGCCGCCCGCGATGATGCCGGTACCGGCCGGCGCCGGGCGCAACAGCACCTTGCCGGCACCGTGATGGCCGCGCACTTCGTGGTGGATGGTGCGGCCGTCCTTGAGCGGAATGCGAACCATCGCCTTCTTGGCGTCGTCGGTGGCCTTGCGGATGGCTTCCGGCACTTCGCGCGCCTTGCCATGGCCGAAGCCGACCCGGCCGTTGCCGTCACCGATCACCACCAGGGCGGCGAAGGCGAAGCGGCGGCCGCCCTTGACGACCTTGGCGACGCGGTTGATGTGCACCAGCTTGTCGATCAGGTCGCTGTCTTTTTCCTCGCGGTCCCGGCGCCCACGGCCTTCGCCGCGGCCACGGCCTTCACGGCCGCCGCGTTCTCCGCCACGCTCGCCACGGCCACGGCCACGGCCGCTGGGGGCTTCGGTATTCTCGGTCGCCTGCTGTTCGTCTGCCATATCTCAGGTTCCTTAGAAGTCGAGCCCGGCTTCACGAGCCGCTTCGGCGAGCGCCTTGACGCGCCCATGATAGATGTAGCCCCCGCGGTCGAACACGACCTGGGTGACGCCGGCGGCCTTGGCGCGCTCGGCGATCTTCTTGCCGACCTGGCCGGCGGCCTCGACATTGTAGCCCTTGGCCGCGCCGGCATCCTTCTCGGCGGTCGAGGCGGCGGCGACGGTGATGGCCTTACGGTCGTCGATCACCTGGGCATAGATGTGCTTGCCGGAACGGAACACCGACAGGCGCGGACGGTCCGACTTGACGCCAATGTGATGGCGGGTGCGCGACTGGCGCTTTTTGAAGAGAGCGTTGGTCATCTTACTTCTTCTTGCCTTCCTTGCGGCGGACATATTCGCCTTCATAGCGCACGCCCTTGCCCTTGTAGGGCTCCGGCGGACGCCAGGAACGGATCTCGGCGGCGACCTGGCCGACCAGCTGCTTGTCGATGCCGGAAACCGAAATCATGGTCGGCTTCTCGGTGGTGATGGTGATGCCCGGCGGGATGGCATAGGGCACGTCGTGGGAGAAACCGAGCTGCAGGTTCAGGGTCTTGCCCTGCACCGCGGCGCGGTAGCCGACGCCCTGGATCTCCAGCTTCTGGGTGAAGCCGTTGGTGACGCCTTCGACCAGGTTGTTCACCAGGGTGCGCGAGAGGCCCCACATCTGCCTGCCGCGCTCGGCGCCTTCGCGCGCCGCGACGGCGATGGCGCCATCCTGCAGCGCGACGCTGACTTCCGGCACCAGCTTGACGCTGAGTTCGCCCTTGGGGCCCTTGACCTTGACGGTCTGGCCCTCGACCGAGGCGGTGACGCCTTTCGGGAGCGCGACGGGTTTCTTGCCGATACGGGACATGGCGGCTCCTTAGAACACCTGACAGAGAACTTCGCCGCCGACATTCTTCTCGCGGGCGGAGTTGTCCGTCATCACGCCCTGCGGCGTGGAAAGGATGGAAACGCCCAGGCCCTGACGATGGGGCTTGAGCTCGCTGACCGAGGAATAGACCCGGCGGCCGGGCGTGGAAACACGCTTCAGTTCGCGGATCACCGGCTCGCCCTCATGATACTTGAGTTCGATCTCCAGTTCCTTGTGGCCCTTGGTTTCAACTTCGGCATAGCCGCGGATGAAGCCTTCTTCCTGCAGCACGTCGAGCAGGCGGATGCGCAGCCGCGAATTGGGCGACTTGATCTTGGACATGCGCCGCATCTGGCCGTTGCGGATGCGGGTAATGAGATCGCCAATCGGATCGATGATCATGATTGCTCCTTACCAGCTCGCCTTGGTCATGCCGGGGATCTGGCCGAAATTGGAAAGCGAACGCAGCGCGATACGGCTCATCTTGACCTTGCGGTAATAGCCCTTGGGGCGGCCGGAGAGTTCGCAGCGGTGATGGATGCGGACCTTGGAGGAATTGCGCGGCAGCTTGGCCAGCTTGAGGTGGGCGGCGAAGCGCTCCTCCTCCGGCAGCTTGGGGTCCTTGGTCGCGGCCTTGAGCGCGGCACGGCGGGCGGCATATTGCGCCACCAGCTTCTCGCGCTTCTTGTTCCGGTTGATCTGGCTCTGTTTCGCCATGTTCGTCCGTCCTTAATTCTTGACGAAGGGGAACTGGAAGCCTTCGAGCAACGCCCGGGCCTCTTCGTCCGTCTTCGCGGAAGTGTTGACCACGATGTCCATGCCCCACACCGTTTCGGTCTTGTCGTAGTCGATCTCGAGGAACACCACATGCTCCTTCATGCCCATGGCGTAGTTGCCGCGGCCATCGAAGCTCTTGGGGTTGATGCCGCGGAAGTCGCGCACGCGCGGCAGCGCCATGGTGATCAGGCGGTCGAGAAACTCGTACATCTGGTCGCCGCGCAGCGTCACCTTGGCGCCGATCGGCAGGCCTTCGCGGATCTTGAACTGCGCGATCGCCTTCTTGGAACGGGTCTGGATCGCCTTCTGGCCGGCGATGGCGGTAAGGTCGTTCACCGCCTGCATGATCTTCTTGCCGTCCGAGGCGGCCTCGCCGGCGCCGATGTTCAGCACCACCTTGTTGAGCTTCGGCACCTGCAGGGCGTTGGTGTAGCCGAACTTCTTCATCAGCTCGGGCTTGATGGTCTCGTTGTAGCGCTTCTTGAAGCGCGGCACGTAACCGGCCTCGCGCGCATGCTCGCCCACCGCCACATTGGTGCCGGTGTTGATTTCGCGCCGCTTGGAAGCCTTCTCGGCCTTCGCCTGGGCCTTCTGGGCTTCCTTGGGATTCTTGCTTTCGCCCGTACTAGACATCGATCACTTCTCCCGACTTCTTGGCGAAGCGGACCTTGCTGCCGTCGGCCATGGTCTTGAACCCGATGCGCGTCGCCTTGCCCGACTTGGGATCAACATGCGCGATGTTGGAAAGATGGATCGGCGACTCCTTGGAGACGATGCCGCCCTGCTCGCGCTGGGTCTGGCGCTGGTGACGCTTGACGACATTGACGCCCTGGACCAGGGCGCGGTCTTCCTTGGGGAACACCTTCAGGACCTTGCCCTTCTTGCCCTTGTCGCGGCCGGAAATGACGATGACGTTATCGTCCTTGCGAATGGCGGCCATCACAGCACCTCCGGCGCGAGCGAAATGATCTTCATCTGGTTCTTGTTGCGCAGTTCGCGGGTGACCGGTCCGAAGATGCGGGTGCCGATCGGCTCGCCCTGGTTGTTGACCAGCACGGCGGCATTGCCGTCGAAGCGGATCAGCGAACCGTCGGGCCGGCGCACGCCATGGGCGGTGCGAACCACGACAGCCTTGAGCACTTCGCCCTTCTTGACGCGGCCGCGCGGAATCGCTTCCTGCACCGAGACCACGATGATGTCGCCGACATCGGCATAGCGCCGGTGCGAACCGCCCAGCACCTTGATGCACATAACGCTCTTGGCGCCGCTATTGTCGGCGACATCGAGCTCAGTTTGCATCTGGATCATGACTTCAACTCCTTTGGCCGCGCCGTTACTTGCTGACGCGTTCCAGCACTTCCCAGGTCTTCAACCTGGAAAGCGGCCGGCATTCCTGAATACGGACGGTGTCACCGACCTTGAACTGCCCCTTCTCGTCATGGGCGTGGTACTTCTTGCTGCGGCGCACGGTCTTGCCCATCACCGGATGGATGAAGCGGCGTTCCACCTTCACCACCACGGTCTTGGCGTTCTTGTCGGAAACGACGGTGCCTTGCAGGATTCGCTTGGGCATGAGCCTTAACCTTTCGCGGCAGCGCGGCGCTGCTCGGTAAGCACGGTTTCGATGCGCGCGATGTCGCGGCGCAGGATGCGGATGCGGCCGGTGTTCTCGACCTGGCCGTTGGCGCGCTGGAAGCGCAGGTTGAACTGCTCCTTGCGGAAGGCGGTGAGCTGGGTGTTGAGCTCGTCGGCGCTCTTGCCGCGGAAGGTGTCGACCTTGCCGGCGGCCTTGGGGGCCTTCTTCTTGGCTTTCGCCCTGGTTTCTTTCTTCGCCATGGTCTTCTCTTACAGCGTGCGGGTGATGAACTTGGTCGCGATGGAAAGCTTGGCGGCGCCCAGGCGCATCGCTTCCTTGGCGGTCGTCAGGTCGACGCCGTCGATCTCGAACAGGATGCGGCCCGGCTTGACCTTGGCCACCCAGTATTCCGGCGCGCCCTTGCCCGAACCCATGCGGACTTCGGCCGGCTTCTTCGACACCGGCACGTCCGGGAAGATGCGGATCCAGACGCGGCCGGCGCGCTTCATCTCGCGGGTAATGGCGCGGCGGCAGGCCTCGATCTCGCGGGCGTTGAGGCGTTCCGGCTCCATCGCCTTCAGGCCGAAGGCGCCGAAGGCGAGCGAGGTGCCGGCCTTGGCCGGGCCGTGGATGCGGCCCTTGAACTGCTTGCGGAACTTGGTGCGCTTGGGTGACAGCATGGTTCTTCTCTTTACTCGGCGGCCGGGGCGCGTTCGCGCTCGCGGTCACGGCCGCGATTGCCTTCGCCCTCGCCTGCCTGGCGCTTCTCGGTGGCGAAGGGATCGTGTTCCATGATCTCGCCCTTGAAGATCCAGACCTTGACGCCGCAGGTGCCATAGGTGGTGAAAGCGGTGGCGACGCCGAAGTCGATGTCGGCGCGCAGCGTGTGCAGCGGCACGCGGCCTTCGCGATACCATTCGACGCGGGCGATCTCGGCGCCGCCGAGGCGGCCCGAGCAGGTGATGCGGATGCCCAGCGCGCCCAGGCGCATGGCGGTCTGCACCGCGCGCTTCATGACGCGGCGGAAGGCGACGCGGCGCTCGAGCTGCTGGGCGATGTTCTCGGCCACCAGCTTGGAGTCGATTTCGGGCTTGCGGATTTCGACGATGTTCAGGTGCACCTCGTCGGTGGTGTATTTCTGAACGTCACTCTTCAGCTTCTCGATGTCGGCGCCCTTCTTGCCGATCACCACGCCGGGACGGGCGGAATGAATGGTGACGCGGCACTTCTTGTGCGGACGCTCGATCACCACGCGGGAGACGCCGGCGGCCTTCAGCTTGTCGCTGAGATAGTCGCGGATCTTGATGTCTTCCTGCAGCAGCTTGCCGTATTCCTTCTTGCCGGCATACCAGCGCGAATCCCAGGTGCGGTTGACGCCCAGGCGCAGGCCGATCGGATTGACTTTCTGACCCATTAGGCAGCTTCCTTCTTGGCCTTGGCCGCCGGCTTCTTGGCGGCGGGCTTCTTGCCAGATGACTTCTTCGCGGGAGCGGCGTCCGCCTTCTTCTCCTCGGCGATTTCCTCGACCACGATGGTGATCTGGCTGAAGAACTTCTCGATGCCGCCCGAATTGCCGCGGGCGCGGGCATGGAAGCGCTTCATCACCAGGTTCTTGCCGACGCTGGCTTCCTTGACGACCAGGTCATCGACGTCGAGATCATGGTTGTTCTCGGCGTTGGCGATGGCCGACTGCAGCACCTTCTTGACCGCGCCGGCAATGCGCTTGCGCGAGAAGGTGAGCTCGTTGAGGGCGCGCTCGACCCGCTTGCCGCGGATCTGCTGCGCCACCAGGTTGAGCTTGCGCGGGGAAACGCGAATGTTGCGGGCGACCGCCATCGCCTGGTTGTCCTTGAGGACGCGCGCGCGTGATTCCTTGCCCATCAGGCCCTCTTCGCCTTCTTGTCGCCGCCGCCGGTATGGCCGTGGAAGGTGCGGGTGGGCGAGAATTCGCCCAGCTTGTGGCCGACCATGTCCTCGGTCACCAGCACCGGAATGTGCTTCTGGCCGTTATAGACGCCGAAGGTGACGCCGACGAACTGCGGCAGGATGGTGGAGCGGCGCGACCAGGTCTTGATCACATCCTTGCGGCCGGACGCGCGGGCGGCTTCAGCCTTTTTCAGGATGTAGCTGTCAACGAACGGGCCTTTCCAAACGGAACGGGTCATGGGTTAGCTCGCCTTGCCTTTGCGGGTGCGCACGATGAACTGCGTCGTGCGCTTGTTGGTGCGGGTCTTGTTGCCCTTGGTGCCCTTGCCCCAGGGGGTGACAGGATGACGGCCGCCCTTGGTGCGGCCTTCGCCGCCGCCATGCGGGTGGTCGATCGGGTTCATCGCGGTGCCGCGGACGGAGGGG